>JAFMJV010000117.1 GCA_017853275.1 Chloroflexota bacterium
ACCCGCCGCCGGACGACGAAGGCCGCGGACGCCGCACCGGAGGCTCCGGCCGCCGAGGCGAAGCCCGCGACCCGCCGCCGGACGACGAAGGCCACGGAGGGCTGATCACGGGCGGCCCGGGCGACCGGCTGCGGACGCGCGGTCACCCGGCCGCGCTCGCCGCGGTCGAGCGCGCGATCCGGGCCCCCGCCCCGCCCCACGCGATCCTCATCACGGGGCCGCGGGGGAGCGGCAAGACGACCCTCGCCCTCGACCTCGCCGCCGGGCTCCTCTGCGCTGCAGCGGACCCGGCGGAGCGCCCCTGCCGCGCGTGCAGCGCCTGCCGGCGCGTGGAGATGGGGATCCACCCGGACCTCCACCGGATCGCGCCGGACGGTGCCGGGGACCAGGTCCGGCTCCCCCAGGTGACGGCGCTCATCTCCGATCTCGTCCTCCTCCCCCTGGAGGGGAGGATCCGGGTCGCGATCGTGAGCGCTGCCCACCGGATGAACGAGGACGCGCAGAACGCGCTCCTCAAGACCCTCGAGGAGCCCTCCGGCGCCGCGTGCATCGTCCTGTGCGCGGACGAGCCCGGCCCGATCCTCCCCACCGTCGCCAGCCGCTGCATGCGGATCCGGCTCGGGCGGGTCGCGCCCGCCGAGATCGAGGCGCTCCTCGTGGAGCGCGGGATCGCCGACCCGCCGCGTGCCCGCGCCGCCGCCGTCGCCTCCGAGGGCCTGCCGGGGCTCGCGGCCGCGCTCGCCGCGGACCCCGAGAGCGCGATCGTCTCCGGTCGCCTCGCCCGCTCCCTGCTCGATCTCACCGGGGCGACCCGTGCCGCGCGCCTCGGCGCGGTGGCCGGACTGATGGCGGACGGGGCCGCGCTGGACGCGATCCTCCGTGGGGAGCCCGCGGCCGGTGATCCGGGCGCGGCGGATGCCGAGGCCGCGGAGGCCCCTGCCCGCCCGGCGCGCGGTGGACGCGCCACCAGGGGCACCGGACCGCGCCGGCCACAGCCCGCCGAGCGGCGCCGCGCCGTGCTCCGGGTCATCGACACCTGGCGAAGCATCGCGCGCGACCTCCTCCTCGCCGGTCGTGGCGGGCGCCGCTCGATCCATCACGTCGATCTCCTCGAGGAGCTGGAGGCCGCCGCCCGGACGATCGATCCCGCCGATCTCCTCCGCTTCGTGGAGCGGCTCGATGCGCTCGCCGGCGCGATCGCGGCCTACGCCGGCCCGGAGCTCCTCCTCGACCACCTCGTCCTCTCCTGGCCCCGCGCGGCGCGCGCCGCGTGAGCACCCCGCCGGCCCGGCGCCGGATCGCCGCCACCGTCCGGGGGGTCGTCCAGGGGGTCGGGTTCCGGCGCTTCGTGGAGCGGACCGGGAACCGGCTCGGCCTGGCGGGCTGGGTACGGAACGCCGAGGATGGGTCGGTCCTTCTGGAGGCGGAAGGTCCGGCCGCGGCGATCGACGAGCTGATCACGGCGCTCCATGCGGGACCGCCGGCGGCGTGGGTCCGCTCGGTCGAGCTCGGGGAGCTGCCGCCATCCGGCGCCGCGGACGGCTTCACGATCCGGTCCGGCGCCCACCGCGGGGACTAGCCCGCCCCGGGTCCGCCGCCGCGGCTAGTGGTCGTGGCCGGTGTGGCCGTCCTCCGTGCCGCTCGCCCGCCGCGCCCGCGCCTGCTCCGCCGCCACGGATCCGGCCCCGAGCGGGGCGATCGCGTAGGGGAGCTCGTCCTGGCAGGGACCGCGGCCGGAGCCGAGGACCTCGACCCCCACGGCGTATGGGTCGGCGATCGTCGTGATGACGATCCGCGACCACGATTCGTTGTTCGTCTCGTTCTTCTCCAGGACGACATCGAGCGGATCGGCGGTGAGGCAGAGGAGGTACTCGCCGTCCGCGAGGGTGGAGATGTCGATCCGCTGGCCGGCGTAGTTCCAGGGGTAGAGATCGCCCCAGCCGCGGGACATCCCCACGGTCATCTTCAGGATCTGCATCGCCGCGCTCCGGGTGAAGGCGTATCCCTGGCAGGAGAAGAAGCCGAAGGCGGGACCGGACGGTGAGCGGAGCGTCCAGCGCGGCCGCACCTTGGTGCCGTCGAAGAAGCAGAAGCCCTGCTTGCTCCCCAGCGGCGTGGCGCCCGAGGCGGCGGCGGGGAAGAGGCGGTAGCGCTCCATCGAATCGGTGTGCCAGTGCGGGTGGCTGTCCTGCTCCTCCGCCCAGCGCGCGGTCGCCCCGCTCGCCGCGGTCACCCAGCGGCCGTCCGAGCGCTTCACCTTCTGGATCGCGGTCATCACCTCCGTCTCCTCGTCCGGCCGGGACGCGTCAAGCCGGAGCGGGCCGGAGCCCAGGTTGATGAGGAAGGACCCGAAGCGGAGCCAGCGATCCCCCGCGGTCTCCGCCGGGCAGGGCTCGTCCCAGGCGGTGACCACCCAGCCGCCCGCCGGCGTCCCGCAGACCGGCGGCGTCTCCCCGTTCTTCACGTCGTTGTCACCCGGGAAGGACCAGACCGGCGGCTCCATCGCGAGGTCCGGCAGGTAGAGGACCGGCTTCTTCGCAGCCACCCCGCCCGGCGCGATGAGCGCGGCCAGGACGAG
>JAFMJV010000061.1 GCA_017853275.1 Chloroflexota bacterium
CGGCGCATCCGGGGAGTCCTCCTTCGAGGTGGGAGGGGATCGGAAGGGTGACGACCCCTACTTCCTGTTCTCCTGGGCCGCGCCCGGGAGGTCCGTCGCCGGGCTCGCGCAACCGGTGACGGCGGCCAGGGCGAGGATGGAGAGCAGGACCACGGTCAGGATCCGGCGCATCTTCCTGGTCCCCTTCATGGCTGTCCGGGACGCCGAGCTCATCCCGGCGCCGTTCGGACGAGGCTAGCGGACGGTCCCACCGTGGCCGCCCCGGCTGTTCGGCTCACACGACATCCGTGCCGGATCGGGACGACCCGCGTCAGGACGGGCGATCGCGGGCGAGGAATGCGCCGAGCCGCTGCGCGACCTCCGAGAACTTCAGGACGCCCCACCCGGTCACCGCGTCGAACCCCGGCGCGGCATCACAGCAGCCGATCTCGTGGACGTCGTTCGTCCCCGACACGATATCCGTGTACCCCACCGTCCCTGCCGCCTCCTGCGCCAGGTTCCGGGCCATGCCGTAGAGCGCCGGAGCCAGCGCGCCGAGCCGGAAGCCCGGGTCGCCCCCCGCGGCAGACGACAGGATCAGGGCGATGCCGCCGGCGACACCGGGGGCGGTGGCCGACGTCCCGGCGTTGACCGACCAGGCACAGGCGCCCGACGTGTCGCAGAGCGGGATCGGCCCGATCGTCTCCGGGTCGGCAAGGAAGGCGACATCGGGGACGATGCGCCCACCCTCGATCGGGATGCCCGCCTGCCAGGAGGGCCGCGGGATCCGGCTCGTCCGGCCGCCGCCACCACCGTAGCCGTCCTGCGACCAGGCGACCTCGTCCGTGATCTCACCCCCGCTGATGACGAAGCTCGTGCCGCCGACCCCCACGACCCACGGGGACGATGCCGGGTACTGGACGGACTCGGCGAGGTCCGAGGGAGCGCAGGCCGAGGAGCCGAAGTCACCGCTCGATGCGAGGACGCTCGTGCCCATCGCCGCCAGCCCCATCAGGACCCGCTCGCCCACCGCGATCTCCGCGTCCGTGACCTCCGGCTCGCAGAAGCCGAGGCTGAGCGAGACGATCGCCGGCAGCCCGGCCGGCGTCTCCGCCTGGGCGAGGATCGCGGCGAGGCCGATCGCGACCGGGGCGAAGCCGTTCACCTGGTAGATGTCGATCCCCGCGAGGCCGGGTGCCATCAGCGAGGCCGCGATGATGTCCAGCGTGGATTCCGCGGCCCGCTCGGAGAACGCCTCCGGGCTCGATCCGTCCACGGCCGTGACGGTCACGGGCGCGACGCGGACCCGCGGGCGGCAGGCCGCGAAGGCACGCAGCGCCTGCTGAGAGGTGGGCGCCACCTGGAGCATCGCGATGCGGACCCCCTGGCCGGTCGCGCCGGCTTCCCAGAGCGGCAACGCCCCGTAGTGCTGTGCGTAGAGCGGTCCCAGCCCCTGGACCGGCGGGCAGGGAGGGTCGGAGGGGAGCGGCTCGGCGGGGGCCGGGACGCTCGTCGTGGTATCCCGGTCGAGCCCGTGGACGAGCCCCACGACCTCGGTCGCGACCTCACCGAGCGCCGCCGGGATGGCGGGCCGCTCGGCGGGCATCGCGAGCTCTCCTGCCTTGCCATACGCGACCCGGACGATCGCCCGGCCGAAGAAGGCGGCGGCGTCCGCTGCCCGCATCTCGCCCACGAGCAGGCCACCGGTCGGGTCGAGCGCACCGGTGAAGCCGGCTGCCCGCAGCGTGGCGAGCGCCGCCTCCGCGTCGGCCGCCGGTGCGCCGTACCGCTCGGCGATCTCCGCGGGCGTCAGCCACTGCCGGTAGAGCGGATCGCTCGGCGTGCTGCGCCGCAGGACGTCTGCGGCGAGACCGGCGTCGTCGCGGCGGAGCCCCACGATGAGCGACAGGCGCAGCTCGCCGTCCACCGGTGCGGTCGCGGGGGCGCAGGCCATGGGCGCGATCGCGACGAGGAGCGCCAGCACGATCGAGACGAGCGCCCGACCCGGGATGCGGGGAGGAGGCGATCCGTCCGACCCGCGCCGGAGACGGGCGATCGAGCGCGGGCGAGGCGAGCGCGGGACGGGCATCGGGATCAGCGCACCGACGCCGCCGGATGGGGTGCCGGACCGCCCATCGGCTCGATCCGGCGGTGACGACCGGCCCCGGCCGGCGCCAGGACCTCCGCCTCGGACCTCGCGGTCACTTCGAGCCGTCCTCTGCCTTCGGGACGATGATCGAGTTCTCCTTCGCCTCTCCCGGGGCGTTCGCTGCGGGGCTCGCGCATCCGCCGAGCGCAGCGGTCGCCAGGATCGAGAGCAGGATCGCGGTCAGGGTTCGACGCATCGGCGACCAGTCCTTTCGATTCGGGACGGAGCGCGGGAGGTCGGCCGGCACCGCCGGGGGAAGACTAGGCGACGGTCGCAGACCGATCCGTCCGGAAGTTCGGTTGACACGACATCTTCGGAGTCCGGGCCTGGATCGCTGCGCTATGGTGAGGCAGCTCCGGCGTTCGGGAGGACGGTGTCCCGCCCGCCCGGGGACCGAGCGGAGGAAGCCGGCCGATGACAGAGGATCCCGCGACGGGGCGACCGCCGTCGCCTCCCGCTCCGTACCGGCGCTCCGTCCTCGTCGTGGAGGACGAGCCGCTCCTCCGAGATGCGCTCGGGCGGTCGCTGGAGGCACACGGCTTCGCCGTGGCCACGGCCGCCTCCGCCCCGGACGCGCGGCGTGCCTTCGGCCTCCTGGACCCGGACGGGGTCCTCATGGACGTGGACCTCGGTCCGGGGCCGGACGGGTTCGCCCTCGCTGATGCCCTCGTCTCGCTCGGGACAGGCGCGGCGATCGTCTTCCTCACCGACCTGCCCGACCCGCGCTTCGCCGGCCGGACCGAGAAGGAGCTCCCGCCCGGGGTCGCCTACCTCCGCAAGTCGAATGTCCGCGATCTCGATCTCCTCGCGCGCACGCTCGACGCGGCGATGCGCGGCACGGTCGAGGCCGGGATGCGGCACGACCGTGACCCCGGCCGCCCGCTCGCCTCCCTCACCCGCTCCCAGCTCGATGTCCTCCGGCTCGTCGCGTCCGGGTATACGAACGCGCGGATCGCGATGCGGCGCGGCACCACGACCCGTGCCGTGGAGAAGGCGCTGGAGCGGATCTGCGAGACGCTCGGGATCCCGGGGGGATCGGAGGGGAACGCCCGGGTCGAGGCGGCCCGGCGCTTCCTGGAGGCCGGGGGGCGGCCCGTCCCCGACGGGCCGGAGCAGAGCCCCGCGTGAACGCTCCCCGGCGATCGGTCACTCGGCCGGCCGGGAGCCGCTGGGGCACGGAGGCCCTGGACCTCGTGCGGGCACGGCTCGCACCCCTTGCCCGGCGGGGCGCCTACTCGTGGTGGGTCGCCGCCGGCCTCATCGCCTTCACGACCGCCAAGCAGCTCGTCCATGACGCCCGGGTCTTCGGCGGCCCGCCGCTCGGGTGGGTCGCGGCGTCGCTCCTCTCGGCCGTCGCCTTCCTCGTCGTCTTCGGGGTCGTCCGCGCGCTGATCCGCCGTGCTGCGCGGCCCTCGCTCATCGCCGTCGTCGTGGGCTACACCATCGCGGCCGCGACGCGGGCGCTCTCGCTCGGCCTCGCCGCCGCCGCGCTCGGGATCGTGTCGGACCCATCCCTTCTCGAGCGCCTCACCTCCGTGGCCTCGAACGTCGCCATCCTCGTGCTCCTCGGGGATGCCGCGGGCCGGTACGAGATCCACCGCGACGTCGTCGGCGCCCTCGAGCAGGAGCGGTCGCGGCTCGTGGCGATGGAGCGCTCGCTGCGGACGGGGATCGAGCGGACCTACGCGGAGCTCGCGGCAGGCGCCCGGGCGGCGATCGATCCTGCGCTCCGTGCCCTCGACGTCGCGATCGCCCAGGGTCCCGAGGCCATGCGGACCGGAGAAGCGGTCGAGGCGCTCGAGCGGCTCATCGACGACGAGGTCCGCCCGCTCGGCCGGCGGTTGGCGGCGGACGACCTCCCGGACCCGCTCGGCCCCCTGCCCGGGACCTCCGGTGAACGGCCGGCCGGCCGCGTCCCCTTCCCGCAGCGGTTCGCGCTCGCGGACGGGATCCACCCCCGGCTGAGCGCGGCGGTGGTCTTCCTCATCGCGCTGCCGTCCGCCATCCGGGAGCTCACCCCCGGGGAGGCGGCCCTCTACCTGGGCCTCGCGATCGCCCTGCCATTGGCCGTCTTCGTGAGCGTGCGGCGGCTCACGGCAGGGGTCGTCCTCCCGAGCCCGGTGGGGGTGGCGCTGCTCGCCGCGATCCACGGCGCGATCGCCGCGATCGGCCTCCCGCTCGTCGCGTGGGCGGGGATCCGCACCCCACCGGCGATCGGGATCGCCGGGACGATCTCCTTCGCCGGGCTTGGAGCGGCGATCGCGGTCGCATCCCTCGTCGAGATCCGTCGCGCGGAGAGCGAGCGGGAGCTCGGGGAGGTCGTGGCGCGCCTGGAGCTCGCGACCGGGCTCCTGCGCCGGCGCGACCGGACGGCGCGGCGCCGCCTTGCCCGCCTTCTCCATGGACGGCTCCAGGGGGAGCTCCATGCCGCCGCGATCCGGCTCCGGTCCAGCGCAGAGCCGAGCGAGGCGGACCTCGAGGAGGTGCGGGCCGCGATCGGATCGGCGATCGGGCTCCTCGCGGCGACGGAGCCCGATCGGGGACGGACCCGCGCCTGCCTGGATGCGTTGGCGGCGACCTGGTCCGACCTGCGCACGATCGATGCCGTCCTGGCGCCCGGGGTGGCCGAGGCGCTGGACATGGATCCCGACGCGGACGAGGCCGTGGCGGAGATCGTCGCGGAAGCGACGAACAACGCGATCCGTCATGGCGACGCCCGCACGGTCACGATCCGGATCGGCTGGACGGACGAGACGGCGGGCAGCCCCGGGACGCTCGCCGCCCTGATCGTCCGGGTCGAGGATGACGGCTCGGGCTGGGAGGGCGATCCGGCGCCCGGCATGGGGACGCGCACCTTCGACGAGCTCTTCGCGCGCTGGGATCGTGCCCGCACGGCGGGCGGCACGGTGGTGACCGGATCGGTCCCGGTCGACCTGAGCGGTCCCGCGGCCGCCGCGCCGAGCGCCTGATCGGCGAGCCGCTGTCGTGTGACCCGTACATCGTGCCGTTCGCCCCCGGGGTGGACCGCGATGATGGATCGAGGGTCACCGTCGCCCGAAGCCGGGCCTTCACGCGCGACCGTCCAGGAAGGGAGACCACCCGCGATGCACCCGTCCGTGCGCACCACCCTCACGACCGCCCTCCTCGGCGCTGCGCTCCTTCTCCCCGCCGCCGCGCACGCGGAGGACGACGTCACGCTCGTCCTCCACCAGGAGCCCTTCGAGGTCGCATTCCACGATCTCGACGGCGACGGCGGGGCGAGCGCGGGTGACCTCTACACGTGGGTCGCGCCGGTCACCACCGCCGACGGCCGGACGGGCACGATCGTCGGCGACCACCAGGTCGTCGTCCTCCCCACGGAGGGGCCGTTCCGCGAGGTGCGCATCGGGACGTCGGTGATCGACCTGGGCGACGGGGACGCGATCGCCCTGGGCGGGATCGTCCCCGTGACGACGCCGCTGGGCGAGATCGAGCCGGGGATCACGCTCGCCAACGCGATCATCGGCGGCACCGGCCTCTTCGGCGGCGCGAAGGGCGAGATCGACAGCGTCCGCGCCGAGGATGGCTCGTGGACCCACACGCTCTCGTTCCGGACCGCGGGCACGGTGGATCCCGCACGCACGCTGCTGATGACGATGACCGCGACCGACTGGTCGATCGCGGAAACCTCCGGTGATGGCAAGACCGGGGCCGGGGACTTCCGTGTGTTCCACAGCATCGGCAGCACCGATGATGGCCGCACGGTCGAGTCCCGCGGCGCGCACGTGGTGGTCAGCGGGCCGCGAGAGGACGGCGGCCCGGTCGACGTGGTGGGCTACTCGTTGGCGGTGGTGGATGGCGACCTGGAGGTCTCCATCCGCGCGCAGACGGTCACCGCCACGGGCGGGATCGCGGGACCGGTGAACAGCGTGATCGTCGGTGGGACGGGTCGTCTTGCCGGTGCGCGGGGAGCGTGGACCGGCGAGCGGCGCGATGACGGCACGATCGTCTCCCGGAGCGTCTACTTCGCCGATCCGGTGGGCGAGGTGGAGCGCACGCTCGTCCTGCGCTCCGCCCTGCCCGAGGTCGTGACCCTCGACCGCGGGGAGCCCGGCCCGTCGATCGGCGATCAGCGCTCCTGGGTGCTCCCCTTCACCTCGGACGCAGGGGAGCCCGCGGGCACGGGGTATGGATACGTGACATCGCTCAGCCCCGCGGACGACGGCACCTCCGTGTGGATGGTCGCCGGCCTCATCTCGGTGCAGCTCGCCGATGGATCGACGATCCTCGTCGCCGACCTCCACCCCGAGGAGACCGCCCTGCCGACGGCGGCCGATCTCGCGGTGACGCGGGCGGTCATCGGTGGGACCGGGGCCTGGGCCGGCGCCTCGGGCGAGCTCGTCACGACCGTGGACGGGAACGGCGGCCTGGTGCACACCTTCGCGCTCCGGATGCCCGGCGCCGGGATGTAGCGGTCGACATCGCCCCCGACGCGTCCCGCCGGCGGGCGCGGCCGGTCACCCGTCAGGCGACGCTGACGCGCACCTCGTGGTGGCCGCGCGCCCCGTCCGGGGCCGGGGGCGTCTGCTCGTCGGTCTGGACGACGCCCTCGCCATCCGTGGCCCGGACGGCGATCGTGTGCTCCCCCTGCGCCGCCTCCCACGGGAGGTGCCACTGGACCCAGGTGGCGCGGGAGATCGGCTCGGAGATCACGGCGGGGAGCCACGGGCCGTCGTCCACCCGGACCTCGACGGCGCTGATCCCGCGGTCCGGCGCCCAGGCGACCCCGGCGATCGCCACGGTCCCGGCAGGGACGGTCTCGCCGCGGCGGGGAAGGTCGATCCGCGCCTGGGTGAGGATCGGCGCCTCCTTCGCCCAGCCGAGCGGGACCCAGTAGCCGTCGAAGGCCTCGAGCGTCGTGAGCTCGATCTCGGAGAGCCACTTCGTGGCCGAGACGTAGCCGTAGAGGCCGGGGATGATGAGGCGCGCCGGGTAGCCGTGGTCCTGGGGGAGCGGCTCGCCGTTCATCCCCAGCGCGATCATCGGGCGGCGCGCCGGGTCCATCGCCCAGGCGGTGGGAAAGCCCGCGGTCCAGCGGTCCACTGAGCGCCCCACGAGCTGCGTCGCCTCCGGACGGACGCCGGCCATCGCGAGGACCTCGCGGAGGTCCACGCCCGTCCAGCGGGCATTCCCCACGAGCCGGCCACCGACCTCGTTGGAGACGCAGGCGATCGTCACGTGCTGGTCGAAGGCGGGCATCGCGACGAGGTCGTCCAGGGTGAGGGTCACCTCGCGCTCCACCATCCCGTGGATCCGCAGGGTCCAGGTGGCGGGGTCCACCCGGGGGCTGATGAGCGCGGTATCGATGCGGTAGAAGTCCGCGGTCGGGACGACGATCGGGGTGATCCCCGGGACCTCCAGCGCGGCACCCGGCGGGAGCGCCTCGGCGACGGCGGGCGGGAGGCCCGGTGCGCTCGGGGGGAGGACCGCGGGCCGGGCGAGGAGCGAGCGTCCCACGCCGGCGGCGACCGCGGAGGCCGCGAGCGCGCCACCGGAGGCGAGGAGGAAGCGGCGGCGCTCCCAGTCGGGCATCGCGGCGGCGGCCGTCTCCTCCGCCGGGCGCGTCCGGGGGCGGACGAGGGCGAGCAGGAGGCGGAGGACGGCGATCCCCGTGACGATCGCGATGAGCGAGACGATGAGCGCCGGGACGGGCTCGGTAAGCGGCTGGCGGAGCGCGGCGAGGAAGCCCACGGCACCCGCGATGAGGAAGCCCGCGGCAGCGGCCACCGGGCGGCGGAGGCCGAGGATCCCGAGCCCGCCCGCGATGAGCGCCGCGGCGAGGGCGATCCCGATCTCCAGGGCGAGCTTGTCCCAGGTCCCGAAGAGGGCGACGACGAGCTCCTTGGCCCCGGGCGGCTGGAGCGCGATGACGAGGTCACCGATCGCGATGACGAGCGAGGAGGCGCCGGGGACGAGGGCACCGGCGAGCTCGCCGGCCGCGAGAGCCGCGCAGGCGGCCACGATCCCCGCGAGGAAGGCGGCGCGGCGGGAGGGACGGGGGGCAGTGGTCGGCGGTGCGGAGGCTTGCATCGGTTTCACATCGTCGCAGCCCCTCCCCCGGATGGCGCGGAGGGCGCGGGATCGGGCCGATCGCCCCCCGGGGAGGGTCCGGTCGGCCGGGGGACCCCTCGTGCGCCCGGGCGATAGCATCCATCCCGATGGAGACGACACCCGACCTGCCCGGCGCTGCGCCGGCGACCGCCCGGATCCACCCTGCCGCCGCGCGCGCGGAGCCCGCGAGCGATGTCCTGCGTGCCGGCCGGCGGACGCTCGGGGCCTTCTTCGCACCGCGCGCGGTCGCCCTCATCGGCGCCACGGACAAGCCGGGGAGCGTGGGCCGGACGATCCTCACGAACCTCATCGCGAGCCCCTTCGGCGGCACCGTCTACCCGGTGAACCCGAACCGCCGGAGCGTCCTCGGGATCGCCACGGTCCCCTCCGTGGATGCGATCCCGGAGCCGGTCGACCTCGCGGTCATCGTCACGCCGCCGTCCACCGTGCCGGCGCTCATCGACGCCTGCGGCGCGGCGGGGATCGGCGCCGTGATCGTCATCTCGGCGGGCTTCAAGGAGACCGGCGCGGAGGGTGCTGCCCTGGAGGCCGCCGCCGCCGAGGCCGCCCGCCGGAACGGGATCCGCCTCATCGGCCCGAACTGCCTCGGCGTGATGAGCCCGGTGAGCGGGCTGAACGCGACCTTCGCGACAGCGATGGCACCACGCGGCCGGGTCGCCTTCATCAGCCAGTCCGGCGCGCTCGTCACCGCGGTCCTCGACTGGGCGCTCCGGGAGAAGGTCGGCTTCTCCGCGATCGTCTCGCTCGGCTCGATGGCGGACGTGGGCTGGGGCGACCTCATCGACCATCTCGGGAACGACCGGGAGACGGCCGCGATCGTCATCTACATGGAGACCGTGGGCGACGCGCGGAGCTTCCTCTCCGCCGCCCGCGAGGTCGCGCTCACGAAGCCGATCATCGTGATGAAGCCGGGGCGGACCGCGGAGGCGGCGCGCGCGGCGGCCTCGCATACCGGCTCGCTCGCGGGCTCGGACGAGGTCCTGGACGCCGCCTTCCGGCGCGCGGGCGTCCTCCGCGCGGAGCGGATCTCGGACCTCTTCTACCTCGCGGAGGTGCTCGGCAAGCAGCCCCGCCCGAAGGGACCGAACCTCACCGTGGTCACGAACGCGGGCGGGCCGGGGGTCCTCGCCACGGATGCGCTCGTGGGGGGTGGGGCGCGCCTCACGCCGCTCACGCCGGAGACGATCGCGGCGCTCAGCGAGGTCCTCCCGCCCACCTGGTCCCACGCGAACCCGATCGACATCATCGGCGACGCCCCGCCGGAGCGGTACGCGGCAGCGCTCGATATCGCGGCGCGGGACCCCGCGAGCGACGGCCTCCTCGTCATCCTCACCCCCCAGGCGATGACCGATCCCACGCGGACCGCGCAGCAGCTCGTCCCCTTCGCGCGCGGGCTGGGGAAGCCGGTCTACGCGAGCTGGATGGGTGGCCTGGACGTGGAGGCCGGCGCGACGATCCTGCGCGAGGCAGGGGTCGCCCACTTCCCCTACCCGGACAGCGCGGCGCGGATGTTCACCGAGCTCTGGACCTGGCAGCAGGACCTCGCCGCGCTCTACGAGACCCCGACCCTGCCCGAGGATGCGGACCGGGTCGTGCGGCGCGACGAGGCGCGCGCTCTCGTCCACGCGGCGCGTGTGGCGGGACGGACGATCCTGGACGAGGCCGAGGCGAAGCGGCTCCTGGACGCCTACGGGATCCCCGTCACGGAGACGCGCGTGGCACGCTCCCCGGACGAGGCCGTGGCGGCGGCCGCGGCGATCGGCTACCCGGTGGTCCTGAAGCTCCTCTCCCACACGATCACCCACAAGACGGATGTCGGCGGGGTCCGGCTCAACCTCCCGGACGCGGACGCGGTCCGCGCGGCGTACGCGGGGATCGTGCGCAGCGTGGAGGAGCGCCGGGGGCCGGGGCACGTGGCCGGGATCTCCGTCCAGCCGATGATCGACTGGGCGGGGACGGAGCTGATCGTGGGCTCGTCCGTGGATGCGCAGTTCGGCCCGGTCCTCCTCTTCGGCCTCGGTGGCTCGCTCGTGGAGGTCTTCCGCGACCGCGCGCTCGGCCTGCCGCCCCTGACCACCACCCTCGCCCGGCGGCTGATGGAGCGGACGCGGGTCCACGAGGCGCTCGCGGGCGTGCGCGGCCATGCCGCGGTGGACCGGGATGCGCTCGAGGCGCTCCTCGTCCGCTTCTCCGAGCTCGTGGTGGAGCTGCCGGAGATCGCGGAGATCGAGATCAACCCGCTCCTCGCCTCGGCGGACCGGATCCTCGCCCTGGATGCGCGGGTCATCCTCCACCCGGCGTCGATCCCGGAGGCGGAGCTGCCGCGGCCGGCGATCCGCCCCTACCCGATCGCCTACCGCGGGAGCTGGACGGACCGGCAGGGCGACACCTTCACGATCCGCCCGATCCGCCCCGAGGACGAGACGCTCCTCGTCGCCTTCCACCGCACGCTCTCCGAGCGGACGATCTACCAGCGCTACTTCGAGGACCTCGGGCTCGACCGCCGGATCGCCCACGAGCGGCTGATCCGCGTCTGCTTCACGGACTACGACCGGGAGCTCGCCCTCGTGGCAGAGCACCGGGACCCGGTGAGCGGCGAGCCGCGGATCGCGGGGGTCGGCCGGCTCTCACGCCTCCGGGACGGGACGAGCGCGGAGTTCGCGGTCCTCGTGAGCGACGCCTGGCAGGGCCGCGGGCTCGGCTCCGAGCTCCTCGCCCGGCTCGTCGCGGTGGCCCGCGCGGAGGGGGTCCGGCGCGTGGTGGCGGAGATCCTCGCCACGAACGGCCCGATGATCCGCCTCGCCGGCCGGCTCGGCTTCCGCGTCGCCGGCGAGCCGATGGACGAGACGGTCCGGGTCGTCCTCGACCTCCCCTGAGGTCGCGGCGGGCGGATCAGGCCCGCTCGTCCCGCCACGAGTGGCGCGGCGTCCAGCCGAGGAGCCGCTGCGCCCGTTCGATCGAGAGGAGCGTCTCGTGGGGGCCGGTCCCCGGTGCCAGCTCCGTCCCCGGGAAGACCTCCCGGACGAGCTCTGCCGACGGACGCTCCATGGCGGTATCCGCCGCGGCGATCGTGATCTCGTGGGCGCCGGTGAGCGGGGCACGGAGCGCGGCGAGGCAGGCGGAGGCGACGTCGCGGTGGTCGATATACGACCACGCGTTCCACCAGCGCGCCCGCGGGTCCTCCTGCCAGGAGCCGGAGCGGCGGTAGTCCGTCTCGTCGAGGATGTTCGAGAAGCGGAGCCCCACGAGGGTGATCCCGTGGAGG
>JAFMJV010000118.1 GCA_017853275.1 Chloroflexota bacterium
CATGGACGATCCGACCCGCATCGCCGCCCCGCGCGCGGAGCTCGCCTCCGCCGACGATCTCACCGGAGCCGCGGAGGCTGTCCTCCCCGCGCTCGATGCCTTCCTCCGCTACAGCGGCCCGGACGGTGCGCCGCGACGATCGGCCTGGCTCCCGGCCCTGGACGAGCCGCTCCCGGAGGAGGGGGCGGGTCGCGAGGCGGTCCTCGCCACCCTGCGCGATGTCGTCATCCCCAACGGCCTGCGCGTCGGCCATCCCGGCTTCCTCGGCTGGGTGACCACCGGCCCCTCCGTGGTCCCCGCCGTCGCCGGTCTCGTCGCCTCGATCGCGGCGCCGCAGCGCTGGTGGGTCCACCCGGCGAACCACCTCGATTCGCTCGCCGTGGAGTGGCTGCGCGATCTGCTCGGCTTCCCGCGCTCCGTCGTGGGGACCTTCACCTCCGGAGGGGCGACCGCGAACCTCGTCGGCCTCGGTGCGGCCCGGCAGCACGCGGGCGAGCGGCTGGGGATCGATCCGTCGCGCGATGGTGTGGCCGCGATCCCCGCCCCGCGCGTCTACGTCACCTCGGAGACGCATCACGTCGTGGGTCGGGCGCTCGGGACGCTCGGGCTCGGCCGGGCGAACGTGCGGGAGATCCCGCTCGACCGCGAGCGGCGGATGGACCTGCGCGCCCTCGAGGCGGCGCTGGACGAGGACCGTGCCGCCGGCCGGACGCCGGTCGCCGTGGTCGGGAACGCCGGGGACGTGAACACCGGGATCGTGGATCCGCTCGGACCGATGGCCGAGATCGCCCACGCACGCGACGTCTGGTTCCACGTGGATGGCGCCTACGGCGGCTGGGGGCTCCTGGATGACCGGGTCCGCGCGCGCTACGGCGACCCCGGCACCTACGATTCCTTCGCCGTCGACCCCCACAAGTGGATGGCGGTCCCGGTGGGGACGGGGCTCACCCTCTGCCGCGACCGCGGCATCCTCACCCGCGCCTTCCGGATCGAGATGGGTGCCTACGACCGCGAGCGGCAGAGCTCGCTCGAGGCGGCCGCCGCGCGGCCCGAGGACGCCGTCCCCTGGGAGGAGCTCGGCCGGGGGACGCCGGACTGGGGGGTCGACTTCTCCACGCCCGCGCGCGGGCTCGCCGTCTGGGCGCTCCTCCGGGAGATCGGGGCGCGCGGGATCCGCGAGCGGATCGTCCGCCATGACGACGCCGCGCGCGAGCTCGCCGCGCTCGTCCGGGCCACCCCCGGACTCGAGCTCCTCGCCGAGCCCGAGCTCTCGATCTGCGTCTTCCGCCACGTCCCGGACGGGATGACGGATCCTGCCGCGATCGACGACCATAACGCGGCGATCCTGCGCGTTCTCCGCACCCGTGGCCGGAGCCTTCCCTCGGCCACGCGGGTCGATGGCCGCTACGGCCTCCGGGCGTGCTTCCTCAACCCGCGCAACGAGGCGGTGGAGGCGGCGATCCTCGTGGAGGAGACGCTCGCCGCCGCCCGCACGCTCGCGGGCTGACGGAGCGGTCCCTCCGGGCGGTCAGGGGGCGGCGGTCACCCGGTCGTCCGCGGGGGCGCTCACCGCGTCCTGGCCGCGGAACCAGGCCTCGAGGACGTCCAGCTCCGGCGGGCCGCCCTCGATCCCCGTCCCCTCGGTGAAGGTGACGAAGCCATCTCCGCCGCCCGCGAGGAAGCTGTCCACGGCCACGCGGTAGGTGCCATCCAGCTCCACCGGGACGCCGCCGATCGCGATCGTCGCCGCGTCCACGTGCTGCCCCGCCGGTGCCGACGCGCTCCACGTGTAGCTGAAGCCATGGGAGACCTGGAGCCAGCGCTGCTCGCCCGCGGACGGGTTGTCGAACTGGAGCTCGAGGAGCGCATCGAGCTGGGCGCCGGTGAGGTCCATCGTCACCATCGTGTTCCCCCACGGCTCCACGGCGTAGAGGTTCGCGTAGGTCAGGTCCCCGGAACCGTCCGCGCTCGTCCCCTCGATGTCCTCGCGGACGCTCCCGAGGGAGACGAATGCCGCCACCACGCCGTCGTCCGCGAAGCCGTCCAGGCGCGCGTCCGCGATGACGTTGCCGGCCGGTGCCTGCCCCGAGTCGCTCGGCGTGGAGACGATCGGCTCGGTCAGCGTGCCGATGACCTCGTTCGCCACCGGGTCCGCGAGCGTCTTCCAGCGCGCGATGAGCGCTTCCTCGTCCGGCGCGGGCGTGACGTCGCGGGTGACGATGAGGTTGTCCGCGTCATGGGCGAGGACCTCGCCCGTCTTGCGGTCGATCGTGAGGTCGATCCGGGTGAGGAGCCGCCCGAACGACTTCGCGCTCGTCACGAGGCGTCCATCCAGCTCACAGCGGTAGGCCTGGTGGGTATGGCCGGAGATGACGACGTCGATCCCCGGGTCGAGCCGCTCCACGATGTCCAGGATCGGCCCGCTCGCCCCCGCGCACTCGTCGATATCCCCGGTCTGCCAGCCGCCCTCGTGGACGAGGACGACGATCGCCTCCACGCCCTGCTTGCGGAGCTTCGCGGCCTCCCGGTT
>JAFMJV010000119.1 GCA_017853275.1 Chloroflexota bacterium
CTCTCCGTGGCCCGCTCCTGCTCCGCCATCTGCTGGCGGACCTGGGCGAATGCCGCGGCGAGGGTGTTGTCGATCCCGCCCTCGGGCTCCTGGACGGCCTGCGACGGATCGTAGGCGCGCTCCGGGCGCGGCCGCCGCTCGCGCGGGGCCGGGGCCTCGGTGGGAGCCGGCCGGGCCGGCGCCTCCTCGGCCTGCTTGAGGCTGAGCCCGAGGCGATGCCGCTCGGAGTCGAGCGAGATCACCTTGAGGCGGAGCTTCTGGCCCTCGTGGACGACATCGCCGGGATGCGCCACACGCTGGTGCGAGAGCTCGCTGATGTGGATGAGGCCCTCCAGACCCTCCCGGACCCGGACGAAGGCGCCGAAGTTGACGATCTTCGTGACCGTCCCTTCGATGATGTCGCCCACGTTGAGGTCCGCGACCGTGGAGTTCCACGGATCGGGCTGGAGACGGCGGATCGAGAGCGAGATCCGGCCGCGCTCGTGATTGATGTCGATGACCTCGGCCTCGACCTCCTCACCGACGCGGTAGCCGTTCTCGGGGTTGTTCACCTTGTTCCACGAGAGCTCGCTCTTGTGGACGAGGCCGTCGATCCCGCCGAGGTCGATGAAGACGCCGAACGGGGCGATCGAACGGACGTTGCCCTTCACCTGCTGCCCGACCTTCAGGCTGCTGAAGAGCTCGTCGCGCTTCTCGCGGCGCTCCTCGTAGAGCGCCACCTTCTCCGAGAGGATGAGGCGGTTCGCCTTGCGGTTGACCTCGAGGATCTTCAGCCGCAGCTTGCGGCCCACGTAGGGCTGCAGCTTCTCGGCGATCTCCTGGGCGGCGTCGCGCGGCTGCTCGTTCTGCGGCCGGCGCGGGAAGTCGACGATCTGGGAGATCGGCACGAAGCCGCGGATCCCGCAGTCGACGATGAGGCCGCCCTTGTTGTGGTCGATGACCGGGGCCTCGATGATCTGGCCCGCCTCGAACTGCTCCTGCATCGCGCGCCACTTGCGCTCGAGGCCGGCGCGGCGGAGCGAGAGGACCGCATGGCCCTCGTTCGACTCCGGCTGCAGGACGTAGACGAGGACGGTATCCCCGATCACGAGCTGCGGCTGGGACTCGCTGTTCCGCCCGAAGAGCTCGCGGTTGCTGACCACGCCCTCCGACTTGGCACCGATGTCGACGAGCATCTCGTCCTTGTCGATGCGGACGACCGTCCCCTCGACGACATCACCGTGCTTCAGGCTGCGGATCTCGCCCGACTGCTCGTTGAGCAGCTCTTCCATCGTCGTCGGCTCGGGCCGGTCGGCGTAGGAGGGGCGGATCGGATCCGGCTCCGCGGCCGGCGCATCGGCAAGCTCGTCGGCGGCGATCGCCTCGGCGACGGGGAGATCCCCGGCCGGCTCCGCCGCGACCGCTTCTGCCACCACGGGATCGACGGCCTCAGCCACGGGCTCAGCGGCCGCCTCGGCGACCTCTGCGACCGACTCTGCAGCCACCTCCGGGGCCGCGGCCTCGACCGCCGGCTCCGCTGCGGGCGCGACGTCCGCGCTCACGCTCTCCTGGACCTCGT
Source organism: Chloroflexota bacterium (assembly GCA_017853275.1). Lineage (GTDB taxonomy): Bacteria > Chloroflexota > Limnocylindria > Limnocylindrales > CSP1-4 > JAFMJV01. Next base: position 1,559 of record JAFMJV010000119.1, read on the forward strand.
TCTCGTTCTCGTTCAAGGGGTTCCTGTCCTCCGGGTCATGGGCTCCCGCCCTCGGCGCTCGGCATCCGGTGGGGACAACATCGCAAGGACGGTGCCTCCAGGGAGCCGTCGCCGGTCGGCGAGGCCCGGGGAGGATACCACGCGCGCGCACGAGCGCCAGCCCCCGCGCAAACTCGCGATCCGCACGACCGGATGATCGCGCCACCGCGTCATGCCCGCCCGGGATCCCGGAAGCCCACAGCGGGCGACAGGAGCTCCATCAGCGAAGCCGCGCACCGATCCCCGGGAAACGCAAAGATCCTGGCGACGGCCTATTTTCCCAAGGAGCTGCCCCCTCAGTATCTTCGGCGCTGGAGAGCTTAACTGCCGTGTTCGGGATGGGAACGGGTGTGGCCTCTCCGCTAGTGTCACCAGGATCTCATGCGTGTGTTCACGCGATCGGCTGCCATGAAACGGCACCGGGGACACGCATCCCCTGGGTGCCGGCGCGATCGAGTCGTCGTCCTTCGTTCCTGCCGTCATGCCGGCCTTCGCCGGCTTCGTGACGATCCACCTTCCACGGCTGCCCACGGGTGGGCGGCTGGTAAAGGTCAAGCCCTCGACCATTAGTACGGCTCAGCTTCACCGGTCACCCGGCTTCCACATGCCGCCTATCGAACAGGTCATCTTCCTGCGGTCTTACCTGGTTGACCCAGTGGGGAACCTCATCTTGAGGCGAGCTTCGCACTTAGATGCTTTCAGCGCTTATCCCAACCGAACATGGCTACCCAGCGACGCCCTTGGCAGGACGACTGGCACACCAGAGGTTCGTCCACTCCGGTCCTCTCGTACTAGGAGCAGCTCCTCTCAAGTTCCCTACGCCCACGATGGGTAGAGACCAAACTGTCTCACGACGTTTTGAACCCAGCTCACGTACCGCTTTAATTGGCGAACAGCCAAACCCTTGGGACGTA
>JAFMJV010000062.1 GCA_017853275.1 Chloroflexota bacterium
CCGTCGCCGTGCCCGAGCCCGGCGGCCGCGGATGACCTGATCGATACGGCGGACCCGAACCACGAGTGCCGCCCGCCCTGCCCGAGCCCGGCCGCTGCGGACGATCTGATCGACACGGCGGATCCCGGCCACGAGAAGTGCAACCCGCCCTGCCCGAACCTCGCCGTCGGCGAGACCTGGGATCCGGCCAAGCACGGCCACTGCCCCAAGCCCGATCCCACCTCCTGCCCGGATGGCTACGAGGACAGCTCGATCATCGCGGACGGCGATCCGTGCAAGACCCCCAAGCCTTGCCCGGACATCGCCGGTGGTGAGACCTGGGACCCCGCGAGCCACAACCATTGCCCCACCCCGAACCCGAGCGCGTGCCCGGACGGCTTCGAGGATGACTCGATCATCGCGGAGCACGACCGGTGCCGGACCCCGGGCCCGTCGGCGACCCCCTGCCCGAACTTCGCGAACGGGGACGTCTACGACCCGGAGAAGCACAAGGACTGCCCCACGCCGGAGCCGACCCCCTGCCCGAACTACGCGAACGGGGACGTCTACGATCCGGTCCACCACCCGCACTGCCCCACGCCGGATCCGTCGGCGACCCCGTGCCCGAACTTCGAGGGCGGGGACGAGTACGACCCGGAGAAGCACAAGCACTGCCCCACTCCGGCCCCGTCGCCCACCCCGGCGCCGTCGGCCACCCCGGCCCCGTCGCCCACCCCGGCGCCGTCGGCCACCCCGGTCCCGCTTCGCCAGATCACGATGGTCAAGTCCACGATCGAGGGCGAGTACGCGCCCAAGGCCGGGGACACCATCAACTTCACCTTCGTGGTCACGAACACCGGCAACATCCGGATCCCCGGCCCGGTGACGATCGATGACCCCAAGACGAGCGACGAGTCCTGCCCGAACGTGAACACCGTCGGGAACGAGGACGAGTTCCTCGATCCGGGTGAGTCGCTCGTGTGCACCGCCACCTACCTGGTGACCCCGGACGACGTCCTCGCTCGCGCCATCGACAACACGGCGAGCGCCTGTATCGATGACGTGTGCGACGGCGACACCGCGGAAGTCCCGCAGGCCCCGCAGCTCTACATCCTGCTCGACCAGTCCGGTTCGATCGGGCCGGCGGCGAACAAGGTGATCGTCCGTTACAACGCCTACCTCGCGAAGTGGAAGGCCAAGACGCAGCTCGCGCCGTACAGCCTCACCCTCTTCAACTCGGTGAAGTACCAGCCGCGCTACAAGGAGCGGCAGATCTCCACCGTGCCGAAGCTCACGCCCAAGACCTTCAAGCCGGATGGCCGGACGCCGCTCTATGACGCCGCCACGCGTGCGATCAAGACGTTCGCGAAGACCAACCCGGACGGACAGGTCACCTTCGTGATCTTCACGGACGGAAAGGACAACGCGAGCACCACGGCGACCAAGCAGTCGCTCGCCAGGCTCATCGTCAAGATGAAGCGCACGGAAGGCTGGATCTTCCGCTTCGAGGGCCCCAGGCTCGGGGAGCTCGAGGATGCGGTCATCGCGATCGAGATGGAAGAGCAGCCCTAGGAACCATCTGGAAGGCCCCCGGTCCGGAGACGGACCGGGGGCCTTCCTCTTTTCCAGACCATCGCGCCCGGCCGCCCGCGCTCCGCTATCCTGCGCAGGCGCCCGATGGAGGAGTCGGGAGCCGGCTCCGCGCGATGGGACGCGCCGAGCCCCGGAGGACGTATGGCAGGACCCGCCGCTACGCTCGAGCCATCGTCTTCCCATGAGCGGCTGCCCGGCGCACCGGTGCTCGAGATGCGCGATATCGCCCGCGCCTTCGGCAGCACGCAGGCGCTGGACGGGGTCTCCCTCTCCCTCTTCCCCGGGGAGATCCACGCGCTGCTCGGCGAGAACGGGGCGGGCAAGTCCACCCTGATCAAGATCATGACCGGCGTCCAGCAGCCGGACCGCGGCGAGATGCGCATCGACGGTCGTCCTGTCCGCGTCTCCTCGTCGCAGGACGGGCAGCGCCTGGGGGTCGCGGCGATCTACCAGGAGCCGATGATCTTCCCCGACCTCTCCGTGGCGGAGAACATCTTCATCGGTCACCGCGACCGCGGGGTGCGGGTCGACCACGGGAAGACGCAGCGCGAGGCGGAGGCGGTCCTCGCCCGTCTCGGGGTCAGCCTGGATGTCGGCGAGCCGGCCCGCGGGCTCACGCTCGCCCAGCAGCAGACGGTCGAGATCGCCAAGGCGATCTCCCTCAAGGTCCGCGTCCTGATCATGGACGAGCCCACCGCCTCGCTCTCCGCCCACGAGGTGCGGCAGCTCTTCCGGATCGTGGCTGCGCTCAAGGCGGAAGGGGTCGCGATCCTCTTCATCTCCCACCGGATGGAGGAGGTCTTCGAGATCGCGGACCGCGTGACGATCCTCCGCGACGGACGCTGGATCTCCACCTCCCCGCGAGGCGAGCTGACGCCCGCGGCCGCGATCCGGGGGATGGTGGGCCGCGAGGTCGTGGAGCTCTTCAAGCGGGAACGGACGGCGCCCGGCGCGGTCCGGCTTGCGGTCCGGGATCTCCACAAGGAGGGTGTCTTCAGCGGCGTCTCCTTCGAGGTCCGGGCAGGCGAGGTGCTCGGCTTCGCCGGCCTCGTGGGGGCGCGTCGGACGGACGTGGGCCTCGCCCTCTTCGGGGTGGCGCCGGCCGAGCGTGGGAGCGTGGAGCTGGACGGCGCACCGATCTCCGTGCGCAGCCCGCAGGAGGCGACCCGTCTCGGGATCGCCTACAGCACGGAGGACCGGCGCCAGCTCGGCCTCGTCATGCCCCTCTCGATCACCGCGAACATCACGCTCCCGTCACTGGAGCGCTACCTCGGTGCCTTCGGGCTCGTCCGTCGTTCCGCGGAGCGCGAGACCGCGAACTCCTTCCGGGACCGTCTCCGGATCCGCGCCCCATCCGTGGAGACCCCGGCGGCCGCGCTCTCCGGCGGCAACCAGCAGAAGGTCGTCCTCTCGAAGTGGCTGGAGACGAAGCCCAAGGTGCTCATCCTGGATGAGCCCACCCGGGGCATCGATGTGGGCGCCAAGGTGGAGGTCCACCAGCTGATCGACGAGCTCGCCGCGCAGGGGATGGCGATCATCATGATCAGCTCGGACCTCCCCGAGGTCCTCGCGATGAGCGACCGGATCCTCGTCATGCGCGAGGGGCGCCAGGTCGCGATCATCGACCATGCGGATGCCTCCCAGGAGCGCGTCCTCGGGGCCGCCATGGGCCAGGGCGGCGACCTCCTCGCGGACGAGCCGGGTGTGGATCTCATCGCCGGCACCGCCGCGGCCGCCACCCTTGACCTCCTCGCCTCCGGGGAGGTGGACCCGGAGCTCCTCCTCCGTGACCCGGCCGCCCCGCCCGCCGACGGAGACCGCGCCTGATGGATGCCCTCCTCCGCCGGTTCCGCCCGGAGCAGCTCCGGGAGCTCATCCTCCTCCTCGTCATCGTCGGGATGGTCGTCTTCTTCGCCACCCAGATCGACCAGTACCTCGCAGCCCGCCCGGTCAACCGGATCACGACCGGCCTCGCGATCACCGCGGTCGTCGCGGTCGGCCAGGTCCTCGTCGTCCTCACCCGGAACATCGACCTCTCCGTCGGCTCGTCGGTCGGCCTCGTGGCGTATGTGGTGGGGACGCTCCTCACCCGCTGGACGGAGATGCCGCCGCTCGTCGCGGTCGGCCTCTCGGTCGGCATCGGCGTCCTCCTCGGCGCGATCAACGGCCTGCTCGTGGCCTACGGCCGCGTCCCCTCGATCATCGCCACGCTCGGCACGCTCGCCCTCTACCGCGTCGTCCTCGTGGAGTTCTCCGGCGCCAAGACGGTCACCACCGCGGACCTGCCGGATTGGCTGAACGACATCCCCTCCGCGAACGTCGCCTCCTTCGAGGGCTACGACCTGCGCGTCATGGTCGCGGTCGCGCTCGTCGCGGTGATCATCGGCCAGCTGATGCTGCGCTACCTCTCCTTCGGCAGACGGCTCTACGCGATCGGGTCCAACCCGGACGCCGCGCGGGTCTCCGGTCTCCCCGCGCGCCGGGACGTCTTCCTCGCCTTCACCCTCTGTGGAGCCCTTGCCGGGCTCGCGGGCTTCATGTTCCTCGTCCGCTTCGGGAACATCACGGTCACCGCGGCGCAGGGCCTCGAGCTCCAGGTGGTGGCCGCGGTCGTCGTGGGCGGCGTCGCGATCGCCGGTGGCTCCGGATCGATGGTCGGCGCCTTCATGGGCGTCCTCCTCATCGAGATCCTCCAGCAGAGCCTCCTCCGCTGGGCGGAGATCTCGGAGTTCGTGAAGGACGCGATCCTCGGCCTCCTCATCCTCCTTGCGGTCGCCACGGATACCGTCGTCCTCGGCCGGCTCCGCGAGCGCTGGGTCCGGATCCGGAGACGTGACCAGGAGGAACGGCTCGCCGCCGCTCCGGGGGAGGCTGCCGATGTCCGCTGACATCCGCCGTCGCCTGATCGGCTGGGAGGGCCTTCTCCTCGTCTTCCTCGTCGTCGTCCTCGGCTTCAACATGGCCACCAACCCGCGCTACCTGGAGATCGGCAACCAGGTCAACCTCTTCACGCTCGGGATCGAGAAGTCGATCGTCATCCTCGTCATGGCCTTCGTGATCATGACCGGCGAGATCGACCTCTCCGTCGCCTCGATGATGGGTCTCGCGGCAGCCGTGGTCGCCGCCCTCTTCGAGCAGGGCGTGCCCATGGAGATCGCCGTTCTCGTGGCGCTCGCCGTGGGGCTCGGCTTCGGGCTCATCAACGGCTTCTTCGTGGCGATCGTGGGGATCCCCTCGCTCGCGGTCACGCTCGCCGGCTACATCGGATTCCGCGGCCTCGCGCGGCTCCTCGTGGAGGACCGCTCCGTGGGGAGCTTCCCGGACTGGTTCACCGCGCTCGGCCAGGACGGGCTCCTCGGTCCGATCACCGGGCCGATGCTCCTCTACCTCGTGATGGCCATCCTCGCGGTGACGATCATGCATTTCACCGGCTTCGGCCGGAGCACGATCGTCATCGGCAACAGCGTCTCCGTCGCCCGCTTCTCCGGCGTCCGCGTGGCGCGCGTGAAGATCGCGATCTTCGCCGCCAGCGGCCTCATCGCGGCGCTCGCGGGCGTCCTCATCGCGGCCCGGCTCGGCGCGGTCCGCGCGAGCACGGCGGACGGCTTCGAGCTGGACATCATCACCGTCGTCCTCCTCGGCGGCGTGAGCATCTTCGGCGGCTCCGGGACGATGATCGGCGTCCTGCTCTCCTCGATCCTCGTCCTCAACCTGCGCAACGGTCTCGTCATCGCCGGGATCACCGGCAACACGCAGACCGGCATCATCGGCCTTCTCCTCATCCTGTCGGTCCTCGTCCCGAACCTCGTGGGCGCGGGCCGTGAGCGGTTCCGGCGGCGGGCGGCGGATCGTGCCGCACCACCACCGGGAACCTCGGGGGAGGGGGTATCCGTCCGGCCATCGGGCGGATAAGATGCAGCGTGCGCCGGTGCCCCGCCGATGGGATGCGGGGGCGCGGCGCGTAGAGAACGGAGGAGAACACGTGAAGTTCCGGAGCACCGTCGCGGCCGGCATGTCGGCCGCGCTGCTCGTGGGGATGCTCGGTGGCGCCGTCTCGGCGCAGGACCCGGTCGTCGCCACCCCCGGCCAGGACGTCAAGATGATGCTCCTGCCCAAGTTCCTCGGCATCCTGCCGTTCGACCAGGCGAACCAGGGCGCGATGGAGGCAGCCACCGAGCTCGCCAACCCGTCCGCCTTCGACTTCGTCGGCCCCACGGCGGAGAACAGCGTCGCCGGCCAGATCGAGTTCATGACGAACGCCCCCACCGGTGGCTACAAGGTCGTCATGCTCTCGAACAACGCGGGTGACCAGATCGGCCCGGTGGCCGCTGCCGCGGTCGCCGCCGGCACCAAGGTCGTGACCTGGGACTCCCCGATCCCGACCGCCGAGGGTGAGAGCGTCTTCATCGCCCAGGTCGACTTCACCGAGACCGGCAAGGTCATGGCGGACATGGCCCTCTCGATCCTCGGCGAGGACGGCGGCAAGTTCGCCATCCTCTCCGCCTCCCCGGACGCCGCGAACCAGAACGCCTGGATCGCCGCGATGCAGGAGGCGCTCGCGTCCGACCCCAAGTACGCCGGCCTCGAGCTCCTCGAGACCGTCTACGGCGATGACCAGTCCGAGAAGAGCTACGAGCAGGCGCAGGCGCTCCTCTCGAAGTACCCGGACATGGAGCTGATCATGGCCCCGACCTCGGTCGGGATCGTGGCCGCCGCCAAGGCGCTCCAGGACGAGGGCCTCTGCGACAGCGTCAAGGTCTCCGGCCTCGGCGTCCCCGCGGAGATGGTCGAGTACACCCTCAACGGGTGCGCCCCGGAGTTCGCGCTCTGGAGCTTCGTCGACCTCGGCTACCTGACCTACTACGTCTCCTACCTCATCGGTAGCGGTGCCCTCCAGGGCGCCGAGGGCGAGGTCTTCAAGGTCGGCCGGCCGATCAGCGGCAACGACACGTTCACGATCACGAAGGACCCGACCCGTGACGCCGGCCTGCGCGTCCTCATGGGCCCCTTCACGGTCTACAACGCGGAGAACGTCGAGGCCGCGGCCAAGTAAGGTCGCGATCTCGCAGCGAGGCCCCCGGTCCGTTCGCGGACCGGGGGCCTCGTGATTCCGGCACCAGCCGGGGAAGGATGAAGGGACGGGTCGCATGCCGGTCGGGGCGCTCGTGGATCTCGCGGTCGATCGTTCCGTCGCGCTCCCAGCCTGGGCGCGTCCTGTGGAGCCGGTCGTCTCCACGCCCGGGTTGATCGCCTTCACGGCGGCCGCCCTCCGTTCCGCGGGGATCCCGCGCGGGGATGCCGCGCTCGCGGCGGAGGTCTTCGTCCTTGCGGACCTCCGGGGTCATCCCTCCCACGGCGTCTCCCGGCTCCGGCAATACCTCCGGCTCATCGATTCGGGGTCCGTGAACCCCGCCGCGCGGCCCGCGCCCATCGTCCGGCGTGCCGCGCTCGAGCTCTGGGACGGGGACCGGGCGATCGGGCCTGCGGTGGCGCACCGGGCGATGGCCCGGGCCGTGGCCCGTGCCCGCCGGACCGGCCTCGCCGCGGTCATCGTCCGCGACGGTGGTCACTTCGGGATCGCGGGCGCCTATGCCCTGCGCGCGATGGCGGCGGGGATGGTGGGGATCGCCACCTCGAACGGATCGCCGATCGTCCCGCCCACCGGCGCCCGGGCACCGGCGCTGGGCACGAACCCGCTCGCGATCGGGGTCCCGGACGGGACCGGGCGCGGCTTCCTCCTGGATATGGCCACCTCCGTGGTGGCGGGCGGCAAGGTGGAGGTGGCGGCACGGCGCGGGAAGCCGATCCCGGAGGGCTGGGCGCTCGATCCGGACGGCCGGCCCACCACGGACGCCACGGCTGCGCTCAAGGGGATGATGCTCCCGCTCGGCGGTCCCGCGGAGACCTCGGGCTACAAGGGCTACGGGCTCGCCGCGGCGATCGACCTTCTCACCGGCGTCCTCTCGGGCGGTGCCTTCGGGCTCTCCGTCTCCGGGATGTGGGATACCGGCCACCCGGCATCGGTGGGCCAGCTCCTCATCGCGCTCGATCCGGCGGCCTTCGGCGATCCGGAGCTCTTCTACGCGCGGACCCGCGCCTGGAAGGCGGAGGTGACCGGCCGGCCGCGCCAGCCCGGCGTCGCGGAGATCCTCATCGCGGGGGAGAAGGAGTGGCGCGCCCAGGACGCGCAGGCGGAGCGCGTGACGCTCGTCCCGGAGGTGGTGGAGGACCTGGCGGCGCTCGCCGGGGAGCGCGGGCTCCTGCGGGCCTGGCGGGCGGCGGTCCCGCGCGACTGACGGGGTGGCGGCGGGCGCCTCAGCGCCCGAGGTGCTCCCGCTCCACGTCCTCCACGGCGACCCAGCCCGGCCAGAGCCGGTTCACCGTCCCGGCGAGCCCGGCAAGGAAGATCACGCCGTCCGCCGCGGGGTGGACCCAGTGGGCGTTCAGCTCGAACGAGCCGGTCACCGTCCAGCGCTCCGGATCGAGCCGGAAGAGCCGGCCGCCCAGGCTGTCCCAGCCGATCAGCTCGCCGACATCGCGGTAGGTGGTCACCCACGGCGTCCCGTCCGCCCCGAAGGCGATGCACTGGGTCGCGCCGAGGCCGGTGATCGTGCGCACGTGCGCCCCATCCGGCGTGAAGACCTGGATCCGGTGGTTGTGACGGTCCGAGACGTGGACGAGGCCGTCCGGGCCCACGCAGACCGAGTGTGGCGTGTCGAAGCGCCCCGGCGCCGTCCCCGGCTCGCCCCACGTCCCGAGGAAGCGCCCGCTCCGGTCGAAGCGGACGATCCGGCAGTTCCCGTAGCCGTCCGAGACGTAGATCGTCCCGTCATGGCCGAAGGCGATATCCGTGGGCGCATCGAAGGTCCGCTCGTCGCAGCCCGCGACATCCCGCGTCCCGATCTCCAGGAGGAGCTTCCCGGTGCGATCGAAGCGGTAGACCTGCTGGCGCTCGCAGTCGGTCAGCCAGAGGGTCTCCTCGTCATCGATCCGGAGGCCATGCGCCACGCGGATGAGATCCCGGCCCCAGGAGCGGAGGTAGCGGCCCTCCGCGTCCAGGACGACGATCGGGTCGCCGGCGGGGCCGCGGTGCGCCACGTAGACCTCGCCCGCCCGGTCCGTGACGACCGCGGAGACACGCCCGAACCACCAGCCCTCCGGCAGCCCGTCCGCACCGAAGCGCGAATCGGCCCGGACGCGGAGCGGCTCCGCCTCGTGGGGGCTCCAGGCGGCGGAACGGGTGCGGGCGTCCGGGTGGTCCGTGCTCATCGGCGCACCCTACCCCACCGCGGCGGGTGCCGGCGTGGCGATCCCGCCGATCGGGAACCAGTCGGAGACCGCGGACATCGCCGCGCGCAGCTCATCTGTGCCGAAGACGCCGTTCATCTTCGCCCGGAGCGTGCCGTCCCCGGCCACCACGAAGACCCACGGCGGCTCCGCGATCCCGTACGCCACGGACCACGGGGCGAGCTGGGCCGGGCCCTCCGGCGGCTCGAGGAGGAGCATCCCGCCGCTGAAGCGCGTGAGGTACGGCTCCGCGTGGACGACCGGGAGGCTGGGGTACTCCACGAAGATGTCGTGGAGGATGCCGAGCGCGCCGCCGCACGCGCTGTTCGGCCGGAAGAGGTAGGTGTCCAGGACGAGGACGAAGGGCTGGCCGTCCCGGACGAGGTCCGCCACGCTCTTCACGTAGAACTGGGCGACCTGGTCCGGATCGGAGCTGATCGCATCGGTGAGGTTGAGGACATCCACGAGCGTCGGCGTGTCCGGCGCCGGCACGGGTGCGCCGAGCGGCACGGTCCCGTCATCGGGGAGGACGCGGACGGGGGTGCTCCCCGCGAGCGCGAGATCGCCGAGCGTCGCGCGGACCACTGCCGTCCAGGTCCCCGGCGCATCGAAGCGGACGCGCGCGATCCACAGATCCCGGCCGGTGGTGGCCCAGCGGCCGAGCGCGGCCGGGACCGCGTCGCGCGCGCTGCCATCCGGCGCCACGACGCGGACCTCCATCTCCATCGCGGGGTCCGTGATCGCCACCCCGCCCGGATCGAGGACCTGGAGGATGAGGTCGTTCTCGCCGACCCAGTGGCGGGTGGAGATCGTGAGGACGCCGAGCGGCGCCTCCGTGCTCGCGCGGACGCCGGCCGGGAGGAGGGCAAGGACGATGAGGAGCGCGGCCGCAAGCGCCCGGGAGCGCCCCCGGACCCGACCGGATGCCACCGCTCCGGTGGACGCCATTCAGCCGCCCGTCGGCGCGGAGGAGGGTGCCGGCGAGCCGTGCATCCCGCCGTGCATCGAGCCGTGGTCGTGCGCTGCGGCGGGGCTTTCCATCGGGCCCATCCCGCGCACCTCCGCGTCCACCTCCACGACGGTCCCGGAGGCGAAGGTGAGGAGGAGCGGGACGGTCGTCCCCTCCACGAGCGGGCCGGTGAGGCCCATGAGCATGACGTGGTAGCCGCCGGGCTCCAGGACGGCCATCCCTCCCGCCGGGACGGGGATCTCCGCCACGGGAGCCATCGCCATCATCCCCTGGGCGTCCTGGGTGGTCTCGTGGAGCTGCGGCTCCGTCGCGATCGGCGTGGCCACGGAGAAGAGCGCGTCATCCTCCGTCCCCGTGTTCCGGATGTGGAAGTAGGCGGCACCTGCCCGCTCGGTCATCATCGAGGCGCGCACCCAGGGCTCCTCCACGACGATCGTGGGGAGGGGCGGCTGGAGCTCCGCGAGGTCGGCCACGATCGCCGCGGCAGGCGTCCCGAAGACCCAGGTGGCGGCGATCATCCCGTCCCGGTCCACGAGCGTCTGGAAGGCGGTGTGGGAGATCGTGTAGCCCTCCGTGGAGGCGGCGTCCACCCGCGCGTACTGGACCCCGTAGGCGTCCGCCACGGCGCGGATCGCGAGCGGCGATCCGGTCACCCCGATGATCTGCTCCGGGAAGGTCGCCGTCCACGTCTCCATGAACGGCTGCGTGTCCCGCTCCGGGTCCAGCGTGATGAAGACGACCTGGACGTCCGGGCGCTCCGCCACCACGCCGAACATCTCCCCGAGCGTGGCCGGGCAGATATCCGGGCAGTGCGTGTAGCCGAAGAAGAGGATCGTGGGGCGGCCCCGGAGCGCGGCGAGGCTGAAGGGGGAGCCGTCATCCCGGACGAGATCGACCGGGTCCGGCGCGGGCTCCGGCATCGCCGGGAGGATCGGGGTGGGCCCGGGGCGCGCGGCGGGGGAGGCGGCCGGGTCCTGGGCGCCGGCGGCCGGTGCGAGGAGGGTGGCCGACACGACCGCAAGGAGGAGAGCGGCGGCGGCGCGGAGGCGGGGGCGTCGGGTCATCGGTCTCGGGATCCTTCCTGGGGCTGGGGCCGACCGCCGTGCTCCGCGGCGAGGCCGACCGAGGGAGTCTGCAGGAGCGTAGCGCGTCCGCCCGAGGGCCGGTCGGCATGGGCCGCGATGGGCCGAGCGTCCCGACCCGCCCCCTCCGACCCCTCCCCGGCCGGTCCGGGGTACGCTTGCGCTGCATGACAGAGCACCTCCCGCGTGAGGCGACCCGGACGACCGTGACGGTCGGGGGCCTCCGACTCTCCGCGATCGTCCGTGAGCCGGCGCC
>JAFMJV010000063.1 GCA_017853275.1 Chloroflexota bacterium
GGTCCGGCCCCTCGCCGTCACCCAGCGCGAGCCCGTCACCCAGCGCGAGCCCCTCGCCGTCACCGTCGCCGAGCCCGACTCCGAGCCCTTCGCCGAGCCCCTCTCCGTCGCCCAGCCCCTCGCCGTCACCGTCGCCGTCGCCGAGCCCGAGCCCGACGGTGGCGCCCACGCCCACGGTGGTGCCGACGCCCACCGTGGCCCCGACGGCCACGCCCCGGCCCACCGGGACCCCGCGGCCCACGGCCACGCCGATCCCGACGCTGCCACCGCCGCCGTATGCCTCGGCGGGCTTCGTGAAGACGTCGCCGCCCCCCGCGCTGAACAGCACGTACGCCGGACGGGAGAAGACCCTGGCGTTCACCGTGATGGCCGGATCCGAGGTGGTGGCGGACCGGGCGGTCGTGAGCTCGCTCACGACGGAGGAGGGCTGCGTGACCGGGACGCCGGTCCCGGGCTTCCTCCTCGCGACCCCGGCCCCGACTCCGACCCCGGTCCCGACCACTCTCCCCGTCGCGATCATGCCGGCGGACCATGGCCTCCCGTCCCTGAGGTGGAAGAGGCGCTCCCAGCGGTTCCAGATCCACTGGCTCGCGCCATCGCCGAAGGGGGTGACCGTCACCGCGGTCGTCACCCTCGCGGACGGGACGCGCATCAGCGCCTGCTTCCTCACGAAGTAGGTCGCACCAGAGACCAGGGAACGCGAAGCCCCCGGGGAGACCCCGGGGGCTTCGTCGTGCGGGGGGCCGGGGGGCCGAGCCATCGGCACCCCGGCCCCCTACCCCAGGATCGCGAGGACGCCGCCGAAGGTCGCGATGACGAGCCCGGAGGTCTGGACCCGGCTCATCCGCTCGCGGAGGACGATCCGCCCGAGGAGCGCGATCACGAGCGGGTCGAGGGCGGCGAGCGCCGCCACGAGCGCCACGTTGCCCATCGATGTCGCGAGGGCGAACGAGGTGTTCGCGACGAAGAGCATGAGCCCCGTGGCACCCATGAGGACGAGCGCCCCCGTCCGGGAGAAGGTGGGACCCGGTCGATCGCCGTCCGGGAGCCGGGGCCCGGCGAAGACCCGCGCCATGACGAAGGCGAGCGGCACGGCGGCATAGACGAAGAGGATCGTGGTGGCGGGGCCCGCCTCGCTCGCACGGTCGATGAGCACCTCCGCGACCCCCACGAGCATCGTCCCGCACACCACGAGCCCGACGATGCCGCGGGAGATCGGCCGCCCGCCGCCGGGCGTCCGGCCGAGGAGGAGGATGCCCACGAAGATCGCACCCACGCCGGCGAGCTGGCGGATGGCGAGCGCTTCACCGGTGAGCCAGACGACGATGAGGGGCGGGATGACGACGAGCGTCCCCAGCCCGCCCACGATCCCCACCTCGCCGCGGGCGAGCGCGAGGAAGTACATCCCCTGGCCGATGAGGACGAGGACCCCGGCCGCCAGCCCATAGAGGACGACCGACATCCCCATCTCGAAGGCCATCTCGTCCCGCTGGAGGAGGAAGATCGACTCCGCGATCCCGGCCACGACCGTGGCGACCCCGAGGACGAGGAAGGGCGAGTAGCGGCGGGTGAGAAGACCGGCCGCGAAGTCCGCACCGGCCACCATGAGGCAGGTGAGGAGGGCGAGGGCGGAGGCCGCCCCCATCGCCATCATCGGCGGGTGCGAACGCTACGCGGACGGGAGGATGACGAGCCCGGTCGCCCCGGCGCCGAGCATCGTCTCCGGCGTGAGGACCTCCTTCTCCGGCGCGTAGACGGCCGTCCCGTCCTCGGCGATGTCATAGACGTAGTAGCCCGAATCGCTGAGCGAGTAGAGGGTCCGTCCGTCCGTGGAGACCGCCGAATCGACCGGGAAGCGATCCTCGTCCCAGGCGATCGCGGTCGCACCGAGGATCGTGACCTCCCCGTCCGGGGCGAGCGAGAGGGTCGTGATGCCGGGCTCCGGGTCGCTGGGATCGTAGGTGCCCGCGTTGACGATGTAGGCGCGGTCCTGCGCGGGCGAGAGCGCCGCCCAGCAGGCGTTCGACTGGGCCATCGCGAGCATCGCCGTGGCCGGCTGCCAGCCGCCCGCGCCCACGCTCCCGGTCATCACCTCACCCACCGTCTGCGGCCCGCGCGCACCCACGACGACCGCGATCCCCGAGCGCGCCCACGCGAGGCCATAGGGAGCGGGCACCGTGGTCTCCGCGTCGGGAAGCGCGGTGAGCGCACCGTCCGCATCGATCGACCAGGAGAGGATCCGGTCCTGGTTGGAGAGGGTCACGAGGAGCGACCCTCCGTCCGGCGCGACGGCCACCTGCCCGAAGATCGAGCTCGCCTCGCAGGGGTAGGCATCGCAGGCGCCGGGGAGCGCGGCACGCGCGCCGGGGATCGGGGTCGCATCGCCCTCGGCATCCACGGTGAAGCCCTGGACCACGGGATCGCCGATCCGCGGCGTGGGATCGGGGTCGTTCTCCGAGGGGATCCCCGTGCTCATCACGTAGACCCGGTCACCGTGGACCGCGATGCTCGTGGGGGTGCTCCCGAGGGAGGGGAAGGTGGCCTGGAGCCGGAGCCGCCCCTCCTCCCGGACAAGGACGGAGACGCTGTCCGAGCCCGCGTTCACGACGAGGACACGGTCCTCGCCGAGACGGGCGACCGCGCCGCTCGTGTGAAGGTAGGCCCCGGTCCCCGCCTCGCCGGTGGGGATGCTCTGGACCACCGTGAGCCGCCCGTCCGGGGCGCGCTCGGAGACGAGGACGACGTTCTCGACGGCGTTGCTCACCGAGACGAGCAGATCCGGCGGGGCATCGGCCGCACCGGCAGGCAGCGCGGCGGCGAGGAGACCGAGGAGGGCAAGGGCGATCGGGCGGCGGGTGATTCGAAGCATCTTCGAATGCTACGCGGCGAGCGCCGGAACCGCTACCCCCGGCTCAACTCGGTTCGAGGACGATCTCCGCGACCGCGCCGTCCCGGATGCTCCAGGCGCGGATCACCGGCGGCTCGGATGCGAGCGAGCCGATGAGGTAGAGCGCATCGGGGTAGGCGGCGAGCCCCACGTCCGTCATGGATGGCTCGGGGGGCGAGGCGACGTGGGAGTGGAAGATCCCCCAGACCACCTCATCCGCGTCGTCGATCGCGAGCATGACGCGCAGCTGCTCCTCGGGGTCGATGAGGTAGCGGAAGGGGGAGGCGGCCGTGTTCGTCATGGGCAGGAAGCGGGTGGCGATCCCGCCGTCCTCCGCCACCTGGGCCGCGGCAAGGATCCCGCACGATTCGTTCGGGAGACCGGCCCGGGCCCAGGCGACCAGCTCGTCCAGGAGCGCGCGCGGGATCCGCGCGAGGGGCGGGATGAAGGGCGGCGGCATCGTGACGCGGCGCGCGGCACCCCCGTCCGCGGCGGCCTGCCAGGCATCCACCTCCGGGACCACGGCATCGCCGCGGGCAGCCGGCTCCTCGCCGGTGGCCCGGACGCGCGGGGCGGGCCCGCTCACCAGAGGTTCAGGGACTCGACGACCTCTTCGTCGCGGTCGAGATCCCGCGTCCAGAGATCCTCGGAGAGGTACTTCCAGCCGCCGTCCGCGATGAGCACGACGATCGTGCCGCGCGCCATCTCGCGCGCCACCCGCTGGGCGGCCACGATCGCGCCGCCCGCGCTCACGCCGGCGAAGATCCCCTCGAGCGCGGTGAGATCGCGGAGCGCCTCGATCGATTCCGCGTTGCCCACGAGGAACTTCCCGTCCAGGACGGTGGGGTCGAAGATCTCGGGGATGAAGCCCTCATCCAGCGAGCGGAGCCCCTGGACCTTCTCGCCGGGGAGCGGCTCCGCGGCGTAGACCTTCAGCTCGGGGTTGTGGCGCTTGAGCCGGCGGCCCACGCCCATCAGCGTGCCGCCCGTCCCGAGCCCGGCCACGAAGACATCGACCTCCGGGCAGTCCGCGATGATCTCCTCCGCCGTCCCGTCCTCGTGGGCGCCCGGGTTCGCCGGGTTCCCGTACTGGTAGGGCATGACGAAGCGCGGGTCCTCGGCCACGATCTTCTTGGCCAGCGCCACCGCGCCGTTGGAGCCGAGGGCACCGGGCGAATCGATGATCTCCGCCCCGAAGAGGGCGAGGAGCTGGCGCCGCTCGCGGGTGACGTTGTCCGGCAGGACGACGGCCACGCGGTAGCCCTTGCGGCGCGCGATCATCGCGAGGGCGATCCCCGTGTTCCCGCTCGTGGGCTCGATGATGATCGAGCCGGGGGAGAGCCGGCCGGAGCGCTCCAGGTCCTCGATGAGCGCCCGTGCGACCCGGTCCTTCACGGACCCGGTGGGGTTCATGAACTCCAGCTTGGCGTAGAGCCGGACGTTCGGGTTCGGGCACATCCGGGGGATCTCCACGAGCGGGGTATGCCCGATCGCGTCCACGATGGACGGATAGCGCCCACCGTGGGGACCGTGCCCCTCGTGTGCGTGCGGCCGGAGCCGCTCCTCCGTCATCGCCATCCCCCGGCGCCCCTAGCGCCCGCCGGCCATGGCGGGGAGGAGGATGATCGTGTCCGTGGGCCCCACCGGCGTGGCGAGCTCCTGCTCGTAGCGCACGTCCTTGCCGTTCACGTAGACGTTGACGAAGCGGTTCAGGCTGCCGTCCGCGGCGAGGACCTGGTCGCGGAGGGCGGGGTGCTGCGCGACGAGCGCGGCGATCGCCTCGCCCACCGTGGCGCCCGCCACCTCCACCGTCTTGCTGCCGCCGGCGGCCGTGCGCAGGACGGGCGGGATCCGGATCGTGCTCATGCGTTCGCTCCCGTGCTCGTGCCGAAGCCGCCCTTCAGGGTGAAGACCCCGGAGCCCGATGCGACCGGCGCACCGTCCCCGCACGCCGGGCAGTGCGGGTCGCGCCGCAGCCGGAGCTCGGAGAAGGTCGCGTCCAGCGCGTCGTAGATGAGGAGGCGGCCGGAGAGGGTGTCGCCGATCCCGAGGAGGACCTTGAGGGCCTCCGTCGCCTGGAGAAGGCCCATCGTCCCGGGGACGACCCCGAGGACACCCGCCACGGAGCAGCCGGGCGCGAGCTCGGGCGGCGGCGGGCTCGGGTAGAGACAGCGGTAGCAGGGCCCCTCGTTGGGGATGAAGACGGTCAGCTGGCCCTCGAAGCGGAAGACCGAGGCATGGACCACCGGGATCCCCGCCCGGACCGCCGCATCGTTCAGGGTGTAGCGCGTCTCGAAGGTGTCCGTCCCGTCCAGGATCACGTCATAGCCGGCGATCAGCCGCTCGACGTTCGCCTCCGTGAGCATCTCCTCGTGCGGCACGACGGTCACGTCCGGGTTGAGC
This sequence comes from Chloroflexota bacterium, assembly GCA_017853275.1. Classification (GTDB taxonomy): domain Bacteria; phylum Chloroflexota; class Limnocylindria; order Limnocylindrales; family CSP1-4; genus JAFMJV01. The sequence continues at coordinate 5,291 of JAFMJV010000063.1, forward strand.
GCGCGCACCGTCTCCGCCGCCGATTCCACCTTCTTCCGGCCGACCCGGTCCGTGGTGTGGACGATCTGGCGCTGGAGGTTGGAGAGGTCCACGACATCGAAGTCGACGATCCCCAGCGTCCCCACGCCCGCCGCGGCGAGGTAGAGGAGCGCCGGCGAGCCGAGGCCACCCGCACCGATGAAGAGCGCCTTGCTGCCGAGAAGGCGCGCCTGCCCCTCCGCGCCGACCTCGGGGATGAGGAGGTGGCGGCTGTAGCGGGTCTTCTGCTCCTTCGAGAGGACGACCGGCTTCGTCCAGTCACGCCCCTCGCTCTTCCAGGCCTGGAAGCCGCCCTTCATCGAGGCGAGGTTCGTGTAGCCCATCTCGGCGAGGACCTGGGCGGAGAAGAGGGAGCGGACGCCGCCCGCGCAGTAGAGGACGACCGGCGTCTCGCGATCCGCCACCGCACCCTCGATCTGCTGCTCCAGGTAGGAGCGGCCGATATGGACGGCGCCCGGGATATGGCCCTCCTCCCACTCGGAGGATTCCCGGACATCGATGAGGCGCGCGCCGGACGCGACGAGATCGACCGCCTCCGCGGTGTTCACCTCGCGGATCTGGGATCGCGCCTCGCGCATGAGGTCGGAGAAGGACTTCGGCATCGATGGGTGCTCCGGAACGGGATGGAACGGCGCCGTGGGACGGGCTGCGCCCGGCACGGGGGAGGGTCAGGCCGGCGTCAGGCCGGCCGTCGACACGCGCAGCGGCGCTCCGGACGGCTCATGCGCCCGCCGCATCCCCGGCGCCGCGCACCTGCGCGGCGGCCTTCTTCACCGTATCGATCGAGAGGAGCGCGCACTTGAGACGCGCGGGGCTGATCTCGATCCCGAGGAGATCCAGGACGACCTGGTTCGTGAGCTCCTCCACCTCCGCGAGGCTGCGGCCGCGGATCTCGTCCGTGAGCATGGAGGCGGAGGCCTGGCTGATCGCGCAGCCGCGCCCGGTGAAGGCGACATCCTCCACCCGCCCGTCCTCGCCGACCGCGAGCATCAGGGTGATCCGGTCCCCGCACAGCGGGTTCGAGCCCTCCACAGAGGCGTCCGGGGATTCCAGCGTCCCGAAGTTGTGCGGGCGCCGGTAGTGCTCGAGGATCTCGTCGCGGTAGAGATCGTCCATGGGGCGGTCAGGGTACTCCAGCGATGGATCGGCGTGCCACGATCAGGCGCTCCGGGCGAAGACACGCTGGACGGAGCGGAGCCCGGCGGCGAGCCGGTCGAGGTCCTCCGTCGTGCTGTAGACGTTGAACGAGGCGCGCGCGGTGGCGGGCTCACCGAGCCGCTCGTGGAGCGGCTGGGTGCAGTGGTGGCCGGCCCGGATCGCGATCGCGTCGCGGTCCAGGAGCGTGGCGACATCGTGGGGATGCGCCTCCGGCAGGGTGAAGGTGACGATCCCCGCGCGCTCGTCCGCGGAGCGCGGGCCGAAGAGCCGGATCCCGGGCACCTCGCGGGGGAGGAGCTCCAGCGCGTAGCGGGTGAGGCCGCGCTCGTGCTCCCGGACGTTCTCCATCCCGATCGCGGCGAGGTAGTCCACCGCCGCCCCGAGGCCGATCGCGGCGGCCACGTCCGGCGTGCCCGCCTCGAACTTCCAGGGGACGTCGTTCCAGGTGGCGCTCCGGAGGCGGACCTCGCGGATCATCTCGCCCCCACCCATGAAGGGCGGCATCGCTTCCAGGAGCGCGCGGCGCGCCCAGAGCGCCCCGGAGCCGGTGGGCCCGAGGACCTTGTGGCCGGAGAAGACGACGAAGTCCGCTCCCCACGCCTGCACGTCCACGAAGGCGTGCGGGACCGCCTGCGCGGCGTCCACGAGGACGAGCGCGCCGGCTGCATGGGCGGCGGCGGTCATCTCCCGGACCGGGTCGATCGTCCCCAGCGCGTTGGAGACCGCCGTGAAGGCGACGAGCCGGGGCGCCGTGGCGAGGAGCGCGGCGTAGGCAGCCTGGTCGAGGCGGCCTTCGTCGTCGATCGGGATGAACTCGAGGACGGCGCCCGTGCGCTGGGCGAGGAGCTGCCACGGGATGAGGTTCGCGTGGTGCTCGAGCTCGGTGAGGACGATCCGGTCGCCGGCGCGGACGTTGACCTGGCCCCACGTGGCGGCGACGAGGTTGATCGCCTCCGTGGCATTCCGGACGAAGACGATCTCCGCGCTCTCCGCGGCGTTGAGGAAGCGCGCGACCTTCTCGCGTGCGCCCTCGTAGGCGGCCGTGGCCTCCTCACCGGTGGTGTAGATCCCGCGATGGACGTTGGCGGTGTAGCGGGCGTTGTACCCGTCCACCGCCTCGATGACGGCGCGCGGCTTGAGCGACGTGGCCGCGCTGTCCAGGTAGGCGAGCGTGCGCCCCCCGAAGTCGCGCTCGAAGAGAGGGAAGTCGCGCCGGAGCGCGACCGGGTCGAGCGGCCGGAGGGCGGTCATGCTGCCCATCGCCGGCTCAGGCGTCCCCGCCGGTGTCGTCGTCCGCCCCGACCTCGAGGCCCGCCTCGCGGAGGATCGGCGCGTAGCCCTCCTGCTCCAGCTGGAGCGCGAGCTCACGGCCGCCGGAGCGGATGATCCGCCCCTGGGCGAGGACGTGGACGACATCCGGCTGGATGTAGTTCAGGAGCCGCTGGTAGTGGGTGATGACGATGACGCCGAGGTTCGGGTTGAGCTGCGCGTTCACGCCCTCGGCGACGATCCGGAGGGCATCGATATCCAGGCCCGAGTCCGTCTCGTCCAGGACCGCGAACTCCGGCTCGAGGACGGCCATCTGGAGCATCTCGAGGCGCTTCTTCTCGCCGCCGGAGAAGCCCTCGTTCACGTAGCGGGCCGCGAACGAGTCATCCAGCTTGAGGAGCGCCATCTTCTCGCGCATCAGCTTCCGGAAGTCCCCCATCCGGATCCCGCCGCGCGTCATGTCCGAGGGATCGATCTCGCCGTCCCCGGCGTCCACGCCCCGGCGGCGCGCGTTGAGCGCGGTGCGCAGGAAGCTGGCCACGGAGAGGCCGGGGATCGCGGTGGGGTACTGGAAGGCGAGGAAGAGGCCGAGCCGCGCCCGCTTGTCCGGGGAGAGATCGACGACGTTCTGGCCCTTCCAGAGGATCTCGCCGCTCGTCACCTCGTAGCCGGGGTGGCCCATGAGCGTGTAGGCGAGCGTGGTCTTGCCGGAGCCGTTGCGGCCCATGATCGCGTGGACCTCGCCCTTGCGGACGGTGAGGTCGATCCCGCGCAGGATCTCCTTCTGCGGGTCGTCCGCGAGGGAGACGTGGAGGTCGCGGATGACGAGCTCGCGGTCGTCGGTCTGGGCGGTGTTCGTGTCGTTCATCAGGTCCCGATCTGCTCCGTGGCGGCCGGCGGCTCCGCGACGGGAAGTCGCGTGGCCCCGGCGGTGGGGTGGTACGGGTGCGAGGGCCGGGGGCGGGCCAGCTCCGCGAGCGACATCGAGTCGAGCGCGGTGTAGACCGCCATCCGGACGCGCACCCAGAGCGCGTTGACGTTGCAGTAGCCGGTCCGCTCGCAGGAACCCGCGTGAAGCGGGTCGCTGCTGGCGCAGACCATCGGGGCGATCGGCCCCTCCAACGCTTCGATGACCTCGCTCATCCGGATCGCCCCCGGGTCCTTGGTGAGCTGATAGCCGCCGCGGGCCCCGCGGGTGCTCGTGACGAGCCCGGCGTCCCGGAGGCTCACGACGAGCTGCTCCAGGTAGGGCCGCGGGAGGTCCTCGTGATCCGCCATCTCCGCGAGGCTGACCGGCCCGTCCCCGTGATGCCGGGCGAGCTCCACCATGAGGCGGACGCCGTACTCCCCGCGGGTGGAGACGTGCAGCGCGCCGCTCGTGGGAAAGCTCGTTCGCACGGGTGGGTGGCTCCTCATCGGTCCGGCGATCGCCGGTGCTCCCGGTGGCCACCGGGAATTCCGACCTTTCGCGTCGGATTTCAGTCTACCGGCGGAGACCCCGAGCGTCAACGCACGGCAAGGCCGGGTCCGTGGTGCGCCGGTCCCCGCCGGAGCCCGGATCCCGGTCGGGCGCTCGGTGCCGACGGGTCGGCCTCGCGGGTGCGCGGCACCCCCCGCCGGCGCTCCCTGTTGACACGGACCACCCCGACACCGACCATCGCGCCTGTCGATGGCCTCCCGACCGGGACGGGCCGCGTCTCCCGCTCCCGGAGGGTCCGGTCCGTGTCGTTCTCCCGTCGTGTCACCGTGCTGGCACTCTCGCTGTCGCTCGCCCTGCCGGCCGGTGCCGCAGGCTCCGTGGCCGGCCCGAGCAGGGCGGCAGACGGCGCAGGACGCACCGCGACGAGCCCCGCGGCCGCAGACGGTGCCGGCGCCGGTCTCGCCGGACTCCCCGTCACCGCCCTCCCGGTCGTGATGGCCACGCTCGGCGCGAACGATCCCGCTCTCGCCGCCCGTGGCTATGGCGCGCTCGCGGAGCTGCGCAACGTCGATGCCGGGCTCGCCCTGACCGCCGACCCGACAGGCCTGTCGCTGACGGCAGAGGCGGGATCGCTCCGCCTCTCCCCGGTCGCGCTCGGACGCGGCACCGCGATGGTCGGGCTCCCCGTCGGGGGCCGCCCGGTCGCCGATGCGAACCGCGTCACGACCGATCGCGGCGATCTCCTCACCGAGTGGCTGATCAACGCACCGTCCGGCATCGAGCAGGGCTTCACGGTCGCCGCCGATCCCGCACCCGGCACCACCGGTGCGCTCATCCTCTCGCTCGCGCTCTCGGGCGACCTTGCGTCGCGTGCGTTCATCGAGACCCGCACCCGGCTCGCGTTCACCGGCACCACGCTCGCCTGGGAGGGTCTCGCCGCCTGGGACGCGCAGGGCACCGTCCTGCCTGCCCTGCTCTCGCTCCAGGGCGACCGCATCCACCTCGTCGTCGACGACACCGGTGCGACCTACCCGCTCACGATCGACCCCACGTGGGTCCAGCAGGCATCGCTGAAGGCGAGCAACCCCGGGGCGGATGACCTCTTCGGCGTGTCCGTCGCGATCGCCGGCGACACGATCGTCGTCGGGGCGCGCTACGAGGATTCCTGCGACGACGGCTCGATCACGAACCCCGGGGACAACGCCTGCACCAACGCCGGTGCCGCGTACGTCTTCACCCGCTCGGGCACCACCTGGTCGCAGCAGGCATCGCTGAAGGCGAGCAACTCCGGGGCGGATGACTACTTCGGCGGGTCCGTCGCGATCGCCGGCGACACGATCGTCGTCGGGGCGCGCTACGAGGATTCCTGCGACGACGGCTCGATCACGAACCCCGGGGACAACGCCTGCACCAACGCCGGTGCCGCGTACGTCTTCACCCGCTCGGGCACCACCTGGTCGCAGCAGGCATCGCTGAAGGCGAGCA
>JAFMJV010000064.1 GCA_017853275.1 Chloroflexota bacterium
CTCGCCGATGAGCTCCGGCGCGCGAGCGATGAGCTGGAGGTCACCCGGCGGGAGATGCGGGCCACGGTGGAGGCGCTCACCGGGGCGAACGAGGAGCTCCAGTCCACGAACGAGGAGCTCCAGTCCACGAACGAGGAGCTGACGACCTCCCGCGAGGAGATGCAGTCGATGAACGAGGAGCTCCAGGTGGTGAACGCCGAGCTCAACGTCCGGCTCGAGGAGCTGACCCTCGCGAACAGCGACATGGAGAACCTGCTGAACAGCACCGAGCTGGCGACGATCTTCCTCGATGGCTCGCTCGCGATCCGCCGCTTCACCCCGAGCGCGACCTCCCTCTTCCACCTCATCCCCGGGGATATCGGACGACCGCTCGGGGATATCACCTCGGAGCTGGATGATCCGGCGCTCGCGGACGAGACGGAGGCGGTCCTGCGCACGCTCCGCGTCCGGGAGCGATCGGTCCGCGCGCGGGATGGCCGCTCCTTCGACGTCCGGATCGTCCCCTATCGCACGGCCGGGAACGTCATCGATGGCGTCGTCATCACCTTCACGGAGATGACCCGGGTGCGCCGGCTGGAGTCCGAGCTCGCCGCCGCCCGTGCCGCACGGCCCATGGACGGAACGGACGGTTCCCCGCGATGACCGGTCCGGCCTCTCCCCGGAAGCGCGCCGACCCGGTGGGCGACGCCCAGGCGGAGATCGCGCGGCTCTACCACGAGCTCCAGGTCCACCAGGCGGAGCTGGAGGAGCAGAACGAGGCGCTGCGCGGCTCCCATGCGGCGCTCGAGGCGGAGCGCCGTCGCTATGCGGAGCTCTTCCACCTCGCCCCGATCGGATACCTCGTCCTCGCGGAAGACGGCGCGATCGTGGAGGCGAACCGTGCCGCGGCCGAGCTGCTCGGGGTCGGCACGGATGCGCTCCCGGGCCACCAGATCGCCGACTTCTGCGATGCACCGGGCCGGGACGCGCTCACCCGGCTCCTCGGCGCGTCCCCGGCTCCGGACATGATCCAGTCCGCCGATGTCACCTTCGCCTTCCCCGGCGACAAGGTCCGGATCGTGGACCTGCGGGTCAGCCGCGACCCGGAGTCGGGGATCCGCCGGACCGCCCTCACGGATGTGACGGAGCTCCGGCGCGCGGAGACCGCGCTCATCGATTCGGAGCTGCGCTACCGGATGCTCGCGGAGAACGCGTCGGATGTCGTCGCGCTCCTCGGATCCACGCGCCGCTTCGAGTGGGTCTCGCCCTCGATCGAGCGGGCGCTCGGGTACCGCCCCGACGAGCTGATCGGAAGACCGGCCGTGGACCTCCTCCATCCCGACGATCTGGCGGGCCTCACCGCCCGCGAGGACCTGCGGGGCCGGCAGGTGGACGGGGTGATGCGTTGCCGGACCGCCGCCGGGGCATGGCGCTGGATGAGCATCGTCTCCACGGAGATCGTCCGGCCGGACGGCGGGACCGCCCGGGTCGTGGGGGTCCAGGACGTGGATGCGGAGGTGCGGGCACGGGAGGCGCTTGAGCGCTCCCGGGTGGAGCTCGCCGAGGCGCAGCGGATCGCCCACGTGGGGAGCTGGCGCCTCGGTCTCCACGCGGAGACCGTGGAATGGTCGGAGGAGATGTTCCGGATCTGGGGCCTGGAGCCCGGGCGACCTGCCCCGTCGATCGCGGAGCAGGAGGCCTTCACGGATCCCGAGACCGCCGCGCGGCGGACCGCGGCGATCCGGCGATCGCTCGCCGCCGGGGAGCCCTACGAGATGGAGTACACGCTCCGGCGCCCGGATGGACGGCTCCGGCGGCTCGCCGTCCGAGGGGAGCCCGTCCGGGCTCCGGACGGGACCCCCCTCGGGCTCCGGGGGACCACGACGGATGTCACCGATGCCCGCGCGGAGGAAGCCGCGCGGGCACGCCGGATCCAGAACCGGGCGGACTACCTCGTGCGCGCCGGTCACACGCTCCGGACGAGCCTTTCGATCATCGCGGGCTGGGCGGAGCTCCTCTCCGAGGAGGACGACGATCTCGACCCCGCCGTCCGCCGGGCGGGGATCGAGGCGATCGCGCGGAACGCCCGCGCCCTGCTCGCGTCGGTCCGCGGCGTCCTGGACGAGGCGGCCGAGACCGCGCGGATCGGCGCCCTGCAGCCCGATCCGCTCGACGTGGCCGAGGTCGTGACGGCGATCGTGAGCGAGTTCGCGGGACGGAGCGAGGCGGGCCGGGTGACCGCGGAACCTGCGGCCGGGGTGATCGCGCTCGCGACGCGCCCGGAGCTGGAGACCGTCCTCCGTCATCTCCTGGAGAACGCGGTCCGTTACGCGGGCCCGTCGGGCTCGGTGGAGGTCCGATCCGAGACGACGGAGGATGGCCGGGTCCGGATCGCGGTCCGCGATGACGGCCCGGGGATCGCCCCCGGCGCGGAGCTCTTCGTCGCCTTCGCTGCCGGGAGCGCGTCCGGGCACGGTCTCGGCCTCCACGTGGTGAAGACGCTCGTGGAGGCGATGGGGGGCGAGGTCGAGGCCGGGAACCGGACGGACGGTCCGGGCGCGGAGCTGATCGTCACCCTGCGGACGCCCGGGTAGGGCCCCGAGCGCGCACGTGTGGAACGCGGAAGCCCCCGGGGGTGCATCCCGGGGGCTTCCGTACGGGGGTGCGGAGCCCTACTTCGTGAGGAAGCAGGCCACGATCCGCGTCCCGTCTGCGAGGGTGACGACCGACGTGACCGTGGTCCCCTTGGATGACGGAGCGAGCCAGTGGATGGAGAACCGCTGGTAGCGGCTGCTCCACTTGAGCGAGACAAGCCCGTAGTCCGCCGGCCGGATCGCCGTGGGAAGCCCGCTCGGGCTCACGCAGCCGGGTTCCGTCGTGAGGCTCGAGACGACCGTGGGGTTGGACACGATCGTGGGGCCCGCCATCACCTGGAACCGGAGCTCCTTCTCTCGTCCCGCGTAGACCGAGTTCAGCCGTGGCGGGGCGTAGACGTTCATGAAGCCGGACGAGGTGTAGGGGGACGGCGGGAGCGTCGGGATCGGTGTGGCCGTGGGCCTTGGCGTGGCCGTGGGCCTGGGCGTCCCGGTCGGCCGCGGGGTGGCGGTCGGCCGCGGGGTGGCGGTCGGCCGCGGGGTGGCTGTCGGAGCCGGCGTCGGTGTCGGGGCGGGCGTCGGGCTCGGCGATGGGCTCGGCGCGATCGTCGGGGTCGGGCTCGGCGACGGGCTCGGACTCGGCGCGATCGTCGGGGTCGGGCTCGGCGCGATGGTCGGGCTCGGACTCGGACTCGGCGAGGGGCTCGGGCTCGGACTCGGGCTCGGACTCGGGCTCGGGCTCGGACTCGGGCTCGGGCTCGGACTCGGGCTCGGGCTCGGACTCGGGCTCGGGCTCGGTGATGGGCTCGGGCTCGGTGATGGGCTCGGGCTCGGCGTCGGTGTCGGCGTCGGGATCGGTGTGGGTGTCGCCAGCGTGTAGGTGATGTCGATCGATGCGGCCTCCGCCACGGTGTTCGTGGTGACCGTGACGTTCGTCAGCGTCGCCCCGGTGTACGACGAACCGCCACCGCCTCCGCCGCCACCGGGCGATCCACCCGCACCACCACCGCCACCGCCGAAGTAGCCGCCACCTCCGCCGCCGCCGGTGTTGCAGCCCCCGGAGCTGCCAGTCCCGCCCTGGAGCGAGCTGCCGCTCGTTCCGGTTCCGCCGTTCCCGCTCCCGCCGGTGCCGCCCGCCACCTGGGTTCCGGCCGTACCGCCGGTGGCGCCCGGCGTCCCGCCCGAGTCGCTCCCCGAGCCGCCGTCCTGTGGTGTCGAACCGGCATCCCCGCCGTTCCCGCCGATCGAGCCGGCACAGGTGCCACCACCGGCGCCGCCGCCCCCGCCGGCCACGAGGAGGACGGTCGTGCTGCGCTTGATGATCGGCCGCCGCCCCCCGGTCCCGGCGCCGCTCCCGCCTCCGCCGCCACCGCCACGGATGTCGATCAGGAGGCTCTCGGCGGGAGTGACCGGGATCGTCGCGACGACGATCGCACCCTTGCCGCCCGTCGCGCCGCCGTTGGTGGCGTTGCCGCCTGCGCCGCCCTTGGCGGTCACCTCGATCGACGTGATCCCCGCGGGCACAGTGAAGAAGACAAGCGATGCGGACTCGCCGTAGGTGACCGTGGTCGCGGCCTGTACGGACCTGGAGGGCGAGAGGGTGAGCGCGCCTGCGGCGACCAGGGCGCCTGCAGTGACCACGGCGACGATCCTGTTCCGGAGATCCGGCCCGGGAGCGGGCCGGTGATGACGGTCACGCATGGACGGCGATCCTCGATCCTCCTGCACGGCACAGGTGGCGGTCACGGCACGGGAGGCGGGCACGCCGGTGCCGTGGACCGGCGCGCCCGTACGCAGGAACGCTACGGGACCCTGCCCGCGGGGCCGCCCGCGATGACGGGAATCCGTCATCGCGACTGACGGCCGTGCGGGAACGTGGCATCGTCCGGTGATGACGAACCCCGCGCTCCCGGGGAGCACCCTCGACCCGCGATCGCGGCCGGACGACTCCTTCGTCCGGCGGCTCCTCGTGGTGGAGGACCTCGCCCTGATGCGCGACCTGATCGCCACGGTCTTCCGGGGTCACGGGTTCGAGGTCGCCGCGGTGGGAAGCGCCGCGGAGGCCCGGCGGGTCGCGAAGACGTTCGATCCGGATGCGGCCATCCTCGATATCGACCTGGGAGACGGGCAGAACGGCGTGGACCTGGCCCACGCGCTCCTCCGCGCGCATCCCTACCTCGCGATCACCTTCCTCACGGATGCCGGCGACCCGCGGATCGCCCGCACGGACCCGTTGCCGGAGGGGGCGACGATCGCCTATCTGGGCAAGAGCGGGATGACGGATCTGGACCGCCTCATCGGCGCCGTGGAGGCGACGCTCACGGACGCCTCGAATGCGCGCTACCGGGACGATCGGGCCGGGACGCGCCCCTTCGCCCGCCTCACACCCGCGCAGCTCGAGGTCCTCGCGCTCGCCGCGGGCGGGCTCTCGAATGCGGGGATCGCAGGCGTCCGCGGCACGAACGCTCGGACCGTGGAGCGGATCCTCCAGTACGTCTACGAAGCGCTCGGCATCCCCGCCGACCCGGCGATGAACCAGCGCGTCGTGGCGATCGGCCGGTTCCTCGAGGAAGGCGGGCAGCCCCTGACGCTGCCCGCCGTGACGACTGCCGGCCCACGCTGAGCATGCAGGCCGCGCCTGGCGATCGATCGGATCCGGGCGCAGCGCCGCCGGCCGGCCGGGTCCGCACCGCGTGGCTCCGGATCGGCGATCCCGCGGCGCTCTCGTGGCGGGTCATCTTCCTCATGCTCCCGGCGGTCATCTTCTCGCCCGTCCTCGCGGACCATGCGCTCTACGGCGGTCCCTGGTCTGCATGGATCGTCGTTGCCGGGATCGCCGAGGTGGTCCTGATCGCGATCCTCGTGGGCGCACGGCCGCTCCTCGCGCGGGTCGGCACGGGAGGGGCACGGTCCGCGTTCGTCCTCGCCACCTTCGTCACGGCGGGGGTCGTCCGCGGGGCTGCGATCGGGACGACGGAGGCGGTGCTCGGGATCGCCCCGGACTTCGAGGTCCTCTTCCGTCTCGTCATCGGGCCGCCCTTCATCATCGCCCTCCTCCTCCTCGCCGCGACCGCCGTGGTCCTCCACGATGAGCACCAGGCGATCGTCGCCCGCCTGGAGGCCGAGCGTGCCCGCCTCCTCGCTCTGCGCCGCTCCGTGGACTTCCTCCTCGAGCGTGCGCGCCGGGAGCTCGTGGCGCGGGTCCACGAGACGATCGACCCCGGCCTGCGGGAGCTGGACGCGGCACTCGGGCCGGACGGAGGAGCATCCGCAGGGAGCGTCGTTCCGGCGCTCCGGACGTTCATCGAGCGCGAGGTCCGCGGGTTCAGCCACCGGATCGTCGCGGATGCGGAGCCGGGCGAGTCGGGCGTCCCCATCGACCCGGTCCGGGCGCGTCCGCAGGTCCCGATCCCACCGCGGCTCCCCCTCGCGTCCGGACTGCGCCCGGCCTTCCTCGCGGTCCTCTACCTGGTCATCTCCGCTCCTTCCGGCCTGCGCACGCTCCCCGCGCCGGAGGCGATCGCGTGGTCCGTGGGCGTCGCGCTCACCGCAGGCGGCCTCCTGTGGCTCACGCGCCGGATCGCCGGCCGCGTCGAGCTCCCCACACCGCTCCAGCTCGCCGCCGTCGTGGTGGTCCACGCGATCATCGGGGTCCTCGTGATCCCGATCCTCCGGACGATCGGGCTCGCCGTCCCGCCGAACGTCACTGCCGCAGCGATCGCGACGAGCGCCTTCGTGGGCGTGGTGGCCGCGATCGCGGGTGCGGTCGGTGCGCGCCGGACCGCCACGGAAGCCGACCTGCGCGAGACCGTCCTGGCGCTTGCGGAGACCGTGGCGGACCTGCGCCGCCGGACCTGGCTCACGCGGCGCCGGATCGCCACCGTCCTCCACGGCACGATCCAGGGGACGCTCCACGTGGCGGCGATCCGGATCGCGAGCGCGGGCACGGTGGACGCCGAGCTTGCGGCGACGATCCGCCGGGAGATCGCGGCAGCGCTCGAGACGTTGACCACCACGAGCGATGCCGTCCCCGACCTCGCGGCGGCGCTGGACGACATCACGGCGCTCTGGGATGGAACCTGCGCGATCGACACGCGCGTCGACGGGGAGGTGGGTCCTGCGCTCGCGCCCCGGACCGACGCCCGGGCCGCCGTCATCGAGGTCGTCCGCGAGGCCGTGGGCAACGCGGTCCGCCATGGGGGCGCGAGCGCGGTGACGATCGCGATCTCCATGGCAGGGAGCGCCGTGGAGGCACGGGTGGACGATGACGGCCGGGGCTGGCAGGGGGAACGCGGCGGCGGCATGGGGAGCCGTCTCTTCGATGAGCTGTGCGACGCCTGGTCGCATGAGCGGCGCGACGGCGGAACGACCCTCCGGGCGCGGATCGCGCTCACCTGACGGTCGGGCTGCGAGCTTCTCTCCCCCTCAGGGCGCCGGGACCTTCCGTGTCACGGTGACGGACGGGCCGGGTGCCCCCGCCGGGATCGGGTCCCAGAGGAGTCGGACCACGAGTCCCTCGTCCGCCCGCTCGGTGACGTGGACCCACCGCTCGTTCGGGCCGATCGTCACCCGGGCGAAGTAGGGGAGCCACGTCTCGACCCCCTCCGACCATGCCACGAGGACCTCGGGTGCCGTCCGTCCCACCCCGCGATCCCAGCGCGCATCCGTGATCTCCACGAGCGCGAGCTCGGTGCTCACCTCCGTCTGGCGGGACTGGGCGAACGCGATCCCGGCGACGAGAAGGAAGGGGAAGGCGAGGTAGGCACCCACCGCGATGGGGGCCCATCGAGGCGTGGGCGGACGGGTCCCGGACGGCCGCGCTCCCTCCACTGCCCCGTCCGGCGTCGCGTCCCCGCCGAGCCGGCGGAGGAAGCCGGGCGCGTGACGGAGGCGGTCGATCGGACGCTCGACGACGAGATGGAGGGCCAGGGCAGCAGCCAACGCGGCGCCGATCGTCCATGCGGCGGGCGGGATGACCCCGCCGAAGGGGGCACCGCCGGCCGCCCACACGCCCACGACCGCGATGAGCGGCACGTGGACCAGGTAGAGCGGGTAGGAGAGGGCGCCCGCGAAGCGGTCCACCCGGGAGCGCCGCGTGCGGGCGGAGAGCGGGGGGACGAGCGCGGCGATGACCAGCGCGAGCCATCCCGGGAGGAGGGTGGGGATCGGGATGACGAGGAGGATGACGACGATCGCCGGCAGCGGCCGGATCCGTACGCCACCGCGCGCCACGTGCCACGCGAGCGCCCCCAGCCCGAAGAAGACGAAGGACGCCCCGAAGAAGGCATAGGACAGCGCGGTCTCCCGCCACGGCGCCACGAACGGGATGGCCGCTGCCGGTTGCTCGACCAGCCCCGTGAGATGGAGGTAGATCGCGCCGATGATCGTGAGGAGGAAGGCACCGCGGACCGTCCGGATGAGGAACGGTGCCACGAGGTAGAAGAGGAGCTCCGGCCCCAGGGACCAGGCAGGTCCGTTCAGGTTCCCCTCGACCGGGAGGAGGCAGGCGTCCCGGCGGGTGGGGAAGCAGATCGCCCGCGAGAGGTCCCCGCCGAGCATCGTCAGGTTCGCGACGGCGACGTAGGCGACCGACTGCGGCGGGAGCAGGGAGAGGAGACCCGGGATCCTCCGGGGATCGAGGAGGACGATCAGCGCCTGGACGGCGAGGAAGGCCGGGAGGAGGCGGAGGAGACGGCCGGCATAGAAGGCGCGCAGGCCGCCGGCCTGGTGTCGCGTCCCGAGGACGAGCGCCATCGTGAAGCCCGAGAGGAGGAAGAAGACCTGGACCGCCCCGCCGCCCGCCGTCTCCAGTGGGCCTCCGGCGAGGAGCCGAAGGTGGAAGACGACGACGACGAGCGCGAGGGCAAGCCGCAGCGTCCCCATCCCGGTCCGTCACCTCGTCCGCGCCTCACCTGGAACGTGTCGCGCTCCCACGCGCATCGCCCGCGGCTGCGGGCAGCCTAGCCGGTCGGCTGAACGGCGGCGCGCCGTGAGCCTCCGCTGAACCGTGCCCGATCGGCCCTCAGGGGCGCGGACCGCCCTCGCGCGGAGGCGGCCCGGATGCGGGGCGCCGTGGCTTCGGGCCCGTCCACGGGGGCGGGGTCCGGCGGGGTGGCGGGGGACGGCGCGGAGCGGGTCCGTTGGGCGGCCGATGGTCCCCACCCGCGGCGATCCGTTCGATGGGCAGGACCCGGCCGCGGATCTTCGCGCCGGCCAGCGCGCCGATGACGAGCTCGGCGACATCCTCCCGGACGTCCACGAGCGACCACGCATCCTCGATGACGATCGCGCCGATCGCGGCGGCCGGGACCCCGGCGCCGTTCGCGATCGCGCCCACGAGATCGCTCGGACGCATCCCGATCCGGCGGCCTCCACCGAAGCGCAGCCGTGTCCAGCCCGGATGACCGAGCCCCGAGCGCTCCCAACCCGGCCCGGGTGGGCGCGGGCCGGTGGGGCGGGGCGCGCCACCGGGGCGCGGTGCGGGGAAGGGAGGCGGCTTGCGTGCGGCGCCCCGGGGCGAGGCCTCGTCGATCCGCAGGGTGGGGATCTCCCGCTCGTCGGTCTCGCCACCCGCGGCCTGGGCCGCGAGCGCGACCGCGGCGAGCGCGATCTCCACGATGTCGAACTCCTCCGCGAGCGGCTCCACGACCGCGCGGTAGCGGTCCGAGCCTTCCCGAAGGAGTGCCTCGCGGAGGCTCCCGCGGAGGAGCTCGAGGCGGCGCTCCCGGACGTCCGCGACCGTGGGCACCACGCCGAGCTCCACGCGGCCACCGGTGGCCCGCTCGATCTGGCGGAGGAGCCGGTGCTCCCGCGGCTCCAGGAGCGTGATCGCGACCCCGCTCCGGCCCGCGCGCCCGGTCCGTCCGATCCGGTGGGTGTAGGCGTCCGTATCCGTGGGGATGTCGTAGTTCACGACGTGGGAGACGTGCTCCACGTCCAGGCCACGCGCCGCCACGTCCGTGGCCACGAGGATCTCGAGGCCCCCTTCGCGGAAGCGGCCCATCACCCGGTCGCGCTGGTCCTGGGCCATCCCGCCGTGGAGGGCCGCGACCTCGTGTCCGCGGTCCGCGAGCCGTTCCGCGAGCTCGTCCACCTCGCCGCGGGTGCGCCCGAAGACGAGCGCGGAGGTGGGGTCCTCCACGTCCAGGATCCGGCACAGCGCGGCGAGCTTGTCCACGCCGCGCACGACATAGGCGACCTGGCGGATCGTGGCCGCGGGCGCTGACTTCCCGGCGCCGGGCATCCCCACCCGGACCATGACCGGGTCCGTCAGGTGGCGGCGGGCGATGGCGCCGATCTCGGGGGAGACGGTCGCCGAGAAGAGCGCCGTCCCGTGGCCGTCCGGGAGCTCGCCGAGGATCGCCTCGAGGTCTTCCGCGAAGCCGAGGTCGAGCATCTCGTCCGCCTCGTCCAGGACGACGAGCTCCACGGAGCCGAGCCTCAGGCTGCCGCGGCGGAGATGGTCCACCGCGCGACCGGGCGTGGCGACGACGATCTCCACGCCCCGTTCCAGCGCATGGAGCTGGCGGCCGATCGGCGCGCCGCCGTAGATCGCAAGGATCCGCACGCCGAGCGAGGCGCCGTAGCGGTGGAGCGCTTCCGCGACCTGCATCGCGAGCTCGCGGGTGGGGACGATGACGAGGCCGCGGACCTGGCCGCGCGGGGTGGGGCCGGGCCGCGCGCCAAAGAGCCGCTGGAGGAGCGGAAGGGAGAAGGCGGCCGTCTTCCCCGTGCCCGTGGGCGCCTCGCCGAGGATGTCCCGTCCCGCGAGGATCGGCGGGATCGCCGCCCGCTGGATCGGGGTGGGCTCCTCGTATCCGAGGGATTCCAGGGTGGCAAGGATCCCGGGCGCGAGGCCGAGCGCGGCGAAGCCGTCCGGTGC
>JAFMJV010000065.1 GCA_017853275.1 Chloroflexota bacterium
TCCCGACATTGACGTGCGGCTTCGTTCGCTCGAACTTCTGCTTGGCCATCGTGCGGCTCCTCGACTCCCGTTGGCTTGCTGGCTGGGTTTCGGTTGCGGTCGGCTAGGCCGACTTGGACTTCTGGACGAGCTCTTCCGCGACGTTGCGCGGGACCTCGGCGTAGTGGGAGAACTCCATCGACGACGCCGCGCGACCCTGGGTCATGCTCCGCAGGTCCGTGACGTAGCCGAACATCTGGGCGAGAGGGACGAACGCGCCGACGACCTGCGTCCCCTGGCGGTTGTCCATCCCCTCGATCTGGCCGCGCCGCGAGTTCAGGTCGCCGATGACGTCGCCCATGAACTCTTCCGGCATGGTCACCTCGACCCGCATGATCGGCTCGAGGATCGTGGGATCGGCCTTCTCGACGGCGTCCTTGACGGCCATCGAGCCGGCGATCTTGAACGCCATCTCCGAGGAGTCGACCTCGTGGAACGACCCGTCGTGGAGGATGACCTTCACGTCGACCATCGGGAAGCCGGCATAGATGCCCGTCTCGAGCGCCTCGCGGATCCCCGCATCGATCGACTTGATGTATTCCCGCGGGATCACGCCGCCGACGATCTTGTCGACGAACTCGTACCCCTTGCCCTTCTCGTTGGGCTCGAGGCGGATCACCGCGTGGCCGTACTGGCCGCGACCACCCGTCTGGCGGATGAACCGGCCGTTGCCGTCCGCGGCCCGCCGCACCGTCTCCCGATAGGAGACCTGGGGCCGGCCGACGTTCGCCTCGACGCGGAACTCGCGGACCATGCGGTCCACGAGGACGTCCAGGTGGAGCTCACCCATCCCCGCGATGAGGGTCTGACCGCTCTCCTCGTCCGTCTTGACGCGGAAGGTGGGGTCCTCCTCGGCGAGCCGCTGGAGCGCGACGCCGAGCTTGTCCTGGTCCGCCTTCGTCTTGGGCTCGATCGCCACCTCGATGACGGGCTCCGGGAAGACCATCGACTCGAGGATGACCGGATGCTCCGGGTCGCACAGCGTGTCGCCCGTGAAGGTGTCCTTCAGGCCGACCGCGGCGGCGATATCGCCCGCGTACACCACCTCGATCTCCTCGCGGTGGTTCGCGTGCATCTGGACGATCCGCCCGATGCGCTCCTTCTTCCCCTTGGTCGCGTTCATGATGTATGAACCCGACTTGAGGGTGCCCGAGTAGACGCGGAAGAAGGCGAGCTTGCCCACGAAGGGGTCGGCGGCGATCTTGAAGGCAAGCGCCGAGAAGGGCGCCGCGTCATCCACGGCGCGCTCGACCTGGCCCTCACCCGACGCGTTCGTGCCGACGATCGCGGGAACGTCCAGCGGCGACGGGAGGTAGTGGACCACGGCGTCGAGCATCGGCTGGACGCCCTTGTTCTTGAGCGCCGAGCCGGTGAGCACGGGGATGATCTTGGAATGGAGGGTCCCCAGCCGGATGCCCCGGCGGACCTCCTCGACGGTGAGCTGCTCACCCTCGAGGTACTTCATCGTCAGCTCGTCATCCACGTCCGCGATCGCCTCGAGCATGAAGGCGCGATGGCGCTCGGCCTCGGCCTGGAGCTCGGCGGGGATCTCCACGACGTCGATCTGCTTGCCGGCGTCGTCGCGGTAGAGGATCGCCTTCATCTCGACGAGGTCGACGACACCCTGGAAGGTGTCCTCGCGCCCGATCGGGATCTGGAGCGGGACGGCGTTGGCGCCAAGGCGCGTGCGGATCGACTCCACACCGCGCCAGAAGTCCGCGCCCGTGCGGTCCAGCTTGTTGATGAAGCAGAAGCGCGGCACGCCATACCGGTTCGCCTGCCGCCAGACCGTCTCGGACTGGGGCTCGACACCGGCGACGCCGTCGAAGACGACGACCGCACCGTCCAGGACGCGCAGCGAGCGCTCGACCTCGACGGTGAAGTCCACGTGTCCGGGCGTATCGATGATGTTGATGCGGTGGTCGTTCCAGAAGCAGGTCGTTGCCGCCGCGGTGATCGTGATCCCGCGCTCCTGCTCCTGGGGCATCCAGTCCATGGTGGCCGCGCCCTCATGGACCTCGCCCACCTTGTGGATCTTCTTGGTGTAGAAGAGGATGCGCTCGGAGACCGTCGTCTTGCCGGCGTCGATATGCGCGATGATCCCGATGTTGCGCGTTCGGGAAAGCGGAACCTCACGTGCCACGGCTGCGAACCTCTCCTGGGCCTTCCGGTCCCGCTACCACTTGAAGTGGCTGAAGGCGCGGTTCGCCTCGGCCATCTTGTGGGTGTCCTCGCGCCGCTTGACGGCCGCACCGAGGCCGTTCATCGCATCCACGAGCTCGAACGCGAGCTTCTCGCTCATCGACTTGCCGCTGCGCTTGCGGGCCGACTGGACGAGCCAGCGGACGCCGAGCGACATGCGACGGTCGCCGCGGATCTCCACGGGGACCTGGTAGGTGGCGCCGCCGACACGCCGAGGCTTGACCTCGATGAGCGGGGTGGCGTTGCGGAGAGCAGCCTCGAGGACCTCGAGACCGGGCCGGTGGGCCGAGGCCTCGGCACGCGCGAGCGCCTGGCGGAGGATGCGCTCCGCGAGACCCTTCTTGCCGTCCTTCATCAGCTTCACCACGAAGCGATCCGTGGTGCGCGTGAGGGCGGGGGCGTACTTGGCCTTGCGGGGGATCTGTGCTCGTCGGGGCATCGGTCTACTTGGGCCTCTTCGCGCCGTACAGGGAACGACCCTGCTTGCGGTCCTTCACGCCGGCAGCATCAAGAGTGCCCCGGATGATGTGGTACTTGACCGAGGGGAGGTCCTTCACGCGGCCACCGCGCACAAGCACGACGGAGTGCTCCTGCAGGTTGTGGCCGATGCCCGGGATGTAGGCCGTGACCTCCATCTGGTTCGTCAGCTTCACGCGGGCGATCTTGCGCAGGGCCGAGTTCGGCTTCTTGGGCGTCATCGTCCGGACCTGCAGGCAGACGCCGCGCTTCTGCGGCGCGCCCGGGATCGGCTCCTGGCGCTGGCGGAGGCTGTTCCAGTTCTTGCGCATGGCGGGAGCCTTGATCTTCGAGAGCTTGGGCTTCCGGCCCTTGCGCACGAGCTGGCTGATCGTCGGCACGAAGCGGTGACTCCTGTCTCTGGTCGTCGGTCGCCGGGATGAGAGCTCCGGCGGGATCGCCGTCCGCCGCCCGAAGGCGGCACGGCGTGGTGCGGCTGTTTCAGCCGCGAAGGGGGATGATAGCAGCGGCCCCCGGGAGCGTCAATGCGCTCCGCGAGGGCCGTCGCTCACTTCTCCTCGGTGTCCTCCTCGGAGGCCGTGTCCGCCTTCTTCTTCGTCGTCGCCTTCGGCTTGGCGGCCGCCCGCTTGGCGGGGCTCTTGGCGGGAGCCTCGGCCTCCGCCTCGAGGAACGGGTTCGCCTCGATCTCCTCCCCTGCCGCCGGGGCCGC
Source organism: Chloroflexota bacterium (assembly GCA_017853275.1). GTDB lineage: Bacteria > Chloroflexota > Limnocylindria > Limnocylindrales > CSP1-4 > JAFMJV01. The sequence goes on from JAFMJV010000065.1 coordinate 3,428, forward strand.
GCCCGCCGAGCCATCGAGGAAGAGGTTCGGGAGATCCTCCACCTCCGTGCCGGCGGCATCCGCCTCGGCAAGGAAGGGGTTGAGGACCTCCGCGGCGATGCCGCCGTCGGCAGCCTCGTCCAGGAACGGGTTGACCTCGTCACCCCGCTCCGTGAGCTCCCCGCCCGCGAGGGCCTCGAGAGCCGCCCGTCGCTCCGCCTCGCGGCGCTTGGCGACGTTCGCCGGCGCACCGCTCCCCGCGGGGATCAGCTTGCCGATGATGACGTTCTCCTTCAGGCCGACGAGGCGGTCCTTGGCGCCGTTGATCGCGGCCTCGGTGAGGACGCGGGTCGTCTCCTGGAAGGAGGCGGCGGCGAGGAAGCTGCTCGTGTTCAGCGAGGCCTTGGTCACCCCGAGGAGGACGGTCTCCGCGGTGGCGGGCTCGCCGCCCTCCGCGAGGACGCGGTTGTTGATCTCCTCGAAGTCGAAGCGGTCGACCAGCTCGAAGGGGAGCTGCTCGCTGTCGCCCGGCTGGTCGATGCGCACCTTGCGGAGCATCTGCCGGACGATGACCTCGATGTGCTTGTCGTTGATCGTCACGCCCTGGCTGCGGTAGACCCGCTGGACCTCCTTGACGAGGTAGCGCTGGACGGCGTCCCGGCCCCGCGTCTCGAGGTACTCCTGCGGGTTGATGTGGCCGTCCGTGATCTGATCCCCGGCGCGGATCTGCTGGCCGTTCTCGACGAGCAGCTTCGCGTTGTGCGGGATCGGATACTCACGCTCGACGACATCCTCGCCGCGGAGCGTGAGGCCCTCGTCCGTGCGGACGAGCATCCCGCGCTCCTGGGCCCGGACCTCGTCCGTGCCCTCATCCGTGGCGTGGCGGGCGACGACCTGGTTCGCCTCGATGATGTCGCCCTCGGCGGCGAGGAGCTCGTGCTCCGCACCGATCCGGAGCGGCATGTCGAAGGCCTCCCGGCTCGTCACCTTGACCTTCCGCGCACCGCCTTCGCCCTGGATGATCTCCACGACGCCGTCGATGTGGCTGATCTCGGCCTTCCCCTTGGGGACGCGCGCCTCGAAGAGCTCCTCGACACGCGGCAGGCCCGCGGTGATGTCCGTGCCGGCGACGCCGCCGGTGTGGAACGTCCGCATCGTGAGCTGCGTGCCGGGCTCGCCGATCGACTGGGCGGCGATGATGCCCACCGCCTCCCCGACCTCGACGAGCTGGCCCGTGGCGAGGTTCCGGCCGTAGCAGCGCCGGCAGACGCCGACCCGTGCCTGGCAGGTGAGGGGCGAGCGGACGAGGACCTCGTCGATCCCCGACGTGTTGATCTCGCGGGCCATCTCGTCATCGATGAGCTGGCCGCGCTCGACGATCACGTGCTCCTTGCGGCCCGAGCGGACGCTGACCGGCCCGGCCGCGAAGCGACCGACGAGCCGGCGCCAGAAGGCATCGGGCTCGCTGCCGGCGAACTCCTCGGTCTCGGCCCGGGTGATCCAGGTCCCCTCCTCCGTGCCGCAATCGTCCTCGCGCGTGATCACGTCCTGCGCCACGTCCACGAGGCGCCGGGTGAGGTAGCCCGAGTCGGCGGTCCGGAGGGCGGTGTCCGCGAGGCCCTTGCGGGCGCCGTGGGTGGAGATGAAGTACTCGAGGACGGTCATCCCCTCGCGGAAGTTGCTCCGCACGGGGACGTCGATGATCCGGCCGTTCGGGTCGGCCATGAGGCCGCGCATCCCGCCCAGCTGGCCGATGTTGCCCTTGTTCCCGCGCGCGCCGGACTGGGTCATCATCGTCAGGGCCCCGGTCGGGTCGAGGCCGGTCATCATCTCGTCGCCGACCTCCTTCGTCGTCTTCTGCCAGACGGAGACGACGCTCCGGTAGCGCTCGTCCTCGGTGATCAGCCCGCGCTGGAACTGACCATCGATCTCGCGGACCTCCTTGTCCGCGGCGGCGAGCAGGCCCGGCTTCTTCACCGGGACCTGGATATCGGAGACGGCGATCGTCATCCCGCCGCGCGTGGCGTAGCGGAAGCCGACGCTCTTGATCCCGTCCACGAGGTGGGCGGTCTCGATCGGGCCAAGGAGCCGGTAGCACTCGCTGACCAGCTCGCGCAGCGCCGCGCGGTTCATCCGCTTGTTCTTGAAGCGGAGCCGGTCCGGCAGGATCTGGTTGAAGATCACCCGCCCGACCGTGGTGCGCTCCTCGCCGACGACGGAGGCGCCGGTCTCCGGATCCCATGCCCGGACGGGCACGATGATCGGGTCGTGGAGCCCGACCTGCGGCACGTGGTGCGCCGGGTGGTCGGTGATCTGCGTCCGGGTATCGATCCGGCCGAGCTCGTAGGCGAGGATCGCCTCCTGCTCGTCCGAGAAGCGCCGGGCCTCGCGGTCGGCGGCGTCGTCCCGGTCCAGGGTCAGGTAGTAGCAGCCGAGGATCATGTCCTGGGTCGGCGCCACCACCGGGCCGCCGTCCGACGGCGAGAGGAGGTTGGCGGTGGAGAGCATCATCCGCCGCGCCTCGTCCTGCGCCGCGCGGGAGAGCGGGACGTGGACGGCCATCTGGTCGCCGTCGAAGTCCGCGTTGAACGCGAAGCAGACGAGCGGATGGATCTGGATCGCGGAGCCTTCCACGAGGACCGGCATGAAGGCCTGGATGCCGAGCCGGTGGAGCGTGGGGGCGCGGTTCAGGAGGACGGGGTGGTCCTGGATGACCTCCTCGAGGACATCCCAGACCTCCGGCCGGACACGCTCCACGATGCGCTTCGCGCTCTTGATGTTGTGGGCGAGCCCCTTCTCCACGAGCTGGCGCATGACGAAGGGCTTGAAGAGCTCGAGCGCCATCTTCTTGGGCAGGCCGCACTGGTGGAGCTTGAGCTCCGGCCCGACGACGATGACCGAGCGCCCGGAGTAGTCGACGCGCTTCCCGAGCAGGTTCTGGCGGAAGCGGCCCTGCTTGCCCTTGAGCATGTCCGAGAGGCTCTTCAGGCGATGGTTGCCGGTCCCGGCGATCGCGCGGCCGCGGCGGCCGTTGTCGATGAGGGCGTCGCAGGCCTCCTGGAGCATCCGCTTCTCGTTGCGGATGATGATCTCGGGCGCACCGAGCTCGAGGAGCCGCTTCAGGCGGTTGTTGCGGTTGATCACGCGCCGGTAGAGGTCGTTCAGGTCGGAGGTCGCGAAGCGGCCGCCGTCCAGCTGGACCATGGGGCGCAGATCGGGCGGGATGACCGGCAGGACGGAAAGGATCATCCAGTCCGGCCGGGTCCCGCTGCGGCGGAAAGCCTCGATGAGGCGGAGCCGCTTGATCGCCTTCTTGCGGCGCATCCCGGAGGTGGTGCGCACCTCCGAGTGGAGCTTGGCGGCGATCTCCTCGAGGTCCATCCGGTTGATCCGGTCCCGGACCGCCTCGGCGCCCATGCCGGCGCCGAAGAGGCGGGTCGCCCCGCGGATCCCGCTGCCGTACTTGCGGTCGAGGTCGCGGAAGTTCCAGCCGTCGAGCGACGACTCGTGGAGAAGGTCGCCCTCGCGGATCCGCGAGATCTCGTCCTTCGCCTTGCGGATCTCCTCCTTGAGCTCCTCGGCGCGCTCCTTGCGCTGCTGGCGCTCGGTCTCCATGCGCGCATCGAGCTGGAGCCGGAGGTCCTCGATCCGCTGCTCCACGGCGGCGGCCTCCGCCGCCTCCTGGGCCTGGATCTCGCTCGTGACGGCCTCGATCGCCTCCGCGGCGGTCTTGCGGAGCGCCGCGAGAGCGCTCTTGCCGGCCTTCTCGCCGGCGCTGACGATCACCTCGTCGCCGAAGACGATCGCCTGCTCGGCGACGCCCGACCCGAGGTCCGTGATCGCCGCCTCGGCCGCCTGCTGGAGGCCGACGAGCTCGTCCGTGCGCGCAGAACGGCGCTGCTCCGCCTCCTCGCGGAAGCGGGCCAGGCCCGAGCGCAGCTCGTCCGTCTCCCGATGGACCTCTGCACGCAGCTCGTCCTCGAGCGCCGCGAGCTCCTTGCCGGACCGTCCGCCGCGACCCTCGGCCTCTTCCTCGAGCTGCTCGAGGAGGCGCCGCCGGGCGTCCTCATCCACCCACGTGACGTAGTAGTCCGCGAAGTAGAGGACCCGCTCGAGGTTCCGCGGGCTCATGTCCAGGAGGATGCCGAGCCGGCTCGGGGTCCCCTTGAAGTACCAGATGTGGCTGACGGGGCTGGCGAGCTGGATGTGACCCATCCGCTCGCGGCGGACCTTGGCGCGCGTGACCTCCACGCCGCACTTGTCGCAGATGATCCCCTTGTAGCGGATCCGCTTGTACTTGCCGCAGTAGCACTCCCAGTCCCGGGAGGGCCCGAAGATCCGCTCGTCGAAGAGCCCGTCCTTCTCCGGCCGGAGCGTCCGGTAGTTGATCGTCTCGGGCTTCGTGACCTCGCCCTTGGACCAGTCACGGATCTGCTCGGGGGAAGCGAGCGAGATCCGGATGGCGTTGAAGTTGTTGACCTCGAGCATCGTTCTCCTTCATCCCGTCGCTCGCGGCGCGGCGGGTGGTCTCGGAGCGGGGGATGCCCCGCGGGGGGAGCGTGGGTGGGTGGCGGATCAGTCCTCGAAGCCGGCGAGATTGATCCCGCCGAGGTCGGGGAGCGGATAGGAGGCGTCTGCGTCCACGAAGTGGATCTCCTCCTCGTTCTCGTTGAGGATCTCGACGTTCAGCCCGAGGCTCTGGAGCTCCTTGATGAGCACCTTGAACGACTCCGGGACGCCCGGAGCCTGGATGTCCTCGCCCTTGACGATCGCCTCGTAGGTCTGCACCCGGCCCATGACGTCGTCCGACTTCACGGTGAGGAGCTCCTGGAGGATGTTCGCGGCACCGTAGGCCTCGAGCGCCCAGACCTCCATCTCGCCGAAGCGCTGGCCACCGAACTGGGCCTTGCCGCCGAGAGGCTGCTGGGTGATGAGGCTGTAGGGGCCGGTGGAGCGGGCGTGGATCTTGTCCTCCACCAGGTGGTGGAGCTTGAGCATGTAGATGTAGCCGACGGTGATCTCGCGGTCGAACTCATCGCCGGTGCGGCCGTCGCGGAGGCGGACCTTCCCGGAGATCGGGAGGCCGGCCTTGCGGAGCTCGCCCTCGATCTGCTCCTCCGTGGCCCCATCGAAGACGGCGGTGGCCGCCTTCTCCAGGACGCCCGAGGCACGCGCCTGCTCGCTCAGCGCCCACCCGAGGTGGGTCTCGAGGATCTGGCCGATGTTCATGCGGCTCGGCACGCCGAGCGGGTTGAGGATGATGTCCACCGGGGTGCCGTCCGGCAGGAAGGGCATGTCCTCCTGCGGGAGGATCTTGGCCACGACGCCCTTGTTCCCGTGGCGGCCGGCCATCTTGTCGCCCACGGAGATCTTCCGCTTGGCGGCGACGGAGACGCGGATCAGGCGGTTGACGCCCGGCCGGTCCACGTCCTCCTTGGTGAACTCGCGGACATCCACGATCTTGCCGCGCTCGCCATGCGGAAGGCGGAGGCTCGAGTCCTTCACCTCGCGGGCCTTCTCGCCGAAGATCGCGCGCAGGAGGCGCTCCTCCGCCGTGAGCTCCGTCTCCCCCTTGGGGGTGATCTTGCCCACGAGGATGTCGCCCGGCTGGACCTCCGCCCCGACGTAGATGATCCCTTCCTCGTCGAGGTCCTTGAGGGACTCGTCGCCGACGTTCGGGATATCGCGGGTGATCTCCTCGGGGCCGAGCTTCGTGTCCCGGGCCTCGATCTCGTGCTTCTCGATGTGGATGCTGGTGAAGACGTCCTCGCGGACGAGGCGGTCGCTGAGGACGATCGCGTCCTCGTAGTTCCCACCCTCCCAGCTCATGAAGGCGACGAGGACGTTCCGGCCGAGCGCCAGCTCGCCGCGCTCCGTGGAGGAGCTGTCCGCCATCACCTGGCCCGCCGCGACGCGGTCGCCCACGTCCACGATCGGCCGCTGGTTGATGCAGGTCCCCTGGTTGGAGCGCACGAACCGCTCGAGGCGGTAGGTGTCCAGGTCTCCGGGCATCCCGTCCGCGGGCTCCACGAGGATCTGCTCCGCGGTGACGGAGAGGACGGTGCCCGCGCGGCGGGCGAGGACGACCTGGCCCGAGTCGCGGGCGGCGCGGCCCTCCATGCCGGTGCCGACGATCGGCGACTCCGGCTCGAGGAGCGGGACCGCCTGGCGCTGCATGTTCGAGCCCATGAGCGCGCGGTTCGCGTCGTCGTGCTCGAGGAACGGGATGAGCGCGGTGGCGACCGAGACGACCTGCTTCGGGCTCACGTCCATGAAGTCGATCTGCTGCGGCCGCGCCTCGGGGAACTCGTGGCGGTGGCGGGCGGGGACGCGCTCGGCGACGAAGTGACCCTCGTCATCGAGGGCCGCGTTCGCCTGGGCGACGTAGCGCTCCTCCTCGTCATAGGCGGCGAGGTAGACGATCTCGTCCGTGACGCGCGGGCGGACCGGGAAGGCGGAGGCCTTCTGGCGCTTGAGCTCCGCGGCGGCGTCCTTCGTGAAGCGCTCACCCTTCTTCAGGACGACCTTGCCGTCCTTGCCGAGGAGGTCGGCGTCCGCCTCCTCGCGCTCGAGCTCGGCATCGTCCCAGGCCACCGTGCGCTTGACGCGCCGGTAGGGGGTCTCGATGAAGCCGTACTCGTTGATCCGCCCGTAGGTGGCGAGGGAGCCGATGAGGCCGATGTTCGGCCCTTCCGGGGTCTCGATCGGGCAGATCCGGCCGTAGTGGCTGTG
>JAFMJV010000006.1 GCA_017853275.1 Chloroflexota bacterium
GAGGCCTCCGAGGTCGTGGTGGCCGCGCGGCGGGCCTGCGGAGCATGAACGCCGGCAGCCCCCAGGTCGTCACCGTCCTCGGGCCGATCGCCCCCGAGGCGATGGGCAACACGCTCACCCATGACCATGTCCTCATCGACGCCTTCGGGCTCTTCGGGGATTCGTCCTATGCCTGGATCCTCGATGACGAGGATGTGATGGCGCGGGAGCTGGAGCTCTTCCGGGCGGCAGGCGGCGGGACGATCATCGACCCCACCTGCATCGGCCTGAAGCGGCAGCCGGCCGGGATGCGCCGGCTCGCGGAGCGGACCGGCCTCAACCTCGTCATGGGGACCGGCTGGTACCGCGAGCGCTGCTACCCCACCTACATCCGCGAGGAGATGCCGGACCAGCTGGCGGACCGGATGGTCCGGGACCTCGTCCTCGGCCAGGACGGGACGGACGTGCGGGCGGGCTTCATCGGGGAGATCGGGACGGAGCGCGACTTCATCACGCCCGCCCAGGAGCGCGTCTTCCGGGCCGCCGGCCGCGCCCACCGGCGGACGGGCGTCCCGATCCTCACCCATACGACGCACTTCGGCGAGCTCGCCGTGGAGCAGCTCGCCCTTCTCCGCGAGGAAGGCGTTCCGTCCGACCGGGTCGTCGTCTCGCACCTCGGCGACCGGGTGGGGATCCACTGGTGGCTCCCGATCGCGGAGACCGGCGCCTACCTGAACATCGACAACCTGGCCTTCGTGGGCGGCTACGCCCCGCTCGAGGTCCGGGCGGACAACGTGGCCGCCTTCTGCGCGGAAGGGCTCGTGGACCAGGTCATGCTGTCGAACGACATCTGCCTCCTGGACCAGCTCGCGCAGTACGGCGGACCGGGCTACGCGAACGTGATCCAGAGCTTCCTGCCGCTCCTGCGGGCGCGCGGCGTCACCGAGGCGCAGATCCACCGGATGACGGTGGAGAACCCGGCGCGCGCCTTCTCCTACGATGCGGAGGGGGCGCGGCAGCGCGCGCTCGCCGCATGGGGGATGCGCGCGGGCTGAACGCCCGGCCCGACCCCCGGGCCTACCAGGAGATCGAGGTCGAGCGGCCCCACGCGTCCACGATCCGGACCGTGGTCCGCACGCGCACGCCCGCGACACCGCTCCACCACGAGGCGGGGAGGACGAGGGCGGTCGTCCAGGTCGACGTGCTGCCGAAGGGGACCGGCGAGAGCCACGGCCGGGAGGTGTCCGGGGTATCCAGCGCCGCCGTCGTGCGGGCGTCGTAGCCGATCCGCTCGTCCAGGTCGAGGGTGTGGCCCTGGAGGAGGCGTCCGTCCGAGCGGCGGACCACGCGCACCTCCACCCGGTCGAGGAGCGGGTCGTCATCGCTCGTCGCGATGCGCACGAGCCCGTCCGCCGTGGGGGTGGGCTTCGTGGTGACCGAGAGGCTCATCCCGTGGGAGGAAGGGGGCGGGACGAGGAGCATCGGGTGGACGTGGGGGTCGAACCCGAAGGCATCCGCGCCGTAGCGCGAGCCGGGGTTCGCGAGCTGCCACTCGAGCGAGTAGGGGGTCCCGACCCGCAGCTCCCAGTGGAGGTGGTCGCTCAACGCGTTCCCGGTATGACCGACGCGGCCGATCCGCTCGCCGCGGGCGACGGCCGGCGTCTCGCCTGCGGCGGCCGCGGCGGCGAGCGCGGGCTCGATCTCCGAAAGATGCATATGGAAGGTGTAGAAGAGGGTGAGCGAGCGCCCCTGGAAGAGGACCGGCTCCGGGAAGGCGTGGCGGAGGATGACGGTCAGCCCACCGTCCGCGTAGTCACGGACCCCGAAGAGCTCGCCGGCGAGCGCGGCCACGACCGGCGTCCCCTCCGGGGCGTGGAGGTCGATCCCGCGATGCCAGTCATAGGCATCCGTGGCGGCACGGATGCGCGGGCCGAGGGTGCTCGTGATCGCGTCCCGCGTCCCACCCTGGACGGGCCAGACGGTCCCGCCGCGGATCGCCGTGAAGGCCGCCGCCAGGCCGTCCGTGGCGGCGCCCACGCGGGCGGAGGGGACGGCGACACCGACGATCGCGAGCGCCATCGCCGCGCTGAGAAGCGTTCGTCCGAACCGCATCGTCTCCCTCTCCCTCCGCGACCCGTGAGGTGGGCCGGTCTGCAGGGAGGATGCCGGGACGCGTGGGCCCCCTCCATCCCCCGAACGGACCAGACCGCAGCAGCCGTCGACCGGCCGAAGGTCCGGGGCGCGCACGGGACCTGCGGCGGGCCGCTATCGTCCGGGACGAGATGCGCGACGACCAGGACCCCTTCGCCCTCCCGCTCCACGACCACCTCCACGGCGCCTTCTTCTTCCGCACGAGCGGCGCCTTCGACCACACGCCCCGGATGCAGCTGGCCGCCTCGATCCGCGTGGAGCGCCCGGGCGAGCCGCCGGTGGAGGCGTGGCTCACCCACCCCTGCATCGCCGAATCGATGTACCGCCCGGCCGGCCTGATCCAGGAGCCGGTCGCGACCTTCACCGCGATCGTCATCCACGATCGCGAGACCGCCTTCCTGCGCCGGACGGTGGCGGACGGACGGGAGTCCCGGAGCACGATCGCGCTCGGTGCGGAGATGCCCACGCACAGCGGGATCCCGGCGCGCATGCTGGAGCTGCGGATCGTCTCGGTCCGGGCGGAGCGGCTGGAGGCCCTGGCGGATCACCGAGCGATCCGGTCAGCGGCGCTCGCCGGGCGGCGGATCGCGGGACGGACCCGCTGGACCGAGGACGGGACGACCTACACGCTGGAGTACCCGGTCACGACGATCAACGTCTCCAACGACGACGCGCGCTGGCAGGTGGATGCCGGGCCCGTCCTCCTGCCGGGGCGTGACCCCGGGGCCTCACCCTTCGCGGTGGACCGGCTCGAGCCCGGCTACCTCGTCTTCAACGAGCCGGGCTGGGCGGAGGTCGCGGGGCTCGCCGGTGACGGCACCACGCAGCCACGGCGGATCGACGCGGAGAGCCGCCTCTACGCGATCGCCTGACCCGGGCGGAGCGGACGGGGCCGCCCCGGATCGGGGGTCAGGCCGGGCGGCGGTCGAGGGTGGCGACGCTCTCCAGGCGCCCGCTCTTCGCGCTGCGGTAGGAGGCCTCGAGGATCTCCACCGTCCGCGCCCCGAGCTCGGCGGGCGAGTTGTTCGCGGGCTTCCGGCCGAGGGCCGCGTCCACGACGGCATCGATCGGGCCCTGGCAGTTGTAGAGGCCGGCGTCCGACGCGAGCGGGACGCGGGTCTCCGTGCCGCCGGCGAGGTACTTCCAGAGGACGTTGTCGCGCAGGTCGAGGTGGAACTGGCCCCGGCTGCCCATCGCACGCAGCTCCACCGCGTGCCGGTTGCCCGCGGAGCCGAGGTGGCCGGATGCACCCGCCATCGTGCCGATCGCCCCGTTCGTGAAGCGGATCGTCACCGCGTCGTGGAGCTCCACCTTCGCCCCGAGCGGCGCGCTCATGAGGGCGAAGGCCGCCTCCCCACGCAGGTCCGTGAGCCACAGCGCGACACCGAGCGCGTGGGTCAGCTGCGCCTGCCCGTAGCCGCCGCCGGAGGTCTCCGGCCGGCTCCACGAATCGGGCTGCGGGACGGTCTCCGGGTCTGCATCGGGATAGGCGCCCGTCTCCGAGAGGAGCTCCCGGGTGACGGAATCCATGTGGATCGAGATGTGCTCGATCTCGCCGATCCCGCCCTCCTCGTGCATCAGGCGGTGCGCCTGGACGACCATCGGGCGGTAGTTCCAGCCGTACGCCACGAAGAGCTGGTTCCCCGTGCGCTTCGTGGTCGCGTCCAGCTCCCAGGCATCGGCAGGGTTCAGGGTGAAGGGCTTCTCGCACATCACCTGGGCGCCCGCCTCGAGGGCCGCCTTGCTCTGCGCGAAGTGGTAGCCGGGCGGGCTCCCCACCACGACGATATCCGGCCGCTCGGCGATCACGTCCTCCCAGCGGGTCGTGGCCTTCTGGAAGCCGAACTTGCTGCGGACCTTCTCGAGGAGGACCGGGTCGCGCCGGTTGACGATGACGAGCTCGACCTCGCCCATCTCCTGGCGGCGGACGAGGTTGGGGAGGTGCGAGCTCACGGTCCATGAACCCGCTCCGATGACACCGACGCGCAGCTTGGCCATCCTCTGCCCCTCCATCTCCGTACCTCGCGACCGACGGCGGGATGATACGCCCCGGGCGCGCCCGCCGGACCACCGTGGCGCGACGGCATCCGGACCGGGATTCCCGTGTCGTGGTCGACGGCCTATCCTGTCGCGCATGCCCAGCCGACACGCACGACTCGACCGAGCCTTCCCCCGCGACGCGACCGACGGCCGGACCGAGGTGCGGATGCGGATCGCCGGCTACGACGACCTCTTCGATCCGCTCGATGCGGGTCCGGACGACCTCCGGCGCGTGAGCCAGGACGTGGAGGACTACCTGGAGGGCGCCCTGGACGTCCTCCCGGCGAAGGAGCCGCTCCGGATCGTGGTGATGCTCTCGGCCGAGTCCCTCGACCCGGCGCGCGAGCCGGGGATCACGACCGCGCTCCGGGCAGGATTCGAGCTGCGGCGGGCGTCGCTCGCCGATGAGATCGCCGCCAATCGCCGCCGGATCTTCGGGCTCCTCTTCGCCGGCCTGCTGCCGCTCATGATCGGGCACCTCATCCCGATCATCCTCGGCCACCACCGCTCCGATGGACCCGTCTTCGGCGACTTCGAGTGGCTGATCGACAACGTCCTCGTGATCGCCTCGTGGGTCTTCATCTGGGAGGCGGTCTCCGCCTTCGCGTTCGGGCGCCGCGAGCTCGCGTCACGGGACCGGCGGCTCGTCCGGCTCGAGCAGGCACCGGTCGCCTTCCGCGCCGCGGACGGACCCCGGACCGCCTGACGGGCTCGCCGCCCACCGGGGACGGCGAGCCCGCTCCGAGGAAGCGCCGGCCGTGGGGCCCGGCGGTCAGCCGGCGGGCGAGGGGATCGGCGCGGGGACCTCACCGGGCACGACGATCGTGGCGATCAGGTCGTCCAGGCTGGACAGGCTCGGCGTGAAGGCGTCGGGGGTCGCTTCCTCCAGCGTCGTCCGGCTCTCCGCGATGTACGCGTCGTACGCCTGCTCGGTGCGCGTGATCCGGCGGACCGCCTTCCTCTGGGCGGCCATCCCGTACGTGGGGAGGAGCTCGGTCTTCGGGGAGATGGACGCCTTGACGTACCAGCGGCCGTCGTCGCTGAGACCGTGGAAGACGTACGCGAAGAGGTCGGGGTCCAGCAGGTCCGCGACGAGACTGTCATACCCGAGGTAGACGACCCCGGAAAGCCCGGGCTGGTCCACGTAGGCGACCCGGGCACGCAGCGCCGGGGAATCCGGATCGCCCATCTTCGGAAGCTGCTGCGGGTCGTCCGCAAGGACCGCCGGGTCCGGCCGTCCGGCAAGGAGGGTGCGCAGGCGCTCGACCGTCGCCATCGTCTCCGGCGCATCCGCCAGCTGGGAGATCTCGTAGAACTCCACCGTGGCGATCGTCCTGGCCTTGCGAGGAGCGACGTAGGTCGTGAGACGGAGGTGTTCGGGGACCGCAGGGTCCATGGATCCCTCCACCGCCGCCACGAACGGGACCCGCGACGCCGCGACGCCGTCCCCGAGGGCGGCGTCGAAGGTGAACCCGACACCGTCGAAGAGGACGCTGCTCGTGGCCGGCTCCTGCGCGGCGGCGGGCGGCGCCAGAAGCGCGAAGGAGAGTGCGACGATCGCGGCAGAACGAAGCTTCACCACGGGACCCCCGCCGATTCCGCCCGGCGCCGGTCCAGTGTGCCGACCATCGGCGCACCGCCCGCCGGGACCGCCGGAAATCTAGCACCGGGTGCCCGTCCGCCGGCGGCAGGCCCTGCGCCGGGGCCCCGCCCGCGGCTCGGCGGGTGCCCTACACTCGCGGCCCAGAACCGTTTGCAGCGCGGGCCCCGGCCGCAGCCACCGTGGGGACGAGGAGGATCGATGGACAGGATCGTCAAGGTCGAGCCGATCCCGGTCAGCTACCCGGAGCCGAACGACTTCAACGCGCTCCGCCATCTCTGCCTCGTGAAGATCACGACCGCGGACGGTGTGGTGGGCTGGGGCGAATCGATCACCCAGTTCCCGGAGGCGAACTTCGCGACGAAGGCGATCATCGAGGGGATGGCCGAGCGGGTCGTGGGGAAGGACCCCCTCGGGAACATCGCGATCTGGCACCAGCTGCGCGACAAGAAGTGGTGGTACGGCTACCGCGGCGGGATCGCCAGCTACGCGGTCGCCGCGATCGACATGGCGCTCTGGGACATCAAGGGGAAGATCCTCGGCGCGAGCGTCCTCGACCTGCTCGGCGGCGCGGTCCACGAGAAGCTCCCCGTGATCGCCTCCTGCCACGCGCACTACGAGGATATCGGTGCGATGGTGGAGGAGGCCCAGGAGTGGGTCGCCCCCGGCCTCCACGGCGTGAAGGTGGGCCTGGGCAAGCGCGGCAACGCGCGCCTGGGCTATGAGCACGACCGGGACGTGGAGTACATGCGCCGGATGCGCGAGGGCCTCGGCGAGAAGGCGATGATCATGCTCGACTGCGGTTGGGCGATCAAGTGGGACGTGATGACCGCGGTCCGTCGCGTCCAGGCCTTCGAGGAGTTCGGGCTCCACTGGATCGAGGAGCCCCTCATGGAGTGGGACCCGGAGGGCTACCGGAACCTGCGCGGGAAGACGACCTCGCTCATCGCCTACGGCGAGAAGGAATGGGACCTGCGCGGCTTCGAGGAGGTCCTCGCGACCGGGACCGTGGACGTGGTCGGCATCGACCCGGGCCGTGCCGAGGGGATCACCGGCTTCAAGAAGGCGACCGAGCGGGTCGAGTTCTACAAGCGCCAGAGCAACGCGCACGCGTGGTCGAGCGCGATCTGCTCCGCGGCGAGCCTCGCGGTCAGCTTCAGCACCCCGTCCGCGAAGCTCTTCGAGTTCAAGCCGCTCCGCAACCCGATGCAGCATGACCTCGTCAGCGAGCCCTTCGAGCACGTGAACGGCTGGGTCTACCCGCCCACGAAGCCGGGGCTGGGCATCGAGATCATCGAGGACGTCGTCCGTCACTACGACAGCGCGACCGTCCTCGCCGACCCCAAGAAGTTCGGCGCGCTCGCCTAGCCCGCCGCGATCAGGAGGAGAGCGAGATGACCTGGAGTGTGGGCGCCGGGCTGGACGGCAAGGGCGTCATCGTCACGGGTGCGGCGGGCGGCATCGGCCGTGCCGTCGCGGAGGCCTTCGCCCAGACCGGGGCGAAGGTGATGGCCGTCGATCTCGACCAGGCGAAGGTGGACGAGGTCGTCGCCGGCCTGGCCGGAAGCGGCCACATCGGGGTGGCGGCGAACCTCGGCGACCTCGCGGGGCACGCGGGGCTCGTGGCGCAGGCGCGCGCGGCCTTCGGGAACCTTTACGTCCTCGCCCACACGGCGGCCGTCCTCCGGCGCCGGAAGAGCCTGGACGAGGTGACCGAGGAGGACTGGGACTTCCAGAACGACATCAACGTGAAGGCGACCTTCTTCCTCTGCCGGACCGTGGCGAACGCGATGGTGGAGCAGGGGAACGGCGGCCGGATCATCCTCTTCAGCTCCCAGGGCTGGTGGACGGGCGGCTTCGGCGGGTCGCTCCCCTACGCGGCCACCAAGGGCGGCGTGACCACGATGAGCCGCGGCCTGGCCCGGACCTACGGACCGCACCGGATCACCGTGAACTGCATCTCGCCCGGCCAGATCCACACCCCGATGCTCCTCACCGACCTCCCCACCGAGGTCTACGAGAACATGAAGAAGCAGACCCCGCTCGGCTACGTGGGCGAGCCGGCGGACTGCGCGGGGCCGGTCGTCTTCCTCGCCTCGGACCACGCCGCCTACATCACCGGGTCGACGATCAACGTCTCCGGCGGCTTCCTCATGTACTGAGCCGCGGATGACCGCCGCGGAGCTCGAGGGGCGCCGGATCGTCGTGACCGGCGCGGGATCCGGCATCGGCCGCGCCACGGCCCGTCTCGCGGTCGCGCGCGGGGCGGTGGTGATCGGCGTGGCGCGCTCCGCGGAGGGCAGCGCGGCGATCGCGGCGGAGGGGGCGATCCCCTTCCGCGGCGACATGACCCACGCGGCGGACCGCGAGCGCCTCGTCCGGGAGGGCGGGGCGGTGGACGGCCTCGTCATCGCGCACGGCGAGACGCAGGGCCAGCCGATCGCGGCGGTGACGGAGGCGGACTGGGACCGGCTCCTGGACGCGAACCTCCGCTCCGTCTTCTTCCTCCTCCAGGCCTTCACGCCCCGCCTCCCGGACCACGGGTCGGTGGTCACCCTCACGTCGGTCGCCGGGAAGACCGGCGCGATCCCGGAGGTGACCGTCTATGCCGCCGCCAAGGCGGGGGTGATGTCCCTCACGCGCTCCTTCGCGACCGCGAACGCGGCGCGCGGGATGCGGGTCAACGCGGTCCTGCCGGGGATCATCGATACCCCGATGCAGGAGCGCTTCCTCGCGCTCAACGCACCGATCCGGGGGATGTCGCCCGCCGCCCTGAACGCGGAACGGCTCGCGATGACCCCGATGCGGCGCGCCGGGACCCCGGAGGAGGCCGCCGAGGTCATCTGCTTCCTCCTCTCGGACCGCGCGTCCTATCTCACCGGCCAGACGATCAACGTCGCAGGAGGGTTCGTCACGTGGTGAAGCCCAAGGTCACGAGCTTCGCGTTCCCCTGGCAGGGGGCGCTCCACTTCAGCCAGTCCGTACGCGTGGAGGACCTCGTCTTCTCCTCCGGCCAGGCGGGCTTCCTGCCGGAGGGCGGCTTCCGCGCGCCGGACTTCGAGACGCAGTGCCGGCAGGCCTTCGAGAACCTCGACCGGGTCTTCCGGGAGCAGGGCGCCTCCCTCGATTCCATGGTCCGGCTCAATGCCTATCTCTCCGACGCCGCCCAGTACGCGGACTTCAAGCGGATCCGGGCGGACTATCTGAAGGAGCCCTACCCGGCCTCCACCGCGGTCGTCGTGGGCTTCGTCTTCCCCGGCATGCTCGTGGAGCTGGAGGGGGTCGCGGTGCGCGGTGGCGCGGTGCGGACCCCGGACGACGGCGCATAGGGTGCCCACGATGCGTGTCGCCGAGCTGCCGGGGGTGGGGCAGCCGGCACGGATCGCGACCCGTCCGGTCCCCGAGCCGGGCCCCGGCGAGGTCCGCGTCCGGGTGGAGGCGTGCGGCGTCTGCGGATCGGACCACTTCCTCCAGGAGGGGGGCTTCGGGGCGAAGGTCCCGTGGCCGATCGTCCCCGGCCACGAGGCCGCCGGGCGGATCGACGCGCTCGGGGACGGGGTGACCGGCTATGCCGTGGGCGACCAGGTCGCGCTCTACTACATCTCCACGCCACCGGGAGACCGCTGGGCGGCTGCGGGGCGGCCGAACATCAGCCCCCACGTGACGCGGATGGGCGTGGACGTGGACGGCGCCTTCGCGGAATACGTCCTGCGCCCCGTCAGCTCGCTCGTCCGGCCCCCCGCGCCGGTCCCGCCCGCGGTCCTCGCCGTCCTGACGGACGCAGTCGCCACCCCGCTCCACGGGTTGAAGCGGGTCGCCCACCTCCAGGCCGGGGAGACGCTCGTCGTCCTCGGGGTCGGCGGGCTCGGATCGTCCGCGGTCCAGCTGGGGAAGGCGATGGGCGCGCGGGTGATCGCGGTGACGCGGTCCGCGGCCAAGCAGCAGCTGGCGCGGGAGCTGGGTGCAGACCTCGTCATCGGCGCGAACGATGGCGATGTGGTGGCGGCCGCGCGGGAGGCGGCGGGTGGCTACGGGGCGGATGTCGTGATCCAGTGCGTGGGCGATGCGCGGGTGGACGAGCAGGCGATCGCGATCGGCGGCCCGGGCGGACGGGTCGTCCTCATCGGCGGCGCGCTCGAGCCCTTCTCCGTCCGCGCCGCGGAGATCTTCTGGCGCGAGCTCTCCGTCCTCGGCTCACGGGGCTTCATCCCGGAGGACATCCGGGATGCGATCGACCTGTGGCTCGCCGGGACGATCTCCGTGGACCACCTCGTCGCCCACACCCGGCCGCTCGTGGAGGCGGATGCCGCGCTCGGCGATCTGCGGGAGGGCCGGGTCTTCCGGACCGTCCTTCTCCCCTGACGGGGTGCCGCCGGAGACGGCATCATCTGCGCGGGTCCGCAAGGCAGGGAGGAAGGTCGTGTCTCGCCATCGATCGATCACCGTGGGCATCGCCGCTCTGATGCTCGTCTCCGTGCCGGCCGGCACGCTCGGCGCCGCGCGACCGCCGGCCGCCCGACCCGTGACCGCCCCTGCGGTGGCGGCCGGCGCGATCGAGCTCCCTGCGGACCCCGCCGCACCCGCCGTCCAGCCGCCGAGCGCTCCGCTCCAGCTCCCCACGACCTTCGAGAGCCGGAACGGGGTCCTCCACCTGCGGGTGAAGGCCTCCGAGCAGCTCTCCACGATCAACGACGTCCTCTACAAGGGGATGCTGATCTACGACGAGGAGCTGGTGGACGGGAAGGGGGAGATGACCAAGGGCGACACGAGCCCCTACGTGGCGCCCACCTGGATCATCCACCCCGGCGACACGCTGATGGTGGACTACATCAACGACCTCCCCCCGATCCTCTTCAAGGGGGTGGGCGAGACCGAGGCGTCCACCCTGGACCAGCCCCTCAACCTGCACCTCCACGGGCTCTCCGTCTCACCCTCCGGGAACAGCGACAACGTCCTGCTCGCGATCCCCCCGGGCCGCTCGAACGCGTACCGCTACCGGATCCCCGCGGACCAGGAGCACGGCCTCTACTGGTACCACCCGCACATCCACGGGATCACGGACGACCAGGTCTACGAGGGGCTCGCCGGCCATATCGTGGTGGGCCGGCCGGACGGCGACTACCTGGAGCTGGACGGCCTCCCGATCTACCCGATGATGATCCGCTACAACGTCCAGGAGCCCACGGACGGCCGCCTGATCGACGCCTCCGCCTACCTCCACACCGGGACGGCGATGCCGCCGCGCGGACAGATGATCTACACCGTGAACGGCCGGAAGATGCCGAGCATCCGGATCAACGCCGCGGACCCGGAGCGGGGCCTGCCGCCCGAATCGCAGGTCTGGGCCTTCTCGAACATCACCGGCAGCGCAAGCTACGTCCTCGCCCTGGAGGAGGTCCCGGCGGACCAGGCCCGGAACAGCGAGCTCGTGGGGACCCCCGTGGCGATGACGGTCGTCTCGTATGACGGGACGGCGATGCCCGCACCCCACGTGATCGAGGGCGAGGCCGGCCGCGGCGTCCTCCTCGGCCAGGGTGGCCGGATGGCGATCCTCGTCCAGGGTGCCTCAACGCCGGGGAACGTGATCCGCCTCATCCAGGTGGAGAACCGCTCCGGGACGGGCGACGCGAGCGCCTACTACTGGCAGGAGGAGAAGGCGATCCCGGGCTGGCGCGACTACACGCGCACGGTCCTCGCGATCGGCTACACGGACCGCCGGGTGGCCGGGCTCCACGTCCCCACCCCGCCCCAGCTGACGACCCGTTCCCAGCTCCCGGAGCCGATCCCGGTGACCGGTCCCGCGGAGCGCACCCGGGGCTTCGTCTTCGGGAGCGTCCTGCCGGCCACCGCCGAGCAGCCGAACAACTTCCCCATCGATGACGGGCTCTTCCCCTACAACCGGATGGATCAGCCGCGCGTGGGGTCGGTGGAGGACTGGGTGATCGCGAACGCCTCCAGCCTCCATCACCCGTTCCATGCGCACGTCCAGGACGCGGTCCTCCTGGAGGCGATCGCGCCACTCGATCCGGGCACCACGACCGACCCCGGCGAGTACCCCACGGTCCAGGCCGTGGCCGACCTCGGCCGGGCGACCCCGGACGACCACGAACAGGACATCTTCAACATCCCGCCCGCGCTCACCGGACCGGGCGGTGACCCGCTCATCGGTCCGGACGGCTCCGTGGTGGAGCCGGGGCGGGTCACCCTGCGCGTGCGGATCCGGAGCTATCTCGGGGTCTACGTGGAGCACTGCCACCGGCTCCCCCACGAGGACCGCGGGATGATGACCCTCATCCGCTCGATCCCGGACGAGACGATCTTCGTCGTGAGCGGGCCGAGCCCCGAGGGCACGGCGGTGACCGTCATCCGCGGCGACGACCTGCGGGTCCTGTCGCAGGTGGTCCCCTTCCCCGGCTACCAGGGGCGACTCCTCACGGCGGTCGGCGATGTGGACGGAGACACCCTGCCGGATATCGCGGTCGCAGGAGCGGAGGGGAGCTCCCGGCCGTGGGCGACCTTCCGGGGCAGCGCGGCGTGGAAGACGCCGATCGCCTCGGGGGCGGACCTCCCCCTCTGGGGTCCGGTCGGGTCGCTCGCCCTGGGCGACCTGAACGCGGACGGCTATGACGACCTCGTGGTGGGTGCCGGAGTCGATGCGGAGCCGCGCGTCCTCCTCCTGGACGGCCGGAACGGCAAGGTCCTCTTCGACCGGCTCGCCTACGACGAGAGCTTCCGGGGCGGCGTCAACGTCGCCGTCGGCATGCTGCGCGAGGGCGGGCGGAACACGCTCGTCACCGGGAGCGGGCCGGGGATGCCGGCCACGATCCGGACCTGGGACTTCGATCTCTTCGGGGATGCCGAGGGCGTGATGCCGGACCTCCACGACCGCCTCGACCCCGTCCAGACGGGCGAGCACGTGATCCCCGAGATCACCGGCGGCGTGGACGTGGCGCTCGGCTTCCCCTACGCCATGACCGGCGGGTTCGCCGCGATCGCCGTGAGCGCGCTGGCCGGGCCGGGAGAGGTGATCCTCCTCCGCGAGGCGGTCCACCACGGTCCGGGGAGCTTCAGCGTCTCGGGCGTCGCCCGGCCGCCGGATCCGAACCCCCACCGCGAGCTCCCGCTGGAGGAGGTCGACCGGCTCGAGCTCGCGGACGCGGGCTACCCGGCCGGCGCCGATGCCGCCTTCGTGAGCACCCCCACGGGGGCGCGGATGGTCGTCGTGGCGCCGGACGGAGGCCTGGTGACGGTCTGGGACCGGCCGCTCTCCGAGGAGGCGCTCGCCGCCGGGACGGTCCCCCAGCCGGCGGACGCGCCCTTCGTCCTCGGCCCGACGCTGGATATCCAGGGAGCGGAGGTCTCCGGCATCTGACGGGGCGATCCGCGGCCGGGAACGGTCCCGGGGCGGCGCTCAGAGGACCTTGAAGCGCTCCCAGGCATCCCGGAGGTAGGCGCCCGATTCCAGGAGGAGGCGTGCCCGGTCCTCGGTCTCGGCCTTCTCCACGACCGTGGCGGTGACCGCGGCGGCCGCATCCGCGGGGACGATGACGATCCCGTCCCGGTCCGCGACGACGACGTCGCCGGGATGGACGAGCACGCCCCCCACCTCGACGGGGAGATCGACCGCGTCGATCGAGAGGCGCCCGTGGCAGTCCGTGGGGTGGCCGCCACGGACGAAGGCCGGGAAGCCCATCGCGAGGATCCGGGACTGGTCGCGGATCCAGCCGTCGATGACGATCCCGGCGGCACCGCGGGCGCGGGCGGCGGTCGAGAAGAGCTCGCCCCAGAAGGCGGTCGGCGCATCGACCTTCCCCACCACGACGTCGTCCGGGCGGAGCGAATCGACGAAGGCGATCTCCGCGCCATAGGGCGGATCGGACGGGACGGTGACGACCCCGCTGTGGACCGGGCGCGCCCGCCCCACGAGGACGGGACCCGCCGGGTCGAGCGGGAGGATCCCCGGGGCCAGCGTCTGGGCGCGCAGCCCGGCCCGGTCGCAGGCGTCCGAGACGACCGCGCTGTAGCCGAGCCGGCGGAGGGTGGAGACGATCGGGTCGGGGTTCGGTCCGGTCATGCGTAGAGCTCCGAGCGGATGCCGCCATCGATGAGGATGTCCGAGCCGGTGATGAAGCCGGCGCGGGGGGAGGCAAGGAAGAGGATCGTCTCGGCGACCTCCTCGGCGGTCCCGAGCCGGTTCACCGGGTGGGCCGCCGCCCATGCCCCGAGGACCGTCTCGGTCTCGCCGAAGCCGCTCGCCACGTGGCGCACGAGCGGGGTGTCGATCGTGCCGGGGGAGATGCTCACGCAGCGGATCCCCTCGGTGGCGTGGTCGATCGCGATCGTCCGGGTCAGGCCCTGGATCCCCGCCTTGGCCGCCGCATACGAGGCGGTCGTCTTCTGCGAGGCGTGCCCGAGGATGGACGAGGTGTTGACGATCACGCCGCCGCCCCGGGCCCGGAGGCGCGGGATCGCGTGGTGGGCGGAGACGAAGTGGGCGGTCAGGTTCACCCGCAGCGAGTAGTCCCAGTCCTCGAGCGAGAGGACGTCCACCGTGCCGTAGCGGGTGATCCCCACGTTATTGAGGACGATATCCACCCCGCCGAAGGCCGCGTCCGCGGCGCGGTAGGCGGCCTCGATCGCCGCCGCGTCCGCCACATCGCAGCGGACGTACCGGGCGCGCTCCCCGAGCTCGGCCGCGAGGGCGCTCCCCTCGGCGTCCAGGACGTCACAGACCACGACGGACGCGCCCTCGCGGTGGAAGCCGCGCGCCGCCGCCGCTCCGATGCCCCGCGCCGCCCCGAAGAGGATCGCGACCCTCCCCTCGAACTCACCCATCGTCCACGCTCCCTCTCACCGGCGGATCGGCCCGGCCGCGGTCCGGAGCGCCATGGACGGCGATGCCGGTGACCGGGGATCCGGGGCGAGAGTACCGGCTCGGGCGGCCCCGACGCAGCCCGGCCGCGACACGGGCTTGCGCGGTCGCGTATCGTTTCCAGACCGGGCGACGACCCGATGGAGGAGGAAGGAAGGACGTGACCGACGCCGGCGTAGCCACGCCCCCCGGGGGTTCGGCGCCGACCGCCCGCCGCCGCTCGTGGCGCAGCCGCCTGCCGGAAGAGGCGGGTGTGATCATCGCGCTCGTCGCCCTGATCGCCCTCATCGGCACGGCGAACCCGCTCTTCCTCCAGCCCAAGAGCCTCTTCCAGCTCCTCTCCAGCGGCGCCTTCATCGGGATGCTCGCGGTCGGGATGGTCTTCGTCATCGTCATCCGGGACATCGACCTCTCCGTGGGCTGGATGTTCAACTTCTCCGCGGTCGTCGCCGGCAAGCTGATGGTCATGGGCCTCGAGCCCTTCCTCGCGGCGCTGTGCGGGATCGCCTTCGGCGCCTTCCTCGGGCTCATCAACGGGGTCCTCTCCGTGGGCCTGAAGATCCCCGTGATCATCATCACGCTCGGGACCCTCTCCGCCTTCCGGGGCCTCTCGCTCATCGTCAACGAGTCGAAGCCGATCCTCGCCCCGGACAAGGAAGCCCCCTTCTTCACGATCTGGGACGGGAAGCTCTTCGATGTCATCCCGAGCGTGGCGGTCGCCTTCGTCCTCCTCGCCGTCGTCCTCCACATCCTCCTTCAGCGGACCCGCTTCGGGTACCGCGTCCAGGCGATGGGGAGCAACCCGGATGCCGCGCGGCTCGCCGGGATCCCGGTGGACCGGACGCGGATCCTCGTCCTCGTCCTCATGGGCGCGGTCTCCGGTCTCGCGGGTGTCATCTTCTTCGGCTTCCGCGGCGCGATCGACACGAACTCCGGGGAGAGCTTCCTCCTCCCGGTCGTGGCCGCGGTGATCATCGGCGGGACGCCGCTCTCGGGCGGCCGGGGGACGATCCTCGGGGCCGTCCTCGGCGCGGTGATCATCCAGGCGATCCAGAGCGGGATCCTCTTCCTGGGGATCGACGCCAAGTGGTCGATCTTCGTCACCGGCGCGGCGATCATCGTCGCGGTGACGGTCGACCAGCTCGTCCGGCGCCAGCGCACCCGCAGGGCGCGCGACGTCGTCGACGCGGGGTAGCGCCCGCCCACCAGACGTGCCCGGGCGAGGTCCGCGCCGGGCGTAGAGCCATCCATCCATCGAGGAGGAAGGAATGTCGAAGACGATGAGGCTGACGGCCCTTAGCGGCGCCGTCGCCCTCACGGTGGCCGCGCTCGGAGCGCCGGTCGCCGCCCAGGAGCCGATCAAGCTCGGCTTCGTCACCCACGTCCTGGGGAACCCGTTCATCCAGCAGATCGTGGACGGGGCCGAGGCCGCCGCCGCCGATCTGGGGATCGAGCTCCAGGTCACCGGTCCGGAGGACGGCTCCGCCGAGTCCCAGCTCGCGCTCATCCAGGGCCTCGCGGACAGCGGTGTCCAGGGGATCGCGACCTCGGTCCCGGGCGCCACGCTCGCCGAGCCGCTGAACGCGATCATCGACAGCGGGATCCCGATCGTCCAGTTCAACCTCCTCGACACGGGCGTCAAGGCGCCCTACGTCGGCGAGCGCTCCACGAACAGCGGCCGGATGCTCGGCATGGCCGTCATCGAGAAGATGGGTGGCGCAGAGGCCGCCGAGGGCAAGGTCGCCGTCGGCAACTGCTTCCCCGGCTTCCCGGTCCTCGAGAACCGCCAGGCCGGCGTCCTCGAGGCGCTCGCCACCGCCCCCGGCATCACCGTCGTCGGCCCGTCCGACGTCAAGGCGACCACGACCGACAACTACGCGGCGTGGGAGGCGATCCTCACCGCCAACCCGGACATCAAGGCGATGATCGGCCTGTGCGCGTTCGACGTGAACAGCCTCGGCCAGCTCCAGGCCGCGAACCCGGACATCCCGTTCATCTCGGCCGGCTATGACCTGACCGCGGAGAACCTGACCCAGCTGAAGGAAGGCAACGCCTACATCAGCCTCGGCCAGACCCCGTTCATGCAGGGCTACCTGCCGATCCGCATGCTCCACGACGTGATCACCGGCGCGGTCGATGTCGACCTCTCCGCCGGCGGCTTCGTCGATGCGGGCACGGAGATCGTCACCGCGGACAGCGTCACGGAGCCCTATGGCCTCCCGGCGCTCTCGTTCGACGAGCTCCTCGCGATCTCGGCCGACCCGGCCGGTGCGCGGGCCTACTACCAGCCCCTCATCGACGGCGTCATCTCGAACTGGGCCTCCGCGCTCGAGCCGATCGAGAACGAGGCGCAGTAGCAAGCGATGGAGACGGGCGGCGGCACCGGGACGATGGACCGGTCGTCGCCGTCCGCCCTGCCCGGGACGGCGGCCGCGCACCCCGCGGTCGCCGTCTCCGGACTCTCGAAGTCCTACGGGGGCATCCGTGCCCTGGTGGAGATGGACCTCGCGGTCGAGCCCGGCACCGTCCACGCGATCATCGGCGAGAACGGGGCGGGCAAGTCCACCCTCATGAAGATCCTCGCGGGCGCGGTGCGCGCGGACGCGGGGACGATCGCGATCGGCGGTGTGCCGGTCAGCCTCTCCTCCCCCCAGGACGCCCGTCGCGCCGGGGTGGGGATCGTCTACCAGGAGCTGAGCCTCTTCCCCGAGCGCTCGATCCTCGCGAACCTCTTCCCCGATACGCAGCCCACCCGCGGTGGCCTCGTGGACACGGATGCGATGCGCCGCGCGGCGCTCCCCGTCCTCGAGCGGATCGGGCTCAACGCGGACCCGGACCGGCTCGTCGGCGACCTCGACCTGGATGAGCGCCAGCTCGTGGAGATCAGCCGCGTCGTCCTGGAGCGGCCGCGCGTCCTCATCCTGGATGAGCCGAACTCCGCGCTCAACGAGCGCGAGACCGCGCGGCTCTTCGCCGTCCTCCGCGACCTGAAGGCGGAGGGGATGACGATGCTTTATGTCTCCCATCGGCTGGAAGAGGTCTTCGACATCTCCGACCGGATCACCGTCATGCGCAACGGACGGCTCGTCTGGACGCGCGACCGGGCCGGTCTCACGATCCCGGACGTCGTGAACGCGATGGTCGGGGGGAGCCAGGGCGACCTCTACCCTCCCCGGCGCACGGCGCAGGAGCGGAGCGCGGTGGCCGTGACCGCCGCGGACGGGACGCCGGCCGGCAGCCTCGAGGTCCGTGACCTGACGGTCGGGGACGAGCTCCGGGAGGCCACCTTCACCGCCCGGCCGGGCGAGATCATCGGGCTCGCCGGCCTGGAAGGCTCGGGCGTCGCCACGCTCCTCGGCGTCCTCTTCGGCACCCGGCAGGCGACCACGGGGAGCGTCAGCTACCCGGACGGGGGCGGCCTCCCCGGCTCCCCCACCGCGGCCTCCCGGCGCGGCGTGGCGCTCGTCCCGGCGGACCGGCGCCACCAGGGGCTGATGCTCGACCGCAGCATCGTCCGGAACGTGAGCCTCGTCTCCGTGGGGACCCTCCCCTCCCGGACCCCGTGGCTCCGGCCCGCGGAGATGCTCGGTGCCGCCCGGCGCCAGATCGAGCGGCTGCGGATCAAGGTCGGCCACCCGGAGGACCCGGCGGGGAGCCTCTCCGGCGGCAACCAGCAGAAGGTCGTGATCGGGAAGTGGCTCGAGGTGGCCCCCCGGATCCTCCTCCTGGACGACCCCACGCGCGGCGTGGACGTGGGCGCCAAGCGGGAGATCTACCTCCTCGTCCGGGCCCTTGCGGACGAGGGCCGGATCGTCCTCTTCCGCTCCACGGAGCTCCCCGAGCTCGTGGGCCTCGCGGACCGGATCCTCGTCTTCTACCGTGGTGCGCTCACCGAGGAGCTGGACGGGGCCGCCACGAGCGACACCGAGGTCCTGCACGCGATCAACACCGGGCGCCGCGCGGACGGACCGGACGGCGCCCAAGAGAAGGAGGCGGAACGATGATCCGACGCGCGTTCACGATGCGGCTCAAGCCCGGCGGTCTCGCGGAGTACAAGCGCTGGCACGACGAGATCTGGCCCGAGCTCGTGGCGGAGATCGAGAAGCAGGGGATCGGCCAGATCACGATCTTCGAGGCGGACCCGGTCCTCTTCCTCTACTCCGAGATCACGGACGAGGACGCGTGGGACCGGCTCTGGCACACCCAGATCCATGACCGCTGGGGCGAGCTGATGGCGCCGCTCATGAACTACAACGCGGACGGGATCGTCGATTCGTCGATCGTCAACGAGGTCTTCCACCTCGAGACGAAGGCCGGGAAGGGCTGACCGCGATGGCCGACCAGGCAGGGCGGATCGCCGTCGTCACCGGCGGCGGGCGCGGGCTGGGACGGGCGGCCGCGCTCGCCCTCGCGGCGCGCGGCGCCACGGTCATCGCCGTGGCGCGCAGCACGGAGCAGCTCCGCGAGGCGGAGCGGATGGCGGCCGGCAGCGCGGGATCGCTCACCGGGATCGCCTGCGACGTGGGGAACGTGGACGCGGTGATGGCGCTCGGTGACGAGGTCCGCCGGCGCTTCGGCGACCCCACGATCCTCGTCAACGCGGCGGGGGTCTTCGGGCCGATCGCGCTCATCCGCGAGGGCGACCCGAAGGCGTGGGTGGAGACGGTGATGATCGATGCGATCGCGCCCTACCTCACCGTGCGTGCCTTCCTGGACGGGATGCTCCGCGCCGGCTGGGGGCGGATCGTCAACGTGACCTCCGCCGCCTCGCTCCATCCGCCCGGGCCGCTGAACAGCGCCTACGGGACGTCGAAGGTCGCCCTCAACCAGCTCACCCGCCACCTCGCCGCGGAGATCGCGGGGAGCGGTGTCGTCGCGAACGTCATCCACCCCGGGGACGTGAAGACGGAGATGTGGGCGGATATCCGCGACAAGGCGAACGCGATGGGCCCGGAGGCCGAGGCCTACCGGGCCTGGGTCCGCTGGGTCGAGGAGACCGGGGGCGACCCGCCGGAGAAGGCGGTCGATCTCATCGTGGAGCTAACCTCCGATGCGGGCGGCGCACGGAACGGCGAGTTCTGCTGGGTGAAGGACCCCCTCCAGGCGCCGATCCCGAGCTGGGAGAAGCCGACCGACGCCCGCCCCTGGGTGAAGGAGTGAGCGAGCCGGCCGCGCCGCTCGCGGGTCGCGTCGCGCTCGTCACCGGGGGGACCCGCGGCCTCGGCCGTGCGATCGCCCTCCGGCTCGCACGCGAGGGTGCCTCGGTCGCGATCCTCGGGCGGGACGTGGCGGCGGCGCGGGCGCTCGCGCTCGAGATCTCCGGGCTCGGCGTCCCTGCCGCGGGCGTGGGCGCCGATGTCAGCTCCTGGGAGGAGACGCAGCGCGCGGTCGCCAAGGCGCGCGGGATCCTCGGGCCCTTCGACATCGTGGTCGCGAACGCGGGGATCGGGATCATCGGTCCGGTCATGGACGCGGACCCCGCGGACTGGAAGCGGATGTCCGAGGTGAACTACCTGGGCACGGCGCACGCGGTGAAGGCGGTCCTCCCCGGGATGCTCGACGCAGGCTTCGGGGATGTCGTGGCGGTCGCGAGCGCGGGCGGGACGAAGGGCTACCCCGACTGGTCCGGCTACTGCGCCACGAAGTGGGCAGTGGTCGGCTTCATGGACTGCCTCGGCCAGGAGGTGAAGGACCGCGGGATCCGCGTCTCCACCCTCTGCCCCGGGGGGATCGACACCCCCTTCTGGGACGACCTGAACGCGGAGATCAACCGCAGCGGGACCGCGAGCCGGGCCGCGCTCATGGCGCCCGAGGATGTGGCGGAGGCGCTCATGCTCCAGCTCCGTCTGCCGCGCGGCGTGATCGTGAAGCAGACGCTCTTCTTCCCCACGAGCGAGTGGCACTGATCCAAGGAAGGGACGGGAGGACGATGGACCCCAGGCAGACCCGCAAGCTCGGTCGGAGCGACGTGCAGGTGACCCAGCTCGGCCTGGGTGGCGCCTCGTATGGCTCCCTCTTCCACGACGTCCCGGAGGCGGACGCGCACGCGGCGCTCCATGCGGCGTGGGAGAACGGGATCCGCTTCTTCGATACCGCGCCGTGGTACGGGCGCGGCCTCTCGGAGCTGCGCACCGGGGCCGGCCTCCGCCACTTCCCGCGCGAGGAGTACGTCCTCTCCACGAAGATCGGGCGCTATCTGACCGCGCAGCTGCGCGGCTCGAACACCGATCTCTCGCCGTGGACCGCGCCGACGAAGTTCGACGTCGTCTTCGACTACACCTACGACGGGATCATGCGTGCCTACGAGCAGAGCCAGCTCCGGCTCGGCCTGCCGTGGTACGACGTGGCGGTCATCCACGACCTGGACGATCTCTACCACCAGCCGGAGACGAAGCTCCAGGCCTACTTCGACCAGCTCTCCACGAGCGGCTGGCGGGCGATCACGGAGCTGCGCGCCCACGGCCTGATCCGGGCGATCGGCGCCGGGATCAACGGGAAGGGGCTGATCCCCCGCTTCCTCGAGATCGTGGACCTGGACTTCTTCCTCCTCGCGATGCCCTACACGCTCATGCAGCAGGACATCCTGGACGCGGAGATGCCCGCCTGCGATGCGCGCGGCATCGGCTACATCATCGGGGCGCCCTACCAGTCCGGCATCCTGGCGGCAGGCTCGGCGAGCGCGAAGAAGACGAACTACGCGGACGCCACGGAAGAGCAGCTCGCCCACGTCCGGAAGCTGGAGGCGGTCTGCGCCCGCCACGGCGTCCCGCTCGCTGCGGCGGCGATCCAGTTCACCCTCGGCCATCCCGGGGTCGCCTCGGTCATCCCCGGCGCCCGGGGCGCGGACCAGGTGCGGCGGACGGTGGAGGCCTTCCGGCACCCGATCCCGGCCGCCCTGTGGGCGGAGATGAAGCACGAGGGCCTGATCCACGAGGCGGCCCCGGTCCCCGCATGACCGTCCCGATGACGGGCCGCGCGCCCGCCGCGGACGACCCGTTCTACGCCCGGCTCATCGGGTGCTGGCGCCTCCTGCGCTGGGACTCGATCGGCGAGGATGGCTCGGTCGAGCATCCGATGGGCGACCCGCCGGAGGGGCTCCTCGCCTACACGCCGGACGGGACGATGGTCACGAACATCGGCCGGGCCGGCCGGCCACCGATCTCCGCGGGCGACCTCCTCGAGGGACCCGCGGACGAGCGGAACGCGGCCTTCGGCACCTTCATCGCGTACGCGGCGCGGGTCGCCCTGGAGGGCGAGACGGTGGTCCACGAGGTCGTGATGAGCCTCTACCCGAACTGGGTGGGAAGCCGGCAGCGCCGCCACGCCACGCTCCGGGACGGTGACCGGATCCTCGTCCTCACCGCCGATCCCTTCCCGATGCGCGGGCGGATGAGCACCCAGCGCCTCACCTGGGAGAAGGTGGGATGAGGGTGCGCGCGCCGATGACACCAGGGCTGCTCGCCGGTGCGCTCGCGGCCCTCCTCCTCGCCGCGTGCGGCGGAACGGCGGCACCCACGACAGCCCCCGCGTCCGCGGACCCCGTGACCTCACCCGGGGCACCTGCCGCGGAGAGCGCCGCACCGGATCCCTCGCCCGCGGCGAGCCCGGCGGTGGCGCGCGAGGCGCTCGGGCGGGGATCGCGGGTCTGCGTCAGCAACGAGACGAGTGAGGTCCTCACCGTCTGGAGCGTGAACAGCCGCGGCTACGACATGGAGGGTGCCCTCTTCCCCGAGAGAATGGGGTGTCAGTGGGGGAACTTCCAGCGCGATCCGTTCCAGATCATCGACAGCGTGTTCGGGAGCCAGTACTACGAGGTCCGCGGCACCGTCGGCGTGCACCCGAGCGGACCGTTCCTCGCCGAGTTCTGGGCCTTCAACCCGTGGGTCGGATCCCCCTGGCTCCGCGTGGACAGCCGCGGCGGGGAGTTCACGGACCACACCTGGTCCGTGGGCGATCGCTGGACGATCACCGCGCACGGGTACACGCTCTCCACGGAACGGATCGATGACAGCTCCGACTACAAGGAGTGGGTCATCCACGTGACCCGGCCCTAGAGCGCACGTGGGCGCGACCGGGTCCGGCGCCGTCTCCGGGCGCGGTGCAGCTCGCGATCTCCCCGTCCGTGGCGGGACGATCGTCGTGGACCCGCGATCCGCGATCGTCCGGGCGTGGCAACCGCACGAGTCGCGGCGCTCGCTCGTGGACGGCCGGCCCGGCGATGCGCTCCTTGAGCTCGGGTGGGTGGACGCGGCGGGCGAGCTGCGGACGGCGGACGATCGTGGGGCGAAGCGATCGGTCGCGATCGCGGGCACGGACAACGGGTGGACGGTGGAGACGGAGGTCCGGCAGCCCGGTGGGCTCCCGCTCGATGCCACGCTCACCCTCGCCGGGAGCGCGGACGATCCCGGGGTCGAGTGGCGCCTGGCGCTCACGCTCCACGGACCGGTCCGGCTCGTGGACGCGCGCTTCCCGGTCCTCCGGATGCCCCTCGGGCTCGGCCGGACGGGACGCGGCCGGAGCGATGCGCTCGTCCAGCCGCGCGGGACCGGCCGGCTGATCGAGCGTCCACGCCCCACGGACCTGGAGCCGGATGACCCGTTCCCGCTCCAGCTCCGGCCCGAGACGCTCGACCCGCTCCACTACCCGGGGCTCACCTTCGCCCAGATGCTCGCCTACCTGGACGGCGACGCGGGTCTCCTGCTCTGGGCGATGGACACGGACGGACGCCCCAAGGTGATCAAGCCGCTCGCGTCGGGGAGCGACCGGGTCCGGCTCGCCTTCGCCCACACGCTCGGGGGCCCGGATGGCCCCGTGCCGATCGGCTACCCGGTCCGTGCCGAGCCGGTCCGCGGCACCTGGGAGGACGCGGCGGAGCGCTACCGCAGCTGGTCGCTCGGGCAACCGTGGGCGGAGCGGCCGATCCGTGACCGGGGCGTCCACCCGGCGATCGCCGCCGCGCCGGTCCCGGTGATGATCCGCGTCCAGGGGGTCCATGACGAGGGCCCGGCCGACCCGATCGCGGCGTTCCTCCCGTGGGAGCGGACGCTGCCGATCCTCGACCGGCTTGCGGAGCGGCTCGCTGCCCCGCTCCTCCCCTTCGTCATGGCCTGGGAGCAGCACGGCCCGTGGACCTACCCGGAGAGCCTGCCACCCGTGGGCGGGACGGGCTCCTTCGCCGCCTTCACCGCCGGCGTGGCGGAGCGGGGCTGGTCGCCCGGGACGCTCGCGAACGGGACCCGCTGGGTGACCGCGCATCGCTGGACCGGATGGGATGGCCGCGACGCGTTCGCGCGGGACGGCGGCCCGGAGAGCGTCTGCCGGACCGCGGACGGCGGGATCTGGCACGAGCCGTGGGACGCCGCGTGGCGCGCGAGCATGCCCGCCTGCCTCGGCGTGACGCGCACGCGGGAGATCGCGACCACCTTCATGCACGACCTCGGCCACCTCGGGATCCGGACCTTCCAGCTCCTGGACCAGAACCTCGGTGCCGTCACCTTCCCGTGCTACGCCACGGATCACGGCCACCCCGATACCCCGGGACCCTGGATGACCGATGCGATGCGGAGCTTCCTCCCCGAGGTGCGCGCCGCGGCCGTCGCGGGTGCCATCGGTGCACCGGTCGTCCTCTCGGTGGAGGCGACGCTCGCCGAGCCGCATCTCGCCGCGCTCGACCTCGTCGACCTCCGCTCCGTCCCGGACGGGCACGCCGCGCCGCACCCGCTCTGGACCGGATCGATCCCGCTCTTCGCCTTCCTCTACCACGAGCTCGTCCCGCTCTCCGGGGGCTTCTCCTTCGGCCCGGAACCCTTCCACCTCGAGAGCGCGACCGCGGTCTCGCTCGTCAACGGGGCGCTCCCGGGCGGCGTGCTCCAGGGCGATGGGCGGCTGATGGCGCGCGATTCGGTGAACTTCGGCGACTGGGACCCGTATCCCGCCGACTGGGAGGCGGCGGCCGGGATGCTCCGCGCTGCGGTGGCGCTCCGGCGCGACGTGGCGGAGCCGTGGCTGCTGCACGGCCGGATGGAGCGCTCCGCGACGATCCACGGGATCCGGACGCGGCGATGGAGCTGGGGCGGGCGGGTCCACCGGCTTCCGGCGGTCCTCCACCGGACGTGGCGGGCGCCGGACGGCCGCCTCGCGCTCGTCCTCGCGGCCTGGGACGACCGGCGATCGCGCATCAGGGTCACCGATCCGCGCCTCGCGGACGCGTCCCGGCTCACGATCGCGACCGCCGACGGGATCGAGGAACGGGTCGTCGTGGACGGCAGCCTGGAGCTGCCGCCGCGGAGCGTGGCGCTCGTTCGCTGACGCTCCCGGCAACGGGCTGGTAGGGTGCGGCCACGCGGAGTCGCACGAACGTGATGCAGCCGGGGCACTGGTTCCCGGAACGGGCGCAGTGGACGGTCGCGGGAGGGATCCCCACCGTGTCTATCGCCCGCCGCCGCGGTCGCATCGCGATCGCCGCCGCCGCCCTGATCTCGCTCGCCGTCTCCCTGCCGGCTGCCGCTCCCGTCGCGGCGACCTCGGCATCCGGGCTCCGGATCCCGGCCTGCACGGTGACGAACCAGACCCGTGGCGGGACGAAGGGATCGCTCGCGGCCGCGCTGAAGGCGGCGCGGGCCGGCGACACGCTCCAGGTCAAGGGCACCTGCTTCGGTTCCACGACGATCGCGAAGGACATCTCGATCGTGGGGAAGAAGACGCCGGCGACCGGTGTCCCCACGCTCGATGGGAACAACGACGGTTCCGTGATCCGCATCCGGGAAGGGGCCACGGTCTCGATCAAGGGCCTGGTGATCGCGCACGGGAATGCGAACGGGACATCGTGGCCGATGAACACCGGCGGTGGGATCTTCAGCGCCGGACGGCTCACCCTGCGGCGCGTGACGGTCGCCGAGAACGTCGCCCGCGACAGCGGTGGTGGGATGCGCCTGACCGGACCCACGACGCTCATCCAGTCCAGGGTGAGCTACAACATCGTCTCGTTGAGCGGAGACGGCTGCGGGATCGCGACGGAGGGGCGCCTGACGATCCGCGGCGGATCGGTGAAGGGTAACGTCACCCTGGGGGACACGTGCTTCGGCGCGGGGATCGTGATCTGGAACGGCAACGTCACCCTCGAGGGCGCCGCGACGGTTCAGGACCACAGCGCGGGCGTGGGGGACGGCGGCGGGATCGCCGTTTGGCAAGGGGCGTCGCTCACGATGCTCGACACGAGCACGGTGACCGCGAACACCGCCTCGTCGGGAGGCGGCGTCTGGGTCAAGTGCACGGGGAGCGTCACCTTCGAGGGGGGCGAGGCCGCGCACGTCTTCGGGAACACGTCCGATGACGTCGTCCGGGAGCCCTGCTGAGCACGGGCGGACGGTGCGAGGCGCGTCGATCGTTCGCCCGCCCGTCGCGGCTGGCTACCATCATCGCCACCCATCGGAGCAGAGGATGATGGCCGGCGGGGAGAAGGAGGATGGCATGATCGGGAGATGGCGGATGCGGGCAGACATGATCGGTCGCTTCCGGGGACCGCTGCGGCTGGGGACGATCGCCCTTCTCGTCGTCGCGATCGCCGCGTGCGGCGCACCGGCCACCCCGCCATCCGCACCCGCGGCGTCACCGGCTCCGGCAGGCTCTGTCGCCCCGTCCTCGGCCCCCGCGGGCTCGCCCACGGCGGCAGGCTCACCCGGCGCGGACCGGGATGCCTCCATCCGGGGGTCGAAGGTGTGCATCGAGAATGCGACCTCGGCCGCGATCTCGGTCCAGGCGGCGACGCAGCTCGACCGGGGCCGGATGCCCTCGGAGGCCGCGTGGACGTCGCTCGGGGCCGGGCAGACCTGGTGCACCGCCGGCTACAACGAATGCACGGCGGAGGACCTCAACGGCGGGGATCCGTACACCCGGGACACCTGCGGCTACGTCCGCGTCCCGGATGGGGGCCCCACCTTCTGGTTCTTCGCGGTCAACCCCTGGGATGCCTCCCCGCGGCTCGGGGCTTCGGTGGACGCACAGACCTTCTTCAACGAGGCGTTCAAGGAAGGGGGTTCCCACTCGATCACCGCGAACGGGATCACGATCGCCGGGAAGCGCGGGCTTGACAGCGACGCGTACAAGGAGTTCACGATCAAGGTCTCGGGCTAGCGGGGAGCGCCGGTCCGCTGCCCGTGTCGCGGTACCATCATCCGCGCAACGCCGGACCGATCCCTCCGGCCTCCGGGAGAGAGGAGCCCACCGAACCATGACCGCGCCCGTTCGGCCCGTCCGATCGATCCTCCGGCCGCCGACCATGGTCCTGGTCGCGGTCCTCGCCCTCGCGGCATGTGCGCCGGCCGCGGCACCCACACCCGTACCCACGGCCGAGCCCACGGCGGCTCCGACCGCGGAACCGACAGCGCAGCCCACCGCCGAGCCGACCGCAGCTCCGACGCCCGAGCCGACCGCTGCGCCCACGGTCGCACCGACGGCCGCGCCCACCCCGGCGCCCACGGCCGCACCGGCCGCCTCGGCTGCCGCCACGACCGGATCGGGTCCCTCGCCTTCCGTGGACCGGCTCGCGTTCGGCGTCAAGGGGAGCCGCCTGTGCGTGGTGAACGAGATGAACGTGGCCGTCTCGGTGGGCGCCACGACCTCCCTCTACTACGGGGACTGGACGCCGGTCACGCCGACGGAGGTGGCTCCCGGCAAGACCTGGTGCCAGGAGGGCTACAACGATTGCAGCGCGGCGATCGATGGCCGCTCAACGAAGGCGGCCATGCGGGATGTCTGCGCCTTCGTCAGCATCGGCGGGACCCGGAGCGTCGCGGTGGTCGTCCACAATCCATGGCAGACCGACCCGTGGGCATGGTTCCAGCGGAACAACGACGCGCTGGGGTTCAAGGCCTACTACCAGCGGACGAACGATCCGACGATCTTCTACCTTGACCGCAGCAGGCTCTCGCTCGACCGGGTGGCGGACACCAGCGGGTACAAGGAGTTCCGGCTCACGATCACCCCGTTCGGCTGAGGTCGGGTGCCGGCCGAGGCTCCAGGCAAGGACGGGGCCCGCGGCATCGGGGCATCAGCGAGAAGGTCCAGCCCTGGCACACGCGGGTCCCGTGGTCCGCTATCGTCGGGCGCGATGCGGGGCCGCACGGCCGTGACGGAACCGGGGCTGGGTCTCCCGGAACGAGCGGGGTGGGCGATCGCGGGAAGGGACGTCATCGTGACCAACGTTCTCCGCCGGCCGCGGGCAGGCACCGCCGGCGTCCTGGTCCTCGCCCTTGTCGCGAGCCTCGCCAGCGCGCTCCCCGCGTCGGCGACCGCGCCCACGCAATCAGCCCCCGAGTGCAAGGTGACGAACCTGACCCGCGGCGGGACCCGGGGATCGCTCTCCGAGGCCGTCCTTGCGGCCCGCGCAGGCGACACCCTCCAGGTCCGCGGGACCTGCTTCGGGAACACGCGGATCGGCAAGGACCTCACGGTGGTCGGGCGGGCGTCGGCCGCGAGCGGGACGCCGACCCTGGACGGCGAGTACGACGGGAGCGTCCTCCACATCGAGCGCGGGACCACGGTCGTCATCGACAACCTGGTCATCGCGCACGGAAGCGCGAACGGCCTCACCTGGCCGCGCCAGTCCGGCGGCGGGATCTGGAGCGCAGGCCGGCTCACCCTGAAGGACGTGGCCATCGTGGAGAACAGCGCGCGCGACTCCGGCGGCGGGCTCCGGCTGGAGGGACCGACGACGCTCATCGACACGGACGTGAGCTACAACGTGGTGACCGAGAACGGGGACGGGTGCGGGATCGCGACGAGCACCCGCCTCACGATCCGCGGCGGGCGCGTGATGGGCAATATCCACCAGGCGGACGCGTGCTGGGGGGCCGGGATCGCGGCGTGGGCCGGGGCCCGGGTCACCCTCCTCGGCAACGCGCGAGTCCGGGAGAACGACGCCGGCATCGGCAACGGCGCGGGGATCTTCATCAACGACGGTGCATCGGTCGCGTTGCAGGATGCGAGCACGGTCACCGCGAACACAACGACGGGAACCGGTGGCGGCATCCTTGCCGAATGCTCCGCCACGGTCACCTACGAGGGGTCCAAGGGGGACCACGTCTTCGGCAATACCCCGAACCAGGTCGTGAAGCTGCTCTGCTAGACCCTGCGTGGTGAGCGTGGGGAGAGCCGCGAGGATGAGGGAGATGAGACCGTGAAGATGTTCCGTGGCGCACAGGGGGCCGCGATCGTCGCCGTCGTGGCGATCGTGGCCTCCGCATGCAGCGCCCCCGCCGCCCCGTCGCCGGAACCGGTCGTCACGCCGGAACCGGTCGCGTCGGCCATCCCCACCGCTGCACCCGTGGTGGCCTCGCCGGAGCCTGCGGTCGCGTCCGTGGCGCCCGCCGGATCGCCCACGGCGCTGGGCTCCCCCGGCGCGGCACGGGAGGCGAGCATCCGCGGCTCGAACGTGTGCGTCGTGAACTCCACGGGGTCCGCGGTCTCGGTCCAGCCGGCCGCGGATGTGGGGCATGGCCAGACGCCGAGCGAGGCCGCGTGGATCACGCTCGAGCCGGGGGCCTCCTGGTGCACCGCCGGCTACAACGGCTGCACGCGCTATTTCAGCGCGCGGGGCCTGGATCCCGCGACCGAGGATGCCTGCGGCTTCATCCGCGTCCCGGATGGCGGACCGAGCCTCTGGTTCGCCGCGGTGAACCCGTGGTACCAGGCACCGCGGATCGCGGCCGAGGCGACGAGCGGCCCCTCCTTCGCCTCGGGTCTCGACGTGGACGACTCGATCTCGATGACCGCGAACGGTGTCACGATCACCGGCAAGCGCGCGGGTGACAGCGATGCGAACAAGGAGTTCACGCTCACGCTCTCGCGGTAGGGCCGGGACCCCGGGGATGCCACGCCGAAGCCCGCGGTCGTGGTGCGCGGAGAGCGTTCGGGCGTCCTCCCCCATCTGCTAGGGTGCCCGCGTCGGTCCTGCCCCCGGGATGCCCGCCGGTCGGCCATCCGCAGGGCCGCGAGGAGGCATCCATGGACGATCGGATCCGGCAGCTTCTGAACGCGCGGCTGAACGCGGACGTGACGCGCCGCCAGCTCCTCCAGGGGCTCGGCGGGATGGCCGCTATCACCGTGGTCGGTGCCGGCGGCGTGCGCGCCGCGAGCCGGCCGGGCAGCGCGGCGGCGGCCCGCGGCCACCAGCAGACGCTCGGCGGCCCGCTCAACTTCCTCGGCTACGAGGGGGAGGAGGCGCCGAACGTGGCCGCCGACTTCCTCGCGAGCAACGGGATCACGATGCAGCCCTCGTACGTGGGCGCCGCGGATGAGGCGCTCACGCGCTTCCAGACCGGCGGCCGCGGCCAGATGGACCTGATGGCCGCGAACAAGGACTTCCAGCGCTCGGTGCTCGATGCGGGGATCGAGTTCATGATGCCGCTGGACCCGGCGCGCATCCCGAACGCGGCGGGCCTCTGGCCGGCCTTCCGGGTGGCCCCGTGGGTCGTCCGCGACGGCGTCCAGTACACGGTGCCGCTGATCTGGGGCGACGAGCCGTGCATCTACGACCCGGCGAAGTGGCCGGAGGGACCGCCCGCGAAGTACACCGACTTCGCCGATCCCAAGTGGGCGGGTGAGCTCGTCTGGCTGGACGACCCGTTCACGAACATCTGGCTCTACGGCCAGTCGCTCGGCTACGCGGACCCGAGCAAGATCACCCGCGAGCAGCTGGACGCGGTCGTCCAGGCGATGCTCGCCTCCAAGCCGAACGTCGTGGCCTACGGCGCCTCGCTCGGGGACATGGTGGACATCATGGTCCGCGGCGAGGCGTCCATGGGGATCGGCGGCTGGGCCGGCCAGCTCACGATCGCCCGCGAGAAGGGGAAGGAGTTCGCCGTCAAGTCGCCCGAGATCGACGGCACCTTCTACTGGTCGGACGCCTACGCGATCGCGCTCGACGCCCCGAACCTGGACAACGCCTACGCGTTCATCGACTTCATGATGTCGCCGGAGGCGAACGCCCAGATCGCGACGGAGCTCGGCTCCGCGTGCACGATCGAGGCCGCCTTCGACATCCTCGACGCCGAGACGCAGGCGATGTTCCCCTATGACGTGGTCCGGGCGGAGGACGGCGGGGTGCTCAACACCCAGGTCGTCATCCCGCCGCAGGAAGACGAGGGCGACATCGTGGGTGCCGGCGCCTGGTCCGAGGCGTGGCAGGAGTTCAAGCTCTCCTGACCCCCGGCCGGCGGGGGCCGGGATCTCCCGTGCCCCCGCCGCCGAGCCCACCGTGAGGAGCAGGGAGTCGTGACAGCGCGTCCGTCCACCGCGGCGGTCCGCCAGATCGGTCCGGCGACGGGGTTCTTCCTCGTCTTCTTCGTGGTGCCCCTCGCGATCCTCTTCGCGATGAGCTTCTGGACCCAGGACGGCTTCGAGCGGATCCCGGGCTTCGACCTCGCGAACTACCTGAAGGCGACCACGAGCCGGCTCTACCCCGCGGTCCTCCTGCGGACGATCCTCGTCGGCTTCGTCACCGCGGCGATCGTCGTCCCCGTCGCCTACGCGCTGGCATGGCTGATGCGCTTCACCTTCGAGCGCCGCGGGCGGCTCATCCTCGGCGTCGTCCTCATCTCGCTCTTCAGCGGCTACCTCGTCCGGATCTACGCCTGGCGCACGATCCTCGGCACCGAGGGCCTCCTCAACGCGGCGCTCCTCCAGCTCGGCCTCATCTCCGAGCCGATCACGGCGCTCATCTTCAGCCCCTGGGCGGTGATGATCGTCCTCGTGGGGCTCCTCCTCCCGCTCGCCGTCCTGCCGATCTGGTCGGCGATGACGAACGTGGGGCGCGACCACGTGGAGGGGGCGCGGGACCTGGGCGCCACCGGGCTCCGCCTCCACCGCACGATCATCCTGCCGATGGTCCTCCCCGGCGTGGGGACCGCCTTCGCGCTCTCCTTCGTCCTCGCGGCGGGGGACTTCGTGGTCCCCACGATGGTCGGCGGTGCGCAGGGCGGGACGATGGTCGGGAACCTCATCGCGAACGAGTTCCGCGGATCCGGGGCGGACTGGCCGATGGGTGCCGCCCTCGCCTTCGTGATCATGGGCCTCCTCGTCCTCGTCCACCTCGTGACGACCCGGCTCCTCCGCGTGGTGACCCGGTGGTGAGCGCCGTGCGGCCGGCCCGGGACGATGCCGGGAGCGCGGGAGGCTCGCGTGCGGGGCGGATCGTCGCTGCGCTCTTCGTGGCCGTCGTCCTCCTCTACCTCTTCGCCCCGGTCGTGGTCACCGTCCTCTTCTCGCTCACGACCTCGCCACGCCTCAGCCTCCCGATCGAGGGGCTCACCCTGGACTGGTACCGGGAGGCGTTCGCGAACCCGATCTTCACGATCGCCCTCACGAACAGCCTCCTCCTCGCGGCGATCACGGCGCTCGTCTCGGTGGGGCTCGGTGTCCCCTTCGCCTTCGGGCTCCTCCGGCTCCGGGGACGGACGCGCGGGACGCTCGTGACGGCGAGCCTGCTCCCCGCGGCGGTCCCCGCGCTCGTGCTGGGGATCGCGCTCGCCGTCTTCTTCAGCGGGATCGGGGTCGCGCAGGGGCTCCCGAACGCGGCGATCGGCCACATCCTCGTCGCCCTCCCCTTCGTCATCCTCACGCTGAACGCGCGGCTCGAGACCTTCGACCTCTCCTGCCTGGAGGCCGCCCGGGACCTGGGGGCCTCGCCGTGGCAGACCTTCCGGGACATCACCTTCCCGCTCATCCGCCCCTCGGTCCTCGGGGCGGCGCTCCTCGCGGCGGCGCTCTCCCTGGACGAGTTCGTCGTCACCTGGTTCAACGTGGGGAACCAGCAGACCCTCCCCGTCCTCATCTGGGGGCTCCTCCGGCGCGGCATCGACCCCACGGTGAACGCGCTCGCGACCGTCGTCCTTCTCTCCCTCACCGGGCTCGTCCTCGGTGCGGCCCTCATCGCCCGGAGGCGCGCATGACCGCTCCCATCGCCGTCGAGATCACGGGTGTCGAGAAGCGCTTCGGCGACCACGCGGTCCTCCACGGGATCGACCTCGCGATCGGGGAGAACGAGTTCGTCTCCCTCCTCGGCCCGAGCGGCTGCGGGAAGACGACCCTCCTGCGGATCGTGGCGGGCTTCGAGCACGCCACCGCAGGGAGCGTCCGGATCCGGGGCGAGGATGTCACCGGGCTGCCGCCCCACCGGCGCCCCACGAACCTCGTCTTCCAGCGCGGCGCCCTCTTCCCGCACATGAGCGTGGCGGAGAACATCGGGTACAGCCTGAAGCTGCGCGGCTGGCCCAAGGCACGGATCGCGGCCCGCGTGGATGAGCTCCTCCACCTCGTGAAGCTGGACGGCCTCGGCGGACGCGGCCCGACCCAGCTCTCCGGCGGCCAGATCCAGCGCGCGGCGCTCGCCCGCGCGCTCGCCCCGGAGCCGAGCGTCCTCCTCCTGGACGAGCCGCTCTCCGCGCTCGACCTCAAGCTCCGCCAGCACATGCAGCTGGAGCTCCGGGCGATCCAGCGTGCGCTCGGTGCGACCTTCATCTACGTCACCCACGACCAGACGGAAGCGCTCGTGATGTCCGACCGGATCGCGATCATGAACGCGGGCCGGCTCGTCCAGGTGGGGACGCCGCGGGAGATCTACACGCGGCCGGCCTCGATCTTCGCCTCCGACTTCATCGGCGAGACGAACCTCGTGACCGGGTCCGTGGCGGGCGTGGAGGAAGGGGTGGTGACGCTCGTCACGCCCGGTGGGCTCCGCGTCCGCGGCAGCGCATCCGTGCCCCTGGCGGCAGGGAGCACCGCGACCCTCTCGGTCCGGCCGGAGGCGGTCCGGCTCCGGAAGGGGGATCCGGCGGACGCGACCCCGGACGAGATCGGCGGCACGATCGCGGAGGTCGTCTACCTCGGCAGCCGGGTCCGGATCGAGGTGGCGGCGCCGGACGGGACGCTCCTCTGGGCGGACCTCCGGGACGCGGAGACCACCGGGCTGGAGCGCGGCATGGTGGTCCTCCTCGGCTGGCCGGCGGACGCCGCCGGCGTCTGGCCGGGGAGCGAGGGAGCGGAGGGATGACGATGCGCATGGACGGGCCGGGCGGGCCGGAGACGGTGGACCTGCTCGTCCGCCACGGGCACCTCCTCGTGATGGATGACGCCGAGACCCGGATCGCGGATGGCGCGGTCGCGATCCGCGGCCGGACGATCGTGGCCGCGGGTCCGGATGCGGAGATCGCCGCGCGCTTCCGGGCCGCCCGGGAGATCGATGCGCGCGGTGCGCCGGTCCACCCCGGTCTCGTGGAGACCCACCTCCACGCCTCCTTCCACACCTACCGCTGCGTCGTGCCGGACCACATGGCGGAGGAGGCGGTCTTCGATGCCATCGAGGCGCGCTTCTACAACACGGTGACGGACGAGGAGGAGGAGCTCGCCGTCCTCCTCGCCTCGCTGGAGATGATCCGCAACGGGACCACCTGCTTCCTGGAGGCCGGGACCGTCCTCGCCCCGGAAGCCGCCGCGCGTGCCGCGCAGACAGTGGGGATCCGGGCGATCCTCGGGGACACCTTCATCTGGGACCGGCCGGTCGGGCTTCAGATGGGCCAGGCCACGGGCGATGGTGCGCGCGGCGTCCCGAGCCGGCTCGTGCGGACGCCCGCGAGCCGGGAGGAGGCGCTCGCCGCGCTCGGCGGGGAGCTGCGCCGGAACGCCGATCCCGATGCGCTCGTGACCGGCCATGTCGCCGTCCTCGGGCTGGGCACCGCGAGCGAGGAGCTCCTCCTCGCCGCGAAGGCGGCCGCGGACGCTGCGGGCGTCGTCCTCAACTTCCACCATGCCTACAGCCCCGCGGATACCGCCGCGGACCGCGAGCGCTACGGAAAGGACCCGCTCCTCCACCTCGCGGAGATCGGCGTCCTCGGCCGGAACGTCACCCTGGGCCACGCGAACCACCTCACGGACGCGGAGTGCGAGGTCCTCCTCGCCACGGGGACGAGCCTCGCCTGGGCGCCCGCGGCGAGCATGGTCTGGGGCCACGGCGGCTCCCGCCACGGGCGTCATGCGGAGCTCTGGCGGCGGGGCCTGAACGTGGGGCTCGGCTCGGATTCCGCGAACTGGTCGAACGAGTTCGACCTCTTCCGCCAGGCGAACCTCGCGATACTCGCCACGCGGGAGGGGAAGGAGGACCGGATGGCGCTCATGCCCGAGGAGGTCCTCGGCATGGCGATCCGCGGCGGCGCGCGCGCGGCGGGGATGGAGGACCGGATCGGGACGCTCACCGCCGGGAAGCGCGCCGACCTCGTCATCCACACCCCGGACCGGCCGGAGGCGATCCCCACCGGCGATCCGGTCCGGATGCTCATCGGGTCCGCACGCTCGCGGACCGTCCACACGGTGATCGTGGACGGGCGGGTCATCCTGGACGGCGGCCGCTTCCCGCACCTGGACGAGCCCGCGCTCCTGCGCCGGATCGATGCGGCGTCCCACGCGCTCCTCGCCCGGATGGGCGTGACGGTGGAGCGGAACCGGGTCCCGCCGCGGCGCGCCGTCTGACCGCGCGCGCCGGCCGCGCCTAGGCGGGGAGCGGCCGCGTCATCAGGTCGAGGTAGAGCTCCGCGGCCGTCTCCAGCTCCGCCACCGGGACCCACTCGTCCGCGGTGTGCGCCTGCTCGATCGAGCCGGGCCCGAGGACGACCGCGGGGATCCCCGCCGCCGCGAAGGCGCTCGCGTCCGTCCCGTAGCCCGTCCCGACCGGCTCGCCGGGAAGACCGTACGCCTCCAGGGTGGCGCGGACGTGCGCCGCGAGCGGCCGGCCGATCGCCGGATCGAGCGTGGGATGGAGGACCTCCGCCACGACCTCCGCATCCACGCGCGGGTCCGCCGCACGGAGCTCCGCGAGAAGGGCACGGATCTCCGCCGCCACCGCGTGGACATCCTCGCCCGGCGCCACCCGCCGGTCGATCTCGATCTCGCAGACCGCGGGGATGATGTTCACCTGCTCGCCGCCGCGGATGACGTTCACGCTCCCCACGGCGGGACCGGTGAGCGGGTGGCTCGCGCGGAGGGAGGGGAGGTAGCGCTCCTCGAACGCGGTGAGGACGGGGAGCATCGCCCGGATCGCGGAGCGGCCGCGCGTGGGATCGGAGGAGTGCGCGGCCACCCCGGTCGTGCGGATCGTCTGGCGGACCACGCCGGTGTGGGCGATCACCGCGCGCAGCCCCGTGGGCTCCCCCACGATCGCGGCGGCGGGCGCGCCGGGAAGGAGCCCAAGACCGTCCGCGATGAAGGCATCGATCCCCGCCCGCGCGATCTCCTCGTCCACGCTGAAGAGAAGCGCGACGGCCGGCGATCCCTCCACCGGGGCCGCAGCGCGCCGGGCGAGCGCGTGGAGCATCGCGGCGCCGGAGCCCTTCGTGTCGCACGCGCCGCGGCCGAAGATCCGGTCCCCCACCCGGGTCGCGGCGAAGGGCGGGACGGTCATCCCGGCCACGCCCACGGTATC
Source organism: Chloroflexota bacterium (assembly GCA_017853275.1). Taxonomy (GTDB): domain Bacteria; phylum Chloroflexota; class Limnocylindria; order Limnocylindrales; family CSP1-4; genus JAFMJV01. The sequence goes on from JAFMJV010000006.1 coordinate 36,112, forward strand.
CAGGTGGCTCTCGAAGACGATCGTCCGGGCACCGGGGGCGCCCGGGACGATGAGCAGGAGATCGTCCGCGTGACCGGCGACCGGGAAGCGGCGGACCGGGAGCCCGAGACGGCCCGCGAGCGCGGCGATCGCATCCCCAAGCGGCGCCTCTGCGCGGGCGCGCCCGGAGATCGCACCGTTGACGGAATCGACCGTCATCATCTCTGCCAACAGGTCGGTCACCGGGATCATCGGTGGCAGCGTAGCGGCCGCGGACGCGGCGGAGGGAACGAGCACGCATGGTGGACCAGGCGCCCGGCGCCCCGGAGGCTGCCGATCTCGTCATCCGGGACGCGTGGCTGATCACGATGGATGCGGAGCGGCGGATCTTCACGGACGGCGCGCTCGCGATCCGCGGCCGGACGATCGTGGCGGCAGGGCCGGCGCGCGAGGTCCTCCCCCGGTTCACGGCGGCACGGACGATCTCCGCGCGGGGGGCGGTCGTCCACCCGGGCTTCATCGAGTGCCACAACCACGCCACGCTGCACACGATCCGCGGCGCGATCCCGGACACGATCTCCTGGGATGACGTCTCCCAGGACTTCTACGTCCCCTACTGGAACACGGTGACGGACGAGGAGGAGCACGCCGGGACCCTCCTCGCCTGCCTCGAGATGCTCCGCAACGGGACGACCTGCTTCCTCGAATCGGGGACCGCCTTCGAGCCGGACGTGGTGGCGCGGGCGGCGACCGCGCTCGGGATCCGCGCGCTCGTGGGCGACCCCTTCCTGTGGGACGTCGGCGGCTTCCACGCCGACGCCCCGGAGGTCCGCCGCGCGCCGGCCACCACGGAGCGCGCGCTCCGGCTCCTCGGCGGGCAGCTGTGGCGGAACGCGGACCCGGATGCGCTCGTCCGGGGTCACATCGCGATCGTGGGGATGGGCTCCGCCAGCGATGAGCTGGAGCTCGCCGCCAAGACGGCCGCCGATGCCGCGGGCGTCGTCCTCAACCAGCACCAGTCCTACTGCGCCACGGATGCCGCGGACGACGACCGGCGTCATGGGCGCCACCCGCTCGTCCACCTCGCGGAGCTCGGCGTCCTCGGCCCGAACGCGATGTTCGCGCACATGAACGTCATCCGCGAGGACGAGGTCGCGCCGATCGTGGAGAGCGGGATGGCGATCAGCTGGAACGCGCCCGCCTCGATGATGTGGGGCGTGGGCGGCGCGACCGGCGGCCGGCACGCGGAGCTCTACCGGGCGGGCGTCACCGTGGGTCTCGGCTCGGATTCCTCGAACTGGGCGAACAGCTTCGATATCGGCCGCGCGGCGACCCTCGCGATCCTCGCCGCCCGGGATGGCCGGCGCGACCGGTCGATCCTCACCGCGGAGGATGGCCTGACGATGGCGACCGTGGGCGGGGCGCGCGCGACCGGTCTCTCCCACCTCATCGGCTCGCTCGAGCCGGGGAAGCGCGCGGACCTCGTCATCCGCACGGACGATCTCCCGGAGGCGCATCCGCCGACCGACCCGATCGCCGCGATCCTCTACGCGAGCGGGTCGAAGAGCGTGCGCACGGTCGTGGTGGATGGCCGGGTCGTCATCGAGGACGGCCGGCCGGTCCTCCTGGACGCGGAGACCATCTACCGCGGGGCGGATGCCGCCGCGTCCGCCGTCCTCGGCCGGATGGGCTACCGGGCCCCGGCGCGCTGGCCGCGGATCGGCTGAGGGCCCCTCAGTCGAGCCGGAAGATCTCCGGCATCCAGGTCACGCCCTCGGTGGCGAGCTCGGGGACGAAGAGCTCGCGCATCGCCGCCCGCCAGCGCTCGGTCGCCTCGGACGCCGCCTCGGTCCGGAGGGCCTCCGCGTGGTCGCCGTCCAGCTCGTACTGGGCGAAGACCCGGTCCTGGAAGAGCCAGATCGAGTAGTCCCGGATCCCTGCCGCCCGGATCGCGTCCAGGACCTCCGGCCAGACGTTCGCGTGGGCCTCCACGTACTCGTCCACCTTCCCCGGCCGGAGCTGGGCCGTCCACGCGTAGCGTGCCATCTCGTCCTCCCTACGCCGATGCGACGCGCCCGAAGGGGCGCACCTCGATGCCGGTCCAGATCCCCCGGACCGTGTAGATATCCTCCGCCGCCACCCGGCGGGCGGCCTCCGCATCCTCCGCACGGACGAGGAGGACGGAGCCGTCCAGCTGGTCGAGGAAGGCCCCCGCCTCGATGATCGTGCCCGCGCGCCGGAGCGCGGCGACCCGCTCCAGGTGCTCGGCGCGGACGGGGGTCCGGCGCTCGGCGGCATCGGGGGCATAGGTGCAGCGGACGAGCCAGACCGCCTCCGTGACGACCGGGTGCGGCGCGCTCGCGCCGGCGGGCCCGCGCTGGACGAGCTCCACGCGGATCCCATCCGGGTCGATGAGGTAGACGCTCCGGCCGCCGGTCCAGCGCCCGGCCGTGGGCTCCACCGGCGGGTTCACCGCGGCGCGGCCGGCGGCGATCGCGCGGGCGTGGATCGCATCGACGTCATCCACCTGGAAGCAGACGTGCGCCGTGCCGGGGTTCGCGGTCGCGGGGTCCACCGGCGTCCCCGCCGTGCCGCGGTACTCGAGGAGCTCGAGGAGCGTCCCGCTCGCGGGCTCGGCGAGGACGGCGATCGCGAGCGTCACCCCCGGGTAGCCGGTGACCGTGCGCAGGTAGGCATCGTCGCGGACCCCCTCTTCCAGGAGCCGGAGCCCGATGATGTCGCGGTAGTAGGCGACCGAGCGCGCAAGGTCCGCCACCTGGAGCCCGGTATGCCCGAAGGCGACCGTCCGGCCCGTTCCCATCTCCACCTGCAGCCACCTCCGCACGTCGCCACCGGCCCGAACGCCGGGGTCGAACGATGCTAGGTTAGGGCGATGGAGACCCCCCGCGTGCCGAGCATCCTCATCACCGGCGGAGCGTCCGGGATCGGCCGCGCCACCGCCCTCCTCCTCGCCCGCCGGGGCGCCCGCGTCCTCGTGGCGGACGTGGACGATGCCGCGGCAGCCTCGCTCATCGCCGAGGCGGGGGAGGCCGCGGACCGGATCCGCTACCGGCGGACGGACGTGACGGACGAGGCGCAGGTCCGCGCCGCGGTGGCGGATGCGCTCGCCGCGCACGGAGGTCTGGATGCGCTCATCGCCGTCGCGGGCGTCATGCGCGGCCAGATGGTGGAGATCGGCGCGTTGGATGAGGCGACCTGGGATCTCGTCGTGGATACGAACCTGAAGGGCGCCTTCCTCGCCGCCAAGCACGCCGCGATCCCGATGCTCGCCGCCGGCCAGGGGACGATCGTCCTCGTCGGCTCCAAGGCCGGCGTGACCGCGGGGAGCGGCTCCTTCGCCTATGGCGCGAGCAAGGGCGGGACGCACGGGCTCGCGATGACCCTGGAGCGCCACCTGGGACCGAAGGGGATCCGGGTGAACGACCTCTGCCCGGGGGACGTGGATACCCCGCTCATGCGGCGCTCCCTGGACGAGGCGATCCGGAACGGCGCGGACCCCGTGGCGATCGAGCGGATCCGGGCCGGCCTCACGCCGCCGGCCGCGGTCGCCGACGTGATCGCCTTCCTCGTCTCGGACGCGGCGGCCGCGGTCCGCGGGACGGTCTTCACGGCATGAGCGCACCGGAGACCCCCGCGCATCTCGTGGAGCTCCGGCGCCGGCTCCACCGGGAGCCCGAGCTGCGCTTCGCGGAGCACCGGACGGCGGCGCTCATGGCGGAGCGGGTGGCCGCGGCGGGCTACCGGGTCCGGACCGGCGTCGGCGGCACGGGGGTCGTGGCCACGCTGACCGGGAGCGCGCCCGGTCCCCATCTCCTCCTGCGCACGGACCTGGACGCGCTCCCGGTCCAGGACGCGAAGACCGTCCCCTGGGCCTCGGTCCACCCGGGCGTCACCCATGCCTGCGGCCACGACGTCCACATGACGGTCATCCTCGGGGTCGCGGAGCGGATCGCCGCGGAAGGGCTCCCCGCCGGCCGGCTCACCGTCGTCTTCCAGCCCGCCGAGGAGCGCCCATTCGGGGAGCCGAGCGGCGCGGAGGCGATGCTCGCGGACGGGGCGCTCGCGGACGGGACCCCGGACGCGATCCTCGGCCTCCACGCGTGGCCGGACCTGCCGGCCGGGACGATCGGCGTGGACGAGCGGATCGCGATGGCCTCCAAGGACGCCTTCTCCATCGGCCTGCGCGGGAAGGGCGGCCATGCGGCCACGCCGAGCCGGGGACGGGACGCGATCCTCGGCATCGCGGAGCTCGTGAGCGGGCTCCACGCGGCGATCGCACGGAGCGTGGATGCGGGCGACCTCATCGCCTTCAACATCGGGACGGTCCATGGCGGCGCCTCCCAGAGCGTGGTGGCGGGCTCCGCGGAGGTGACCGGGACGCTGCGGACGGTCGATGCCGCGGTCCGCGCACGGCTCCGCGCGGTGATCGAGCGGGTCGCGGCAGGGATCGCGGCGGCCGGCGAGCTCGGGCTCGACCTGCGCTGGGCGGACGAGATGCCCGCGATCGTGAACGACGCGCGCCTCGTCCGGCGGGCGCATGCGGTGGGTGCCGCCACGCTCGGCGCGGAGAACGTGCGCGCGATCGCGGTGCCGCCGATGACGGCGGATGACTTCGCGCGCTTCGCGGAGCTCGGCCCCGCCCTCTATCTCAAGCTCGGCGTGGCGGGCGGCGACCCCTGGCCGCCGCTCCACGCGAGCACCTTCGACGTGGATGAGCGCTGCATCGGGACGGGGGTGGCAGCGCTCCATGCGCTCGTGCGCGACCTCCTTGCCCGGCCGCTCGGGGAGGCCGGCTGATGGGGAACGTGCGGATCGGGATCATCGGTGCCGGTGCGATGGGCGAGGCGCACGCGGGGGCGCTCGCGCAGCTGCCGGACGTGACGCTCGCGGGGATCGCCACGCGGACCCGGGGGCGCGGCGAGGAGCTCGCGGCGCGCTACGGGATCGGTGCGGTCCACCCGGATGCCGCGGCCCTCCTGGATGCGGGGGTGGACGGCGTCGTCATCGCGACGGGAGACAACGACCACGTCGCGCCCACCTGCCTTGCGCTCGAGCGCAGGGTCGCCGTCCTCCTGGAGAAGCCGATCGCCGGCGATGTCGCGGGCGCGGAGACGATCGCCGCGACCGTGGCGCGGACGGGCGGGATCCTCGTCCCGGGCCACATCCTCCGCTTCACCCTCCCCTACCAGCGGCTCCGCGCGGAGGTGGCGGCAGGGGCGCTCGGCGAGATCGTGGGCGTGGCGGCGCGGCGCGATCGGACGCGCGCGATCCACGAGCACTACACCTGGATCCACCCCGCCTTCCTCACCTGCGTCCATGACATCGACCTCGCGCTCTGGATGACCGGCTCCCGCGTCGTGCGCGTCCGCGCCCTCGAGCACCGGGTGGCGGGCGATCCGCAGCCGGATATCGTCTGGGCCCAGGCGGAGCTCGCATCGGGCGCCCTCGCGACCTTCGCCACCGCCTACCTCCACCCCTCGGACGTGCCGGTCCCCACCTCGGACCGCTTCGAGCTCTTCGGGACGGGCGGCGTGGCCGCGGTCGATCTCACCCAGCCCGCGCTCGTCGTCCACGGCGCGCCGACCCGGGCCCCGGACTGGCTGATCGGGCTCGGGGACGGGACGGGGGCGATGGCGGAGGAGGCGCGCCACTTCGTCGCCTGCGTCCGCGCCGGCCGGCCCTCGCCGGTCATCGGCGTGGAGGACGCGCTCGCGGGGATCCGCGTGGCGGACGCGATCGTCCGCTCCGCGGCCTCGGGCGGCGGCGATATCCTCCTCCCCTGATGCAGCTCACCCGCCGGATCCACCTCGTGGGGAGCGGGGTCTGGGGCTTCGGCCTCAGCCACGCGTCGGACTGCCATGTCTACCTCGTGGACGGCGGGACGGAGGCGGCGCTCATCGATACCGGAGCGGGCGTGGATGACGCCGCGATCCTCGCCCTCATCGATGCCTCCGGGATCTCCCGGGAGCGGATCCGCCATGCCTTCGTCAGCCACGCCCACGCGGACCATGCGGGTGGGGCGGCCGGGCTCCGGGAGGCGCTCGGCCTCACCGTCCACGCGGCTCCCGAGGTGGCCGAGATCCTCGAGACCGGGGATGAGGCGAAGGCGAGCGTGCCGGTGGGCCGTGCCCAGGGGACCTACACGCCCGATTACGTCTACCGCGCGGTCGATCGCGTGGAGCGGACCCGCGACGGGAGCCGGGTGCGGATCGGGTCGCTGGAGATCGAGACGGTCGCGACCCCCGGCCACGCCGCGGGGCACAACGCCTACCTCCTCCACCGGGAGGGCGGCGCGGACCTCTTCACCGGCGACACCCTCCTCTTCGGCGGGATGATCATCCTCCAGAGCAGCTGGGACTGCGACCTGCACGCCCATCTCGATTCGCTGCGCCGGCTCGCGACCCACGCGCACGACGGGTTCTTCCCCGGCCACCTCACCTTCTCGGTCACGGACGGGGCACGCCACGTCCGGGCGGCGGTGGAGGCGATCGAGCGCGGCGGGATCCCCAGGACGCTCTTCTAGGACACCCCCGTGACCCTGAGGCGCCTCCCTGCCCTCCTCGTCGCCGCGCTCATCGCCGCCGCCGTGGGCGGCTGCTCCTCCCCCGCGGACCGCGACCCCTGGACGCCGCCCCCGGGGCCGGCCGTCTCGCCGGACCCCGCGGACGCGGCCCAGGTCCGGCAGGCATCCGTCCGGGGCAGCCGGCTCTGCCTCAGGAACGGCACGACCGACGAGCTCCACGTTCTCTCCTGGGGCGATGGCGCGGATGGCGGCACCCAGCCGTTCGCCCCCGCGCAGACGACCTGTATCAGCGGCTCGACACGGCGCGGGACGGTGGGCGAGGACGACCATCCCTGGGAGGTGATGGCGCTGATCGCGCGGCTCGAGCAGAGGAACGGCCGGCAGGTCACGATCGTGGTCGCGAAGGCCTGGGCGTTCAATCCGTGGATCGGCTCCCCATGGCTCGCGTTCCAGGTGGAGTCGCCCGCGTGGGGGAACGCGGTGAACCACACCTGGAGCGTGAAGGACACCTGGACGTCGGAGAACGCGGCGCTCCGCCTCGTGGGCACGCGGCTCCCGGACAGCGACGACCACAAGGAGTACACGCTGGAGCTCCTGCCGGCCGGCTGAGCCGCGCGGGACGGGACGCTAGACGATGACCGCCTCGATGCCGAGGAGGCGGGCGACCGCGCTCACCGGGCCGGAGAGGTCCCCGGGCGTGGCGGACGAATGGTGGTTGACGCCGCTCGCGGCCCAACGCGCCCAGGCCTCCTCCACCGTCCCGTCGCGGAAGCGGAAGGCGCCGTTCGCGGTCCCCGTCTCGGAGAAGCGGCGCGCCGTCAGCTCGCCGCGCGCCACCACGTAGCGGAAGCCGCCGCGCGCATCCGGATGCGGCGTGAACCCGACGAGGCTGGCAGGGCCCACGGGCGGCTCGAGGACGGCGCAGACCCCGCAGTGGGCGTCCTTGCCGCAGAACCAGCCATTCCGGCGCATCCGCGGGCGGACGCCGGGCTCGAGCCACGCGAGATCATGCTCGCCGCTGTTCGCGATGACGACCTCGCCCGTCGCGTAGTCGATCGCCTCGATCTCGTGGTAGAGCGCCGCCGCGCCGAGCCGCTTCGTGGTGAGCATCGCGACCGCGGTGAGGATGTCCCCGGTGCAGGTGAAGGGCTTGCCGGCCGTGGTCAGGCGCCCGAGCCCCCAGCAGGGCGCGATCCCGATCGTCTCCCCGAAGCGGAACTGGGGGAGATGGCAGTTGAAGGCCCCGCCATCGAGCCCGTGGCGCTCCACGACCGCGTCCAGGGCGAGCGCCACGCGCAGGCTGCGCTCGAGGGACTCGCCGCTCTCCAGCTCCTCCTCGAAGGTCCAGCCCGCACGGACCTCCGCGTCGAGCGCGGCGAGCGGTCCCGCGCCCACGGAGCGATAGGCGTCCACGACCTCCTCGGGGTCCACGGTCACCGCGGTGATCCCCGTCCCGGCATGCAGCTCCGCATCCGGGACGTCCACGTGGAGATAGCCCTCCACCTTCGGGCCGATCCGGCCGAGCCGCGCGCGGCGGATCCCGGATGCGACCGTGGCGACGCGGAGCGCCTCCCGGACCCGCTCCACGGTGACCGGATCGCTGCGCCGGCCGAGGACCATCTCGAAGGGCCGGCGCGTCCGGGCGAGCATGTTCGTGAGCATCGGGGCGCCCACGGTCGCCCCCTGGGTCGTGATCCCGCCGTGATCGAAGTCCCCACCCACGAGCCCCTGCTCGTGGAGCGCCCAGATGACGACCGGGACGCCGGGGAGGGCATCGGTCACCCCGAGCGCATAGGCCGAGGGGACCGCCATCGTCTGGAGGACGAGGACGGCATCCACGCCGCGGGCGGCGAGCGCAGCACCCACGCGCCGGCCGTCCTCGATCGAGGCGACCTCCTCGACCGCGACCGGGTCCCAGGCATCCGCGAGGGAGGCGGCGACCCCGCGCGCGAGCGCCATCCGGTCCGACCGGAAGGTCGGACCGGCGGTGTGCTCCCAGAGCGTCCAGTAGGGGTGGAGGACCGCGATCGGCGGCCGGGGGAGCGCGCGCATCGGCGGGAGGCCTCCCGGATCAGTCCTGGTGATAGACCTCGTCCATCGTGATCAGGTTCCCGTCCGCGCCGGTGATCGTGGTGATCACGCCCTCGAAGGCCTTCCCCCAGCGGGCGGTCACCTCGAACTCCGCCATCTTCCGGGAGACGGCCGCGATGTCCGGGTGGTACTCGCCGTAGTAGACGACGTGCGCACCACGCCGGAAGCCGGTGTAGTTCCGGTAGCCCGCGGCCGCGATCGCCTCGATCATGTCCGGCCACGGGTTCGCGTGGAGATCGTCGTAGTAGGCGGCCTTCTCGGGGTCGATGACGATGCTGATCATCGCCCGCTTCATCGGCCCGGGGAGGGCGGGGCCGGCGTTCGTGTGGAAGACCTCGTCGTAGCGGATCAGCTCACCGGAATCCGTGGTGATCTGCCCGATGACGTCCCGGAAATAGCGGTTCCACTCCTGGTTGCGCGGCTTGGGGCCGTTCACGGCCATCGCCGTCTTCATGTCCGGGTGGTATTCGCCGTAGTACCAGACGTCGCAGCCGCGCCGGAAGCCGGAGAAGTTCCGGATGCCCGCCGAGCGGATGTCCTCCACGAGCTCGGGCCAGATCTCCGCGTGCCGGCGGTCGTACTCCGCCTCCGTGCCCGGGAAGATCCGAAGATAGAAGAGACCGCGCTCCATCCGGGTGCCCTCCAGCGTCGCCGGCCGCTCGTCGCGGGCCTTTCTGCCCGCCGGCCACGTTGCGCCATCGTAGCGGCCGGCCACCCCGGGCGAGGGGCCGCCGCGGCGTCAGCCGGCGAGGACGATCGCGACGCCGGCGACCACGAGGAGAGCGGCGGCGATCGCGCGCCGGGGCGGCATCGTCCGGCTCCGCCACGCCTCGATGCCGAGCGCGAAGAGCGGCGTGGTGGCGACGAGCGTCTGGACCACGACCGGGCTCCCCTGCTGGACGCCGAGGATGATGAAGACGAAGGAGACGGTCGTGAGGAGGGAGCGGAAGAGGAGGCGCGGCGTGGCCCGGAGCGGGATGTTCCGGGGCGGGAAGAGCGCGAGACAGACGACGGCCGCGAGCGCGGTCCGGACCACGTAGGTCTCCACGAGCCCGACCCCTTCGTCGTAGAGCATCCGGGTGGCGATCGTGAGGAGGCCGTTCCCCGCGGCTGCGGCGATCGTCCGCCACAGGACGCCGCTCCGGCCCATCTCCCCGAAGGCGCCCTGGAGCGCCCAGATGACCCCCACGGAGACGACGACCGCGGCGACTGCCTGGCCGGGCTGGAAGACCCCGGGGAGGACGATCGCGGCCGCCACCGCCGCCACGATCGGTGCGAGCGCGGAGGCGGTCGTCGTCGAGGAGGCCGCGCCGGCGTCGAAGAGGTCCCAGACGGCGATCGCGGTGATGACCATGAGCGCCACCGAGACGAGGTGGAGGACGACGATCCAGGGGCTCCAGACCCACGCCACGAAGGGCGCGAAGGGGAGGAGGATCAGGCAGTTCGTGACGTAGAGCGCACCGATCAGCTGGCGCGCCGGGTAGCGCGCGGTGAGCCCCTTGTTGATCACCGCCTGCGCCGCGTTCGTGACGGAGGCGAGGAGGCCGAAGAGGACGGCGATCATCGCGCCGGTGGTGCGGCGGGCCGGGGCCGGCGGGGGCGGGCGGTGCGCATGGGGTGCCTCGAACGGGGTTGGCGAGATGCTACCCTCGCCGCGAGGCGGCTGGTCACGGCTCCCGGCACCGGCCGGGGCTGCAGCCGGGAGCGAGGCAGGGGATGAGCGAGACACAGATCGCGTTCACCGAGCTGCTCGGCCGGCGCGTCCGGCTCGGCCGCTGGGAGGACCAGAAGATCTCCACGTGGCGGAAGATCCACGAGGCGATCGACGAGCGGCGCTGGGACGACGCCGCGGAGCTCGGTGCCTACTTCATCGACGAGGCGTCCGTCTGCTTCGCGATCTACCGCCAGTGGATCCCGGACCTGAACGGGTTCCTCAAGGATCGCGGGGTGGACGCGGCGATCATCAAGGCCCGCAACGACCAGGCGGTCGCGGTGGCGCGCCACCCGGACGGACGCGCGTGGCACCCGCGCCGCCAGTGGGACCGCTTCCTGTCGGAGATGCAGGCCTTCACTGCCGCGGTCTACCGCGAGCAGGCGGACCTCGCGAAGGAACGGATGGCCACCGCCAAGGAGACCTGGCGGCAGTGCCATGACCGCGACGTGGACCACACGTACGGGCTCATGTCGCTCGTCAAGGAGCAGCTCGGCGAGCCCGCGATCCGCGACATGTACGACCGGGTCCTCCTGCCGCTCTTCGCGTGGCGCTACGAGAAGTTCGACATCGACAAGCACCCCTGGGACGAGGCGCTCGAGACGCTCATGCTCGTCGCCTGCGAGGCGATGCGCGGCCACCTCGTGGGGCCGGAGCGGACCGGCGACTTCGAGCTCATCGAGACCGAGGACCGCTACATCCTCCGCTTCGATCCCTGCGGGTCCGGCCAGCGCACGATCCGGGGCGACTGGATCGAGGGGACGCCGGACCGGACGCAGCCGCCCTACAGCTGGACGGTGAGCACCGAGCCCGCGCCGATGAACCACTTCCAGAAGGGCGTCTGCCTCTACTGCATCCACTGCATCGTCCTCATGGAGGAGATGCCGATCGACCGCTTCGGCTACCCGGTGCGGGTGGTGGACCCGCCGCTCTACCCGGATACGGACCGGGACCCGAACGTGCGCCAGAAGTGCCAGTGGACGATGTTCAAGGATCCCACCGCGGTCCCCGAGGAGTTCTACACCCGGGTCGGCCGCACGAAGCCCGCCGCCTTCGGCAGCCGGGCCCAGGGGGCGAAGGAGCTCCCGGTGGTCAACGTGGGGATGCCCGGCGCCGGCTGAGCCCCTCCCGCGCAGGAACGACGAAGCCCCCCGTGCCGGCCGGCACGGGGGGCTTCGCTTCCCGGGTCAGATCCGGAAGATCCGCTCCGCGTTCGCGCTGAAGAGCTTCACCTGGTCGTTCTCGGAGAAGTCGCGGATGATCTCCGCGTACGCATCCAGGACGTCCGGGTAGGAGCTGTAGAGGCGGTCCACCGGCCAGTTCGTGCCGAAGAACGAGCGGTCGATCCCGAAGGTCTCGATGCAGTAGAGGACCCACGGGCGCCAGCTCTCGACCGTCCACTTCGGGTCGCACATCCCGAGCCCGGAGATCTTGATCACCACGTTCGGCGCCTGGGCGAGGTTCGCCAGCTCGCGCTTCCACATCGCGAAGTACTCGGCATCGCGCTTGCGCGGGAAGCCCGCGTGGTCGAGCGAGATGACGATGTCGGGGAAGGCCTGCGCGAGGTCCTTGATCGAGGCGTAGGACTCCGGCGAGGAGTCGAGGCAGGCGACGAGATCGTGCTTCCGGAGGTGCTTGTACCCCGCCCGCCAGGCGGGATCGCGCGGGTAGTCACCCGCTCCGAAGTCGCGGATCCCGCGCATGTTCCGGAACTGCATGTGGCGCTCGATCACCTCCTCGGCGTCGGGCTGCGCGAGATGGCACTCGGCCACGATCCCGTGCGGATGGCCGAGCCGGTCCGCGAAGGCCTGGAGCCACTTCGTCTCCTCGACCGGGTCCGCGATGCCGAGCGCGGCCTGGACGTGGATCGACTTCTTCACGTTCGAGAAGCGGGTCTCCGCGACGTACTCGTCCGCCCAGTAGCGCTGCGCCTGGATCCCCTCGATGTCGCCGAGGATCGGGTGCTTCCAGCCCGGCTCCAGCCAGACGTAGCGGAGGTTCGGGTTCTGCATATCCGAGAAGTGGATGTGGGTATCGACGAACGGGAGTCGGGCCATCCTGATCCTCTTCCTCCTCTGGTGCGGGTGGCGTGCGGCTGGCGTGAGGGTAGCGCCGCGGACGGCGTCAGGGAAGGTTCGCGCGCAGCCAGCGGACGCTGCGCTCGATCATGCCCAGCTCGTCCACGTCCGCGCCGCCGAGCGAGGCGAGCTCCACCGCCACCGGGCCGTCATAGCCCGCGGCGGCGAGGATCGCGACGATCTCGCCGAGCGGCGCGACCCCCTCACCGAGCGCGACGGAGAGCGGCCCGCCCCAGACGGTGGGGTCCGGCGTGGGCGGATGGTCCTTGAGCTGGACGAGGAGGGTCCGCGGGGCAAGGAGCCGGGTCCCCTCCAGCATCTCGTCCCCGACCCGGATGAGGTTCACGTTGTCCAGGGTGATGCCGAGGTTGGGGAGGCCGGCCCGCGCGATGACCTCGAGGAGATCCTCCGCGCGCAGGTCGCCGTGGTTCTCGATCGCGAGCGCGAGCCCGACCGCGCCGGCGCGCTCCGCCGCCCGGCGGGTGGGCGCCACGAGCCGGTCCACGAGGAGGGCGGCGGGCTCCGTCCCGCGCGAGGCGGGGCTGCCGAGGGTGATCCTCATCACCCGGTGGCCGAGCCGCGCGGCGAGCGCGATCCAGCGCGCGAGGTGGTCCTCCGCGGCCGGGGTCCGGCCGCCATCGAGGCCATGGAAGGCGCCCTCCGGCCAGGGATGCCCCCACGAGAAGCCGATCGCGAGGTCGCCCGCCTCGGCGAAGGTCGCAGCGTCGATCGTCTCCGGCTCGGGCAGGTAGCAGGTCTCGAGCCAGATCTCCGCCGCGCCGGTCGTCCGCGCGTGGGCGAGGGCGGGCGCCGGGACGAGCGGCCACGGGGCGTGGCCCGCGTGCGGGACCTCGCCGGAGCGGATCTCGCCGTAGCGGCGGTGGTAGGAGTAGCTGTCGATGCCGGCGCGCATGGCTCCTCGCGGGTGACGGATCCGGAGCGGCGGGGTCCGCCGCCCGCCCATCCTAGCGAGCCGGGCCGGCCGCCCCGCCCTCCCCCGCGCACCCGGGCCGCGCCGGGCCCCCGGAGCCTGTGCTAGCGTCCTCTGGAAACGTCACCAGTCGGACCGGGGCAGGAGGAGGCGCGGACGATGATCCAGGTGCAGGGGCTCGCAGGCCGCGTGGCGGTGGTCACCGGCGGCGGTCGCGGGATCGGCAAGGCGACCGCGGCGGCCCTCGTCGCGAACGGCGCCCGGGTGGCGGTCATCGACATCGTCCCGCCCACCACGCCGGACGTCCTCAACCTCACCTGTGACGTCTCGGACCCCGCGCAGGTGGAGGCCGCGATCGGGCGCGTGGAGGCGGAGCTCGGGCCGGTCTCCGTGGCCGTGATGGCGGCGGGGATCTTCCCCACCGCGCCGATCGAGGAGACCACGCTCGAGAGCTGGCAGCGCTGCCTGGACGTGAACCTGACGGGGAGCTTCCTCGTGGCGAAGCGTCTCCTCCCCGCGATGCGCGAGGCAGGTTACGGCCGGCTCATCTTCCTCGGCTCGTCCGCGGGGAAGGCAGGCGGCGCACGGGCGATGTCCTCGTACGCCGCCTCCAAGGCGGGCGTGATGACGCTCGCCAAGGCGATCGCCAACGAGTACGCGAAGACCGGCGTCACCTCGAACGCGCTCGCGCCCACGATGATCGACACGCCGATGATCGACGGCCAGCGTGAGCTCGTCTCCCGGATCCCCGTGGGCCGGCTCGGCAAGCCGGAGGAGGTGGCGGCGCTCATCTGCTTCCTCGCCTCGGAGGACGCGGGCTACATCACCGGCGAGATCACGGATATCAACGGCGGCTTCTTCGTCGACTGATCGGGAGGACGGACGATGGGACCGGAGCGCCGGATCGCGGTCGTCACCGGGGCGGCGAGCGGGATCGGCCACGCGACCGCGGCGCTCCTGCTGGCGCGCGGCCATGCCGTCCTCGCCACGGACCTCGTGGCGGCCGGTCTTGCGCCGCTCGCCGCCGCCGGCGCCCGGACGCTCGCCGCGGACCTTGCCACGGATGCCGGCCGCGCGGCCGTGGTGGCGGCAGCGGACGCGCTGATCGCCGCGGAGGGCGCGCCGCTCGACTGGCTCGTGAACGCCGCCGGGCTGATCGTGCTCAAGCCGATCGGCGAGGTGACGGGGGACGATCTGCGCCATGTCTTCGATGTGAACGTGGGCTCCGCCTTCGTCCTCACCCAGCGGCTCGGCGAGCGGATGCGCGACGGCGGTGCGATCGTCTCCTTCAGCTCGCCGTCCGCGAAGTTCGTGGCCACCCCGGAGGCCGCCGCCTACGCGCTCACGAAGGCCGCGGTCTCCCAGGTCACCCGCTCGTTCGCGAAGGCGTACGCGCCGCGCGGCATCCGGGTGAACGCGCTGAGCCCGGGGATCACGGATACGCCGATGCAGGCGCGCGTCCTGCGCGAGGTCTCCGCGCGCCGGGGGATCCCGGAGGAGCAGCTCGCGGCCGAGCGGCTGGCGAGCGTCCCGATGGGCCGGAGCGCGCCGCCGGAGGAGATCGCGGGCGTCGTCGCATGGCTCCTCTCGGACGAGGCGGCCTACATGACGGGCCAGGTGGTGAACGTGGATGGCGGGATGGTGATGTGGTGAGCGACGTGGAGGTCCGGATCGACCGGCTGCGGCCGCGCGAGGTCGCGGAGCGGATGGCGGCAGGGCCCGTGGCCTGGATCCCGCTCGGGGCGGTGGAGTACCACGCCGAGCACCTCCCCTTCGGCACGGACGGCTTCACCGCCACGGCCGTGGTGGAGCGGGCGGCACGGATCGCGGGCGGGGTCGTCCTCCCGTGGTCCGCGCTCACGATCGGCACGCTCGCGCTCCCCTGGAGCCTGCGCTACGACGCGGACCTCGTGGAGCGCGCGCTCCGCTCCACGATCGAGCAGGCGGCGGCCCACGGGGCGCGCGTCGTGGTGGTCCATACCGGCCACGGCCCGCTCGACCTCAACCACCTGATCAAGCGCGTCTGCGCGGATACGGAGGCGCGGATCGGCGCGACCCCCGGGAACGCGGGCTTCCGCGCCTACGGCCTCTGCTACCTGGAGCTGAACGCGGCGCGCGGGGTCCAGCTGGGGACGGACTGGCCGGTGGCGGTGGATCACGGCGCGGTCATGGAGACGAGCTGGACGCTCGCGGTGGCGCCGGAGCTCGTCCGGCTGGAGCGGCTCCCGGAGGACCCGGACGGGACGATGCTCGCGGTCTACGGCCCGAACCCCCGCACGCGCGCCTCCGCGGAGACGGGCGAGGCGCAGGTCCAGGGGGCGGCGGAGCTCCTCGCCGCGCGCGTCCAGGAGCTCCTCGCCGGGGGCCGGATCGATCCGCTCGCGGACCTGCGCGGCTTCGTGGCGCGCTACTGGCCGGAGCCGCTGGAGCTGGGTGCGCGCGCGGGGATGGCGGGGAGCGCCGCGATCACGCTGCGCAACGTGGGACCCGTCTCGCGCTACGTGACCGGGTGCGCCCTGCGCATCGATGGGGTCCCGGTCGATCCGGCGGGGATGGTCCTCTCCAACCCCACGGTCGGTGAGACCGGGGTCCCCTTCCCGGTGACGACGCTCGGGCCGGAGGCGGGCTTCTACGTGCGCCGGCTCCAGGAGGCCGAGCTGCGGATCCCGGTGGCGCTCGGGCCAGGGCCGGTCGCGGTGGAGCTGACGCTCGGCCTCGGCGGGGTGACGGAGACGACGCTCCGGGCGACCCTCCGGCCCGCGTGAGGCACGACCTCGTCGTCACCGGCGGGACGGTGATCGACCCCGCATCCGGCCTTCACGGGCCGGCGGATGTCGCGATCGCGGGCGGCCGGATCGCGGCGGTGGGGCCGGGGATCGGGACCGCGGATGCGGCGGATGCGATCGATGCCACGGGCTGCCTCGTGGTCCCCGGGCTCGTGGACCTTCACGTCCACGTCTACTGGGGCGTGGCCGATCTCTCGATCCGGCCCGGCCCGAACGACCTGGAGCGCGGCGCCACGACGATCGTGGACGCGGGCTCGTCCGGCGCGAACACCTTCCCGGGCTTCCGGCGCTACGTCATCGAGCCGTTCGAGGGACGGATCCTCGCGCTCCTGAACATCAGCGCGATGGGCCAGATCGACCCCTTCCTCGGCGAGCTCCACGACGCGCGCTACCTGATCGCCGAGCGGGCCGCGGAGGTCGCGCTCGCGCACCCGGACCGGATCGTGGGCTTCAAGGTCCGGCTCACGGAGACGCTCACCGGCCCGAACGGCCGGATCGCCCTGGAGCGCGCGGTGGAGGCGGGGACGATCGCGAACCTCCCCGTCATGGTCCACGTCGGCGGCTCCACCACGACGACGGACGAGATCATGGGGATGCTCCGCCCGGGCGACATCGTCACCCACGCCTTCACGGACCGCCCGAACGGGATCTTCCGCGATGACGGGCGGGTCCATGACGCGGCGCTGGACGCACGGCGGCGCGGCGTCCGCTTCGACGTGGGCCACGGCGCGGGCTCCTTCCGCTTCCGGCGCGCGGAGGCGGCGCTCGCGGACGGCTTCCCGCCGGACACGATCAGCTCCGACCTCCACCGCTTCAACGACGAGGGGCCGGTCTTCGACCTCGTCACGACGCTCTCCAAGCTCCTCCACCTCGGCCTGCCGCTCGAGACCGTGATCGCGATGGCCACCAAGGCACCCGCCGCCGCGATCGGCCGGAGCGGCGCCTTCGGCACCCTCGCACCGGGGGCGGAGGCGGACGTCGCGGTGCTCCGGCTCGACGAGGGACCGGTCACCTTCTCCGACGCCTACGGCGACACGATCGAGGGTCGCCGGCGGCTCGTCCCGGTGGTGACGCTCCGCCAGGGCCGGAGGGTGATCGTGGGCAGCCACGGCAGCGCCCGGTGAGCGCACCCGGCGGGATCACCGAGCCGGGGATGGCGCTCACGGTCCTCGGGCCCGTCCCGGTCTCCTCGCTCGGGATCACGCTCACCCACGAGCACCTCCGGATGGATGCAACGCCGCTGCGCATCCTCCACGGCGCGAGCGGGACGGCGAGCGGGCCCTTCGACCTCGCCGCGGCGGCGGAGGCACGCTGGGATCCGGCGAGCCACCCGGACAACTATCGATTCACCCGGGACGATCTCGTGGCGGACGAGCTGCGCGAGATCGCGGCGCTCGGGGTCGGCTGCGTCGTCGATCTCACGCCGCCCGCGCTCGGCCGCAGCGCCCGCTCGCTCGTCGGCCTCTCCCAGGCCACGGGGGTCCACGTCGTCATGGGGACGGGGCTCTATCTCGCGGCCACGCACGCGCCGTGGGTCGCGCGGGCGAGCATCGCGGAGATCGCGGATGCGCTCATCGCCGAGATCCGGGACGGTGAGGCGGAGACGGGCGTCCGGCCGGGGATCATCGGGGAGATCGGGACCTCCGACCCGGTCGATCCGGCGGAGCTGAAGGTCCTCGATGCCTGCGCGATGGCGGCCTGGCAGACCGGGCTCGCGATCTCCATCCACCTCCACCCGTGGGGCCGGACCGGGCTCACGGTCCTCGACCGGCTGATCGGCGCCGGGGTCCCGCCGGCGCGGATCGTCCTCGGGCATCTCTCCCCGGCCTGGGACGACGCGCGCTACCTGGGCACGCTCCTCGCGAGCGGCGTCTTCCTCGGCTTCGACCTCTTCGGCTTCGACCACTCCCTCCTCGGGCCGGGACGATGGCCGCCGGGAGATGCCGCCGTCGCCGGGACGGTCGCCCGGCTCGTGGCGGAGGGATACGCGGACCGGATCCTCCTCTCCGGGGATGTGGGGGTCCGGACGCGCCTGCGCGCCTACGGCGGCTGGGGATACGGCCACCTCCTCCGCCATGTCGTCCCGCTCCTCCGCGGGCTCGGCACGTCCGTGGCGGACCTGGAGACGATCCTCGCGGGGAACCCCGCCCGGCTCCTCGCAGTGGGCGGGCCGGTCTAGCCGGGGCTCAGGCAGCGGCCCCGGCGGGCGGAGCAGACGGCGTGACGGGGCCGGCCGCCCCGGCCCGCACGAAGAGGAGGAGACCGGCGATCCCCACCGCCACGCCCACGAGGACCCCCGCCTCGATCCCCACGAGCGAGGCGACCGTGGCGCCGAGGAGCGGGGCGACGATCCCGGCGAGGTTCGTGGCGGAGGAATCGAGGCCGGAGAAGGTCGCGATCCGGTCGCGCGGGATCCGCCCCATCAGCTCGTCGAAGAGCGCGAGGTCCGCACCGGAGCCGAAGAACGAGCCGACGATCGAGAGGAGGACGACGAGCTCCAGGCTCCGGGTCGCCACGACGAGCGCGGGGGCGGCCGCCGCGACCGCGAGGGAGACGAGGAGGACGGTCCGGCCCCCGAGGCGTCGTGCGGCTCGCCGCCACCAGGCATAGCCGATCACCGTCGCGAAGGCGTTGATCATCGCGAGGCTTCCGATCCAGGCGTCCGAGGCGTCCAGGATCCGGACGTAGAAGAGCGGCAGGAGCGCGGCGACCATGCGCAGGCTGCCGGAGTAGAGCCCCTTGCGGAGGACGAAGCCGAGGAAGGGCCGCCGGTCCGGCGCAGCCCCCGGGGCCCGTCCGGCGCTCGCCACCCCGGAAGCGGGGGTCCGCGGGGCCGGGGCGGCGAGGACGAGCCGCCCGCACAGCCACCAGCTCGCGATCCCCGAGATGCCCGCGGCGAGGAAGAGGAGCTGGTAGCCGAGCGGGAAGACGAGGGCGTCGAGGAGGATCCCGGCGAGGCCGGTGAGGACCGCGGTGGCGAGACCCATGAGCGCCCAGCGGCGGCCGAGAAGATCGAAGCGCCCGCGGGGGCCGGCCACGCCGTCCATGACGAGCGGGAAGACGACCTGGGTGAGCGTCTGCGGGACGGTGGCGAGGAGGATGAGGGCGAGGCAGGCGGGGATCACCCAGGCCGGCGCGACGACCGCGATGACGAGCGCGAGCGCCCCGTAGAACGCGTTCGTGAGGAGGCGTGAGCGCGCCCACCAGGTCACCTTCCGCGCGCTCGGCTCGAGGAGCCGGCCGAAGGGCATGGCGAGGACGAGCCCCCCGATCGCGGGGAGCGTGGTGATCAGGCTCACCTCGAGCGGCGTCGCCCCGGCCCGGACGAAGAAGACCGGGACGAAGGTCATCGCCGCCACGATCAGCCCGGAGACGACCGAATCGGCCTGGAGGAGCTCGTAGTTCCTGCGCTCCACGGGGCCCGCCGCCCGGGGTGCCGCGAGGCGGCGCCAGCCACCGGCCGCCCGCCACGCGACGCGCGGCAGGCCGTGCCCCGGGCTCCCTCCGTCCATCGCCCGGTCCGGGCTCAGGTCAGCGGATGCGGATGATCGTCCCCGTCTGCGCGCTCCGCTCCATCGCGTCCAGGACGTCCACGACGCGCGCGCCGAGCTCGCCCGGCGAGCGGTTCTCCTGCGTCTTCCCGGCCACGAGGTCGACGAAGCGGTCGATCACCGCGGCGAAGGACCACTCGCCGTGGGGGATCTCGCGGATGATGTCCTCGCCGGAGGCCTTGGAGCGGCGGACGGTGTTCCGGTCCATGTCGATCTGGAGCTGCCCCTCCGAACCGGTGACGGTGAGGACGACCTGGTGGTGGTAGCCGAAGGTCGCGGGCGGGAAGGCGGCCCCGGAGACCGTGCCGGTGATCCCGTTCTCCAGCTTCAGCGCGATCGCGTCGTGGAGCTCCACCGCCTCGCCGTCGCCATGGTTCGTGAAGGCGGCCACCTGGGTCGGCTTCTCGTCGATGAGGCGGAAGAGGAGGCCGAGGCCGTGGGTGAGCTGCCCCTGGCCGTAGCCGCCGCCGCTGATCTGCGGGTCACCCCAGGTCTCGGCGCGGGGCGGGGAATCGGTGGAGGAGCCCGGGTAGGCGCGCCCGGAGGTGAGGAGGTCGCGGACGCCCGAGGCCATCACGCAGGTGACGTGCTCCAGCCGGCCCACGCCGCCATCCTCGCGCAGGAGCCGGCGCGCGGTCTCCACCGCCTCCGTCTCGTTGTAGCCGTAGCAGACCATGAGGACGAGCCCGCGCTCCCGGGCGAGCGCCTCCAGCGCCCACGCGTCCGCGGGATCCTTGACGAAGGGCTTCTCCGCGAGGACGTGGATGCCCGCCTCCAGCGCGGCGCGGATCTGCTCCGCACGCGGCCCCACGGGACCCGGGATCGAGACCATGTCCGGCTTCGCGGCGATCACCTCGCGCCAGTCCGTGGTGGCCCGGGCGAAGCCGAACTTCGTGCGGGCGAGCTCGAGGAGCTCCGGGTCGCGGCGGCAGACGATGAGCGGCTCGACGTCGTCCCGGCGGACGAACCAGGGGAGGTGGTGGCCGATCCCCCACGTCCCTGCGCCGATCATCCCGAGGGTGAGCTTCCGATCCATCCGTGGTCTCCGTGCTGTGGGCTGGGTGGGGTTCAGATCCGGTAGAGGCGGCGGGCGTTCCCGGAGAGCATCGCCTCCTGCTCCGCCCGGGAGAAGCCGGCGCGGGCGATCACCCAGCGCCATGCGTCCACCTGGCGGATGTAGGAGGAGAAGACGAGGTCGACCGGCCAGTTCGTGGCGAACATGATCCGATCCGTCCCGAAGGCCTCGATCGCGTGGAGGACCCAGGGGGTGATGGAGTCGACCGTCCAGCCGTGCTCGTACATCCCGAGGCCGCTCACCTTGCAGGCGACGTTCGGCTCCTTCGCGATCTCCGTCATCTCCGCGCGCCAGTGGGCGAAGTGCTCCGCGTCGCGCCGGATCGGGATCCCGGTATGGCCGAGGATCATCTGCGTGCCGGGGAAGGCGCGGGCCGCGTCCCGGGCGCCGAGGAGGGCGCCCGGCGAGGCGGTGATCTCGTAGGAGAGGTCGCGCGCGCCGAGGCCGGTCATCGCCTCCGTGAAGGCCGGGGTCCGCCAGTCGGCCGGGTGCACCCGGGGGCGGAGCCCACGGACGCGGCCGGAGGCGGCGAGGTGGCGATCGAGCTGCGCGGCCACCCCCGGACGGGTGACGTCGGCGTAGACGACGATCGCGTCCGGCATCCCGACCCGCTCGGCGACCTCCTCGAGCCAGACCGTCTCCTCGACCGGGTCGTCCGCGCCGCAGTCGGCCTCGATGTGGACGGAGCCCACCACGTTCGCGCCGTAGAACTCCCGGAGGAGGCGCTCCATCGTCCAGTCCTGGCGGAGGATCTTGTATTCGCCCAGGGTCGCCGTGGCATCCACGACCGGGGCGATCGAGCCGTCCGGCTTCACCTCGTCGCGGATCCAGCGGTAGGGGAAGCGGGCGAGCTCCCAGATGTGGTGGTGGGCCTCGATGAAGGGGATGGAACGATCGACCTCGCGGGCGATCGCCTCCTCGAGCGCGCGGTCGTCGTCCATCGTCCGGCTCATCTGGGTCCTCCTCCTCCATCCCGGCCCCGCCCGGGGGTCCGCGTCACGGTGCAGTCTGCCCGAGCCGCGGGCGCCGTGCGGGCTCAGGCGGGCCGGCCGTCCCGGTCCACCATGGGCAGCTGCGGCTTCGTGTGACCGATCCGTGCATACGCGCTCTCGGGGATCGCGTCGAGCGACTTGTAGACGGTCCAGCTGCAGCGCTTCCGCGTGGACTCGGCGTCCGCGCTGCCACCCCAGATCGGCGGGTCCACGACCCGGACCGGGTGACCCCAGCGCTCGGCGGGGAGCTTCTCCAGCGCGAAGCAGCAGTGTGCGCAGTAGTAGCAGATCCCCTCCTCGTTCCAGGCCCAGTCGTGGCGCTCCTGCGTGACACCGAACGCGTAGGGGGCGAGGACGCGCGAGCCGGTCCCCTCGATCTCGTCGCCGCGCATCGAGCGGCCGCCGGAGCCGCAGGGATCGAAGCTCACGACGTAGCGGTCCTCGTGCTCCTGGACGTCGAGCGACCCGTCCCGCTCCGGCCCGCACAGGTGGGCGCGCATCGCCTCCAGGACGAGGTAGAGGTTCCGGTCCACCGTGCTCTCGTAGGGCTGGAGGCGGACATCGAAGGCCATGTAGCGCTCCTGGATGTAGGGCTCCAGGACGGCGCGATAGCAGTCCTCCAGGCGCGCCTCGCCGAAGCGCGCCGCCACGAAGGCGAGGATCCCGGCCATCAGGTCCGCCGAGCGGTCATGGAGACGGCGCCAGTGCTCGGAGAGCGCATCCAGGAGCGGGTCCGCCTCCGCCACCGTCACCTCGTAGGCACGGATCCGGTTCCCGATCCGGCCGGCCATCGCGCCGAGCTCCTCCCAGCGCGTGACCGGGTCGTGGGGAAGCCCGTCCGGCCAGGCGAGGAGCTGCGCGAGCCGCGCGATCTCCGCGGCCCGCTCCGCCTCCGGGACGCCGTTCGCCCCGAGCCAGTCGAGGAAGCCCGCCGTCCAGACCTTGTAGATGACGTGGACGACCTTCGCCTCCTCCATGAAGGAATCGACGAGCTGGGCCGCGGCCTCGCGCCGGCCGGCCTTCAGGCCGAAGTCATCCCCGGCCTCCGCGAGCGCGGCGCGCGCGGCATCCAGGGTGGGGACGGCCTGCTCGGCCCACGTCCCGGTCCGGACCCGCTTGCCGATCGCGGCCGACCACTCGAGGCGGGTCATCGCGCTCCCCTCCCCGGCCGGCGCCTGACGGTCAGGCGGCGGACTTCGTGAGCCGGATGCGGAGCTGGTCCGCGCCGACGGCGATAAGCAGAAGGGCGCCCGTGGCGACCTCGATCCAGAACTGCTGGACGCCGAGCTGGACGAGCCCGTTCTTCAGGACGCCGACGATGAGCACGGCAAGGATCGTGCCCACGATGCTTCCGCGACCACCCGCGAGGGAAGCGCCACCGAGGACGACCGCGGTGACGACATCGAGCTCCAGACCGCTCGCGGCGGTGATCGCGGCCGCTCCCACCTGGGAGAGGAGGATCATCCCGGCGAGCCCGGCGAGGGCCGCGGAGAGCATGAAGCCGATGAAGATCGCGCGGTTCGTCCGGATCCCGGCGAGCCGCGCGGCCGTGGGGCTCGCCCCGATCGCGTACATCGACCGTCCGTAGGTCGTGTAGCGGAGGATGACGAAGAAGAGGATCGTCACCGCGAAGAGGATGAGGATCGTGATCGGGATCCCCGCGATCTGACCGAGACCGAGCGTCTCGAAGCCATCGATGTTGATCGTCTGGCCATTGCCGAGGACCTTCGTGAGGCCGCGGAAGATCGCGAGCGTGCCGAGCGTGGTGATCAGGGCGTTGATCCGGAAGGTGGTCACGCAGACCGCGTTGACGGTGCCCACGAGGAGGGCGCCGATGATCGCGATGAGGATCCCTGCCTCCAGGGGAAGGCCGAGCGCGAAGGGCGTCTTGGCGGCTTCCGGGCTCGCCGTCGCCACCGCGAGGAGCATCCCCGTGAACGCGGCGATCGACGCCACGGAGAGGTCGAACTGGCCGGAGATGAGGAGGAGCGTGGCAGGCGCGGCCACGATCCCGATCCGCACGACCTGCTGGAGGATGACGATGAGGTTCCGGTCGTTGAAGAAGTAGGGCGAGGTGATCGAGAAGAAGATGAAGAGGCCGACGAGGACGATCGCGAGGGCCGCCGTGTCCGGCACGACGAACCGTGAGCGGCGGCGGGGGACCGCCGCCGTGGCGGCCTCCACGGCACCCGCCCCCGTCTCGAGCGCAGGCGGTGCCGCCCGCCCGGGCGCTCCGCCGAGATCCTCGTCCGCCACGGTCACCCTCCTGCGGCAGCAAGGAGGCTGCCACTCTCGATCCCATCGCCCGTGAGGGCCGCGACCACGGCCCCCTTCGACATCACATAGACCCGGTCGGCGACCTGGACCGCCTCCTCGTAGTCCGAGGTCACCGCGACCACCGCCACGCCCTGCGCGGCGAGCTCGCGGAGCGACCGGTAGATATCCGCGCGGGCACCCACGTCCACGCCGCGCGTCGGCTCCAGGAGGACGAGGACGCGCGAGTCCCGCTCGAGCCAGCGAGCGAGCAGGACCTTCTGCTGGTTCCCGCCGGAGAGCGTGCCCATCGTCTGGCGCGGATCGTTCCGCGAGCGGATCGCGAGGCGCTCCTTCCAGCGCGAGAAGGCACCGGCCTCCGCGGCATCCGTGATCACCCCACCGCGGGAGAGCTGCGGCCAGCTGACGATCGCGACGTTCTCCGCGATCGGCCGGACGAGGAAGGCGCCACCGGCCTTGCGGTCCGCGGGCAGGAAGCCCACGCCGCGATCGATCGCGGCCACCGGACCGGAGATCGCGTCGTCCTTGCCCATCACCGTCAGCGTCCCGGCATCCAGGGTCCGGATCCCGAAGGCGGTCTCACCGACCTCCGCAGCCCCCGATCCGAGCTTGCCGAAGATCGCGACGACCTCGCCCGGGCGCGCCTCGATCGTGACGTCATGGAAGGCACGTCCGGAGGACGCTCCCTGCCAGGCGATCGCGGGGGTCTCGCCGATCGGGTGGGTGGGGGCGGCAGGCCGGCCCACGGCATCCATGCGCCGTCCGATCATCGCCTCGACCATCTCCCGGCGGTTCGTCTGCGCCACGTCGGTGAGGAGCGAGGTCTGGCCGTCCCGGAGGACCTGGACGCGATCGGCGATCTCCGTCACCTCGTCCAGGCGGTGGGTGATGTAGATGAGGGCCACGCCCTGCGACCGCAACCGGCGGATGAAGTCGAAGAGGACCTCCGCCTCGTGATGCGAGAGCGCGGCGGTCGGCTCGTCCAGGATGAGGAGGCGCGCCGATCCGGACAGCGAGCGCGCGATCTCGACGATCTGCCGCTCACCCACCCGGAGCGATCCCACGGTGGCGTCCGGGTCGATCTCCACGCCGAGCTGATCGAGGACGCGGCGCGCACGGGCGCGCATCTCGCTCCAGCTCACGAACCCGCGCCGCGCGGGGAGCCGGCCGAGCGAGATGTTCTCCGCCACGGTCAGCGTGGAGGCGTCCTGGAACTCCTGGAAGATGATCGCGACGCCGAGGTCACGGGCCTGGCGCGGCGTGAGGGCGGCGTAGGCGGCGTCGTCGATCGCGATCTCGCCGGCGTCCGCCTGGTAGTCGCCGGCGATGATCTTGACCATCGTCGACTTGCCGGCTCCGTTCTCCCCGAGGAGGGCGAGGACGGAGCCGCCGGTCACGTGGAGGTCCACCCCATGGAGGACCTCCACGCCCCCGAACGATTTACGGATCCGACGTGCCTCCAGCCGGAAAGGCTGGGACACGCCGGATCCGTCCATGAGCGGGGTCCTGTGCCTACGCGGTCAGGCGCAGGCCGGGGTCTCGGGATAGACCTCGCGGATGTTGTCCTTGTTGATCGCCTGGTGGGGCGTGTAGAGCGCCTCGGGGAGCTCGCCACCCGTGAGCAGGTCGATCATCGCGGGGACGACCGTCCGGCCGTACGCCTCGGGGAAGTACGCGGCATCGGCGAGCCAGTTCGGGTTGCAGGCGATCTCCTGCCACGCCGACGGATCGGCACCCTGCGCACCGATCCGGATGTCGGCCTCGCGGCCGGCGGTCCGGGCGGCGGCGAGCGCGCCGAGGCCCATGTCGTCGTTGAGCGAGAGGAAGACCGTGATGCTGCCGGGCGCGAGCGTCGGGAGCAGGTTGTTCACGATCTCGAGCGCGAGATCGGTGGTGCCACCGACCTCCTGCCGGATGACGTTCGCCTCGTCGAGCTCGCCGCAGATGCTGGCGAACCCGTCGAGCATCCCCTGGACGCGATCGGTGTTCACGACGCCCGCGGAGGCGGACTCGAGGGTGACGATCTTGTCGTACTTGCAGCCGTTCTCGGCCATCAGGGCCTCACCGGCGCCGATGCCACCGATCTCGCCGGCGCGGTAGTTGTTCGCGCCGAAGAAGGTGACCTGGCAGGGCGGCTGGTTGATGTCGATCGCGATCGTGGGGACGTTCCCGTACGCGTTGCAGATCTCCGGCGAGCTGTCACCGAAGAGGTTGAAGTTGATGACGCCCTGGACGCCCTGGACGCCGAGCTGCTGGCCGCACTCGAGCGACTTCGCGGCGTCGACCTGCGAGTCGCAGGCGACGAGCTCGGCGCCGGCGATCGCAGCCTGGGCGGCGATGCTGTCCGAGACGAGCTTCACGAACGGGAGCTGGTCCCCGAGCGAGATGTAGCCGATCTTCAGGCCCGCGCCGGAGCCCTCGACCGCGCCGGTCTCGAAGTAGGGGTTCTCCTCCGCATCCTGCGCGAGGGCCGGGACGGCCGCGACCGCGAGGATCGCCACCGCACCCATGGCAGCGGCGAACCGGGAAAGACGGGAACGCTTCACGCTTCCTCCTCATCGGGCCGGGCACCTGCCCGGGCCTCCACTCCTCTGGCCGACGATCGTCTGGAAACGATCATCAGTCCACCGGAGGCGACTCTAGGCCGCGGGATCCGCCGGTGTCAAATCGGTTTTGGAATGCGGCAGGAGCGCGAGCGCCGCCCGGCGCAGGCCATCGCACACCACGAGGAGCGAATCGGCGACCGCGAAGAGGGCCAGGAGCTCGACGGCGTCCGCACCGGGGGTCACGTTCCGGGTGCGCATCGCCTCGATCGCCGCGGCGACCTCCGCGTCCGCATCCGCAAGGGCGGCGATGGGAGCACCGAGCGTGCCGGCGCCCGCCGCGCCCACGAGGACCGCGCCGATCGCATCCCCGAGGCTGGCCGCCCGCTCCTCCAGCGATGCGGTCGCCGGTCGCAGGTGGCGCGCGAGACGGGCGGGTCCGGGCGCACCGGATCGGGCGAGCCGGTCCGCGGCCCGGACCGCCTCCGCGATCCCGTCCAGGACGGCCGCGTACGCCTCCGCATCCGGTCCCTCCCCATGCGGCTCGTGGCGGATCTCGGCGAGAAGAGCGCGGAGGCCCGTGACGCGGGCGGTGAGGGTGGCGGGGACCGGCGGGAGCTCCACCGTGGCGCCGCCCGGGCCGGGCTCCGGCGGGTCCCAGCGGACAAGGCAGGCCGCCACGGACGCGCGCAGGTCGGCGAGGACGGCAGCGATCCCCTCGTTCAGCTTCGCGCGCGAGGAGCCGGGCCAGAGGAGGACGCTGACGAGGAGCGCGATCCCGATCCCGATGAGCGTGGAGAGGAGGCGCCAGCCGACCATCGAGAGCTCGTCCGCGCCGGGGATGAAGACGAAGAAGCCGGCAAGGGCGATGCCCAGCCGGAGCCCCGCACCCACGCGGAGGAGCCGGCCCACCACGACGCACAGGAGGACCGCGAGCGCGACGAGGATCGGGAGCCAGAGGCCACCGAGGAGGAGCTGGACGACCGCCCCGGAAAGGACCCCGATGATCGTCCCCTGGACGCGGCTGAGGGAGGCCGCGACCGACTGCCCGGTCGTCTCCCCGAGGACGACGACGAGCGCGACGACGGACCAGGCGGCCGGCTCGCGCGGGAGCCCGAGGAGGAGGACGACCGCCGCGGTGAGGAACGCGCCCACGACGAAGCGGCCGAGCGTCCGCAGCCACGCCTGCCGGGGCGGCTGTGGCGCATCGAGCCCGACGCGGGCAAGGATCCCCATCCGGGCGGACTAGGCTCCCGGCTTCTTCTGGAAGAGCTCGACCCAGTAGCCGTCCGGGTCGGCCATGTAGCAGCTGCGGGCGCCGGCGTTCGGGCCTTCCGTGATGTCCACCACGCGTCCGGAGCGCGAGCGGTAGCCCATCGCCGCCAGGCGGTCGTGCATCCCGCCCACATCGTCCACGTAGAGACAGAGGTGCCCGCCCCCCGGGTCGCACGGCCGGGCGGTCGCAGGGAGGCGCTCGATCCCGCGGTACTCCAGGAGCTCCACGTAGCCGCCGCCGGGGATGACCAGGTAGGCGGCGCGGATCGAGGTGAAGGGCAGGTCGAGGACGACGGGGAGGTAGGGCCCGTTCAGCTCCCGGTCGAAGAGGAGCTCCAGCCCGAGCCCGTCCCGGTAGAAGCGGAGGGAGCGCTCCATCTCCAGGACGGTGATCCCGCCGTGGAAGAAGCCGGTGACGCTGGGCATGGTCCCTCCCGATCCGGGCGCCGGATGGCGCCGCGTCTCAGAGGGTAGCGCGGCCTGCTCAGGCCGGGCCGGCGGTCTCGTGCTTGTCGGGCTCCACCCAGCGGGCCTCGCTCCCGGGCGGGGCGTAGAACCAGAGGACGACCATCGGCTCGTCCGGGGCGTCGTTGTGGGTGACGTGGACGAGGTCGGAGGGGGTGACGAGGAGCGTCCCCGGCTCCACCGGATGATCCACCCCGTCGATCGTGACGCGCCCGCGCCCGCGCACGAAGAGGGCGACCTCCTCCGCGGAATGCGAGTGCGCCCGCGTGGCGAAGCCGGGCGGGAGGACCGCCATCCCGGTCGTGATGTGGACGGAGTTCCCCTTGAGCGGGGATGCCTTGACGGCGAGCGAGCGGCCGTCGATCCGCTTCGCGTCGCCGGCTTCTCCCTCCGCGAGCGCACGGAGGCCCTCGGCGATCACATCGTCCAGGAGCCAGGAGGGGGCGAAGGGGGCGCGGGGTTCGGACATCGGCGGGGCCTCTGGTACGGGGGCTCAGGCGAGCTCGGCGATCAGGCCGAGGGTGGCATCCACGATCCGCTCCTCGGATCCCGGGTCGATCGCGACGGGGAGGAGGTAGGACTGGAAGACCTGGTCCGGGATCCGGTAGCGGTCGCCCACGTCCCACCCCTCCGCCGGGTAGGCATCCCGCGTGGGGAGATAGCACAGGACCCCGTTGCTGTAGCCGAGCGCGATCGTGGCGGCGTGGGGCGAGCGCTCACGGATCGTGCGGGTCGTGGCGGAGAAGACCTCCGCGGCGATCGCCGTGATCACGATGTCGTTGACGCGGATCGCCTGGACCTCCATCGGCGCCGTGCGCCGGCCGGTCCGGACGGCGTCCACGAGGATCTCCGCCCACGCGACGAAATGGCGCGCGATCGTCACCGCCCGCTCGCTCGTCCCCGCGAGCGCCGCGTCGAGCTCCGCCCGCCGCTCGGCGAGGATCGCCTCGGCCTTCTCGAGGGTGGGGAGCGCGACGAGGTCGAGCTCCACCGCGCGGGAGCGCGCACCGAGGTAGGTGCACGTCTCGCCGTCGACGGGGACGAGCGGCCGCATCGTCTGGCCGGGGCCGAGGAGGGAGGGGATCGAGACCCGGTCCCCGCGCCGGACGTGGGTCCGGAGGCTCGCCGCCACGGAGACGACCTCGCCGCCGAGCATCCAGCCGATCCGCTCGTTCGCGTCCGTGTTGTCCGTCTCGTGGCCCATCCCCCAGCAGGGCATGATGTCGCCGCCGCCGCCCTGGAGGAAGAGGCAGGGCGCCCCGAAGGTCTGCTCCACGAGCTCGCGCATCGGGCCCGGGAAGTCCGGGCTGGCGACCGGGGCGCGGGGGCCGACCACGACCGTGTGGCAGCCGTAGCTGCCGGCGATCGCGATCGGGGTGCCGTCCAGGCGGTCCACGCGCAGGACGCCGACGGAGGGATCGATCGGACCGTCCGGGACCTCGCCGAGGAAGACGTAGCCGTCCGGCCCGGTCTCCCGCCGCTGGATCCCCACCCGGCTCTCCCCGGCGCCGGCGGCGATCCGCGCCGGCTGGAGGTCCGCCACGGCGTCGATCGTCGCCTCCACGAGCCGCTCGGCGAGCATGCCGCGATAGCGCTCAAGGAGCTCCCTCTGGTACGAGAACTCCGGCTGCGTCATGGCCAGCGCGCCGCTGCTGTGCGTGTGGCTCATGTTCACGAGGACGCACTCGGGGCGCGTGGCGGCCGCGGAGGCGATCCAGGTCCGCCATTCCGCCACGACCCACTGGGGCGCCATGCACAGGTCGATCGCCGCGAGGACGACCGTCTCCCCGAGGCCGCGCAGGACGAGGACGGTGGCGGAGAGATCGCCGTCGATCCCCGTGACGACCCCCTCCCGGGAGTAGAAGCCCGCCGTCTTGATCCCGAGCGGCGGGGCGACGGAGCGCCGGCCGACCCCGGCGAGCAGCTCACCCATTCCGAGCCTCCAGGGCCTCTGCCCGCGTCCGCGAGGTGAGGAGCTCTCCCGCCTCCCGGCGGACATAGGGGAGGCGGAGATCCCAGGGGGCAGCGGCGGCGAGCCATGCGCGGCCCGCGTCGGAGCGGAGGAGCGCAGCCGCGTCCGTCCCCTCGGCGAGGTCGAGGAGGATCATCCGGTTCCCCTTCCCCAGGTAGCGGTCGTGCGGGAAGCGCCGCGGCATCTCCCGATAGGCGGAGAAGGTCCGGGCGCGCACGACCCCGGGGAGGGCCGCACCCTCGGTGAGGGCCACGCCATCCAGCCAGGCATCGAAGGCCGGGGCCTCGGCATCGTCCACCTCGAAGCGCTGGACCAGGATCGGGCCGGCGCCCGCGAGGTCCGCGCCACAGGGGCGGATCACCCGGCGGACGGTGTAGACGACCCCGTTGAAGCGCTCCTCGTCCAGCGGTGGGTACTGGCCCTCGCGTTCCTCGCCGTCGCGGATCGCCCCGCGCACATCCGGGCCATCGATGAAGGGGATGATCCCCTCCACGTTCGCGTAGACGTAGACGATGAAGCGGTTGCCGTGGCCGTTGAAGGCGGCCGGAAGGCCCCCCGCGCTCACCGGCCGGAAGTCGCGCAGGACGCGGAAGCTGTGGGCCGAGGTGACGATCGGGTCCATCAGGCTGTCGTCGAAGTGCTTCGGCATCCAGGCATCCACGTCCGCCTGCATCCGCGGCGGGCACTCCAGCCGGCAGACGAGGAGCGGGCGTTCGTCCGGGGCGAGCATCGGTCGTCTTCCTCCTATCGGCCGCCGAGGCCGGTCGTGGCGATCCCGCGCTGGAAGTAGCGCTGCCCCACGAGGACGATGACGAGGATCGGGACCGTCATCAGGAGGGCCGACGCCATCATGTAGTTCCAGTCCTGGGTGTACTGGCCGTAGAACTTCATCACGCCGAGCGGGAGCGTCTTGATCTCGTCCCGGGTGAGGTAGATGAGCGGGCCCATGAAGTCGTTCCAGAACCAGACGAAGTGGAGGATCGCGAGGGTCACGAAGACCGGCCCGGACTGGGGGAGGATGATCGACCACCAGGTGCGGAGGTGGCCGGCTCCGTCGATCCGGGCCGCCTCGTCCAGCTCCATCGGCAGCGTCCGGAAGAACTGACGGAAGAGGAAGACGCCAAAGGCGGAGCCGCCGAACCAGTAGGGGACGATGAGCGGGAGAAGGGTCCCCGTCATCCCCAGCTCCTTGAAGATGATGAAGCGCGGGATGACCGTGACCACGAAGGGGAGCATGAGGAGCGCGAGGCAGATCCCGAACCAGAGGTCCCGGCCCGGGAAGCGCAGTCGCGCGAAGGCGAAGCCGGCCATCGATTCGGTGATCAGCGCCCCCGCCGTGGCGACCACCGCGATGATCAGCGAGTTCCGCAGGTAGATCGGGAAGGGCGCCGCGGCGAGGGCGTCCGGGAAGTTGTTCCACGCGATCGGCTGGGGGAAGAGGACGGGCGGGTAGGACATCTCCTTTCCCGTCTCGGTGAGCGCGGTGACGATCATCCAGTAGCCGGGGAAGAGCATCACCACCGCGACCCCCACGAGGATCGCGTAGATGACGAAGGTATCCATGCGCGTCCGCCAGCGCCCCGCGTGGCGCGCCGCCACGGCCGCCGCGGTGGCCTCCTCGGCCGAGAGAGGCCGGCTCACCGGACGTCCACCTCGTAGTGGACCCAGCGCCGGGAAAGCCGGAAGTTCAGGAAGGTGAGGACGAGGACCACGAGGAAGAAGACCCACGCGAGCGCGGAGGCGTAGCCCATCTTGAAGAGCTCGAAGGCGTTCCGGAAGATGTAGAGGACGTAGAAGAGCGTCTCCGTCCCGGGCCCGCCCTTCGTCATCAGGTAGGCGAGATCGAAGACCTGGAACGATCCGATGATCGCGATGATCAGGTTGAAGAGGAGGACCGGCGAGATCATCGGCAGGGTCACGTGGAGGAACTGCCGGGTCGCGTTGGCGCCGTCCACCTTCGCCGCGTCGTAGAGGCTCTCCGGGACCCCCTGGAGACCGGCGAGGAAGATGATGATCCCCGTCCCGATCCCCCAGATGCCCATGATCGCGAGGGTCGGCTTGGCGAGGACCGGATCGAAGAGCCAGCGCTGCGGCTCGATCCCGATGAGGGAGAGCAGGTAGTTCGCGACGCCGAAGTTCGGCTCGAAGATCCACAGGAAGATGAAGGCGCTGGCCACGATCGGGAGCTGCGAGGGCAGGTAGGTGACGACGCGGAAGATGCGGATCCCGCGCACCTTCGCGTTGAGGAGGAGCGCCCCGCCGAGCGCGAAGACCATGAAGATCGCCACGGACATGACCGTGTAGATGATCGTGTTCGCGAGCGAGGTCCAGAAGAGCTGGTCGCCGATCATCCGCTCGTAGTTGCGGAGCCCGACCCACTTCGGCGGGGTGAGGACCTCGTAGTCCGTGAACGAGTGGTAGAGGGAGAGCAGGAGCGGGAATGCCTGCCAGATGAGGACGCCGGCGATGAAGGGCGCGAGGAAGAAGTAGCCCCAGAGCGCCTCACGGCGCCGGAGCGAGGAGCGGCCGGGGGAGCCTGTCGTGGTCATCGTCTCGTGCCCGCCGGGAGGATCGCGACCCGGGCCCACGGGGCCCGGGTCGCGAAGAACGACCGACCGATCCGGAGGAGCGGGATCAGCCGGCGAGGATGGCGCGCATCTCCTCGGCCATCGCCTTGCAGGCGTCGGCCGCGTCGGCCTGGCCAAGGAAGATCGGATCCTGCCCGCGCGCCAGCGCGTCCGCGATCTCGGCCGACTTGCCGAAGAACGGGGTGTGCTGGACGTTCGTGAGGACCTCGACGAAGGGCTTGAACCACTCCGCGTACGGGCTGGTCGCGATGAAGTCCGCGAGGCTCGAGTTGCGGGTGGGCGTGCCGACCGTGGACCAGGTCTTCTGGCCGGCAGGGCCGGTGATGTACTTGATGAACTCCCACGCGGCCTCGGGATTCTTCGAATCCTTCGTGATCGCGTAGCCCGAGATCTCGAGCTTGGAGGTCTTGCCGCCCGGGCCGATCGGGGCGCCGACGGTCTTGTACTCCCAGTCCTTGATCCCCTCGACGAAGTTCGCGATGTACCAGCCACCGAGCATGTACATCCGCGCGATGCCGTTCTGGAAGAGGTCGACCGGAGGCCGGCCCGCCAGCTCGGCGGCGTTGGGGGCGACGCCGTGGACGTTCACGAGGTCCGCCGCGTAGCGGAGGCCCGCGATCGCCGGGTCTTCGTCGATGCGCACCGTGGTCAGGTCGTCATCGAGGACCTTGCCGCCCTGGAAGAAGATCCAGTTCTCGGAGTTCCAGGTCTCGTAGAGGAAGCCGAACTTCTTCTCCGGCCCCTCGCCCTCGGTGAGCGCCTTGGCGGCGGCCAGGAAGGCGTCCTGGGTCCACTCGCCGGCATCCCACTGCTCGCGCGGGTCCGGGAGGCCCTTCTCCTGGAAGGCGGTGGCGTTGTAGTTGATGCCGTACGACTCGCCGTTCTCCGGGAGCGCGTAGATCTTCCCGTCCACCTTGAACGCGTCCTGCGCGCCCTGGTAGAAGTCGTCGAAGTCGACGTCCGGGTCGTTCTTGATGAAGTCATCGAGCGGCAGCAGGGCGTCGCGCGTCGCGAAGAGCGCCGCGGAATAGTTGCCGACCCGAAGGGTGTCGGGGGCGGTGCCGCCCGCGATCATCGTCTGGACCGTGGGGAGGAGCGCGTAGAAGGTCTGGCCGACCTGCTCGATGCGCTCCACCGTGACGTCCGGGTTGAGGGCGATGAAGTCATCGATCCGCTTGTTCCAGGCGGCCGATTCCGCACCCGCGCCGGTGTTCGCGATCGTGCTGATCGCGCCGGAGACGGCCGCATGCGAGCGTCCGCCCGCACCCGCCCCGGGCCGCGAGGCGCCACGGGCCGGAGACGAGAGGAGCGCGCCGGCGACCGGCACGCCCGCAGCGAGCACCGAGGTCCGGGCGAGGAACTCGCGCCGGCTCAGCTCACCACGGAGCATCTTCTCCATCAGCTGGTACGACTCCCGGTCCCGATCGAAGACCGGCTTGATCCTTGACACCTTCGGAACCCTCCTCTGAGCCTCTTCCGGCGAACCTGCCCGGCCGTCGGCCGGACGTGATGCCCTGGTGGAAACCCCCCATCGCCCCCGGACGTTCAGGGGCGCTCGTTCATGTGGCTGACGTCACGCAGGATGAAGTTCTGGGCGATCTCCCGGGTCGTGTACGGGAGGACCGCATCCCAGCGCAGCGAATCGCGGAGCATCGCGCCGTAGGCGGCGGAGCGGACGATCGCCTTCGCGTCCACGCCCTCCCGCAGCTCCATCAGGATCATCCGGTTCCCCTTCCCCAGGTAGCGGGTCCACGGGAAGCGGTGGGGCGCGGTCCGGTCGCCGCGGAAGGTCCGCAGGCGCACCCAGCCGTCCAGCGCCGCGTAGCGGTCGGCATGGACCCCCTCGAGCCAGGCGTCGAACTCGGCCTCGTGCTCCGGGCCGACCTCGAAGCGCTCCGCGATGAGCATCCCCATCCCGACGTGGTCGGTCCCGGCGCCACCGCGCACGGAGCTCACGGTCATCATCGACCCGTTGAAGGCCTCGCCGGCGATCGAGGGGTACTTGTTCTCGCGCTCCATCGTGGGCTCGTCCAGCCCGCCGGTGACGATCGGGCTGCCGACCCAGGCGTGCATCGAGGGGATGTCGAGACAGACGTAGGGGATCCAGCGCGTCGCCTGGCCGTCGTTGAAGGCGGCCGGGAGGCCGTTCACCGGGTCCCAGTCACGGATGATCCGCGCGCTCGAGACCGCCTGGACGGTGTAGTGGCGCCCGAAGTCGTCGAAGTGCCAGGGCGACCAGTCGTCGAGCTCCTTCTCCAGCTTCGGCGGGACGTCGACCCGGCACAGAAGGATCGGTCGCTCGTCGATCGGGCTGGTCATCGGATCGTTCCTCCTCGGGGTCGGGTCAGGCGACGTGGTCGCCGTGGCGGCGCTTGCGAAGGCCTGCGAGCGCGGACGGCGGGAAGTGGTCCCAGACGATCATCTTGGCCGCGGCCGCCTCCGCCGGGAGCGCCGCGATCAGCGCGTCGATCTCGGCGCGATCGGCCGAGGAGAGCGTCCAGCGATCGGCACCCGCGACGGCGACGATCTGCTCCGGCCGCTTGGCCCCGATGAGGGTGTTCGTGACGCCGGGGGTGGCGAGCGTCCAGGCGACCGCGAGCTGGACGAGGGTCCGCCCGTGGTCCCGCGCCCACGTCTCGAGCGAGCGGGCGAGGGCCACGTAGTGCTCGTAGACCCCGGGCCGGTAGCGCGGCAGGAAGTGGCGCTCATCGTCCGGCCCGAAGGTCCGGCCGGCATCCAGGCCATCCGCGAGGAGACCCCGCGAGAGCGGGCTGAAGGCGATGAAGCGGAGGCCGTTCTCCCGCGCGAAGGGGATGATGCGGCGCTCAACGGGGAGGTGGAGCGGATCGTCCTCCGCCCCGCGGTCGATCATGCTGTAGAGGTTCTGGGTGGAGAAGAGCCCGGCGCGAGCGTGGACCGCGCGGAGCGCGCTCTCGGGGAGGTTGCAGACCCCCACGTTGAGGACCTTCCCGCTTGCCTTCAGCCGCGCCAGGACGTCCCCGATCTGCTCGTAGGTGGGAGCTCCCTCGAAGGGCATCACCCAGTCCTGGGGGCCGTGGAGCTGGTAGAGATCGATGCGGTCCGTGCGCAGCCGGCGAAGGCTCGATTCCACGGCGGTCGTCAGGTTCGCGAGCGAGTACGGCTCGCTGGGGAAGGCCTTGGTGGCGAGGAAGACGCGGTCACGGCGGCCATGGAGGATCTCGCCGAGCCGCTCCTCCGAGGCGAGGTAGGTCTCCGCGGTATCGATGAAGGTCCAGCCCGCGTCCAGGGCCGCGTCCACGGTCCGGCGCGCGGTCGCGTCGTCCACGGCGCCATACCCACCACCGAGCGGGTAGGCACCGAGCCCGAGACGCGTGGGATCGACCCCTGCCATCCTTCCTCCTCCACCCCCATCGCCGTCCGGCAGCCCGGGCGGCGATGGGCGCTACTATGGAGTGGTCAGACCAGTCGCGTCAAGACTGGTCGGACCAGTGGATGCGGGCGGGCGCGGGAGCCCATCCGCCTGGCGGCCCGGAAGCACGGGCCGAGGAGGTCGCGTGACGGAAGGGACGCCGGTCCGGCGCCGGAAGGTGAGCGTCTCCGGCTTCCTGCGCATCGAGGGGACCGAGGGGAACCTCGCCGACCGGGTCTCCGAGCAGATCCGCGGGCGGATCGAGCAAGGGCGGATCGCCCGGGGTGAGCGGCTCCCCTCCGAGCGCGACCTCGCCGACGAGCTCGGCGTCTCGCGGACGGTCCTGCGGGAGAGCCTGCGGACGCTGGAATCGCTCGGCTACCTCGAGGCGCGGGTCGGCCAGGGACGGTTCGTGACGGACCCGCGGGAGACCTTCCACAGCGAGCGGCTGATCGACGACTGGCTGCGCCGGAACCGGTCCCTCCTGCGCGACCTCGTGGAGCTGCGGGCAGCGATCGAGAGCCAGGCGCTCCGCGGTGGCACGGGTGACCCGGTGGCGCTCGCGGAGGAGCTCTCCGCGATCGTGGCGGCGCAGGAGCGCGCGATCGCGGAAGGCCGGCCGGACGATGCCGCCCAGCTGGACACGGAGTTCCACCTCCGCCTCTCGGCTTCCACCCCGAACGCCGCGCTCGGCTCGCTCGCGGCGGCGCTCATCGGCCAGGCCCGCAAGGCGGCCCGGGCGACCTACCGGGTCACCACCTACACGGAGGGGTCCCTGGGCCAGCACCGGGCGATCCTCGCCGCGCTCGCGTCCGGGGACCGGGCGCGCGCGGCGACGCTCCTCCACGAGCACCACGTGACGCGCTCGGACCAGGTCGCGACCTACCTCGAGCGCGAGGATCCGGACGCCTGACGGCGCCGCGGAGCGCGGACGGCGCTAGGGGACGTTCGGCTTCGCCACCACGAGGATGCGGATCTCCGTCATGTCCTCGATCGCGTAGCGCACGCCCTCCCGGCCGAGCCCCGAATCCTTCACGCCGCCATAGGGCATGTTGTCGATCCGGTAGGTCGGGACGTCGTTGAGGATGACGCCGCCCACCTCGAGCTCCTCGAAGGCGGCGAAGGCGCCGGCGAGATCGTTCGTGAAGAGCCCGGCCTGGAGGCCGAAGGAGCTGTCGTTGACGATCGCGAAGGCCTCCGCGAGGTCGCGGAAGGGGGTGAGGAGGACGACCGGTGCGAAGGCCTCCTGCGCGCACACGCGGGACGCCCGGTCCACGTTCGCGAGGACGGTCGGCGGGTAGATCGTCCCCTGGCGCTGCCCGCCGGTGAGGACCTGGGCGCCCTCCGCGACCGCCTCGTCCACCCAGGTGGCGATCCGGCGCGCCTGCCCCTCGTCCACCATCGGCCCGACGACCGTCTCGGGATCGAGCGGATCGCCCACCTTGAGCGCCTTCGCGCCCGCCACGAAGCGCTCCACGAAGGCGTCCCAGATCTCCTCGTGGATGACGAGGCGCTGGACGCTGATGCAGACCTGGCCGGAGAAGGAGAAGGCGCCCACGAGGGTGCGCTTCACCGCCCAGTCCAGGTCCGCGGTGCGATCCACGATCGCGCCGGCGTTGCCGCCCAGCTCCAGCACGATCTTCTTCTTCCCGGCACGCTCCTTCATCGCCCAGCCCACCGCCGGCGACCCGGTGAAGGTGAGGAGGCGGAAGCGCTCGTCCGTGACGAGCCGGTCGCCGAGCTCGCGGCCCATCGGGAGGATCGAGAGCGCGCCGGCCGGGAGCCCGGCGTCGACGAGGATCTCGCCCACGATGAGCATCGTGAGGGGGTCCTTGGTGGGCGGCTTGAGGACGACGGGGCAGCCCGCCGCGATCGCGGGCGCGATCTTGTGGGCCGCAAGGTTGAGCGGGAAGTTGAAGGGGCTGATCGCCGCCACGGGACCCACCGGGAAGCGCCGCGTGATCCCGATCCGGCCGGTGCTCGCCACGTTCAGGTCGAGCGGAAGGACCTCACCCTCGATCCGCTCCGCCTCCTCGGCGCCGAGCCGGAAGGTGAGGGTCGCGCGGTCCACCTCGCCGAGCGCGTCGCGGAGGGGCTTGCCCGCCTCGCGGCTGATGACCCGGGCGATCTCCTCGCGTCGCGCCGCGACCCCGGCGCTCACCGCGCGCAGGATCCGTGCCCGCTCGTAGACCGGGAGACGGCGCATGACGGGCGCGGCGTCCACCGCCGCGCGGGTCGCCTCCTCGAGCTGCTCCGCGGTGGCGAGCCAGGTATGGCCGGCGGGCTCACCCGGCCGGTAGGGGTCCTCCACCACGAGCGGGTGCGGCGATTCCACCCAGCGGCCGGCGAGGAGGATCGGATGCGGGCGCGTGGGATCGAAGGCGGTCATGCGGGATCCTCCAGTCGGGTCGGTCGCTCGCATCCTAGCGCCCCGCGGTCGCGGTCCGGGCGACCCTGCGTCGGCCACCCCGCCCGGCGTGACCCGCTACCCTGCGCCGTACGGTCCGTGACCCGGTCCGCCCGCAGCCCAAGGAGCTCCCACGGATGGCCAAGCAGTACCAGAACCCGCCCAGCCTCGCGATCGACCCCGAGAAGCGCTACACGGCGACGATCCGCACGAGCGCCGGGGTGATGATCGCGGAGCTCTTCCCGGGCGACGCGCCGAAGACGGTGAACAACTTCGTCTTCCTGGCGCGGGAAGGGTTCTATGACGGGGTGATCTTCCACCGCGTCATCAAGGGCTTCATGATCCAGGGCGGCGACCCCACCGGGACCGGGCGCGGTGGACCGGGCTACAAGTTCGATGACGAGCCGGTCACGAAGCGCTACCTGCGCGGGACGCTCGCGATGGCGAACGCGGGCCCGAACACGAACGGCTCCCAGTTCTTCGTCATGCACGCGGACTACGGCCTGCCGCCCAGCTACACGATCTTCGGCAAGCTCTCGGCCGGCGAGGAGGTCGTGGACGCGATCGCCGGGGCGCGGACCGGCCCCCAGGACCGCCCGCTCGAGCCCGTCTCGATCACCGGGATCGAGATCGAGGAGGCCTGATCCCGCCCCGCGCGCTCAGCGCGGGACCGGGCCGATGAAGCGGCCGGTGGGATCCCCCACCGGCTCGCCCTCCTCCATCACGACCGCGCCGCGGAGGACCGCGGCCACCGCCATCCCGCGCGTCGCGCGGCCCGCGAAGGGCGTCACGTTCGTGCGCCCGTGGAGGGCGGCCTCCTCGATCCGGCCCGGCCGCTCCGGGTCCACGATCGTGAGGTCAGCGTCCGCCCCCACGGCGATCGCCCCCTTGCGCGGCCAGAGCCCCCATGTCCGGGCCGGGGCCTCCGCGATCGCGCGGGCGAGCGCCGGGTAGCCCATCCGCCCCGTGGCGACCGCGTGGGTGAGGAAGAGCCGGAGGGTCGTCTCCACCCCGGCGTAGCCGGAGACCGAGCGCCAGATCTCCGCGTGGAGCTTCTCCTCCGGCGCGTGGGGGGAATGGTCGCTCGCGATCATCCCGATCTCGCCTGCCACGAGCGCATCGAGGAGCGCCTCCTGGTGGCCCTCCGCCGCGATCCGGACCGGTGGGTTCACGCGCATCCGGGCCCCGATCCGGGGCATCTCCGCGGCATCGAGGAAGCAGTGCTGGGCGCCCACCTCCGCGGTGATCTCCGCGCCGCGCGCCCGCCAGCGGCGGAGCGCATCGAGTCCCGGGGCGGAGGAGAGGTGGTAGAGGTGGAGCGGGCAGCCGGTCTCGAGCGCGAGGGCGGCGATCCGGTCGATCGCGCGCGCCTCGGCTTCGGCGGGCCGCGATTCGAGGTGGGCGAGCGGGTCCGAGCGGCCGGCGGCCTGGAGCCGGGCGGTCTCCTCTGCGATCAGCGCGCCGTCCTCGGCGTGGACCCCGAGCCGCATCCCGAGCCTGCGGATCTCGTGCATCGCGGCACGGATCGTGGCGTCCGTGGGCGTGGGCAGGTCCCCGGTGGTGGGCGCGAGGAAGACCTTGAAGCCGACCACGAGGCCGGCTTCCGCGAGCGGCCGGATCTCCCCCACGTTCCCGTCCAGGACGACCGCGAAGAGCCCGATGTCGCAGCGCGCCCGCCCGCCGATCCGCGCGATCTTCTCCCGGGCATGGACCACCGAATCGGTGGGCGGGATCGTGTTCGGCATCTCGAGGACGGTCGTCACACCGCCCGCGACCGCCGCCGTGCTCCCGGAGGCGATGTCCTCCTTGCCGGGGAAGCCGGGCTCCCGGAAGTGGACGTGCCCGTCGATCATCCCGGGGAGGACGACCCGGCCCCGCGCGTCGATCGTCCGCTCGGCCGGAGGGAGTGGCGCGCCGGCGGGCAGGAGGGCGGAGAAGCGTCCGTCACGGATGACGATCGTGCGCTCCGCCTCACCGCCGGGGAGGATGACGCGCCCTCCGTGGACGACGAGGTCGGCGGCAGGCTCGGTCATCGGGTGGCTCCTGGTCCGGGGAGTGGCGGGGCGGCGGCGCCCATCGTACGCAGGCGGACGGGTCGTTGACCGCCCGGAACGGCTCTGCGAGACTCGGCCGACCGTCCCGACCCGCGCGAGGAGCCGCGATGCCGACCGTCACCCAGAGCCGTCCCCGCCGCCGGAGCGCAGCGGCCGCCCTCCTCCTCCTCGTGCTCACCGGCGCGCTGCCGGGTGGTGCGGCCGGGGCCTCGCCGTCGCCTCTCCCCTCCCCCGCGGCGCCGGCGGTCCGCGAGGGGACGCTCCCCGCGGAGGGTGGGCCGGTGGAGCCCGGGACCTACCAGGACTGGTCGCTCGGCCAGACGCTCACCTTCACCCTGGACGACGGTTGGGCCGCCACGGCGGCCGATGCAGGCTACGGGCTCGCGCTCCTCCGGCGCGACCAGGCCGCGCCGGCGCTCGTGAGCATCGCCCCCTTCACCGGGCTCGCCCACCGCGATCCGTGTCTCGCCACGAGCGAGGAGACGATCGAGATCGAGCCCACGGCGGCCGGTCTCGCGGCCGAGCTCGCGGCGAACCCGTCGCTCATCGTGGGGCCGCCCGAGGAGCGCGAGGTGGCGGGCTTCCCGGCGCTCCACGTGGAGGTGGGGATCCAGCAGCCGATGGCCTGCGAGCCGCCGGTCACCTCCCTCTGGGCGATCCCGCCGGAGGGCGCCTTCTTCCTCGAGGACGGCGAGGAGGCCGGCTTCACGATCGTGGAGACCGATGCGGGCGTCCTCGTCATCGCGGTGGAGGCCTACCCGGGCGCGGACTACGCGGCGCTCGTGGCGGCCGCGGAACCGCTCATCGCCTCGCTGGAGATCGGGCCCGCCCCCTCCCCCGCACCCGGCGGCTGACCCCGGCCGGGGCTCAGACCGGCTCGGGTGCCCGCGGGTAGCAGCCCATCACGCGGACGTCCACGGCGGCGGCCCGGAGCGCGTTCAGCGCGGGGGCGGCATCCGGCGCGCACAGGTCGGCGTCCAGGTCCATCCAGAAGACGTACTGCCAGTCATGGGCCGCGCTCGGCCGCGATTCCAGCTTGCTCATGTTCAGGTCGTGGGCCGCGAGGACCCCGAGGACGCGGTGGAGCGCGCCCGGCTCGTTGCGCACGGAGACGAGAAGGGTGGAGCCGCGCGGCCCGGCGGCGCCGGTCCGGATCGGCGGCACGTGCGCGGCATCCGCGGCCACGATGAGGAAGCGGGTCCGGTTCCGCGGCTCGCTCTGGATGTCCTGCGCGAGGACCTCCAGCCCGAAGAGCGCGGCCGCGCGCGGGGAGAGGACGGCGGCGGCACCCTTCTCGGCGCGGTCCCGGATCATCTTCCCGGAGCCCGCCGTGTTCGTGGTGGCGAGGAGGCTCCAGGCGCGGGTGCGGAGGAAGGTCTCGGACTGACCGAGCGCCTGGACGTGGGAGTAGACCCGCTCGAT
This sequence comes from Chloroflexota bacterium, assembly GCA_017853275.1. Classification (GTDB taxonomy): domain Bacteria; phylum Chloroflexota; class Limnocylindria; order Limnocylindrales; family CSP1-4; genus JAFMJV01. The sequence continues at coordinate 78,241 of JAFMJV010000006.1, forward strand.
CCCCTCGATCCGCTCGCCGGGGAGGGCCGCGAGGCAGAGGTGGACGGGGACGATCACCTCACCGACGATCGTGAGCGGCTGCTCCCCGAGGAGGTCGTAGGTCTCCCGGACGGTCCCGAAGACGACGTTCTCGATGGGGAGGACGCCGGCCGCCCCGTGACCCGCGGCGACCTCCTCCACGACCTGCCGGAAGCCGGCCACTCCCTCCGCGTGCACGTCACTGCCGAAGGCGGCGAGGACGGCATCCTCGGCGAAGGAGCCGGGCTCACCGGCGAAGAGGACGACGGGTCGCGGGTCCGGGGCGGGCGTCGCGGTCATGGACGGAGGGTAGCGCGCCGGGGCGGCAGAGGACGGGCCGTCAGGGGCGCGGGGCGGAGGTGACGCTCCGCTCGTCCCGGCGGCTCACCGCGGCCCCGGCCTTCCAGATCGCGTACTCGAGCGAATCGGCGAGCGCCGCCGCGGAGGCCGCGAGGATGTTCGTGGCGGAGCCCATCGTGGACCAGGTCCGCCCCTCGGCGGCGCTGTCGATGACGACCCGGGTCCGGGCGGCGGTCGCGGCGCTGCCGTCGATGATGCGCACCTTGAAGTCGACGAGGTGGACCGCGTCGAGCTCCGGGTAGAAGGCGCGGAGCGCCTTGCGCAGCGCGCTGTCCAGGGCGTTCACCGGGCCGTTCCCGTCCGCGGCCGTGTGGAGGACCTCGCCCGCGACCTCCACCTTGACGGTCGCTTCCGCGAGGAGGTCGCGGCCGTCCCGCTGCTCGGTGAGGACGGTGTAGTCCACGATCCGGAAGGGAGCCCGGTAGCCGGGGCTGCGGCGGTGGATGAGGAGCTCGAAGGAGGCCTCGGCCCCCTCGAAGGCGAGCCCGTCCGCCTCCAGCTCCTTGATCAGCTGCGAGAGCTCGCGCGGGTCGATCACCCCGTCCAGGCGGACCCCGAGCTGCTCGGCGCGGATCCGCGTGTTCGCGCGGCCGCCGAGCTCCGACACGACGAGGCGGCTCTCGTTCCCCACCGCGGCGGGGTCGATGTGCTGGTAGGAGCGCTCGACCTTGGCGACCGCCGCCCCGTGGACGCCCCCCTTGTGGGCGAAGGCGGAGCGCCCCACGTAGGGCTGCCACTCGGCCGGCGTGATGTTCGCGATCTCCGCCACCCGGCGGCTGAGCGCGGTGAGACCCGCCAGGTCGCCGCCGCCCGCGGGGAGGAGGGGGAGCTCGGTCTTCAGCGCGAGGTTGGCGATGATCGAGACGATGTTCGCGTTCCCGCACCGCTCGCCGTAGCCGTTGATCGTGGCCTGGACGTGGCGCGCGCCGGCCTCCACGGCGGCGATCGCGTTCGCCACCGCGAGCTCGGCATCGTTGTGGGTGTGGATCCCCCACGTGACCGGCGGCGCGCCGGCATCGGACTCGAGAGCGAGCCGCGTCTCCTCGAGGATGCGCACGATCCCGCTCGTGAGCGTGCCGCCGTTCGTGTCGCACAGGACGAGCTGGCGGGCACCGGCCTGGCGGGCGGCCCGGAGCGTGGCGAGGGCGTAGGCGGGATCCGCGCGGTAGCCGTCGAAGTAATGCTCGGCGTCGTAGACCGCCTCGCGGCCCCGCTCGGCCACGAAGGCGACCGACTCCGCGATCATGTCGAGGTTCTCCTGCGGCGTGGCGCCGAGGACCTCGGTCACGTGGAGGAGCCAGCTCTTCCCGAAGATCGTGACGACCGGGGTCTCCGCCGCGACGAGCTCCCGGAGGTTGGGATCCTCGTCCGCGCGGTTCGCCCGGTGGCGGGTGGAGCCGAAGGCGGCGAGCCGGGCGTTCTCCCAGCGCATCTTCCGCGCCTCGGCGAAGAACTCGATGTCCTTGGGGTTCGAGCCGGGCCAGCCGCCCTCGATGTAGGGCATCCCGTGCTCATCGAGCATCCGGGCGATGCGCAGCTTGTCCGCCAGCGAGAGGGTGATCCGCTCGCCCTGCGTCCCGTCGCGGAGAGTCGTGTCGTAGAGGATGACCGGCGCGGTCCCCCCGCTCGTGCCCATCGTCAAGCTCCTTCTCCGCCCCCCCGGGGCGCTCTCCGCGCGTCCCGGCTAGAGGCGCGCGAGGACGGCGTCCCGCATCCCGTCCGTGCCGACGCGCTGCCACCCGCGGGCGGCTCCGTCCGCACCCATGAGATCGCCGGTCCGGATCCCGTCCTCGAGCGTGCGGCGGACCGCCTGCTCGATCGCATCCGCGGCCGCGTGCTGCCCCAGCGACCAGCGGAGGAGCATCGCCCCGGAGAGGATCGTGGCGGCCGGGTTCGCGATCCCCTGGCCCGCGATATCCGGCGCCGACCCGTGGATCGGCTCGTAGACGCCGAGGATCCCGTGCTCCGTCCGCCGCTCCCCGAGGGACGCGGAGGGGAGCATCCCGAGCGAGCCCGCGAGGACCGAGGCCTCGTCCGAGAGGATGTCCCCGAACATGTTCTCGGTGACGATGACGTCGAAGATCGCGGGCGAGGTGATCAGCTGCATCGCCGTGGAATCGACGAGCCGGTGCTCCAGGGTGACGTCCGGGAACTCCGGGGCGATCGCCGTGGCGACCGAGCGCCAGAGGCGGGAGGAGGCAAGGACGTTCGCCTTGTCCACGCTCGTCACCCGCTTCCGCCGGCCGCGCGCCAGCTCGAAGGCGAGGCGCACGATCCGGGCGATCTCCTCCTCCGTGTAGACGAGGGTGTCGTAGGCGGATCGCTCGCCGGGCGCGCCGGAGGGCTCCTGGCGCTCCCCGAAGTAGAGCCCGCCGGTCAGCTCGCGCAGGATGAGCATGTCCACCCCGGCGAGGAGGTCCGGCCGGAGCGGCGAGGCGCTCATCAGGGCAGGCTCCGCCGCCACCGGGCGGAGGTTGGCGAAGAGCCCGAGGTGCTTGCGCAGGCGGAGGAGCGCCTTCTCCGGGCGGAGCGAGGCATCGAGGATGTCCCACTTCGGGCCGCCCACCGCCCCGAGGAGGACGGCGTCGGCCGCCCGGCAGTGGTCGAGATCCGCGTCCCGGATCGGCTCGCCGTGCGTGTCGATCGCGATCCCGCCCATGTGGATCTCGGACCACTCCAGGGTGTAGCCGAACCGGCGCCCGACCTCGTCCAGGACGATCCGGGTCGCCGCGACGACCTCCGGCCCGATCCCGTCGCCGGGGATCGCGACGACGCGGGCGGTGCTCACAGGGAGCGCCGCCGCGCGGCGGGCGCCCCGATCCCGGCATCCTCGCCGAGGAGCTTCTCGAGCGCCGCCACATAGGCCTCGAGGGAGGCCGCGATGATGTTCGTGGAGAGGCCGTGGCCGGTCGCCGTGCCCTGCTCGGCGTCCGGGTCGTTCGAGCGGCGCGCCCGGACGAGGACCCGTCCCTGGGCATCCTCGCCGGCGGAGACGGCGCGGATCTCGTAGTCCACCAGGACCGGGTGCCAGCCGAAGCGCGGCTCCACGGCGGCATCGATCGCCCCGAAGAGCGCGTCCACCGGGCCGTTCCCCGTCCCCGCCGCCTTGTGCGGCTCGCCGCCGAGGAGGACGGTGACGCTGCCGGTGGCATCGCCGGTATCGCTCGAGGTGACGGTCCAGCCACCGAGGGCGATCCGGGCGGCGGACCCTTCCGCGGGCGCCTCCACGAGCCGCTGGTCGGCGAGCGCCGCGAGGTCCTCGTCCGTGACCTCCTTCTTCTCGTCCGCGAGCGCGACCGCCGCCTTGTAGACGGCATCGAGGGCGTCCCCCTCCAGGTCGTAGCCGAGCTCCTTCAGCTTCCCCTGGACGCCGCGGCGGCCGGAGAGCTTGCCCACGGAGAGGCGGCTCCCGGAGAGGCCGACGGACTGGGGGGTCATGATCTCGTAGGTGAGGGGGTTCTTCAGGACGCCGTCCTGGTGGATCCCCGATTCGTGGGCGAAGGCGTTCCGGCCCACGATCGCCTTGTTCGGCTGGACGACGAAGCCCGTCAGGTTGCTGACGAGCCGGCTCGCCGCCGTGATCTGCTCGGTCTGGACGCGGCTCTGCTCCAGCTCGAAGAGGGTGGCGCGCGTCCGCAGCGCCATGACGACCTCTTCCAGCGACGCGTTCCCCGCGCGCTCCCCGAGGCCGTTGATCGTGACCTCCACCTGCCGCGCGCCGGCCTGGACCGCGGCGATCGTGTTCGCCGTCGCGAGGCCGAGGTCGTTGTGGCAGTGGATCGAGACGACCGCGCCGGACCCGACGCGCTCGACGACACGCGAGGTGAGATCGCCGAACTCCGACGGGATCGCGTACCCCACCGTGTCCGGGATGTTCACCGTGGTGGCACCCGCATCCACGACCGCCTCGTAGAGACGGAGGAGGAAGTCCGTTTCCGTGCGGCTCGCATCCTCGGCGGAGAACTCGATCTCCGCGTCCCGGCCGAGCGCCTTCCGCGCGTAGGCGACCCAGTGGACCGCCGCGGCGAGCGCCTCCTCCCGGGTCATCTTCAGCTTGTGCTTCAGATGGATGTCCGAGCTGGCGATGAAGAGGTGGAGGTGGGGACGCTCCGCGGGAAGGAGCGCCTCCACGCCACGCTGGGGGTCACCGTCTCGGCAGCGGGCAAGGCCGGCGACCGCGACGCCCTTCGTCTCCTTGGCGATCCGCTGGACCGCCTCGAAGTCTCCGGGCGAGGCAGCCGGGAAGCCGGCCTCGATGACGTCCACGTTCAGGCGGACGAGCTGACGCGCGACCTCGAGCTTCTCCGCCACGGTGAGGCCGGCGCCGGGCGCCTGCTCCCCATCCCGCAGCGTCGTGTCGAAGATCCGGATCGGCCCGGCCGCCCCGCGTACGCCGGGATCCCCGCTGCCGCGGCTCATCGCTTGGACCCGGAGGACTCGGCGGAGGCCTGGGCGTCACCCGCCTTCACCTCGACCGGGTTGAGGAAGGTCATCTGGCCGCGCAGGCGCGCCCCGACCTCCTCGATCTGGTGGCCGCGATCCGCCTCGCGCATCCGCCGGAAGCCCTCACCGCCCTGCTCCATCTCCGCGATCCAGCGGGAGGCGAACTGACCGGTCTGGATATCCGTGAGGACGTCCTTCATCGCCGCCTTGGCGCCTTCCGTGACGCGCGGGCCGCTCACGTAGTCGCCGTACTCGGCGGTATCGCTGACGCTGAAGCGCATGAAGTTCAGGCCGCCGCGGTACATGAGGTCCACGATCAGCTTCAGCTCGTGCATCGTCTCGAAGTAGGCGAGCTCGGGCTGGTAGCCGGCCTCCACGAGCGTCTCGAAGGCGGCCTTCACCATCGCCGAGACACCGCCGCAGAGGAGCGCCTGCTCCCCGAAGAGGTCGGTCTCGGTCTCCTCGGCGAAGGTCGTCTCGAGGATGCCGGCACGCGTGCAGCCGAGGCCGCGCGCATAGGCCATCGTCCGGGCGCGGGCGGTCCCGGAGGGGTCCTGCTCCACCGCGTAGAGCGCCGGGACGCCGCCGCCCGCCACGTAGACGGAGCGGAGGAGGTGGCCGGGGCCCTTGGGCGCGACCATCCCGACGTCGACGAAGTCGGGCGGGACGATCCGGCCGAACCGGATGTTGAAGCCGTGGGCGAACATGAGGAGCTGGCCGCGCCGGAGGTTCGGGGCGATCTCCGCCTCGTAGACCGCCTTCTGGACCGTGTCCGGGACCGCGATCATGATCACGTCCGCGGCCTTCACCGCGTCCGCCACGTCCATGACGCGGATCCCCGCCGCCTCCACGTGGGCGCGGCTCTTGCTCCCGGGCGCCAGGCCCACGATCACGGAGAGCCCGGACTCGTGGAGGTTCTGCGCGTGAGCATGGCCCTGGCTGCCGAAGCCGATGACGGCGATCGTCTGGCCGGCGAGCGCCTTCGGGTCGGCGTCGTTGTCGTAGTACATCTTCGCGGGCATCTGGGGGTCTCCTTAGGCGCTGGGGGGAACGGCCGGGACGATACCCGACCGGAGGATGTCGTCGATCTCCACGATGGCAGAGCCGCGGCTCATCGCCACGGCGCCGGTGCGGACCATCTCGCGGATGCCGAAGCCGGCGAGGATCCCGATGAGGGAGTCCACGTCCTGCTGGGTGCCGGCGTACTCCACGACGACGGTATCGTCGCCGAGATCGACGAGCGCCGCCTTGTAGAGCTCGGCGGCCTTCAGGACCTCCGCCCGGTGCGCGGCCGGCGCGCTCACCTTGATGAGGACGAGCTCGTGGCGGATCGTCCCCTCGCGCGGCAGGGAGACGACGGTGACCACGTCCACGAGCCGCTGGAGCTGGCGCGTCATCTGCTCCACGGCGAAGGCATCGCCATTGAGCGTGATCGTCATGCGCGAGATCCCCGACCGCTCGGTCTGGCCGACGGTGAGGGACTCGATGTTGAAGTTCCGCGCGCGGGTGAGGCTCGCGACGCGGTTCAGGACGCCGGGCCGGTCGTAGACGATCGCGACGATCGTGTGCCGCTCCCGCTCGCCCGTCCCGGGGACGCTGCGCTCCATCGCCGTGGCCGGATCGTTCGTGGCCGCCATCACCGCTCCTCCGCTCCCTCGCCCCACGTCTCGATGAGATCGGAGAGGCCCTTGCCTGCCGGCATCATCGGGAAGACGTTCTGCGTCTCCGCCGTCTCGAACCAGACCATCGCGGGTCCGTCCACCGCCTGGGCCGCCCGGATCGCCGGGTCGACCTCATCCGGCGTCCGTGCCCGGAAGCAGGGGACGCCATACGCCTCGCACAGCTTCGCCCAGTCCGGGCCGGGCAGCGTGGAGGAGTGGTAGTTCCCCGAGTAGATGATCTCCTGCCACTGGCGGATCATCCCCAGCTTCTTGTTGTCCAGGAGCGCGATCTTCACGGGGATCCGGTCCGCCACGACGGTCATCAGCTCCTGGGTGACCATCTGGAGGCCGCCGTCACCGCAGACCGCCCACGTCTCCACCTCGGGGTTGCCGAGCGCGGCACCCATCGCGGCGGGGAGGGAGTAGCCCATCGTGCCGAGGCCGCCCGAGGAGAGGTGCGAGTTGGGCCGGCGGAAGCCGCCGTAGCGGGCGAGCCACATCTGGTGCTGGCCCACGTCCGCCACGTAGGAGGCCTCGTGGCCGGTCAGCTCGCCGAGCCGGGTGATCACGTAGTCCGCGGAGAGGAGGCCATCCTTCCAGGCGCCGGACCCGTGCCAGCTCACCGTCTCGGAGGCGGCACGCATCTCGGCGAGCTCGGCGAAGTAGCCGGCCCGCTCCTCGTCCGTGCGCCGGCGGGCGGCGGTCGTGAGGGCGGGGATCACCCACTTCACGTCGCCCACGATCCCCACCTCGACGGCGACGTTCTTGCCGATCTCCGAGGGGTCGATGTCGACGTGGATGATCCGCGCGTTCGGCGCGTAGGTGCTGACCTTGCCGGTGACCCGGTCATCGAAGCGCATGCCGAGCGCGATGAGCAGGTCCGCCGACTGGATCGCGCGGTTCACGTGCTTCCAGCCGTGCATCCCCATGTAGCCGTAGGCGAGCGGGTGCCGCTCGTCCACCGCCCCGATCCCGAGGAGGGTCCAGGCGATCGGGATGCGCGTCTTCTCGGCGAAGGCCATCAGCTCGTCCACGGCGTCCCCGAGGAGGATCCCGTGGCCGGCGAGGATGACGGGGCGCTGCGCGTGCTCGATCGCGTCCGCCGCCTCGATGAGCGCGGCGGCGTCCACGCGGACCTCCTTCCCGAAGCCGGGGAGGTCGATGGTGGCCGGGCTGACCGCTTCCGTCTCGCTCGTGAGCGCGTCCTTCGTGATGTCCACGTGGACGGGGCCGGGGCGGCCGGTGCGCGCGATGTGGAAGGCCTCCGCGATGACACGCGGGATGTCGTCCGCGTTCCGGACGAGGAAGTTGTGCTTCGTCATCGGCAGGGTGATGCCGGTGATGTCGATCTCCTGGAAGGCGTCCTTGCCGATCAGCGCGCCGGGGACATTCCCGGTGATCGCGACCATCGGGATGCTGTCCAGCTGGGCCGTGGCGATCCCCGTGACGAGGTTCGTGGCACCGGGGCCGGAGGTACCGAGGCAGACGCCGACCTTGCCGCTCGCCCGGGCGTAGCCGTCCGCGGCGTGCGCCGCGCCCTGCTCGTGGCGGACGAGGACGTGGCGCAGGTCCGGATGCGCCTCCCAGATGTCGTAGAGGGGGAGGATGACGCCGCCGGGGTAGCCGAAGATCGTGTCCACGCCCTGGGCCACGAGCGCATCGCACAGCGCGTCCGCGCCGATGCGCGCCCGGCTCCGGGGCCTGGAGTCGTCCAGCATCGCGCTCCGGGCGCGCTCGATCTCCGCGGCGGCGGCGCTGCCGGAGTTCGGCACGTGCCGGCCGATGCCGGCGCGGTCGGCGGCCGCCTCCGGACGCGTCTCCGGCGACTTCTCGATCGTCATCCTCGTTCTCCTCCCATGCCGCCCCGGGGGGCGGCGCTACTGGCCGTCATCACATGCAAAAGACCCTCGCCATCCGGCGAGGGTCCGAGAGGTCTGCGGTGGTTCGTCGCGCCCTGCGCGCTACCTCCGCCGTCCCCCGGGCTCCCGCCGGGAGCCGGTAAGGAGGGCGATCAGCCCGAGCCCAAGAAGCTCGAGCCTGCCAAGGATGGATACCCCGACCGGAGCGGGAAGACGGACGGGCACGCGCGCGCCGTCGCCACGGATGGCGATGGCGACGAGGTCGCGGTTCCGATCTGCCTGACCCATCGGTCGAGGAGGCTCCTTCCTGATGCGAGGTGTTCCGGGATGCTACACGACGACCGCTCGGGTGTCCACCCTCCGCCTCGCCCGTGCGGGCAGGCCCGCGCGCGGGCTCTGCTACGCTCACGGTCCGCCCGGGGTACGCCCCGGCCCCGAGATGCCACGCACGCCGAGGACCCATGGCCACGAACGCACCGCGCACGCTCGTCCGCAAGATCTGGGATGACCACGTCATCGTGGAGGAGCCGGGCGCTCCCTCGATCATCGGGATCGACCTCCACCTCGTCCACGAGGTGACGAGCCCGCAGGCATTCGACGGCCTGCGACGGCGCGGGATCCGCGTGCGCCATCCCGAGCGGACGGTGGGGACCGCGGACCACAGCACGCCCACGACGCCGGTCGGGCTCCCGATCCTGGACCAGCAGGCCGCCTTCCAGGTGAGCAAGCTGGAGCAGAACTGCGCGGAGTTCGGTGTCCCGCTCTACAGCCGCGGCTCGGACCGCCAGGGGATCGTCCACGTCATCGGCCCGGAGCTCGGCCTCACCCAGCCGGGGATGACGATCGTGTGCGGCGACTCGCATACCGCCACCCATGGCGCCTTCGGGGCGCTCGCGTTCGGCATCGGGACGAGCGAGGTGGAGATGGTCCTCGCCACCCAGACGCTCCTCCAGCGCACGCCGCGCAGCTACGCCGTGAACGTGGCCGGGCGGCTCCGGCCGGGTGTCTCGGCCAAGGACATCATCCTCAACCTCATCAGCCGGATCGGCGTGGGCGGCGGGACCGGCCACGTCTTCGAGTACGGCGGCGAGGCGATCCGCGCCCTCTCCATGGAAGAGCGGATGACGATCTGCAACATGTCCATCGAGGGCGGCGCCCGGGCCGGGCTGATCGCGCCGGACGAGACGACCTTCGAGTACATCGCGGGCCGGCCCCATGCCCCGCAGGGCGCCGCATGGGACGCGGCGGTCGCGCGCTGGCGGAGCCTCCCCTCGGATCCCGGCGCGGCCCACGAGAAGAGCATCGACCTGGATGCCTCCGCCCTCGAGCCGATGATCACCTACGGCACGAACCCCGGGATGGGGATGGGGATCTCCCAGCCCGTCCCGTCGCCCGCGGATGCCCCGGATGACGGCTCCCGGCGCGCGCTCGAGAGCGCGCTCGCCTACATGGGCCTGGAGGCGGGCAAGCCGCTCCTCGGCCACCCGGTGGATATCGTCTTCATCGGCTCGTGCACGAACAGCCGGATCACGGACCTCCGCCTCGCGGCGGACCTGATGCGCGGCCGGAAGGTCGCGGACGGGGTCCGCGTGATGGTCGTCCCGGGCAGCCAGCAGGTGAAGGCCCAGGCCGAGCAGGAGGGCCTCGCCGAGGTCTTCCGCCAGGCGGGCGCCGAATGGCGCGAATCGGGATGCTCGATGTGCATCGCGATGAACGGCGACCAGGGGGCCGCCGGCCAGTACATCGTGAGCACGAGCAACCGGAACTTCGAGGGCCGGCAGGGGAAGGGCGCGCGGACGCTCCTCGCTTCGCCGCTCACCGCCGCCGCCACCGCGGTCTCCGGCGTCGTGACGGACCCCCGTCCGCTCGTCGCCCGCTGACCCGCGAACCCCCGAGGAGCAGACCGATGTCCGAGCCCTTCCGGCCCTTCACGAGCAAGCTCATCCCGCTGCCGGCGGAGAACGTCGACACGGACCAGATCATCCCCGCGCGCTTCCTGAAGACGACGGAGAAGGACGGCCTCGCGGCCGCCCTCTTCAACGACTGGCGCTACCTCGCGGACGGATCGCCGAACCCCGCCTTCGTCCTCAACCGGCCGGAGATGCAGGGACGCCAGGTCCTCATCGCAGGGGACAACTTCGGGTGCGGCTCCTCCCGCGAGCACGCGCCCTGGGCGCTCACCGCGTGGGGGATCCGGGCGATCGTCTCCACGAGCTTCGCGGACATCTTCCGCAACAACTCGCTGAAGAACGGCCTCCTGCCGATCGTGGTGGACGAGCCGACCCTCAGCGGGCTGCGCGCTCTCCTCGCGCGGGACCCGGAGGCGGCGGTGGCGGTCGACCTCGTGGCGCAGACGGTCACGCTCCCGGACGGGAGCACGATCGGCTTCACGATCGACCCCTTCGCGCGCTCGATGCTCCTTGCCGGGACGGACGAGATCGGCTGGGTGATGGAGCGGCTCCCCGCGATCGAGGCGTGGGAGGGCGCGAACCCGGCCCGCGTGGATACCCGGCCCGCGGGGAGCGCGCGCTAGCTGCGACCCCCGCCGCCGGCGCTCTCCGCCGGCGAGGTCCCCGGCCGGTGGTACTCCGGCGCGATCGTGCGCAGCCGGTCGACCTCCTCGGCGCTCATGAGGCGCACAGCGCGGAAGCTGTCCGCCACCGCGCCGGATGCCCGTGCCTTCGCCTCGAGGGCAAGGGAGGCCACGTCGTCCGGGAGCTCGAAGATCGCGACGCAGTCCGGCTCACCGGCGCTCCACCAGACATGGAGGAGCTCCCCGCCGAGGCTCGCCGCGAGCGTGCGCAGGGCAGCGGTCCGGCCCGTGCCGCCGTCCGCCATCAGCCCCGCGAGGCCCTCCGCGGTGTAGTCCACGAGGTGCAGGTAGGTGGGCATCGTGCTCCCTTCCCGGCTCCGTACCCGGGACGCCGGGCGCCGGACCGCGGTGGCTTCTAGACTCACGGTCCGCGGGGGCACCGGACGCGCTCCCCGGCCGCAGTGAGGATGACGATGGCACAGCTTCCCTACGACCGTCCTTCCGATCCCGCGAAGCGCTACTCCGCGGCGCTCACGGACGGCCCGAGCCGCGCCGGCGCGCGGGGGATGCTGAAGGCGATCGGCTTCACGGACGAGGACCTCGCCCGGCCGATCATCGGCGTCGCCACGCAGTGGATCGAGACGATGCCCTGCAACTACAACCAGCGCGAGCTCGCCGAGCACGTGAAGGCGGGCATCCGCGCGGCGGGCGGCACGCCGATGGAGTTCAACACGGTCTCCGTCTCGGACGGCGTGACGATGGGCACGGAGGGGATGAAGGCCTCGCTCATCAGCCGCGAGGTGGTCGCCGATTCGATCGAGCTCGTCACCCGGGGCCATTCCTTCGACGGCGTCCTGTGCATCACCGGCTGTGACAAGACGACCCCCGGTGCGCTCATGGCGCTCGGCCGGATGGACCGGCCCGGCCTCGTCCTCTACAACGGGACGATCCTCCCCGGCCGCCACAACGGCCAGGACACGGACATCGTCACGATCTACGAGGCGATCGGCGCCTACCGGGCGGGGAAGATCTCGCTCGAGGAGCTCTACGAGATCGAGTCGACCTCCTGCCCCGGCCCCGGCGCCTGCGGCGGCCAGTACACCGCGAACACGATGAGCATGGTCGCGGAGTTCCTCGGGCTCTCGCCCGCGGGCCTCAACGGGATCCCCGCCACGGACGAGGAGAAGGCCCAGGCCGCCTTCCGCGCCGGCGAGCTCGTCGTCGATCTCGTGAAGCGGGACCTGCGCCCCTCGCACTTCGTGAACCACGCCTCGCTGGAGAACGCGATCGCGTCCGTGGCGGCGACCGGTGGCTCCACGAACGCCGTCCTCCACCTCCTCGCGATCGCCCACGAGTTCGGCATCCCGCTCTCGATCGACGACTTCGACCGGATCTCCCACGCCACGCCGCTCATCGCGGACCTCCGGCCCGGCGGCCGCTACCGCGCCGCGGACCTCCACGAGGCGGGCGGCATCGCGCTCGTCATGAAGGTCCTCGTGGATGCCGGGAAGATCGACCCGTCCCGGCCCACGGTGGACGGGCGGACGATCGGCGAGATCGCTTCCTCCGCCGCCGAGACGCCCGGTCAGCCGGTCGTCCGGACGATCGACCACGCGCTGAAGAAGACGGGCGGCCTCGCGATCCTGCGCGGGACGCTCGCGCCCGAGGGGTGCGTGGTGAAGCTCGCGGGCCACGAGCGGCGCCACCACTCCGGCCCCGCCCGGGTCTTCGATTCGGAGAACGCCTGCTTCGAGGCGGTCCAGGCCGGCTCGATCCGCGAGGGCGACGTCATCGTCATCCGCTACGAGGGACCGATCGGCGGCCCCGGGATGCAGGAGATGCTCGCGGTCACGGGCGCGATCGTGGGCCGCGGGCTCGGCGAATCGGTCGCCCTCCTCACGGACGGCCGCTTCTCCGGCGGCACGCACGGCCTGATGATCGGGCACGTGGCACCGGAGGCTGCGGACGGGGGTCCGATCGCCTTCGTCCGGGATGGGGACACGATCACCATCGACGTGGATCGCCGCGCGCTCGACGTGGAGGTGGCGCACGAGGAGCTCGAGCGGCGCCGGCACGGCTGGGCGCCCCCGCCCCCGCGCTACACGACCGGGGTCTTCGCGAAGTACGCCGCGCTCGTGGGCTCCGCGAGCGAGGGCGCGATCACGAACCCCCGCCGCCGCTGAGCACGCGACCGGACGGGCCGGAGAGCCGGCCCGTCCTCACCCCCGCCGCGCGTGCCCTCCTCGCGGAGGCGCGCCGGGCGACCCTCGCCACGGTCGACCCCCAGGGCCTGCCGCGCCTTGTCCCCGTCTGCTATGCGCCGGCGGAGGGACCGGAGGGGGTGAGCCTGTGGACGCCGCTGGACGCGAAGCCGAAGGCGGTGAGCGACCCGCGCGCCCTGGCACGGGTGCGGGACATCCTGGAGCGGCCCGTGGCCAGCCTCCTCGTGGATCGCTGGTCCGAGACCTGGAGCGAGCTCGCCTGGCTCCGGCTCACGGGTCCGGCCGAGCTGGTGGAGCCGGCGGCGGGAGCCCCGCACGCGGTGGCGGTCGCCCTTCTCCGGGCGCGCTACCCGCAGTACCTCGCGCATCCGCTGGAGAGCGCGCCGATCATCCGGATCGCGGTCGCCACGTGGACCGGCTGGGAGGCCGGGCCGGCCGGAGGCTGACCCCGGAACGGCTCAGCGCGTGGCCTTGCGCAGCCGACCGCGGGCGCTGACCGCGCGGGTGGCGAGCGCCGCCACCCCCATCGCCACGAGGGCGCGCTCCGTGGTGGGGAGCGGCCGGACGACGGCCAGGAACTGGTCCGCGCGGGCATGGTCCACCGTGGCGAGGATCGCCGCCCCGGCCGGGGTGAGGGTGAGCACCCGCTCCCGGCGGTCCGCCGCCTCCGTCCCCCGCTCCACGTAGCCGCGCGCCACGAGCTGGGAGACGATCCGCGACGTCGCCGATGGCGAGCGCCCGATCTCCCCGGCGAGGTCGCCGATCGTGTGACCCTCCGGGCCGCTCAGGACGTAGAGGGCGGCGAGCTGCGTGAAGCCGAGGTCGAGCTCGCCGAGCTGCGCGGCGAAGCCGATGACGAGCTCCCGCCAGAGCGCCCGGCCGACCGCGATCCGGTCCGAGAGGAGGCGCGGGTTCTGGAGCTCGTCCCGGGCGGCGCGGACGAGCGGGTCGAGGAGGGTCTCGTCCATCGCTTCCTTCCTGTGCAGAGGTGCACATATTCTCCCACCCCGGGACCGATCGCTGGTAGGGTTCGCGGGTCATCCGCCATCGCATCGGAGGCCGCATCGGCGTGTTCGCGTTCGTCTTCCCCGGCCAGGGGTCGCAGTCCGTGGGGATGGGCCGCGCCCTGGCGGAGGCATCGCCCGCTGCCCGCGCGGTCTTCGCGGAGGCGGATGCCGCGCTCGGGGCCCCGATCACGCCGCTCGCCTGGGAGGGCCCGGCGGAGCTCCTGGACCGGACGGAGAACGCGCAGCCTGCGCTCCTCGCCACCTCGATCGCCTTCCACGCCGCGCTTCTGGAGGGCGGGCTCTCGGCCCGGCCCGCGTGGTACGCGGGACACTCCATGGGCCAGTACAGCGCGATGGTCGCGGCCGGTGTCCTGGCGCTCGGCGATGCGCTCCGGCTCGTCCGCGAGCGCGGCCGGCTGATGCAGGCGGCGCGGGACGGCGCGATGGCCGCGGTCATCGGGCTGGACGATGCGCGCCTGCCGGAGCTGGAGGCCGCGGGCTCCGCCGCCGGGATCTTCACGATCGCGAACCGCAACTCTCCCGGCCAGGTCGTGGTGAGCGGCGAGCGGGCCGCAGTGGAGGCTGCCGCGGAGGCTGCGAAGGGGCTCGGCGCCCGGCGCGCGATCCTCCTCCCCGTGAGCGTGGCCGCCCACTCCCCGCTCATGGCCGATGCCGCGGCCGGGATGCGCGCCGCGCTCGCCCCGGTCGACTTCCGCGACCCCGCCGCGCCGCTCCTGGCGAACGCCGATGCCCGGATCCTGGCGACCGGCGCCGCCTGCCGCGAGGAGCTCGTGGAGCACCTGACGCGTGGCGTGGACTGGGTCCGCGCCGTCGAGACGATGAGCGCCGCCGGTGTCGGCTCGTTCATCGAGGTCGGTCCGGGGAAGGTCCTCACCGGCCTCGTGAAGCGGATCGCCCCGGATGCCGCCGCCCTCGCCACGGACGAGGCGGACGGCGATCGCCCCTACCGCATCCCGACCCCCGCCTGACCCCGGACCCACCCCAAGAGCCCGAGGAGCCCGCCCGTCCATGCGCCGCCCCGACTTCAGCCGCCGAGTCGCCGTCACCGGCCTCGGCATCGTGAGCCCGATCGGCAACGACATCCCGACCGCGTGGTCGAACCTCGTGGAGGGCCGCAGCGGCCTGCGCGAGATCACCTACTGGGATCCGGCCGTGACCGATTGCCACGCGGCGGGCGAGGTGCGCGACTTCGACGCGACCCAGTGGATGGACTTCAAGGCGGTCCGCCGGACGGACAAGAACGTCGTCTTCGGGGTGGCGGCGGCGAAGCAGGCCTGGGCGGACGCCGGGATCGAGCTCTCCCCCGGCGACGGCGATGACGTGGGCGTCGTCTTCGGCTCCGGCGTGGGCGGGCCGGGCCTGATGGCGGACGCGATGGAGACGATGAAGACGAAGCCGCGCTCCGTGAGCCCCTTCTTCATCGCGAACATGCTCCCGGACACGGCGTCCGGCCAGATCGCGATCGAGCTCGGCGCGCGCGGACCGAACATGTGCGTCGTCACTGCCTGCTCCACCGGCACGCACAACATCGGCGAGGCGGCGGAGGGGATCCGGCGGGGGGACTTCACGACCGTCGTCTGCGGCTCCACGGAGACGCCCCTCTACGAGGTGGGCTACGTGGGCTTCTCGAACATGCGCGGGATGGGGACACCGCGCGAGGGCCGGCCGCTCACGGACATCTCACGTCCCTACGACCGGAGCCGGAACGGCTTCGTCCTCGGCGAGGGCGCGGGCGCGCTCATCCTCGAGGACCTCGAGCTCGCCAAGAAGCGTGGCGCGCGGATCTACGCGGAGGTCGTGGGCTTCGGGTCCGCGGCGGACGCGTGGGACCTCATCCAGCCGATCGAGAAGGGCGACGGCGTCCGGCGCGCGATCGAGATGGCGCTCGAGCGCCACGGCGTCCCGCGCGACGAGATCGACCTCATCAACCCGCACGGCACCTCCACCCCGCTCGGTGACCTGCGCGAGTCCCAGGCCTTCTGGTCGGTCTTCGGGTCGCGCACGAAGGAGGTCGCCGTGACCGGGACGAAGTCCGTCACCGGCCACCTGATGGGCGCCGCGGGTGCGGTGGAAGGGATCTTCAGCGTCCTCTCCGTCCACCACCAGATCGCCCCGGCGACGCTGAACTACGAGGAGCCGGACCCCGAGATCGACCTCGATGTCGTCCACGGGGCCTCGCGCGAGATGCGCATCCGCTATGCGCTCTCGGACAATATCGGCCTCGGCGGCCACAACGGCGCGGTGATCTTCAAGCGCTACATGGGGGACTGAGGCGGCGGGAAGCCGAGCGGCGCGCTAGGCTCCCGGGAGATGACGCCGGCCGTGGACCGGCGCCCCAGGGGAGCTCGTACCGTGTCCTCTCGCCGTTCGCTCGCCCTCATCGTGGCTGCTGCCACGGCCCTCCTCGCCGTGCTGGTCGCGGTCGTACCCGGCGTCGTGGCCGGGGATGACGACCGCACCCGGACCTACGTCATCGAGCAGGAGCGGCCGGCCCTCCACGTCGCGGAGATCGTGGCCACGGACGGCGCCCATGGCGACATCCTGGCGTTCGATGCGCCGATCGCGGCGGGAGACGGCCGGACGGGACGGCTCCACGGTCTCCTCACCGTCTCCGCGGTCAGGGAAGGGGGCGAGATCCGGCTCGAGGACCGGATCGGCCAGATCGTCTTCGACCTGGGGGACGGGGACTCGCTCATGGTCATCGGCGGCTCCGTCTACGCGGAGCCGGGTGGCGAGATGGAGCAGGGGAAGGAGCAGGTGCGCGTGGTGGCCGGCGGGACCGGTGACTTCATCGGCGCACGCGGCGAGGTGGCGACGGTCCGGAATGCGGACGGGAGCTACACGCACACCTTCACCCTCCTCGAGGGCTGAGGATGGCGAAGGCAGCGCGGAGCGGGACCGCGCCGGAAGGGACGCGGGAGCGGATCATCGGCGCGACCGCGCGCCATCTCGCGCTCCTCGGGCCGCGCGGGGTGGAGCTGCGCTCCGTCTGCCTCGACCTCGGGATCTCGCCGAGCCTCGTCAACTACTACTTCTCGAGCCCGGCGGAGCTTCTCTGGCGCGCCGCGCTCCACGCGTACGGCACGCACGTCGCGGAGCAGCGCACCGCCTTCGACCGCGCGGCGGACGGGCGGGCGGCGCTCGAGGGCTGGGTCCTGGGCACGATCGCCTGGACGAAGGCGAACCCCGGGGTCGCCGCCGTCATCGACTTCCCGATGCTCGCCCTCTCCACGGAGGGCCTGGCGACCGCGGATGCCTTCGCGCGCGAGCTCAGCTCCCTGAGCCGGGAGAACGTGGCCACGATGAGCTCCGCCGTCTGGTCGCTGATGACCGGGCGGCCGCCGGCCCGCCTCTCGTCGGCGAAGGTGGCCGTCCTCATCAAGCTGCGCCCGGAGTTCGCCTTCTGGGTCTCCACGGTCGGCTTCGGCGGGCTCGGCGCAGCGATGTGGGTCGCGGGCCGCAAGCCGTACGGGCTTCTCTGGCGCGCCTTCGGGTTCGACCCGGACCGCCAGATCCGTGCCTCGCTCCGCGAGCTCGTGGCGCGGATCGCGGCGAGCGGCGGTGCGGGCCTGCCGGACGATCGGGAGATCGAGGCCGCGCTCGCGGCCGACGGCGAGGAGCCGGAGGACGGACCGGAGATGGAGCTCCCCGAGCGCTGAACCGGGTTCCGCGGATGATCGTGGAGGCGACGCTCATCGTCCCCGCCCACATGCTCACCGGCGAGATGGTGGA
>JAFMJV010000066.1 GCA_017853275.1 Chloroflexota bacterium
GCCGGTCAGTGGCGCGGCGGGTGGAGCTCCTCCCAGAGCGCTTCCAGGGCACGGCGCGTCTCCCGGTGGGCCGGATCCGCGGCGAGGTTGACGAGCTCCCACGGATCCGCCTCCAGGTCCGCCATCCAGACGTCTCCCGTGACGTAGCGCACGTAGCTCCAGCGCCCGAGCGGGGAGGCCTCCGTGGTCACGAGCCCCTGCCAGGGCGGCATCCAGGCCTCCTGCGTCCACGGCGTCAGCTGCTCGGTGGGGATCACCTCGCGCGGCGGGTCCTCCACCTCTCCGTGGAGGAGCGGCAGGATCGAGCGCCCCGAGACGAGCTTGCCGGAGGGGAAGGGGCCCATCGCGCAGCCCGCCAGGTCGCAGATCGTGGGGGCGATATCCGTGGACGTGGTGGTGCTCACGATCGACCGGGGCTCCCCCGCCGACCCTCCGGGCGCATGGATGAAGAGGGGAAGGCCCGCCGCCCACGGGACGTGCTTCCGCTCCCAGCCGAAGCGCCCCCAGCTCATCCCGTTGTCCGCGGTCAGGATCCAGACCACGTCCTCCCGTCCCTCCGCGGCGAGCCGCGCTTCCAGGGCGGAGACGAGATCGTCCACCCCGAGGAGCGCCTCGCAGATCTCCGTCAGCGGGCGGCCCTGCGAACGCCGCCAGGTATCCATCCCCGCCATCCACGCGAGGACCGGCGCGGGAAGGGTGCCGTGGGCCGGGGTGCGCCACGGCTCGAGGTCACGGCACCGGGGGTCCTTCTCGTGGCGGGGGGCGGGGACCGGCTCGTCGCCCGCGTAGCTGCCATCCCGGCGGGTCCCCGCGTGGATCGTGTAGGGCGAGAGGTAGGCGAAGAACGGCTCCTCGCGCGGGACCTTGCCGAGCCAGCGGACGGCGGTGCGGCGGAGGACATCCACGCTGTAGTCGCGGGCGCGGTCACCGATCCAGAAGGGCTCCCCGTCATCCCACCACGTGTCGCGGTAGTAGTCGATGCCCATGAAGAAGCGGTTCCAGCCGGGGGGCGTCTTGTCCGCGAGGAGCTCCTCCATGTTCAGGTACTTGCCGAAGAGCCCGGTCCGGTAGCCCACGTCCGCGAGCTCCGTCGCGATCGTGACGGTGGGATCGAAGAGCCGGCCGTCGTTCGCGACGACCCCGTGATCGCGGGCGCGGAGCCCGGTGAGGAGGGTGGCGCGGCCGGGGCAGCAGAGCGGGTCGTTCCCCACGTGGCGCGTCAGCCGGACACTGCCCTCGAGGAAGAGGCGGCGGATCGTGGGGAGACGCTCCCAGACCGCATCCGGGAGCGGTCCCACGTCGTCCAGGACGAGGAGGACGATGTCCGGCTTCCCGCCCGGGCGCAGGAGGTCCTCCGCGGTGGTGCGCGCCGCGGCCGGGGCCGCGGTGAGGAGGAGAAGGAGCGCGACGAGCAGGGCGATCCGGGGGCGGCGCGCAGGTGAGGTCACCGCGGGACCCTAGCAGAGGGCATGGGGCGCTGCACCTTCGCACCTGCCCGGCACCCGCGCGGCTACCCGCCGGGATCCCCGGGGCCTCCGCGCACCACCACGGTGGGTCCGCGGAGCCGTGCGCTCCGTGCTCCCGTGCGGCGCCGTGCGTGGGACCGGGCACGCAGGCCCCGGTCGACAACGGAGAGGATGCGTAGTACTTTCGTCCTTCCCCGAAGGTCCCCCCTTCGTCCGACGTGCCCGAACCCCCACAGGAGCCACCGCCGAGATGACACTGCGCGCCCGGACCGCCGTCCGGATCACCGGACTCGCCCTCGTCGCCCTCGCGATCCCGTCCGGGATCGCCGGCGCCTCCACCGCGCAGCTCGGGGTCACCGGGGGGACGGTCGCGGTCGTGGAGGTCCGGTTCGTGGCGGGGCCCGGCGGGCCGCTGAGCGGCGACTGTCCGCCGGCACCGGTCGCGCACGTCTCCGGCAACGTGGAGTGGGCGATCCTGACGGACCCGTTCCCCGCGGGGACCCCGGGTGCGACCGACTGCCCGCCGGCCGCCCTGCCGGTCGTCTCGCTCGTCGCGCCGCTCTGATCGGCGGGCGGAGCGATCCGCCCTAGCGCACGAGGCCGCGCGCCGCGTTCAGCATCTGGACCACGACGACGTCATACCAGAGCTCGTTGAGCGCGATGACGCCACCGGTCCCCTCCCGCTCCGTCCCCTTCAGCTGGGAGTGGATCGCGGTCCCCCAGCCCATCGACCAGACGCTGTACCCGGGATCGATCCCGGCGGCCTGGAGGCGCGCCGCGGTCTCCGCCACGGTGAGCGCCGCCACATCGATCGAGGCCCGCAGCCCCGCCGTGTCCTCGCCGACGATCGCGTCCTCGCCGAGGGCGAACCCATCCGTCCCGAGCGTCTGGGCGTCAGCCACGAGAGCCCCGGTGATCACCCAGTAGCTGAGCGCGCGGCTGAGCCGCGCGATCCGGCCGGGGACGGTGGGGTCGTCCCGCTCCGACCCCTGCGCCACGAGATCGCGCATCGCGAGGGCGGCGCGCTCGAGAGGAGCGAGATCGTCCGGCGGGAGGACCTCCGCGAGCGATCCCCGGACGAGCGCGTCCACGTAGTCCATGTTCGCGTCACCCGCGCGCTCGAGGAAGTCGGTGTAGCCGGAGAGGAAGGCGACGACCTCCGCGGGGTCCGCCTCCGGCGTGTCATCCATCGCGAGGACGGCGGTGACCGCATCCGGGAAGAGCCACTCGATCGAGGCGGCCTGCTCGCCCACGAGCGCCCCGAGCGCGAGGAGCGACGCCTCGTCCGCGAGCGTGGGCACGATCGGGCCCACGCCGTGGAGGACGGCCTCGGGATAGGCGACCCAGCCGAGCGCGGCGGGGATGCTCACCTGCTGCGCGAGCCCGAGCCCCGAGACATCGCCGTAGAGCCCGATCAGGCGCGCCGCGCTCGTCTCGAGCTCGGCGATCCACGCCGCGAGATCCGCGCGCGCAGCCTCCAGGCCGCCCTCGGCGATCCGTGCCCGGACGCGGGCCTCCCCGTCCACGCGCGCGAGCCGCGTGAGGGCATCCACCGCGAGGCCGTACGCGGTCTCCACCGATCCCATCTCGAGGTTCGCGCGGGCCTTCTCGATCTCCGCGTCGATCCCGTCCGGAAGCGCGGCGCCGGCGGCGCTGAGGGAGAAGCGGAGGTCCTCCACGCGCTCGAGAAGCCCCACCGAGGTGTGGCGCCCGGCGAGCCGGCTCGCCGCGGACATCGTGTAGGCACGCTCCGCGGGCGGGACCATCTCGCGACCGGTGAGCGTGCGGAAGGCCTCGGCGAGGCTCGTCACGGGGACCACGGTCATCCCCTGCTCGGCACCCCAGGCGACGAGGTCGACCGGGCTCTCCGCGCCGTCCGGGAAGCCCTCTCGGTTGTCCGCGGGGATGACGACGGTCGTGAACCCTGCGGCCTTCGCAGAGGCGATCTTCGTGGGGACGCCGCCGACCACCCCGATCGTGCCGTCCGGGCTGATCGTGCCGGTCATCGTGACGCCCGGCAGGAAGGGGACCCCCATCTGCGCCGCGAGGATGCCCGCGGTGAGGACCCCACCCGCGGACGGGCCGTCGATCGGGCCGGTGATCGCGAAGGTGACGTCCAGGAGCGCGGGATCCGCGCCGGCCACGAGGGTCGCGACCGTCGCCGCGGACGCCGAGGCCGCCGTCCACGAGGGTCCCGCACCCTGCGCCTCGATCGAGGCGAGGTCCACGGAGTAGCCCAGCTCCCGCCCGGAGCCCACCCAGACCTCCGCCGCCTCCATCCCGCCGACCATGGTGCCGTCGCTCTTCCGGCCGGCCCACAGGGCGGGGACGATGAGCCGCCGCCCGCCGTCCTCGTCGCGGAGGGTCCCGTAGGCCGGGGCCGCCGCATCCTGGGCGAGCGCACCGGGGAGACCGGAGAGGACGAGGAGGGCAGCCGCGCCAAGGACGGCGAGCCGCGGACGGATCGGGGGCACGGCGGTCATCGGGTCCTCCCTCGGCGCGATCGGCGGAGCCCCATGCGGCGCTCCCGCCGGAGAGGATGCCCCATCCGGGGCGAGCCGGTGCGGTGACCGGGAAGGAGGGAGATGCGCCGCCGGCGGGGAAGACCGCGGTCCGGGTCGCGGGCGACCCGGACCGGACCGCACGCCGACACGACTCGGCGAACGGAACACGGCGCCTTCCGATTGTGCCACCGCGCACCACCCGTTGCGCGGCCGGTGCGCACGCTGCCCGCGCGCGAGGGCGGCGGGGCGGCGGGACCGCTACCATCGAGGTCCGTGGGGGCCGTGCCCCCTCCTCCGTCCACCAGGGAGCTCTGCCTGCCCGTGCGGTTCCGGTTCC
The DNA here is from genome assembly GCA_017853275.1 of Chloroflexota bacterium. Lineage (GTDB taxonomy): Bacteria > Chloroflexota > Limnocylindria > Limnocylindrales > CSP1-4 > JAFMJV01. The sequence continues at coordinate 4,308 of JAFMJV010000066.1, forward strand.
TCCACGCCGCCGACCTCCACCTGGACAGCCCCTTCCGCGGGCTCTCCGCGGCCGCCCCCGCACGCGTCGCAGCGGACCTTGCCGCGGCGACCCTCGGCAGCTGGGACCGGATCGTCGATCTCGCCCTCGCGGAGCGCGTCGACCTCGTCGTGGTCGCGGGGGACATCTTCGAGACGGAGGCGCGGACGATCCGTGCTCAGCTCGCCTTCGCGGACGGCGCCCGGCGCCTGGATGCAGCCGGGATCCCCACCTTCCTCGTCACCGGGAACCACGATCCCCTCTCGGGCTGGGAGGCGAGCGTCCCGCTCCCGCCGAGCGTCCACCGCTTCGGTGCCGATGACGTGGAGGCGATCCCCGTCCGCCGGGATGGCGAGACGATCGCCCACGTCCACGGGATCTCCTACGCGAAGCGCGAGGTGCGCGAGAACCTCGCCGTCCGCTTCCACAAGGGGGCGGGCGCGCCCTTCTCCATCGGCCTCCTCCACGCGAACGTGGGCGGCCGGCCCGGCCACGAGGACTACGCGCCGTGCTCCGTGGCGGACCTCGTGGCGACCGGGATCGACTACTGGGCGCTCGGCCATATCCACCAGCCCACGGTGATCCGCGAGAGCAGCCCCACGATCGTCTACCCGGGGAACCCCCAGGGGCGGGACCCGGGCGAGACGGAGCCGCGTGGCGCCGTCCTCGTCACCGTGGAGGACGGGCGGGTCTTCCTGGACCCCCGGGCGCTCGACCGCGTCCGATGGGCGGAGCGCGCGCTCCCGATCGGTCCCCTCCCCTCGATCGTCGCGCTCGAGGAGGCGCTCCGCGGGCTCGCGGAGGAGGCGCGCGCGGAGGCGGGACGCCCCACGATCCTCCGGCTCCGCCTCCAGGGCGCCGGGCCGCTCCACACGGAGCTGCGGCGGGACCCCGGTGGCCTCGCCGCGATCCGCGAGCGGCTGAACACGCGGCTCCTCCACGGCGAGCCGTGGACCTGGGTGGAGCAGCTCACGGACCGGACGCGCTCCGTGGACGCGGAGTCCGTGGCGGGTGAGCTCGTGGCGGAGCTGGACCGGGTGATCGTGGAAGCCGGCGATGCCTTCCGTGCCGGCACCCCGGACCCGGCGGGGGTCCGTGCGGCGCTCGCGGCGCTGAACGGGCGGGACGGCCTGCGCGAGGCGCTCGGCACCTTCAGGCCCGAGGAGCTCGACGCGATCGTCCTCGCCGCGCGGGAGCGGATCGTGGACGAGCTGGCAGGGCGGGGGTAGCGGATGCGCATCGAGCGGATCCACGTCACCGGCTTCGGGCGGACGCGGGACCTGGACCTCGAGCTGGACCCGGGCCTCACGGTCATCGTGGGCCGGAACGGCGCCGGGAAGTCCACCCTCGCGGAGCTCATCCGGGCGATCCTCTTCGGCTTCGACCCGACCCGCCCCTACCAGCCGGTGGATTCCGCGCTCCGGGGTGGCTGGATCGAGGGCCGCCTCCGGGACGGGCGCCACGTCCGGATCGAGCGCCACGGGGAGAAGGCCGGCCGCGGCAAGCTCGCGCTCCGGGTGGACGGGGTCCCGGTGGCGGATCCGGCGCCGGTCCTCGCGGGGATCATGGGCACGCTGGACCGCGCCACCTATGAGTCGATCTTCGCCTTCGGGCTGGACGATCTCGCGGGGCTCGGCCGCCGGACGAACGACCAGATCGTCGCCGAGATCCTCGGCCCCGCCGTGGGCCCGCACGTCGCGATCGCCCAGATCGAGGCGCTCCTGCGCACCGAGCGCGACGCGATCTTCCGGCCGAAGGGGACCACCCAGCAGGTCATCCCCCTCCTCGAGCGCTTCCGCGAGCTCGGTGACCGGCTCCGCGCGAGCGACCCGCCTGCGCACTACCGCGAGGCGCGCCGGCGGATGACGGAGCTGGAGGCGGGGATCGCCGCACAGGACCGCGAGATCGGCGCGCTCCGGGATGCGCTCGCCGCCGCGGACCGGACGGCACGCGCGATCCCCGCGGCGCGGATCGCCGCGGAGGCGGAGGCGGAGATCGCGGCGCTCGGTCCCCTCCCCGACCTCGATGCCCTCGAGCCCGTCCTTGCCGTGGCCGCCGGGCGGATCGCCGGCGCCGAGGGTGCACGTGCCGCCGCCGAGGAGCGCCTCGCCGCAGCAGAGGCGGCGCGCGCCGCGACCCCCGCCCCGGATCCGCTCCTTCTCGGGCTCGCGGGCCGGATCGAGGAGCTGCGCGCGGACCGTGCCCGCTGGGCGGAGGACGCCGCGCGGCGCGAGCGGATCCGGCGCGAGATGGAGACGGCGGAGGCGGATGCCCGGCGCGTGGCGGCGGCCGCGGGCGCGTGGTGCACGCCGGAATGGATCGTGGCGCAGGGGGCGATGGCCGAGCTCCGCTCGCTCCTCCGCGCCGCACAGGAGCGGCTCGTGGTGGCGCCGCGGCTCCGGACGGAGGCGGCACGGGCGCTCGTGGCAGAGGAAGCGGCCGCGCTGAACACCGCGGTCGCCGCCCTGGACGCGCTCCCGCCCGTGGAGCCGGAGGCGGACCGGATGACCGCCGCCGAGCTGCGCGACGCGATCGCGGATGCGGAAGCCGCCACCCGCGAGCGCGCCACCGCGAATGCGCTGCGCGAGACGGCGCTCGCGCTCCCCGAGGGCGAGGCGCCCGCGCCGGTCCGCGGTCCCGGTCCGCGGCTCGCGCTCGCGATCGGCGGGATCGCGGCGGTCATCGGCGGTGCTGCGGCCTATACCGCGCCCCCGGCCTGGCTCGCCGGCGTCCCGCCCACCTGGGCGGCGGCGGCCTGGATGGCGATCGCGATCGTCTTCACCCTCCTCTTCATCAACGTCCAGCTCGCGCGGCGGAGCCGGCGGGCGGTGGCGGGCGCTGGGGTGCGTTCCGCCGCGGACCACAAGGAGACCACCCTTCGGGACGCGGAGGTGCGGATCGCGGCCGCGGAAGAGGCGCTCCGCGCGGCGCTCGAGCGGGTGGGCGTGGCGGATGCGGAGGCGCTTCCGGACGCCCGCGAGCGGCTGCGCGAGGTGGAGCGCCGCGAGGGGGAGCGGATCGCTGCTGCGGCCCGGCGCGAGGGTGCCGAGAGCGTCGTCGCCACGCGGCGCGCGATCGCGGATGCGGCGGAGGCCACCCTCCGGGAGGCCGAGGCGGATCTCGCCACCGGCCGGACCGAGTGGCGCGCCGTCCTCGCCGAGCGCGGGATCGCTGCGGACCTGGACGGCGCCCACCTGGATGCGGCGCTGGAGGCGGCCCGCGAGGCGCGCGGCCATCTGGATGTCGCCGCGGCCCGCCGGCTGGAGCTCACCGCGGCGGAGCGGGACCAGGAGCTCCGCGCGGAGCGGCTGCGGGCCTCGGTGGCATCGCTGGGGATCACCGAGGCCGACCCGGACCGGCTCCTCGAGGAGGCCGAGGGACGGATCCGCGGCGCGATCACCCTGGTGGAGGCGGATCGTGCCGCGGAGGTCGAACGGACGCAGGCAGCCGCCGCGGTGGAGGCGGCCGAGCGCGCGGTGGCCGCCACCCGGACGGATCGGGCCGCCCTCCTCGCCGGTCACGGTCTCGCGGACGAGGATGCGCTCGCTGCGGCCCGCGAGCAGGGGGCCGCAGCCGCCGAGCTGCGCCGGGTCCGGGACGAGGCGCTCGCCACGATCGCCACGATCGCCGCCGGCACGGAAGCCCCGCAGACCCTCGCGGCCCGCGCCGCCAACGCGGACCCGGATGCCGCGAACGCGGAGCAGGCACGACTGCGCGCGGGGATCGCGGACCTGGAGGCCGAGCGGAACGGCCGGACGGCGGAGCTCGGGGCGGTCTCCGCAGAGGTCGCGCGGATCGCCGCCGAGACGGAGACCGGGTCGATCCGGGCGGAACGGGAGACGCTCGCCGCCCAGCTCCGGGCGCTCGCCACGGAGCACCTCGTGGCGGCCGCGGGGGTGGGGATCCTCGCGGAGGCCCGGCAGCGCGCGGAGGCGCGCCATCGTCCTGCGGTCATCGCCGCGGCGGAGCGCTGGTTCACCGGCTGGACGGGGGGCGAGTACGGCTCCCTCCTCGCCCCGGGTGGGCGGACGATCGAGGCCGCGGTGCGCAGGGACGGCAGCCTCACCGGCGTGACGGACCTCTCGCGCGGGACGCGGGAGCAGCTCTACCTGGCGCTCCGCCTCGGGCTCATCGACCACTACAGCGAGCGTGCGGAGCCGCTCCCGCTCCTCATGGACGAGGTCCTCGTGGACGTGGACCATCACCGCCTGCCGAGCGTGCTGGACGCGATCGAGGACGTGGCACGCCGCCACCAGGTGATCTACCTCACCTTCCGGCCGGACGCCCTCGGGCTCCAGGGCCGGCGGATCGACCTGGATGCGCTCCTCGGGCTGGATGGGGAGGACGGATGAGCACGGACGAGGCGATCCCCCAGGAGGCCTACGGCGAGGCGATCGCGCGGCCGGAGAGCGCCTTCGCCGATCACCGCCTGCGGGTGATGGAGCCCGCGATCGACCCGGAACGCGGTGCGCCCGTCGTCACGCTCGGCCGGTACGCCGCGAGCTACCGGCTCATCGATCCCTTCTGGGTCTCGCCGCCCCTCGCGGTGCGCTGCTACCTGCAGCAGCCGCCGGACCTCGTGGGCCGCTATCGCGCGCTCGCCGCCTACCTGGGGGACCGGACGCGGAGCTTCCCCGGGCTCGTCCCGATGGAGCTGATCGAGAAGGGGATCCAGGTCCGGATCGGCGCGATCGGGCGGACGTGGGAGCCGATCGTCGTCCATCCGTGGGTGCCGGGACGCCGCCTGGACGTCGTGGTCCGGGAGGCGATCGCGAACGGGAGCGCGGGCCACGTCCTGCCGGCGCTGCGTGAGCGGCTCGTGGCCCTCGCCCGCTTCCTGGAGGATGCGGGGATCGCGCACGGGGACGTGGAGCCCGCGAACCTCATCGTGGGCGAGGATGGCGGCCTCACCCTCGTGGACGCGGACGGGATGGTGGTCCCCGTGCTCGTGGGCCGGCCTACGGTGGAGGAGCTGACGCCGCACTGGCGCCATCCGCGTCGGCCGGAGCGGGCGGACCTCGCGCTCGACCGGTTCCCCTTCATCGTCCTGTGGGTCACCCTCCTCGTCCTGGAGCGCGCCCCGGAGCTCCTCGTGGGGCGCCCGGAGGCGCCGGACGGCCGTCTCCTCTTCCTCGCGGACGACCTCGCCGCGCCGGAGCGCTCCCTCCTCTTCACGCGGACCGAGCGGATCGCCGGAGCGTCCGGCTGGACGCATGCGCTCGCCGAGCTCGCCCGGGGCGACTACGCGGCCGTCCCCGCGCTCGCGGCATTCGCGGCGCTGCCGGTGACGGACCGCCCGGCCCCCGAGGCCGTGGCGTGGCCGGTCACGGACCATCGGGTGGAGGTGGATGCGGGGGCGGATGCGGGCACCGGCGTGGAGGCGGACGCGGGCGGCGGGCCGGAGAGCGGCGATGGGGTCGCGGAGGGAGCCGGGGTGGCGGCGGACCCGTGGACGGGGTCGATCGAGGCGACGGAGCTCCCGTCGGATGGCACGGTCGCCGATGCGGAGGCGTCCAGCGGACCGGACGATCCCTGGATGACGGC
>JAFMJV010000024.1 GCA_017853275.1 Chloroflexota bacterium
TCAGGAGACCCCGGCCGGCGGCCGTGCCTCCGCGTCGTAGACCGCCCCGAGCCGCCCGGCGCCCGTCGCAAGGCCCGCGATCGCCCGCGTCCGCGCCCGCGTCACGAAGACCTGGGGCCGGAAGCAGAAGATCACGGTATCCCCGACCCGGACATCATGAGCGGGGGGCAGGTGGAGCTTGGCGTAGTAGTGGATCGCGCCGTCCGGGGCGATCTCCGCGGGCACCGCGCGCTCCACGATCGTCTCGTCCCGTCCCACGAGCGCCCGGAGCGGGTAGGCGCCGAGGACCCGGTCGATATAGATCCCCGCCGCGAAGACGTAGGCGTCCGCCCCTTCGATGTGGGAGACCTCCGTGACGTAGACGATCGCGGGGACCTCCGGCGATCCGGGCTCGAAGACCATGAGCGGCGTCGTCCCGTGGAGCCCGTTCCCCGGCTCGGCGTGGGTCGCGCCCCCGTCCGCGAGGATGCGCATCGCGCCCGCGGAGGTCGTCCCCGGCGCGTTCACCTGCTCGATCGCGAAGCCCGCGGCGCGGAGCCGGTCCGCGGCGCGCCGGAGGGTCGTGAAGTTCGGGGTCGGCTCCAGGCGGCGAGCCTCCGCGTTCGCGAGGATCGCGGGGAAGGTCGTCACGCCCGCGACCCGCAGCCCGCGGATCGCGTCGATCCGCCGCGCGGCATCCTCGATCGTGTCGAGCGCGAAGCCGCCTCCGTGGCCGAAGTAGAAGCGGTCCCCGGGGGCGGTCACGCGGAGGAGGACCGCCTGCTCCCGTCCCGCGCGCACGGCGGCCGCACCGACACGCTCGGCCACCGTCGCGTCGAAGAGGGTGACGACCTCCGGCTCGGTCGCGATCACCGCGTCCTCCGTCCCGCGGTGCGGTGCCACGAGGTGTCCCGCGTGGCCGATCCGCATCCGGCTCCGTGCGACCGCCTCCATGCACTGGATATCCACCGCCACGGTCGCGGCGATCCCGGCATCCACGATCGCATCGCAGACGTCCGGGTTCCGCCCGAACTGCTTCGTCATGGCATAGAGCCGGAGGCCGCACGCGTCCGCCGCCGCCCGGATCGCCGCCACGTTCCGGGCCACCGCGTCGGTATCGATGAGATAGGTGTTCGCGGTGAGCGCGCCCCCCTGGTGGAGGCGGACGGCGGCGCGGGGGAGCTCCGGGTCGAGCTGGACGAGGCGGTCGATGAACATCGGTCCCTCCGGTGGCGGTGGCGCTCAGCCGACGCCGCAGAACTCGAGGATCGCGAGCGCGAGCGCGCGCGTGCTGCGGACCACGTCCTCCGCCTCGACCCATTCATCCGGCGCGTGCGCCGTCGCGAACGAGCCGCCGCAGAAGACGACCGCGGGGACCTCCGTGTAGAGGTTGAAGATCATCGCGTCCGTCGCCCCTTCCAGGCCCACGACCTCGACCTCCCGGCCGAGCGTGGCGGCTGCGGCCGCCCGGAGCGAGCGGACGATCGGTGCGTCCGGCGGGACGGAGACCCCGCTGAAGGGGCGCATGATCGCGCGCTCCAGGACCGGCGGGTGATCGCGCATCCAGGGATCCTCGGCGGCCACGGCGAGGACGTGCGCCTCGAAGCGCGCGAGCATCGCCTCGCGGTCCTCCCCCGGCAGGTGGTCCACCCAGAAGCTCATCCGGGCGGAGGTCGGGTTGGCCATGATCTCCCGGTCGCCCGCCTCCAGGTGCCAGACGGTATCCGCGTGGACCGCCCGCGGATGGAGGGCGCGGGCACGGTCGCCGAAGTAGTGGTCGGCGCGTGTCTCCTCCGCCCGGAGCCGCTCCCACGAGACGAGCGCCTCCTTGAGCCGGATCGCGTTGTCCAGGGCGCTCACGCCGCGCTCCCACATCGCGTGGTGGAAGGCGAGCCCGGGCACGGTCAGGGTGTAGACCTGGCCGCCCTTGGCGGCCGCGGCCACGTTCAGGTCGCTCGCCTCGGTGACGACCGCGGCATCCGCGGCATAGCCCCGGACGCAGCAGGCGAGCGTCCCGTTGTAGCCGCCGAGCTCCTCGTTCACGACGCTCTCGAGGATGACGTCGCCGGCGGCCCGGATCCCGGCCTCGCGGAGGATCGCGACGGCCATGATCATCGCCGCGATGCCGATCTTCTGGTCGGCCGTGCCGCGCCCGTAGATCCGGCCGCCGACCTCCTCCGCCCCATACGGATCGTGGGTCCAGAGCGACCGGTCACCCGCCGGGACGACATCGATATGGCCGTTCAGGATGAGCGAGCGCCCACCCCCCGTCCCCGCCCAGCGGGCGACCACGTTCGGACGGTCCGTGTAGTCGTAGCCCGGCCACCAGCCGGGGTGGGTTTCGATGCCGGGGACCGACCACGGCTCGAAGAGGTCCGGCTCGAGCCCGATCGTGCGCAGCCGCTCGGCGACGAAGCGCTGGCAGGGGCCCTCGTCCCCGCCGGGCGGGTGGGTCTCGGACGGGATGCGCACGAGGTCACGGAAGAAGCCGAGGATCTCGTCGCGCCGCGCGTCGACCGCCGCGGTCACCCGCGCTCGGAGCGCGTCGTCCAGATCCTGCATCCTCGTTCTTGCCTCCGGTCCCCGGTGCGACCCCTCCCGCTCCGGAGGGTAGCGCGCCGCGCGTCCGGCCGGGCCGCCGTTCCTGCACGGTCCGCCGCGGGACCCCTACCATCCGCGGATGGCCGTCGATACGCTTCCCTTCACCGGTGACCCCGACGCGGACGCCCTCCTCGCGCAGGACCCGCTCGCGCTCGTCATCGGCTTCATCCTCGACCAGCGGATCACCGTCCCCAAGGCCTTCTCGGCCGGGCGGGCGCTCGTCCTCCGGATGGGCCGGCTCGATGCCGCGCTCATCGCCGCCACCCCGCTCCCCGACCTCGAGGCGGTCTTCCAGGCGAAGCCCGCCCTCCACCGCTTCCCGCGCGTGATGGCGAAGCGCGTCCAGGGGATGTGCGCGATCGTGGTCCGGGACCACGGCGGCGATGTGCGACGGATCTGGACGGAGGCCGCGAACGCCCTGGACTGCGAGCGGCGGCTCTGCGCGCTGCCCGGGATCTCCCCCTTCAAGGCGCGCTCGATCATCGGGATCCTCGGCCGGCGGCTCGATATCCGCCCGGACGGGTGGGAGGCGCTCATCCCGGATGAGCCCTCGATGGCGGATGTCGTCTCCCCCGAGACGCTCCGCGCTTACCAGCTGGGCACGCTCGTCCCCGAGGCGCGCCGCTAGCTCACGCGGTGGCGGCCGCGCTCCGGGCCCCCGGAAGCGAGCGGACGACGACGACGAGACAGCAGACCGCGATCCAGGCCGCGCCCGCCGCCGCCACGACGATCGTGGCCTCCGGCGGGCTGGCCGCGGCGGTCTGCTTCGCGACGATCCCTGCATAGGCCCAGACGATCACGACGCCGTAGGCGACATCGCGTCCGCGCAGGACGATCGGGGTCGCGATCGCGAGCCCGACGATGAGGATCAGCGCCCCCCAGAGCGGACCGCCGAGCACGATCGACTCGGGCTTGCCGAGGACGGTCCAGAGCATCTGCGTCACGTTCGCGATCGTGGCCACGGTGATCCAGCCGAGGTAGACGGAGAAGGGGAGGGCGACCATCCAGCCCTGGCCGCGCGGCGCGGGCCCGGGCTGCGGCTCGCGCATCCGCGCCCAGCAGGCGATGAGGGTGAGGAGGAGGGCGACCATCACCGGGACGGTGAGGAGGACGGTCGGCGCGGTCTCCTGGAGCTGCCACAGGACGACCCAGACCGCGTTCAGGATGCCGCTGAGCGCCGGCAGCCAGCCGAGCCGGCGGAGGACCGGATCCTCGCGCCGTCCGGGGAGCGCCTGGTAGATCGTGTAGACGAGGAGGAGCGTGTAGATGACGCTCCAGATCGCGAAGACGAAGTTCGCCGGGACGATCGGGACGGGGTAGAGGTCGGAGAGCTCGCCGGTCGTCTTCCCCCCGAGCGGGATCCCGACGGCCGCCCCGTTCACGGCGATCGTGACGATGAAGATGAGGACGGTCAGGACCTGGCGCCGGAGGTCGGCGGTCATCGTGGCTCCCGTGTGTGGCTGGATCGGTCGCTCGCCTTTCGCGGCTGCCACCGGGCCGGATGGCTGCCGCTCAGACGAGGTCCGGGCGCCCCGCGCGCTGGGGCGGGTGGAAGGAGACCACGACCCGGCCCGGTCCCTGCGCCGCGCGCCGGACGGAGAAGCTGAACGCGCCCGGCCAGGCCACCACGAGCGCGCGCCGGAGACCGGTCGTGGTGCGCTCGAAGAGGGCGAGGTCCGCCACGCCGCGCGCCCACGCCTCCAGCTCCTCGGGCTCGCGGAAGCGCGCCAGGACGTGGATCGCCTCGCAGCCATCCGCCTCCCAGGCGATGCGGACCGAACCGTCCGGCTCGATGAGCACCGGGTGGCCTCAGGGGGCCCAGTCGGGGCTGCCGCCGTCCACGGCGAGGACGCGTTCCACCCCGGTCGCCACGTGGCGGAGGCGGAGCTCCGTCCGCTCCGCCAGGTCCGGGGCGACCTCGCTCCACGTGTAGGCGATCCAGCGACCGTCCGGCGAGGCTGCGGGCTGGGTCGCCCAGGCGTCCGTATAGCCGGTCAGCTTCTCGACCGCGCCGGTCTCCAGGTCCACGCGCACGATGTTCGCGGCGTCGAGGGTGGGTTCCGTCTCCGCGACGAGGAAGCCGCTCCCGTCGGCGAGCCAGTCGAGCCCCCACGCCAGCGTGACGGGGAGGACGGTCCCGCCGGGGTCGCCGTCCGCGGTGCCGATCCCGATGACGCTCTCCGGCCCGTCGTAGCGCTGGTAGAGGATCCGGTCGTCCGTCGGCGACCAGGCGGGGCTCGTGGCAAGGAAGCCCTCGCTCCCGAGCGCGAGGAGGGGAGCGCCGATCGCGAGCGGGGGCGCATCGGCATCGACCGCCCAGATCGCATCCAGACCCTGCTGGTAGGCGATCCGGCCGCCGTCCGGGCTCCACGCAGCCCCGTAGGCACCCCAGGCGGGGAGCCCATCGCCCTCCACGATGAGCGTCCCGGCGTCGGTGGACCCTCCGGGCACCACGTCCGCGTAGACCTCCGGGTCGAACCAGGTGCTCGTGCCGTCCGTGGCGACCACGAACTGGGGGGTCTCCGCGCCGAGGTCGTGGACCGCCGGCAGCTCCACGGTGATCTGCCAGCCGGCATCGACGCGGACCCCGAGGGGGATCTCCAGCCCGTGGGCGTGCAGGGCGAGGTCGAGCGGGCTCTCGAGCCGGTTCTGGATCGTGACCACGATCGTCCCGGTGGCGAGGCCCGCGAGCTCGCGGCAGGCCGGTCCGTTCGTCACCCGCCGCAGCCCGCGCCCGTCCGCGCCGATCGTGTAGATGTCGCCCTGCCAGATCGAGCAGTCCGCTTCCTGCGCACCCGCGAAGGCGAGCGTGGTCCCGTCCGGTGACCATGCCACCTGGCCGAGCGAGCCGGGGAGCCCGGTCTCGAGGATCACCCGGTCGTCCGCCCCGTCCGCCCGGGTGATGTGGAGCCGCTCGTGGCGCTCGACCCACGCGATCCGCCCGGATGGCGGCGCGACCTCCTGCCCCGTGCTCGTGCCGGAGGCGATCGCCACGAGCGCCACGCCGGTGAGGAGGGCACGGATGGCGGAGGCGGGGGTTCGGGGGCGCATCCGCGGAGCATAGAGCCCGCATCCCGGGACGGCCCCGGGATGGGACCTTCGGGCCAGGGGGGTGGTCCCCCCGAACGGTACCGTCGGCGCTGCACCCCCTGCGACGATCCCTTCCGTGGTCGCCACCGGCGGCCGGGACCGGCCCGGGCCGGGGAGCGCGGAGGGTGCGACGATGCGGATCGACGGCGGACGGGCCGCGCGCGGCGTGAGCGCGATCCTCGTCCTCGGCTTCGTCCTCGGCTCCGTCGCGGTCCTCGGGGACCGCCTTCCGGCCCGCGCGGATGCCCCCGGCGCCCGCGCCGCCGCCGCGCCGCCGCTCACGACGCTCCGGATGGTCCGCAGCGCGGGCGGGCGCCAGGCCACCGTCCGCGAACGGACCGTCCTGCGCGAGGGGATCGACGTCTCGCACTGGCAGGACCGGATCGACTGGGGACGCGTCGCACGGAGCGGCGTCGACTTCGCATGGGTGAAGGCGAGCGAGGGGACCGGTCTCGTGGACCGCCGCTATCGCCGGAACGTGACCCGGGCGCGCGCGGCGGGGATCCGGGTCGGCGCCTACCACTTCGCGGTCCCCGAGGCCGGCGTCCGCGATGCGCGGCGCCAGGCGGACCACCTGGTCCGGACCGCGCAGGCACGCCCCGGCGACCTCGTCCCCGCGCTCGACCTCGAGGTCGACGGCGGGCTTTCCCGCGGGGCTCTCCGCCGCTGGACGGTCGCCTTCCTCGCACGGGTGGAGACCCGCCTCGGCGTCCGACCCGTCCTCTACACCTCCCCCGGCTTCGCGAGCGCGGAGCTCGCGGGGGTCCGCTCCCTCGCCCGCGACCACGCGCCGGCTCTCTGGGTCGCCCACTGGGGGACCCGCCGCCCCGACCTTCCGGGGGACGCATGGGCCGGCCGCGGCTGGAGCTTCTGGCAGTGGACCGATCGCGGCCAGGTCCCCGGGATCTCCGGTCCCGTGGATCGCAACCTCTACAGCGGACCGGCGCTCCGGACGCTCACGATCGGCGCGCGCCGGGCTGCGGCCGAGCGGCGCTCGGATGGCGTGCGCGAGGACGCCGGCGAGCGTGGGTCGCGCGACGAGCGTGGCCGGGCAGCGCGCGGTCGCGGCTGAGCCCTCGCCCCGTCAGTCCGTCTCGGACCCCCCGGGGCCACCCTGCTCGCGCAGGAAGCGCTCGATCTCCGCGATGAGATCGCCACCGGACGCGAGCCGCTCCTCGTCCGAGGTCGCCTCCAGCCGGTCCACGTAGGTCCGCGTGGTCTCGTCCACGGTCGTGGCGGCATCGAGCCTGCGCCGCAGCTCCTCGGCCTGCTCCGCGAGGTCTCCGCGGGGGACCGGCTCCCCCAGGTGACGTGCGACCGCATCGAGGAGGGCGAGCGAGGCCGCGGGATAGGGGCCGGAGACGTAGTGCGGGACCTGGGCGAAATACCCCACGGCATCCAGGCCGGCCTCCGCGATCGCGTGATCGAGGACGGAGAGGCAGGCCGACGGGACGCGCAGCGTCCCGTCGGGGCCCGGGCGGATCGGTCCGCGCAGGAGCCCCGGGCTTGATTCGGTACCCAGGACGGGGACCGGGCGGGTATGCGGGACGGCGGCCGGGATCGCGCCGAGGCTGAGCCACTCGCGGATCCCGTAGGTCCGGGCGAACCGGACGACCTCGCCGGCCAGCTCGCGCCAGCGGTAGTCCGGCTCGGCGCCCGAGACGACGAGGAGGTCGCGCTCCCGGCCGGGGACGAGCCGCAGGACGACCTCGGGCCAGGTGAGCGCCTGGGGCCGGCCATCCACGATCTCCAGCGTCGGCCGCCGGGAGCGGTAGTCGTAGCAGGCATCCCCGTCGACCCGGCCCACGATCCGGCCGGGTCCACCGAGGAGCTCGGCGGCGGCGATCGAGGCGGAACCCGCATCGACCCAGGCATCGAAGGCGACGACCACGAGGGGGTCGCGCCAGGGTCCGGGGTCGTCGATGCGCAGAAGGCTCACGGCGTCAGGATAGGGGAGCGGGGCTCCCGGACGTTCTTGACCCCCGCGCCGGTGACTGGAGGAGGGGGAGTCACCGGGCGGGGGTCTGATCTGGTCTGTCCCGTTGCATTGGATACGGAACGCTGCGTATCATAACGCCGGACCCATGACCCGTCAAGCCACTCCCCCCACACCCTCCGCCCTCCCGACCTTCGGGCCGATGCCGATCCGGCGCGGCCGTCCGCGGAGCGATGCCGCACACCAGGCGATCCTCGATGCCGCCCGCGAGCTGCTCATCGAGGTCGGCTTCACGCGCCTGAAGCTGGAGCACGTCGCCGCGCGGGCGGGGGTGGGGAAGGCGACGATCTACCGGCGCTGGCCGTCCAAGGAATCGCTCGCGCTCGACCTGCTCCTGGAGCTCACCTCGCCCTACATCGCGATCCCGGACCTGGGCAGCACGCGGGACGAGCTGGAGACGCTCGTCGGCTCGATCATCCGCGCCCTCACGATGACCCCGCTCGGTCCGGTCATGCGGGCGCTCCTCTCGCAGTTCGCGGGGAACCCGGCGATCGGCGACCCCTTCCGCGCCACGGTCGTCCGCGCGCGGCGCGAGGAGGTCGCGCGGGTGATGGCCCGCGGGGTCGCGCGCGGCGACCTGCGCCCGGACGCGGACGTGGAGATCGCGACGGAGCTCCTCGTGGGGCCGATCTACTTCCGCCTGATGTTCGGAGGCGATCTCTCGCCGCGCCTCGGACCCCAGCTCGTGGAGACCCTGCTCGCCGGCTACGCGGTCGCGGTCGAGCGCTGACCGCCGCAGGCCGCGCGCGAGTCCCGGTCAGGCCCGCCCGGCCCGCCTGGCTGCCCGTTCGGCGGCGCCGGACCATCCGGCATCGATCGGCGTTCCCGGGGTATCCAGGTCGAGGATGACCGGCGCGTGGTCGGACGGGGTCGGCGGACCCTTCCGTGCGGTCCGGTCGATCTCCGCCCAGACGAGCCGCTCCATCACGGGCGCGCTCGCGTAGAGGAGGTCGATCCGCAGCCCCATGTTCCGCGGGAAGGCGCCGGCGCGATAGTCCCACCACGAGTAGCGGCCGGGCTCCGGGTTGCGCCGGCGGTATGCGTCGGCGAGGCCCCAGGCGCGGATCCGGGCCAGCGCATCCCGCTCGGCAGCGGTGACGTGGGTGCTCCCCTCCATCGCCGCCGGATCCCAGACATCCTCGTCCGCCGGAGCGACGTTCCAGTCACCGCCCAGGACGAGCGGCTCCGCCGGCGAGCACCGTTCGGCGAGCCAGCGCTCGAGGCGCGCGAGCCAGCGCAGCTTGCCCTCGTAGAACTCGGTCCCCACGACCCGCCCGTTCGGGATGTAGAGGCTGGCCACGCGGACGCCCCCACAGGTCGCCGCGACCATCCGCGCCTCGCGGCCCGGGTCGAAGCCTTCGTCCGCATCCCCGCCGCTCGCCCCGGCACGGGTGTCCCGGACCGGCCCGTCCCCGAAGTTCGTGACCGGGTCGGCGATCCCGACCCGGCTGGCGATCGCGACACCGTTCCAGCGGCCCTCGCCGTGGTGGAGGAGCGTGTACCCGCGTGACGCGAAGGGCTCGTCCGGGAGATCCGCGTCCGCGAGCTTCGTCTCCTGGAGGAGGAGGACGTCCGGCTGGACGCGATCGAGCCAGATCGCGACCGCTTCCGCGCGAGCCTTCAGGGAGTTGACGTTCCAGGTGGCGATCCGCATGCACGGAGGGTAGCGCGCCGCGGCCGGGAGATGAGCAGCGGCCCCGCCGAAGCGGGGCCGCTGCCGATGGCTCGCGTGGTGGGCGCCCTGCGCCCGTGGGGATCAGGAGCAGCCGGAGGTCGCTCCGCAGTTCAGGCACTTGTAGCAGCTGCCGTTGCGGACCATGATGCTGCCGCACTCGGAGCAGCTCGGCGAGTCCGAGCTGACGCTGAAGGCGACCTTCGTGTTCACGCCGAGCGAGGCAAGGACGGCGGTCGCGCTGCCGTGACCGTTCCCGTTGCCGTTCCCGTTGGCGCTCTCCACGACCGGGAGGGCGACCCGCTCGATGACGGGTGCCGCCACCACCGCGGTGGCCGTGGCTCCGGAGGCCTCCGGAGCAGCCGGCTCCGGAGCGCTCTCCGCGGCGGGGGTCGCAGCCGGCTCCGCGCCGGTGGCACCGACGATGCCGAGGGCATCGCGGTCATCCCGCGGCAGGAAGCGCGACCCCATCCAGCGGAAGACGTAGTCCACGATCGACTTCGCGATCGGGATCTCCGCGTTCCCCGTGAAGCCCGAGGGCTCGAAGCGCACGTGGGCGAACTTGTTCACGAGGTCCCGGAGCGGGACGCCGTACTGAAGGGCGAGGGAGGTCATCGTGGCCAGCGTGTCCATCAGGCCGCTGATCGTGGAGCCTTCCTTGGCCATCTTGAGGAAGATCTCGCCGGGCTGCCCATCCGGGTAGAGCCCGACCGTGATGTACCCCTCGTGGCCCGCGACCTGGAACTTGTGGGTGACGGCACGCCGCTCGTCCGGGAGGCGCCGGCGGTAGGGCCGGGGCTCCGCGGCGGGGGCCACCGGGGCCTCCGCAGCGTCCGCGTCCTTCTTCTTGCCGGTCATCAGCGGCTGGGAGCGCTTGGAGTTGTCGCGATAGATCGCGATCGCCTTGAGCCCCAGCTTCCAGCCCTGGAGGTAGACGTCCGCGATCTCGTCCGCGGTGGCCGCCTCCGGCATGTTCACCGTCTTGCTGATCGCGCCCGAGAGGAAGGGCTGGGTGGCGGCCATCATCCGGATGTGGCCCATGTAGTGGATGGAGCGCTCGCCGTTCACCGGCTTGAAGGCGCAGTCGAAGACGGAGAGGTGCTCGGGCCGGAGGCCGGGCGCGCCCTCGATCGTCTCCCGCTCGTCGATGTAGCGGATGATCTCCTCGACCTGCTCGGCGCTGTAGCCGAGCCGGCGGAGGGCGACGGGGACGGTCTGGTTGACGATCTTCAGGAAGCCTTCGCCGACCAGCTTCTTGTACTTGATGAGCGCGATGTCCGGCTCGATCCCGGTCGTGTCGCAGTCCATCATGAACGCGATCGTCCCGGTGGGGGCGAGGACGCTCACCTGGCTGTTCCGGTAGCCGTTCTCCTTGCCGAGGGCGAGCGCCTCGTCCCAGGTGGTCCGCGCGGCGGCGGCGAGGCCGCGCGGGGCGACATCGGCCGGGATCTCGTGGGCGGCGTCCCGGTGCTTCCGGATCACCCGCAGGAAGGACTGCTCGTTGTGGGCGTAGTCGCTGAACGGGCCACCGTGGTCACGGGCGATGACCGCCGACTGGCGGTACGCCTCACCCGTCATCACCGCGGTGATCGCCGCCGCGTAGGCACGACCCTCGTCCGAGTCGTACGCGACGCCATGGCGCATGAGGAGCGCGCCGAGGTTCGCATAGCCGATCCCGAGCGGGCGGAAGCGGTGTGAGTTCTCCTCGATCTGCGGCGTGGGATAGCTCGCGTTGTCGACGAGGATCTCCTGCGCGGTGATCGTCACGCGGACCGCGAAGCGGAAGGCGTCCATGTCGAACTCGCCGTCCTCGCCGATGAAGCGCATCAGGTTGAGGCTGGCCAGGTTGCACGCCGTGTCGTTGAGGAACATGTACTCGGAGCACGGGTTCGACGCGAAGATCCGGTCCGTCTTGGCGCAGGTGTGCCAGTCGTTGATCGTCGTGTCGTACTGGATCCCGGGGTCGCCGCAGAGCCAGGCCGCCTCCGACATCCGCTGGAGGATCTGGCGCGCCGGCATCGTCGCATTGACCTCGCCGGAGGTCACCTCGCGGGTGCTCCACGGCGCATCCGCCTCGACGGCACGCATGAAGTCGTCCGTGACGCGCACGCTGTGGTTCGCGTTCTGGAAGAAGACCGACCCGTAGGCCTCACCCGTGAACGAGCCGTCGTAGCCCGCCTCGATGAGCGCCCAGGCCTTCTTCTCCTCGTTCATCTTGGAGTCGATGAAGTCGAGGACGTCCGGATGGTCCACGTCCAGGATGACCATCTTGGCGGCGCGCCGGGTCTTGCCGCCGGACTTCACCACGCCCGCGAAGGCGTCGAAGCCCTTCATGAAGGAGACCGGTCCGCTCGCGATCCCGCCACCGGACATCTTCTCGCGGGAGCCGCGGATGGGCGACAGGTTGACGCCCGCGCCGGACCCGTACTTGAAGAGCATCGCCTCGGTCTTGGCGAGGTCCATGATGCTGGACATCGAGTCGCGGACGGAGTTGATGAAGCAGGCCGAGCACTGCGGCCGCTCCTCCACGCCGACGTTGAACCAGACCGGGCTGTTGAAGGCCATCTTCTGGTGGAGGAGGAGGTAGGTGAGCTCCGCCCGGAAGGCCTGGAGGTCCGCGTCCGTGGCGAAGTAGCGCTGCGTGTGCGCCCAGCCGGCGATCGTGTTCACGACCCGGTCGATCAGCTGGCGGACGCTCCGCTCGCGCTGCGCGGTCCCGATATGGCCGCGGAAGTACTTGCTGACCACGACGTTCGTGGCGAGCTGGCTCCACGCGGCGGGGACCTCGATGTCCTTCTGCTCGAAGACCGTCTTCCCGGACTCGTTGGAGATGTTCGCCGTGCGCAGCTCCCAGGCGACCTCGTCGTAGGGATGGACGCCGGGGGTGGTCCAGCGGCGCTCGAAGGTGATCCCGCGCACGCCCTTCCCCGTGAAGCGGTGCTCCGCATCCACGACCGGCTTCTGCAGCCCTGTCGCGCGCTTCGCCGCGCTGTCCGTCCGCCGTGGCGCGCTCCGGCGCGCCGTCGTCGCCTGGGTCATCCGTCGATCCCTCCCGATCGTGGCGGTGGTCCCCGCCGTTCTGTTCGTCGCCCTCTGCAGCCGCCTCCCGGGCCGGGGGGGCAGGGCGCTATCTGTCGTTCTCCGGGACGAGCATGGTCGCGCTTCGGAGCCGGGTTGTCAAGGCCTCCGCCACAAGATATGGGGCCCTCCCTTGGGGGTACACCACCAGATGTTGGGGTCGGGGGGCATCGGGGGCGGACGGCGGGGGATGGAGCGTGGACGAGCTGGGGATGGTCCGTGGGCAGCCGGGACCGGGGTCGCGGGGGGATCGGCGCGCCCGGCTCGGCCGGGCGGGATCAGAGGCCGCTGTAGCTGTGGAGGCCGCTGAAGAAGAGGTTCCCGAAGTAGGTGAAGAGGACGGCGCCGAAGCCGATGACGAGGATGAGCGCGCTCGGGCGGCCCGCCCAGCCGCGCTGGTTCCGCGCGTGGAGGTAGACGGCGTAGATGAGCCAGGTGACGAGCGCGGAGGTCTCCTTGGGATCCCAGCCCCAGTAGCGTCCCCACGCGATCGAGGCCCACCAGCTGCCGAGGATGATCATCGTCGCGAAGACCGGGAACCCGATGACGACCGCGCGCCACGCGGCCTCGTCCAGGACGCGGTGGGAGGGGAGCCACGAGAAGCGGTCCTCGGGGCCCTGGATGAGGTAGCCCACGGCAGCCCCGAAGCTCGTCGCGAAGATCCCGTACGCGATCATCGCCATCGCCACGTGGATCGTGAGGAGCGGGGCGTTGTCCAGGGCCGGGACGAGCGGTCCGATCGTGGCCGGCAGCGTCGCAGCGTAGCCCACGAGGAAGAGGGCGACCCCGAGCGGCAGGAAGGCGATCGGGTCGATCGGGTAGCGCCGGCGGAGGAAGAGCCAGCCCGCCACGATCCCGAACGCGAAGGCGACGGAGAACTCGTACATGTTCCCCCACGGGCCGCGTCCGACGAGGACGCCGCGCGCGACGAGGCCGGCCCCGAGGGTGATCGCCGCGACCCACGTGAAGGCGTGCGCGATCGCCCACGCGGTCCGTCCGGGTGCAGCCGAAGGGGCCGTCACGGCCGGCCCGGCTGCGCTCACGAGGACGGCGGGGCGCTCCAGGGCGAGGAGGGTCGTGCGGGCGACGGCGAGGAGGAACGCGACCGCGAGGGCGATCGCGCCGATCGTCGTGAGGTAGAGGGAGAGCGGACCGAGGCCCATCCGGCGCGGCGGGCGGTCAGGCGGCCGCGGCGCCCCCGGCGGGGGGCTTCCCGGTCCGGCGGATGACCGCCGGGGTCCGTGCGGCACCGAGGATGAAGCGCGTCCCACAGGCCGTGCAGGTCTGGATCGACGCCTCGCGCACCGTGCCATCCACGGGGCAGCGGATGAGGAGCGTCGTGCCGTCCTCGGCCGAGGTGATCCGGTCCTGGGGGTAGACGAGGCCCGTCCGCGGGTCGTAGGGGACGTTCGCGGGGAAGAGCGGCCGGCCGTCCGCGTCCAGCGGGGCGGGCTGCGGCTCCGGGAGCGCGACGCGCACCTTGCCGGATCGCCGCTTGAAGCGCTCCCAGCCCCACAGGAGGAAGACGAGCGAGAGGAGCGGGCCGGTCACCCCGATCACGAGGAAGAGCGGCAGCATCGCGATCAGCTGGTTCCAGTCGGGGACGACGATCGTCGTCAGCCAGTCAAGGAAGGCGGTCCACGGATCGGGGCTCACGGCCCGGATGATAGCGGACCGGCCGTGGTCCGCGGGCGGTCAGGCGCCCGGGTGGCCGCGCCGCGGGTTGCCGCGCTTCCGGGTGGCACCCCGTCCGGGCGTCCAGGGACGGCGGGACGCCTCCCCATCCCCCGCATCCGGCGGCGTGCCCGTGCGCGGCGCCGGGGGCCGGCCGGCACCGAACCCGGAGAGTCGGACGGACGCCGGGGGAGCGCCTGCCGGGGCGGTCGCAGGACCGAGCGCGGCGGGTCCGCCGGAGGCCCGCGCCCGCTGCAGCTCGTCCAGGAACCAGTCGAGCCGCCGGACGATCGCATGCTCCCGCCGCGCCTTGTCCGAAAGCGCCCGGTCATCCGTCACGAGGAGCGTCCGGATCCGGTCGCCGTAGGGGCGCCCCTCGAGCCGCCGGAGGAGGCTCGTGTCCGCGTCGATCGCGCCGGAGTGGACCGCTGCGATCCCGGTGACGACCGCCCGGTTCTTCATCTCCCCCGGGTCGGGGTGGCCGTCCAGGACGAGGACGATCTGGGCGCCCGGCGGCCGCCACGTCCGGAGGAGGGGGATGAGCCAGCGGATCCCCGCCTCGTCCGGGACCCCGCGGGCACGGTGGAGGAGGTTGTTCCCGTCCACGAGGACGAGGTCGACATCCGCGGGGAGCGGGGGAGGGGCGACCGGCCGGCGGTGCCCGCTCATCGGGCATCCCCCGTGGACCGGACCGGCGCGGGTACCATCCTCGGATGCTCCTTCTCGTCGACCTCGATGGCGTCGTCTACCGCGGCCCGGAGCCCGTCCCGGGCGTCGCGGAGCTCCTCTCCCGGCGCGTGGCGGCGGGCGACCGGGTGATCTACTGCACGAACAACTCTCGCTGGCATCGCTCGCAGTATCGCGCCCGGCTCGCCGAGATGGGTGCGCCGGTCGCGGAGGGAGGCGTCGTGAGCGCGGCGCGGGCGACCGCGCTCGCCCTCGCCGAGCGCGCACCGCGACGCACGATGGTCCTCGGAGGGCCCGGGCTCGCCCGCGAGCTCCGCGATGTCGGGCTGCGCGTCGTCCCGCCCACCCCCCGCGGCGTGGCGGCGGCCCCGGATGCGCTCGTCGTCGGCGTCGATTTCTCGCTCAGCTACCGGCGGCTCTCCAGCGCCGTCATGGTCGCGCGCGGCGGCGCGCTCTTCGTGGCCACGAACCGCGACCGGGTCTTCCCGCTCCCGGACGGCCTCCACGCAGGGGCGGGATCGATCGTGGAGGCGGTCGCCTACGCCTCCGCGCGGGAGCCCGACCTCACGATCGGCAAGCCCGAGCCGGGCCTCTTCCTCGAGGCGGCGGCGAGCGTCGGGGTGGATCCCGCCTCCGCGGTCGTGATCGGCGATTCGCTCCACACCGACCTCGTGGCCGCGCGCACGATCGGGGCCCGTGCCGTCCTCATGCTCACCGGGGTGACGACGCGGGCGACGGTCGATGCCCTGCCGCCCGCGGAGCGCCCGCCGTACGTGGCGGCGGATGCCGGCGAGCTCGCCGCGATCCTCGACCGGCTCGCCGCCGGCTGAGACCGTCCGGGGTCAGCGGCTCGCGGCGAGCAGGGGCTCCCCGGCGGCGAACGCCTCGAGCGCCGCGAGGAGGCGCGCCCGCTCCGGCTCGTCGTCCGCGAGGAAGGCGGCGCGCAGGGCGGTCCGCGTCATCGCCACGATCTCCGGGAAGGTGGCGCCCAGACGACCGATCGCACGGCCGATCTCCCGGGTCAGGGTGAGGTCGCTCACTGTCCGGTCGTCCGTGGAGAGCGTGACCGCCACCCCGGCCCGATGGAGCCGGACGAGGGGGTGGTGCGCGAGCGCGGGGTAGAGCCCGGCCTGGCGGTTGCTCGTGGGGCACAGGTCGAGGGTGATCCCCCGCGCGCGCAGCTCGGCGACGAGCGCCGGGTCCTCCGCGCTCGCCGCGCCGTGCGCGATCCGGTCCGGCTCCAGGGCGAGGGCGCGCCGCACCTGGGCGGGACCGCCCCACTCCGCCGCGTGGCAGGTCACCCCGAGACCGGCCGCGCGCGCGATGCCGAAGGCGGGGAGGAAGGGGAGGGGGTCGGGGGCCGCCGCCTCCCGACCCGCGAGATCGATCCCCGCCACCCCGTCGCCCGCGAAGGCTGACGCGGCGTGCGCCATCGCGACCGCGCGCTCGACATCGTGCGTGCGCAGGATCACCGCGATCAGCCGCACGGTCACCCCCCGCGTCCGGGCCGCCGCCCGCGCGCCACGCACGACCGCCCCGATCCCGTCCCGCAGGGCGAGGCCGCGCTCCATGTGGAGGGTGGGAGCCCAGCGGATCTCGGCGTAGGTCGTCCCCTCGGCGGCAAGGTCCTCCACCAGCTCGGACGCCACGCGCTCGAGCGCCGCCCCGTCCTGGAGGAGCGAGACCGGAAGGGCGAAGGCGTCCAGGAGCCGCGCCTGGTCCGGGCAGGGCATCGGCGCCACGAGCCGCCGGCGCATCTCCGCCACCCCCCGCGGGGCCGCGATGCCGCGCTCGCGGGCGAGCTCGACCGCCGTCGCGGGGCGGAGGGAGCCGTCCAGGTGGAGGTGCAGCTCCGCCTTGGGGAGCCGCCGGATCGCCCCCGCGAGGTCCGCGGGGAGGTCGTCCTCGCCGCCCGGGTCGCCTGCGTCCACCTCCGCCTCGGTCACCCGGCCATCCTAGCGCCGCCCATCCGCTCGGCGGCGAAGCGCGAACCTTCTCGTGCGAGCACCGCCCGGGACGACCGCGGGGGGCGACGCGCGCAGAGGGACGAGACGACACGATGGCGACCATCCTCCTCACCGGGCCGAGCGGGTTCGTCGGCAGCAACGTGCTCCCCGCGCTCATCGAGGCGGGCCACGAGGTGCGTGCCCTCGTCCGTGACGATGCGGCGCGCGGGCGGGTCCTGCGCCGGCTCTCGCCGGACGCCGCCGCGCACGTGACCTTCGCGATCGGCGACGTGACGGACGCGGGCTCCCTGGGGCCCGCGCTGCGCGGCGTGGATGCCGTCGTCCACCTCGTCGCGATCGCCCGCGACTGGAACGGCGGGAAGGACCTCACCCGGATCAACACCCTCGGTACGGTCGATCTCGTTGCCGCGATGGAGGCCGAGCGGGTCCGGCGCCTCGTCCACGTGGGCGCGATGGGCGTGGTGGATGACCCCGCCCTCCACTACGCGAGCTCCAAGGCCCGCGCGGAGGCCGCCGTCCGCGCGTCCGCGCTGCGCTGGACGATCCTCAAGCCCTCCCTCCTGTGGGGCGAGCGCGACGGCTTCTTCAACGTGATCGCGCAGCTCGTGCGCACCTCGCCGGGCATCGTCCCGGTCCCGGCCGGTGCGAAGAGCCGCTTCCAGCCCCTCGCCTGCGCGGACCTCGCCCGCGTCGTCGTCCTTGCCCTCGAGCGCGAGGATGCGGTGGGCAAGAGCTACGACCTGGGCGGGCCCGCCTTCTGGACCTACAAGGAGATGGTCCGCGAGGTCCTGCGCGGGATGGGGAAGCGGCGGCTCATCGCCCCCGTCCCCCTGCCGCTCATCAAGCTCGTCGCGCGCACCGCGGAGAAGATCCGCATCCCCTTCCCGGTCGCGAGCGACCAGCTGCGCCAGCTCTCCTTCGACAACGCCTCGGATCGTGATGTCGTCCAGCGCGACTGGGGCTTCGCACCGATGGCGATGGACGGCCGCCTCGGCTACCTGCGCCGCAAGCCCGCCGACCAGGAGCCGGCCTGAGCCGTCGCGCCCATCCGGGGCGCCGCTAGACTCCCCGCAGAGCGCCCGGCCCGCCGGGCGGCGGACCGGCCCCGCAGCGCGCAAGGAGCACCCCGGATGCAGACCCGAGTCGTCGTCGCCCAGCCCTGGGAGGTGGAGGCGGACGTCCTCGCCGTCCCGATCGCGAAGGACGGAGAGCCCTCGGCGCTCCTTGCGGCGCTCGACTCCCGGCTGGACGGGATCCTCGCGGACCTGCGTGCCGTGGGCGAGCAGCGCGGGAGCGCCTGGAGCGGGACGCTCGTGCGCGGCCGCGGAAGCGCCGCCGGCTGGATCCTCGCCATGGGGACCGGCAGCGGCGAGGCGGGTGACCCCGTCGCCACCGTCCGCTACGGCGCCGCGGTGGAGCGCCGGCTCGCCGGCCGTACGGTGCGCCGCCTCGCCCTCTGGCTCCCCACCGCCTTCCTCGGCGCGGACCCGGCGCGCAGCGTGGAGCTCGTCGTGCGTGGGGTCGTGGAGGGGAGCACGGAGCCGGCCCAGATCTACCGCGAGGCGCCGGAGGGGATGCCGCCCGTCCTGGACGAGCTGATCGTCGCCGTGGAGGCGGGGGACCGTGGCATCCTCGCCGCCGCCGCCGAGCGTGGCCGGATCATCGGCGAGGGAAGCAACCGTGCCCGCCGCCTCTCCCAGCGTGCCGCCAACGACGTGAGCCCGGAGGTCCTCGCGGACGAGGCCTCGGCGATCGCGAAGGAGCACGGCCTCACGCTCACGATCCTCGGCCCGGAGGAGGCCGGCCGGCTCGGGATGGGGATGTTCCTCTCGGTCGGGCGCGGGTCGTCGAACCCGCCCCGCTTCATCGCCCTCCGCTCCGGCGCCGCGGGCTCCACGGATGCGCGCGGCCGGCTCGTCGCCATGGTCGGCAAGGGCGTCTGCTTCGACACGGGCGGGATCTCCATCAAGCCGGCGGACCGGATGGAGGAGATGAAGATGGACAAGACCGGCGCCTGCACCGTGCTCGCGGCGATCGATACCGTCTCCCGTCTCGCCCCCGGCACGCCGCTCCTCGCCGTCGCCCCCGCGGTGGAGAACATGCCCGGCCCCCACGCCACGCGTCCGGGGGATGTGGTCCGCGCCCTGAACGGCAAGGTCGTGGAGGTGAACAACACGGATGCGGAGGGCCGCCTCATCCTCGGCGACGCGATGACCTGGGCCGAGCAGCAGGGGGCGACCCACCTCGTGGACGTCGCGACCCTGACCGGTGCCGTAGAGCGTGCGCTCGGCAAGCAGGTCACGGGCGCCTTCACCACCTCGCGCCCCTGGTGGGACGAGGTCGCCGCCGCCGGTGACCGCCAGGGCGAGCGGACCTGGCTCCTCCCGCTCGTGGACGACTACCGCCCGCTCATGGATTCCGCCTACGCGGACATCGTGAACACGGGTGGCGCGGAAGGGTCGCTGATCACGAGCGCGATCTTCCTCCGCGAGTTCGTCACGAAGCCCTGGGTCCACCTGGATATCGCGGGGACCGCCTACCACCGGAAGCCCTTCCCGTGGGCCGCGCGTGGCGCCACCGGCGTCTCCCACCCGATGCTCGTCGAGCTCGCCCTCGCGGGCGCGACCGGCGCGGCCTAGCCTCCCGGCGCGCCCCGGATGCTCACGGCGCTCCTCGCGGGAGCGGCCGGGTTCGCCGCGGGGATCGTCGCGGAGCGGATCGCCGCGCGCTGGCCGGCCCGGCCCGGGCATCCGGTCCGGGGCGCCGGGCCACGGACGATCCTCATCGCGCTGGCCGGTGCGGCTGCCTTCGCGCTCCTTGCCCTGCGTCATCCCGATCCCGCAGCGCTCGCCGTCCTCCTCCCGTGGGGGGTGGTCCTCCTCGTCCTCCTCGCCACGGACCTCGAGCAGCGCCTCCTGCCGGACCTCCTCACCCTGCCGCTCATCCCCGTCTGCCTCGTCCTCCTCGTCGCCGGGGCGGACCCTCTCCTGGCGGGGAAGGACCAGGCGATCCTCTCCGGGGTCGCCGCGGCGATCGGCGCGCCGATCCTCCTGCTCGTCAGCGACCGCCTCCTCCGGGGTGCGCTCGGGCTGGGAGACGTGAAGCTCGCCGTCAGCCTCGGGCTCATGCTCGGGATCAGCCGCTTCGTGGGCGGCTTCCTCCTCGCCTCGGTGGCCGGGGCGGTCGTCCTCCTCGCCCTCATCGCACTGCGCCGGATCGGCCTGCGGAGCGCGATCCCCTTCGGCCCGATCCTCATCGGCGCGGCGCTCGCCGGCGCCCTCCTGCCGTGATCGCGCCGGTGCGTGGTATGGTTCCCGCGGCCCGCCTGCCCAGCGCGCCCCGCAAGGGAGATCGAGCTTGACCGACGTGACCCGCCCGGCGCCGCGCCGCCGAGGCCGAGCCGCCCGCGTCCACCTGGCGCTCGTGGCGCTCATCGTGCTCACGACCCTGCCGCTCGGTGCGGCCGGTGGCGCGGCGCAGTCGCTGGATGACCGCCTCGCGGATGCCCGCCAGCGCCAGGCCTCCCTCAAGCGCTCCCTCGAGCGCAATCGCCAGCTCGTCGCCGATCTGCAGGCGGACGAGGGTGTCGCGCGCGCGGCCCTCGGCACCACCGCGGATACGCTCGGGGAGCTGAACGCCGATTCGCGGGAGGTCCGGCGCGAGATCGAGAAGGCGACCGATGCGATCGGCAAGGTCCAGGCCCGCCGCGACGCGCTCGCCACGGAGATCTCCCGGCTCGACTGGACGCTGGCGCTCCTCGAGGAGCAGATCGCCGCCGGCGAGGAGGATCTCGCCGCCCGCCGGCGCCTCCTCGGTGCCCGCCTCGTGGAGGCCTACCGATCGCAGCGGACCACCCTCCTGGAGCAGATCCTCGCGGACGGCTCCTTCACGGACAGCCTCACGGCGGCCGGCGGTGCGCTCGCCTACGGCGACCAGGACGTGGAGCTCGCGCGGCGGATCGAGGCGGACCGGCGCGAGCTGGATGGCCTCCGTGCGCTCACGGTCAGCACCCAGCTCCGGACCGACCAGCTGCGCCGGGATGCCCGGAGCGCGGAGATCGAGCTCGCGGCGCAGACGGAGCGGCTCGCGGCGGCCCGGGTCCAGCTCGAGGAGCTCGAGGCGCGGACGCGCGAGATCCAGGAGCGCCAGAAGGAGACCTTCAAGAAGATCGCGGCGAACCGGCGCGAGGCGGCGGCTCTCGTCGCCCGCCAGGCCGCCGCGGAGCGCCAGCTGCGCAACCAGCTCGCGCAGCTCATCGCGGCCGCCCGGAAGCAGGCGGAGCAGCAGTTCGGGGGCGGGCTCGGCGAGGGTGGCGGCGCGTGGAGCTGGCCCACCGGCGGGACGGTCTCCCAGGAGTTCGGCTGCACCGGCTTCTCGTGGAACCCGCCGCTCGGGGACTGCTCCCACTTCCACGACGGGATCGACATCGCGAACGGGACCGGGACGCAGATCCGTGCCCCGTACGACGGGATCGTCGTCTTCGTGGGCTACAACCCGTACGAATCGGACCCCGCCTACCTCGTCGTGGTGGCCCACCCGGGTGGCTACGACTCGACCTTCGCCCACCTTCTCCCCCGCGCCGTGGTCCGGAAGGGGCAGGCGGTCCGGAAGGGGACGCTCCTCGGCTACATGGGCTGCACCGGGAACTGCACCGGCACCCACCTCCACTGGGAGGTCTACCGGGGGAGCACGCCGATCAACCCGCGCGGGCTCGTCTGAGCGCACGCGGGCGATCGCGCGCACCTGGCGATGCGCTAGCATCGGTCCGGTGAAGCGCACGACGGCGATCGTCCTGGCCGGCGGCGAGGGCGAGCGTCTCTCCATCCTCTCCGGTGTCCGCGCCAAGCCGGCCGTCCCGTTCGCGGGCAAGTACCGGATCATCGACTTCACGCTCAGCAA
This sequence comes from Chloroflexota bacterium, assembly GCA_017853275.1. Lineage (GTDB taxonomy): Bacteria > Chloroflexota > Limnocylindria > Limnocylindrales > CSP1-4 > JAFMJV01. The sequence goes on from JAFMJV010000024.1 coordinate 21,644, forward strand.
CTGCGTGAACTCGGACATCACGGATGTCGCGATCCTCACCCAGTACAACCCGCGCTCCCTGAACGATCACATCGGCTCCGGGCGTCCCTGGGATATGGACCGCGCCAAGGGCGGCATCCGCCTCCTCCAGCCCTACCTCGCGCGCGGCCGGGCCGCCGAGTGGTACCGGGGGACCGCGGACGCCGTCCTGCGCAACGTGTGGGCGATCGAGGATTCGCGCTCGGACACGATCCTCGTCCTCGCCGGCGACCACATCTACAAGATGGACTACCAGCCCTTCATCGCCCAGCACCGGCGGAAGCGGGCGGACGTCACGATCGCCGTGAAGCGTGTCCCGATCGGCGAGGCGCACCGCTTCGGCATCCTCGCCCTGGACGACGACGATCGGGTGACCGAGTGGCAGGAGAAGCCGAAGCAGCCCCGCTCGGACCTCGCGAGCCTCGGCATCTACGTCTTCTCGCGCCGGGCGCTCCTCGCCTGGCTCGACGCCGACCGGCCGGACTTCGGTGCCCACATCATCCCCGCCATGCTCGGTGCCGGCGCCCGTGTCTTCGGCTATCGCTTCGATGGCTACTGGCAGGACGTGGGAACGGTGGAGAGCTACTGGCAGACCCAGATGGACCTCCTGGACGACCACCCGCCGCTCGACCTCTACGACCGCGACTGGGTCATCCACACCCGCTCGGAGGAGCGCGCGCCGGCCCGGATCGGCCCCACCGCGAACGTCCACCGGAGCCTCATCTCGCACGGCTGCCAGATCGCCGGGACGGTGGAGCGCTCCGTCCTCTCGCCGGGCGTCCGGGTCGATCCGGGCGCGATCGTGCGGGACAGCGTGATCATGTTCGACGCCCATATCCGGGCGGGTGCCGTGGTGGACCGGGCGATCCTGGACAAGGAGGTCTCCGTCGGGCCGAACGCGGTGGTCGGGATGGGTTCGGACTTCGAGACGCCGAACCGCCAGGAGCCGACGCGCCTGAACACGGGGATCACGATCGTCGGCAAGCGCGCGGCGATCCCCGCCGGCGCGCGGATCGGCCGGAACGTGCGGATCGCGGAAGGGGTCCGGCCCTCGGACTTCGGGCGCAAGGTCGTCGCGAGCGGCGGGAGCGTGGAGCGGCGCGGGCCGGAGCCCGCCCCCGGCGCCTCCACCACCCGGACCGCGACCGGGGGCCGGCGCGATCGCTGACGCGAGCATCGGGAGCACGGAGCTCGACGCCTGGCTGACGGAGCTGGGCATCGAGCCGATCGAGCGCGCCGAGCGGGACGGGATCGCGAGCCGCGACCTCCTCCTCGACGGCCGCCGCCGGGCAGGGATCCGCGTCACCCTCATCCTCGACCCCGGCCAGGGCTGCCACGTCTGGGTCCACTACGCGCCGCCGATCAACGACTCCTTCCGCGTCTCCTACCGCAAGCTCCTGCGCTGGAACGACGAGCTGCCATGGGTGAAGTTCGCGCTCTCCGCGGACGACCGCCCCGTCCTCCTCGCGGAGGTCCCCGCCCCGCTCCTGGACGCGGAGATGCTCGGCCGGACGCTCGCCCGGCTTCTCTTCGTGTGCGACCTCCTCCTCGACGAATCGCTCGTCTGGCTCCACCCCGGCGCACGCAAGGTGCCGCCGATGCCCGGCCCGTCCCGGCAGGCCGCCCTCCTCGACCGGCACGCGGATGCCCTCGCCGAGCTGGCCGCCGCGGTGGCTGCCCTCGCCGAGCCCGCGCCGGGTTGACCCGGTGACCGCCCGGCTCCCCGGATCGCCCGAGCCGGGCCCGGATGAGCCCCCGATCCCGGACGAGGAGCGGGAGAGCGCCTGGGGCCTTCTCCGCCGTGCGGAGGCGCTCCTCCTCCGCCGCCACGATGCGCAGGCGGTGATCCTCCTCGAGCGGGCGGACCGGCTCGCGCCCGGCCAGGCGTCGATCGTGGAGGCGCTCGCCCGCGCTGCCTACAACGGCGGCCGGCTCGAGCGGGCGGAGGCCGCCTTCGACGAGCTCGTGCGCATCGACCCGGCAAGCGCGTACGGGCGCTACGGGCTGGCCCAGGTCTACCGGCGGAGCGGCCGCGCGGCCGAGGCCCGGACGCAGCTCCGTCTGGCCTGCGCCCTGGCGCCCGATTCCGCGCTCTACCGGGAGGCGCTCCTCCGTCTCGGGTGAGCCGTCTGTCCGACGCTCAGGCGAGCTCTCCGCGCGCAAGGAGCCGCTCGACCCACAGGATGCCGAGGAGCGTCTTGGCGTCCGCGATCTCGCCGCGATCGGCCATCGCGATGGCTTCCGCATAGGGGAGGCGGGTGACCGCGATCCGCTCGTCCGGCTCCGGGCCCGTGTAGTCCCGGAGCGCGCTCAGCTCCGTCGCGAGATAGAGATGCATCAGCTCGCTCGCGAACCCCGGCGCAGGGAAGAAGGTCCCCAGCTTCCGCCAGCGCGCGGCGGAGATCCCCGTCTCCTCGCCCAGCTCGCGCGGCGCGGCGATCGCCGGGTCCTCGATCGTGCCGTCCGGCCCGCGGTCCAGGGTCCCTGCCGGGATCTCGAGGAGGACCCGCCCGGCCGGCGTCCGGAACTGGCGGACGAAGAGGATCTCCCCCGCATCGACCGCGAGGATCGCGACCGCGCCGGGATGCTCCACCCAGTCCCGGGTGTGGAGCCCACCATCCGGATCGCGCACGGTATCGACCCGGAAGGTGACGTACCGGCCCTGGTGGACGATCCGGCCATCCACGCGGGTCTCGAGGAGCTCGTCATCGTTCATCGCCGGAGGATACGGCGCCCTGCGCGGGGGTGTCCGGGGCCGACCTCACGGTTCCTGCGGTGGACCGCCCCCCGTACCTTCCGGCCATGGGTCGCAGGGCACCCTGCTCGGGAGGATGCGCGGGTCGGCACGACCGACCGGGGATCCCCGCGCGCCGCGCGGCACCCCACCGCCACCGGAGGGCCAGGTCATGTCCCGGATCCGCTCGATCCTTCTCCCGCTCGCCGCGATCGTCGCCTTCGTCCTCGTCCTCGGCGCGCCCTTCCGCTGGTAGCCGTCCGGCGCGGCGGTCCGGAGCCCCAGCGCGCGGGCCGGACCGCCGCCACCCGACGCCGATGATCCTCCTCTACGCGATCCTCGCGGGCCTCGCGATCGGCCACCTCCGCGGTGGCCGCCTGGCCGCGCTCGCCGAGGTCCGGATCGCCTGGCTGCCGCTCGCGCTCGGCGGGCTGATCGTCCAGCTCCTCCTCTTCTCCAGCCCGGTGGCGACGCGGATCGGGGAGGCCGGCCCGCCGATCTACGTCGCCTCCACCCTCGTCGTCCTCGCCGCGCTCCTCCGGAACCTCGCGCTCCCCGGGCTCCGGATCCTCGCGCTCGGGGCTGCGCTCAACCTCGTCGCGATCCTCGCGAACGGGGGCGCGATGCCGTCGTCGCCGGACGCGTGGCTCCTCCTCGACGGGGTCGCCCGGGTCCCCGCGGGCGAATACACGAACTCCGTCCTCGCCGGTCCCGGAACCCCCTTCGCGCTCCTCGGTGACATCTTCGTCCTGCCCCGGCCGATCCCCCTGGCGAACGTCTTCTCGATCGGCGACCTGCTCATCGCGATCGGCGCGGTGCGCTTCCTCGTCACCGGGATGCGGGGCGCCGGGAGCGTGCGCTCCGGGAGCCTCGCCGCGGCTTGACGGCGCGTCCGGAGGGGCCGACACTTCGCCCTCCCAGCGCGTTCGAGGAGCTCCCGTTGACCTGCCCTGCCTGCGCCCTGCCGGCGCTTCCCGGCCGTCGGTTCTGCACCGCCTGCGGCGCCGTGCTCGGCCCGGCCTGCACCGGCTGCAGCCTGCCGCTCGCGCCCGGGGATCGCTTCTGCGGTGGATGTGGGCGCGCGACCGATGCCGCGGACGCCTCGGCCGTCCCCGCCCCCGTGCCGGCGGCGCCGGCGCCCGGGGCGGGACCTGCGCGGGCGAAGCCGGTCGCCGAGCGGCGCGTCGTCACCGTCCTCTTCGCCGACCTCGTGGGCTTCACGACCTTCAGCGAGGGGCGCGATGCCGAGGATGTCCGGGAGACGCTCAGCCGCTACTTCGAGATCGGCCGGGAGATCATCGGGCGCCACGGTGGGACGGTGGAGAAGTTCATCGGCGATGCGGTGATGGCGGTCTGGGGGGCGCCGATCGCCCACGAGGACGACCCGGAGCGGGCGATCCGGGCGGCGCTGGAGCTGATCGCCGCGATCCCCTCGCTGGGACCGGGGATCTCCGCGCGCGCCGGGGTCCACACGGGCGAGGCCGCGGTCACGATCGGCGCGGTCGGGGAGGGGATGGTCGCCGGGGACCTCGTGAACACCGCGGCCCGGATCCAGGCCGCTGCGGAGCCCGGGAGCGTCTTCGCCGGGGAGGCGACCGTCCGCGGCGCCGAGGGGGCCTTCTCGTTCGTCTCCGTGGGCGACCGGCAGATGAAGGGGAAGGCCGCGCCCGTCCCGGTCTGGCGGGCGGAGAAGCCGGCCGGCGGCAGCATGGGGCACGGCGGGCTCGCGACGCCCTTCGTGGGCAGGTCGGACGAGCTGGAGAGCCTCCGCGACGCCTTCCGCTCGGTGCGCGCCCGCGGCACCCTCCGCCACGTCTCCCTCATCGGGCCCGGCGGCATCGGGAAGAGCCGGCTCGCCTGGGAGCTCCTGCGGATCGTGGACAGCCAGGACGAGCTCGTCTGGTGGCATGACGGACGCTGCCCGGCCTACGGCGAGGGGGTCAGCTTCTGGGCGCTCGCCGAGATGGTCCGCCAGCGCTGCTTCCTCCTCGAGGACGACGACGAGGAGACCGTCCGGGAGCGGATCGCGACGAAGGCGGCCGACCTCGTGGAGGACCCCGCCGAGCGCCGCCGCCTGGAGCGCGGGCTCCTCGCGCTCCTCGGCCTCGAGGGTGGCCTTCCCGCGGACCAGCTCTTCGCGGCGTGGCGGACCTTCTTCGAGCGCCATGCCGCCGTGGCGCCGGTCGTCCTCCTCTTCGAGGACCTCCACTTCGCGGACCCCGGCCTCCTCGACTTCATCGAATCGCTCGTGGAGCGCTCCGCGGACCACGCGATCCTCGTCATCACCCTGGCGCGCCCGGAGCTCACCGTGGCACGGCCGCGCTGGGCGTCGGCCCACGAGCACGAGCAGGCGCTCCTTCTCGCCCCGCTCGATGCGCCGCGGATCCGGGAGCTCCTCTCCGGTCTCGTCCCGGGGATCCCGGGCGAGGCGCTCGACCTCGTCGTCCAGCGTGCGGACGGGATGCCGCTCTATGCCGTGGAGACGATCCGCAAGCTCGTCGCGGACGGACGGATCGAGGAGCGCGACGGCGTCTACGCGCCGGTCGGCGACCTGAGCACGGTCTCCGTCCCGGAATCGCTCGCCGCGCTCATCGCGAGCCGGCTCGATGCGCTCGACCCCGCGGACCGCTCGCTCGTCTCGGACGCCTCCGTCCTCGGGCAGAGCTTCGGCCTTCCCGCGCTCGCGACGGTGAGCGGGATCCCGCTCCCGGTCCTCGGCGCGCGCGTGGATGCGCTCGTGCGGCGCGAGATCCTCGCCCGCGAGGAGGATCCGCGGAGCGCCGCCGCCGGCCAGATCGCCTTCGTCCAGGCGCTCATCCGGGAGGTCGCCTACAACACGCTCGCCAAGCGCGACCGGCTCTCCCGCCACCTCGCCTACGCGGAGCACCTCGAGGCGCTCGGCGGGGCAGGGGAGAGCGCCGGCCTCCTGGCCGCCCAGTACACCGCTGCCGTGACGCTCACGAACGACGAAGCGCAGCGCGAGAAGCTCTCCGCCCGGCTCCGCGAGGTCCTCGAGGGTGCCGCCGAGCGCGCCGCGGCCCTTGGCTCCACGGAACGGGCCTCCGCCCTCCTCGATCGCGCGCTCCAGACCGGGGCGAGCGGCGAGGACGAGGCGCGTCTCCTCGAGGAGGCGGGAGTGATCGCTGCCCGGGCGGGCCGCAGCGAGGAGGCCGAGCGCCACCTGCGCGCGGCGATCGCCGCGCACGAGGCGGCCGGGGAGATGGAGGGGCTCCTCCGCGCCACGGCGTCGCTCGCCGGCGCCCTCCTTGCCGCGGGCCGCGCCCGGGATGCCGAGGACCGGATCGAGCGGGCGCTCGCGGAGCACGGGCCGGGGGCCGACCCCGGGGCGCTCGCCGAGCTCGTCCGCCGGCAGGTCGCCGTCCTCCTCGTCCTGCGTCCCGAGCACGCGCCCGCAGCCTGCGACCGTGCGATCGCCCTCGCGGACCGCGCCGGGCGCGAGACGGTCGTCGCCGACCTCCTCGTCACGAAGGCCCGTCTCGCGGGTGCGGCGGGCCGGCGCCTCGAGGGGATCGCGATCGCCACCGGTGCCGTCCGCCTTGCGGAGGCCGCGGACCGCGCGGAGATCGCGGTCGCCGCCGAGGTCGTGGCGGCCGAGCTCCATGGCACGGACGAGCCGCTCGTCGCGCTCGAGGCCGCCCGCCGGGCGCGTGCGGTCGCCGGCCGCCTCGAGGGTGGTCCGGAGGTCCAGCTCGCGGTCGTGGAGCTCGCGCGGCTCCTCGTGGCCACGGGCGCGTGGGCGGAGGCGGCCACGGAGATCGGGTCCGCGGCGGACCGGCGTGGACCGGCGGAGGCCGACCCGCTCCTCGCGGTCGCGGCCGCGCGGCTCGCCCTGGCCCGGGGCGGCGATCCGCTCCTGCCCCTCCCGACGGCGGACGCGGGTTCCCCGGCCGAGCTGACTGCCGCCCTGCGCGCTCACGCCGCGGAGCTCGCCCTCCTCGAGGGCCGCGCGGAGGACGCGTGGACGATCGCCTGGGACGGCCCCGCCGTCCGGGTCGGGGGCCTCCCGCTCAGCCGCCTCGCCGCCCGGGCTGCGCTCCTTGCCGGCGATCCGGCGCGCCTCCGCCGGGCTGCGGACCGCTTCCTGGACGAGGCCGCCGCGGGTGCGGGTGGCCGGATCGTGGATACGGAGCGGCGCTTCCACGCCGCCGGCCTCGCGGCGCTGGACGGACGCCCGGACGAGGCGCTCTTCGCCTTCACCGGCGCGGATGCGGCCTACGAGATCCTCGGGCTCGTCCCCGAGCGCGGGAGCGGTGCGCTCATCCTCCTCGCCCTTCTCGGCGCGCGCGACCCGGAGGCGATCGGCCTCGCGGTCGCGATCCGCGAGAGCCTCGCGGAGCTCGGCGCGGACGGGCTCGTCGCCCGGCTGGACACGGCGATCGCGGCCGCCGCCCGCCCGCGAGGCGGATGAGCGGGCCGGACGGGGGAGCAGCCGGAGAGCGCTGCTCCCCGGGGCGGCGTACCCTGCGGGGGATGCACCGATCGCGCGGCACCCTGCCGCTCATCCTCTCCCTTGCCCTCATCCTTCTCACCGGGTTCCCGGTGGAGGCAGCCTCCTCGGTGGTGGCGACCCATGGGTCCCGCTCCGCGCCCAGGGTCGCCCTCACCTTCGATGACGGCTGGAGCCAGTCCGCCTGCCGGAGCATCGCCCAGACGCTTCGCGCCTACGGCGCCACCGCCACCTTCTTCATCAACGGCTACCACCTGCGCGACGACCCGGAGGGCTGGCGTGCGATCCTGCGCGGCTTCCCGGTGGCGAACCACACCTTCAGCCATCCGAACCTCGCCCGGACCGATGCCCGGGGGATCGAGAAGCAGATCCGGCGCAACGAGCGGATCCATGAGCACGTCCTGGGCCGGCCGATGCTGAAGATCCTCCGGCCGCCATTCGGCGCCTATGACAGCGAGGTCCTGCGCGTCGCGGGTGCCCTCGGCTACCGGACGACCCTCCTCTGGGATATCAGCGCGGCGGACACGAGCTCCTACGCCACGGTCTCCACGACGATCCGGAACGCGTCGCGCGGGACGAGCGGCTCGGTCGTCCTCATGCACTGCGGACCGGCTTCCACCCCGGGTGCGGTCGCCTCGATCATCCGCTCCTACCGGTCGCGCGGCTACCGGCTCGTGGGGCTCGGCGAGCTCTTCCCGGGCTGATCGCCCGGCCGGGCGCGCCGGCAGCGCTCCGAGCAGCGGGTCACGCTCTCCCACGTGGCGGCCCAGCGCCGCCGCCAGGCGAAGGGGCGGCCGCACACGACGCAGATCTTCTCCGGACGCTCGGACGGCGGCCGGTGACGATCCGGCCTCCGGCGCGGGCTCGTGGCTCCCATGCCCCCTCTTCGCGCCGTCCGGTCCCGCGGTTCGACGTGCGTGGGCCGATCCCCGGCGGCGTCTCGTGCGAAGAGCCCCTGACAGCATCCGCCCCGAGGGACCCGATGAGCGACCCCGTCCTCCCGTCCACCGTGATCATCACCGGCGCCACCGGCGCGATCGGCGCCGCCACCGCCCGCCGGATCGCGGCCGAGGGCGGACGGGTCGCGCTCGTCGCGCGGGATGCGGCGCGGCTCGCCGAGGTGGCCGCGGGGCTCCCGGCCGGGTCCGCCACGATCCACGCCGCGGACCCCACGGAGAGCGCCCCGATCGACGCGGCCTTCGCGGAGATCGCGGCCACGGCACGGCCGGCCGGCCTCGTCCACGCCGTGGGCTCCACCCTGCTGAAGCCGCTCCACCTCCTGACGGACGCGGAGATCGACGAGGTCCTCCGCGTCAACCTCCTCTCCGCGATGCGTGCCCTCCGCGCCTTCGCCCGGATCGTCCCCCGCGGCGAGCCCGCCGCTGCGCTCCTCTTCTCCTCGGCCGCCACGCAGATCGGCCTCGTCAACCACGAGGCGATCGCGACCGCGAAGGCCGGGGTCGATGGCCTCGTCCGCTCCGCCGCCGCCACCTATGCGACCCGGGGGATCCGGGTGAACGCGATCGCCCCGGGACTCGTCCGCTCCGGCCTCACCCGCCGGCTCGTGGAGAACGAGGCGGTCCTCCGGGCATCGGAGGCGATGCATCCTCTCGGCCGGATCGGCGAGCCCGAGGATGTGGCCGCGCTCGCCGCCCTCCTCGTCTCCCCCGCCACGGCCTGGGTCACGGGTCAGACGATCGGCGTGGATGGCGGCCTCGCGGGGATCAAGCTCCCGCCGCGCGGTTGAGCGGGCGGGTCGTGGCGAGGGCGTGACGCTCCGCCCTTGACCCGCGGGCCCCGGCCGGGGCACCATCCGCCGGTCAGACCGCGCCTGCCGGCGCGGTGCCGTCGAGGAGGCCAGACCCGCATGCGTCCCCGATCCCGGCTCCCGCTCGCCGTGGCAGCCGCTCTCTCCCTCGCGATCGTCGGCGTCCCTGCCGCCGCCCAGTCGACCCCGGTCACCGTGGGCGCCCTGATGAAGACGCTCGAGCCGGAGCTCGTCCGCCTCTCGACCGGCCCCACCCGACTCACCCGGACGACGATCGCCGGCCCCGGCGCGCTCACGGAGATCGTCTCGGAGCACCAGGCGGCACCCGCGATCACCGGCGGCCTCCTCTACGGCGAGGATGGCACGCCGGTCGCCGCGATCCACCGCTCCGGCGACCTTCTCTTCACGCGGCGCGGCCCGGACGGCGCCGGGTGGGCGGCCACGGTGAACCTCGCCGACCCGTGGTTCCCGCCCGACCCCCTCGCGACCGACCCGGCCGCCGATGCGGCCCTCCTCGCGCCGCTCGTCGCCACGCTCCACGGCCCCACCGCGGAGCTCGTCGGTGCGATCGGAAGGATGACGACCTTCACGAGCGCCCCGGACCCGGCCTGCCCGGAGACCTGCCTCATCGTCACGGGGGCCACGGCCGACCCGGTCGCGGATCCCTCCACCGTGGAGATCCGCACGGATGGCGGCGCGCTCACCGGTGCGCAGCTCGCCGGTGCGGACGGGAGCATCGTCGTCCTCGCCTGGGATGCTGCGAGCGGCGAGCTCCTCGCGACACCCGCCCCGCTCACCGCAGGCCTCCCCGACGGGCTCGTTCCGGCGGGGATCGCGATCGGCCAGGTCGCGATCGCGCAGGCGGATGCGCACCGGCTGATCGGCCAGGCGCTCGGCCGGGCGTGGGCCGGTGAGATCGTCGTCACGGACCGGACCCTGAAGGGCCAGACCCTCCTCGGGCAGGTCGTCACCCAGCATGCCGCGAGCGGCGATGCGAACGTGAAGCGGACGGCCGGGGACCTCTCCACCGGTCTCCGGACGGTGGGCAGGAACGCCTGGTACCTCTACGCGGACGGGGTCTGGGAGGCCACCAAGGACCTCTCCCGCTTCACCCCGGACGACCGCCCGGTCCCGGAGGCCTGGATCGCGCCGCTCCGGAGCGTCCGCTGGTCCGGGATCTCCCGCACCACCGGCTGCGCCACCGGTGGCTGCCTCCAGATCGCCGGCTTCATCGGTGCCTTCCGCTCGCTCGTGGAGATCGACGAGGCGACCGGCCGGCTCATCCACCTCGACCTGCGGGGCGTGCCGGGCCTTGCGAGCGGCACCCGCCGGGACATCACCTTCAACCTTCCCGCCAAGCCCCTGAAGATCGTCGCGCCCACCGTGACCGCACGCACCCCCAGCTACAAGGTCACCGATTCCACGTCCAACACCGGCGTCATCTGCCAGTACTCGGACGATGGCGTCCAGCTCGTGCTGACCGGCATCCTCGCCCGCTCGCCGCGCCTCTTCTGGCCGGGTGCGCCGGGCGTCTCGGGCACGGTGGGCTGGCGGCTCCTCCTCGAGGTGAAGAACGGCTCGAGCTGGACGGAGGTCCTCCGCTCGCCCGAGTACCGCTCGCTGGCCACCTCCACCGTGGCCGCCACGATGCCCTCGGAGTCGTTCACGATCGGGGTCGGTCCGCTCTCCTATCTCGCGAAGCCCTACCGCGGCGTCCTCGTCCTCAGCTGGTACAAGCCGGACGGGAAGTCGCTGAAGAGCGAGAAGCGGAGCTACGTGAACTACGCCTGGTCGCTCGGGAACGATGCGCTCGGCGTCTCCACGAAGAGCTGCCCCGGCGTCACCGCCTACCCGGGCCCGTGAGGCGCGCCCGGCCGGGCTTCCTCGCTGCGCGTCCTCGGGGGTGATGACGGCATGAGGGTCGGTGGGGGCCGGTCCGCGCTGCCCTCCGGTCCGCCCCGTCAAACCACGCCCGCGGGCCGCGTCGGGGGAGGCGGATGAACCTCCGGGCACGGGACCTTGCGAAGGGCGGGTCGCGGGAGTGGATCACCGTCCTCTTCCTGGCCCTCGTCGTGATGGGGACCGTGGGCCTTTCCGCTGCGTGGCGGCAGGAGGGGGTGCCACGGCAGCGGATCATCTGGGCGGAGGACGGGCCGGTCTACGCGGATTGCGCGCTCCGTTCCGCCCCCACGGACTGCCTGCTCCGCCCCTACGGCGGGTATCTGCAGCTGACCGCGCGGCTCGGCGCGCTCGTCGCACCGATGGGCTCGCTGGACAAGCTCCCGCTCCGGCTCTTCCTCGTCTCCACCCTGATCGCGGCGCTGTGCGCGGCGCTCATCTCGGTGACGCTCTACCGGGCTGCGCCGGGGACCGCCGGTGGCCTCGTCGCCGGCTTCCTCGGGGGCACGGCGATCGGCTTCGTGGAGGCGGCCGGGATGGAGGTCCTCGGGAACCTCGCGAACATCCACTGGATCGTCCTAGCGGCCGCGACGGTCGCGCTCGTCGGACACTGGCTCGGGGTGCGGGCGGGGTTCCCGGCGGCCCTCGTCATCCTCCTCGCGACCCTGACCTCGGCGATCGCCCCCTTCATCCTCGTCCCGCTCGCGTGCGTCGGGATCCTCCTGCGCCGTCGCGAGGCGGTCGCGATCGGGGTGGTCACCCTCGCCGGCTCGCTCGGCCAGGCCGCCTTCCTCGTCATCGGACCCCACTTTCCCCGCGTTCCCCCGGCCCTCGACCCCGTGCTCTTCGAGGGAGCGGTCGCCGGCCTCCTCCGGTGGGGGTGGTTCGGTGCCCGTGCCCCGTTCCCGGATCTCGTCGTCCCGACCGCCCTCGGTCTCGTCCTTCTCCTCCTCGTCTTCCGCCGCCGGCCCCTCGGGGCCCTCGCCGTCGCCGCCCTGGCAGCGTCCGGCATGGCCGCCTACTTCGCCGCCGTCGCCGTCAACCACGCTGCGGGCGTGCGGTATCAGTACCTCCCGACGGTCCTCGGGATCGCCGCCCTCGGGCTCGGGACCGCGATCGTGGCGAGCACCGTGGGCGACCGGCGGGTCCGGATCGCGGCCCCGGTCGTCCTCGCCGTCCTCCTCCTGGGCGGCTTCCTCGCGAGCTTCCGCCTCTGGGCGTGGGGCTCCACCGGCCCGGACTTCGGAGCGCAGGTCCGGGCCTCGGGGTGCGAGCTCGCGGTCGCCACCGAGGAGATCGTCCTGGACATCTCACCCCAGTGGAAGGAGACGTCGTTCCGGTGGCGGGCCCCGTGCGGGGGGCGATGAGGCTGCCGCAGCTCCGGGGGACCCGGCGGGCCGGACCGATCGGGCGGGCGGAGCGGGGCGTGACGATCCGCGCCACCGTCTGCCCCTAGCCGCTCGGGAAGGCGCGATCCCCGCGGGCTCCATCCGGCCGGCGGCCATGAGCCGCTCGACGCGCGCCTTGTTCGTGCCGGCCCAGGTGCTGCCGCGCCGGCGCGGGGAGAGATAGAGGCCGGTCCGCCGGTCGTCGATCCGCCGCGCCTGCCCGTCGACCCAGCCGAAGCAGAGGGCCTCCTCGATGATCGCCGCGTAGGTGAGGGGGGTCCCGTGGCCGCGCCGCCACGTCACGAGCCAGACGCCGCGCGAGGTCGCGTGATGCTCGGCAAGCCACGCACGCCAGGCCGCGCGGTCCTCGGGCTGGACGAGCGGCGCCTCGTCGAGGGCGGACATCGCCCGGATGGTACTGCGGCCGACCCCACGCGGCGCCCCCTCCCGTCGTCCTCCCGGCCTCTCCTCGCCGTCCCGCGCGGATCGGATCGGCCCGGGACGCACGAGACCCCGGACGCTTCCGTCCGGGGTCTCGTCTCGCTGCGCTGGTGGGGTGG
>JAFMJV010000025.1 GCA_017853275.1 Chloroflexota bacterium
TCCTCGCCCGCCCGGACACGCTCACCCGGACGACGCGCCTGGGCTGAGCGGGGCCCGAGGACGCTCGCGGCCGGGGAGGGTCAGGACGGCGAGCAGCGCGCCGATCAGGGTGAGCGCGCCCGTGACCGCGAAGAGGGCGGGACCGCCGGCGAGCTGGTAGATCGCCCCGCCCGCGACGCCGAGGGCGATGGAGACCACCCCGCCCATCATCGCGCTCAGGCTCTGGGCGGTCGATTGGAGGGACGCCGGGAGGAGCCGGCCGAGCGCAAGGACGGAGGCGACCGTCATCCCCGCGTACGCCACGCCGTTCACGGCGCGCAGGGCCACCATGAGCGCCGGATCGGCCAGTAGCGCGATCCCGATCACGCACAGGCCCATGACGGTCGCGCTCACGAGGTAGGTCGCGCGCGGCCCGATCCGTGCGGCCACGAAACCGGCGACGAGGAACGCGGGGACCTCCGCGAGGGCCTCCAGACCTGCAGCAAGCGCCACGACCGACGGGTCACCACCCAGCTCCGCGAGCCGCAGCGGGAGCCACCCGAAGACGGTGATCATCCCCATCATCCCGAGGGCGAAGGTCAGCAGCACGAAGGGGAGCCGCGGCTGCGCCGCGAACGCCGCCGCCGCCGAACCGCCCCGCCGTCCTGCGCTCGCACCTGCCGCCGCATCACGCCGCGGGTTCGCCAGCCGGGTCGCCGCGAGCGCTACGACGATGAAGGCGGCGCCGGCCACGAACGGCGCTGCCCCGTAGCCGAGCGCCGAATAGAGGACGCCCACGCCGATCGTGATGACCCCGAAGCCGAGGCTGAGCAGGACCCGCAGGCGCGCGAAGGACGACCTGGACCCGCCCTCGGTCACGACGACCCCCACCGCATCGACCGTCGGGTTCAGCGTGGAGATGAAGAGCCCTGCCATGAGCCAGAGGCCGGCGCCGGCGAGGGGGAGATCCACGAGGCCGTAGAGGACGAGGAGGACCGCCCCGGCCACGGATGCCAGCTGGAGGACACGCCGACGTCCGAGCGTGACATCGCCGAGATGACCCCAGACCGGGGCCCCCAGGATCGCCAGCGTGCCGCCGGCCGCGCCGATCAGCCCGATGGCGATCGGGTCGAAGCCCTTCTCCGTCTGGATGAGGACGGCAAAGGGCAGGTAGCTGCCCAGGGCGGCCCCCAGCGCGAGGAAGGCGAGGCGGACCGGGTTCACGCCGCTCCCGGCACGGACCCCTCCGGAAGGCCGTACGCGGAGCGTGCCAGGTCCACGGCGAGGTCCCGTGCCATCTCGTGGGCCTCCTCGTCGCGCACGACATGCCGGACGACGAGTCCGGCGAGCCAGCCCGCCACCGACCGCCGCCAGACCTCGTGCCGAGCGGGGATCGCCACGAGCGACCGTGAGTCATCGTTGAAGCCGGCGAGGTTCGCGATCCCCGCGGTCTCGGTGACCCGGTCGAGGTAGCGCTCGATCCCCCGGGGGCTGTCGTGGAACCACCAGGGTGGGCCGAGCCGCAGCGCCGGGTAGTGGCCCGCGAGCGGCGCGAGCTCGCGCGCATAGGTCGTCTCGTCCAGGGTGAAGAGGATGAGCCGGAGCCGCGGGTCGTTCCCGTGGCGGTCGAGGAGCGCCCGGAGGCCGTGGGTGAAGTCCACCGCGACCGGGATATCGGCGCCCTTGTCCGGCCCGAAGCGGTCGAAGATCGTCGGGTTGTGGTTCCGGAACGAGCCCGGGTGGAGCTGCATGACGAGCCCGTCCTCCACGCTCATCCCCGCCATCTCCACCAGGAGGTGGCCGCGGAACCGGCGCGCGTCATCCTCGCTCGCAGCGCCACGCAACGCACGCCGGAAGATCGCCTCCGCCTCCGGTGCCGCGAGGACCTCGGTCCAGGGTGTCGCCGCGGCGTGGTCGGTGGCGACCGCGCCGAGGGCCCGGAAGGCCGCCCGCCGGATCCGGAGCGCCTCCAGGAGCTCCGCGACGGACCCGATCCCGATCCCCGCCCGCGCGGCGAGGGTCTCCAGCGCAGCCCGCCAGCCGGGCGCTGCGATCTCCATCACGGCATCCGGCCGGAAGGTCGGCCGGACCCGTCCGCCCAGCCCATCGAGGTGGAGGAGGCGGTGCTCGTCCAGCGTGTCCGTCGCCTCATCCGTGGTGCAGATCACCTCGATCCCGAACCGCTCGAGGATCCGGCGCGGTCGGTAGGCCGGGTCCGCGATCCGCTCGGCGAGCGCGTCGTAGACCGCGTCCGCCGTGCTCGCATCCAGGGTCGTACGGATGCCGAAGACGAGCTCCATCGTCCGGCGGAGCCAGGCGCCGGTGGGCGTCCCCCGGAACAGGTGCTGGTTGGCCGCGAAGGTCCGCCACGCCGCCCGGTCCGCGTCCGGGTCCGGGGGCTCACCCGGCACGGCGGCGCGATCCCTGGGCCGGAGACCGGCGGCCTCCAGGGGGATCCCCTGGGAGTAGAGCATCCGGAACGCGTAGTGGTCCGGGCGGAGGAAGAGGTCGACCGGTGTCCCGAAGGCGGCATCGTCGGCGAGGAGTCCGACCGGGACGTGCCCGTGGGGGCTCACGATCGGGAGGCCCTCGATCCCGGCGAGGAGCTTGCGGGCGACCCGTCGCGTCCCCGGATCCGGCGGCAGGAGCCAGTCCGGCGGGGTACCCCCGGCCGGGCTCACCGGCCCGGCCCCACCGCGGGAAGGAGGTCCGCGGGCCGGACCCACGCACCCGTCTCGAGCGAGCGCAGGGCGGAGACTCCCACCATGACCGACCGGGCCCCGGCGAGCGATCCGGCCGCACGGGCGAGCGGGTCCTCCAGCGGTCCGCGGTAGAGGTCGTCCAGGAGCTCGAGGTCCCCGCCACCGTGGTCCTCCACGATGCGCGGGATCTCCTCCCGCTCTGCCGCGCCGTCCGGACGGATGACGAGGATCGGGTCATGAGGGCGATCCCGCTCCGGTCCCGAATCGACCATCTCGATCTCCAGCCGGCCGGTCCGGCCGTTGAAGGCCGCCCGGAAGCCCTCGAACGCCGCATGGGCGACGAGCGAGTAGGTGAGCATCGGGCCGGAGGCGTAGCGGACGAGGACGTTCATCGTGTCCGGGATGTCGATCTCGGGATCGAAGACACAGCCGTCGCGGTGATACCCGTCCGCTGCCTCCGCGCCGTCGTAGAGGATGCGGAGCTGTGGGTCGGCCGCGAGATCGAGCGAGAACTCACAGCCGTCGCGCACATCGCACGCACGGCAGTAGGGTCCGCGCTCGGCACGGACCGGCCCGTAGAAGCGGCGGTCCGCGTCCGCGATCACCCGCTCCGGGACCGCATCGAGCCACCAGTTGAGCAGGTCGAAGTGATGGGTCGCCTTGTGGACGAGGAGCGTCCCGCTCCGCTCGCGGCGCCGGTGCCAGCGTCGGAAGTAGTCAGCCCCATGGCGCCGGTCCAGATACCAGTGGAAGTCGACCGAGAGGACCTCGCCGATCGCACCGGACGCCAGGAGCTCCCGGACCCGGCCTACGTACGGCCCGTAGCGGTAGTTGAAGGCGACCCGGACCGGCAGGCCGGTCCGCCGCTCCGCATCCAGGATCGCGGCGATCCCTTCCGCCGTCGTCGCCATCGGCTTCTCCAGGATCACCCCCGCGCCGGCTTCCAGACTTGCGCAGGCGACCGCGGCGTGCGTGTCATCCCGGGTCGCCACGATCACCGTGTCCGGGCGGACCTCCCGGAGCATCGCGCCGAGGTCCGTGTAGGCGGCGACCGGCTGCCCGAGGAGCGTCCGGGCGGCATCGAGGCGGATCGGGTTGACGTCCACGAGCGCCGCGAGCTCCGCGACATCCGCGTAGCGACCGAGGAGCGGCGCCCCGAACATCGCGGGACCGCGCCACCCCGCCCCGACGATCGCGTAGCGCCGCCGCCGTCCACCCACCCCCCGGGCCGTCATCGATCCCCCTCCGCGTCGAACCACCGCGCATCGATCCCCAGGTCGCTCCCGGCGCGCACGAGGATCGGCATCCGGTCCTGCGGCACCGGCAGGTCGATCGTCTGCCCGCCCGGGTGGGTGGCCCCTGTCCATGGGTCGGTCCAGCCCGACCCGGGCGGCAGGACCACCGGCCGTGAGGTCACCCCGGGCGCGGTCACGGGAGCGACGAGGAGGTCCGGCCCGAAGAGGTACTCGTCCTCCACCGCCACGAGCGCCGGATCCTCCGGGTAGGCGAACCAGAGCGGGCGCATCGGCGGTGTGCCTCGCTCCACGGTCTCCGCGAAGACCGCCTCCACGTAGGGCCGGAGGCGCCGGCGGAAGAAGAGGAAGCCGCGCAGGATCGCGTAGACCCGGTCGCCGAACGACCACAGCTCGTTCTCGGCGCCGCTGGCGGTGAAGTCATCCTCGCTGAACTCGAGCCCGCGCAGCCCGTGGAGGCGCATGATCGGGGAGAGGGCGCCCACCTGGAACCAGCGGACGAGGAGCTCCCGGAAGTCCTCGCTCGCGTTGTCGCCCCCAACGAACCCGCCGATATCCGAGTTCCACCACGGGATCCCGCTCGCCATCATCCCCAGGCCGGCGCGGACCTGCTGCCCGAGCACCTCCCACGACGAGAGCGTGTCGCCGGACCAGACGATCGCGCCCAGACGCTGCGAGCCTGCCCACGCGGAGCGCGGCATGAGGACCGCATCGGTCATCCCGGCCGCATCGAGCCCCTCCCGGAAGGCGCTCGTCGCAAGGAAGGGATAAAGGTTCGCCACGGCATCGCCCCGGCCGCGGTGGAAGCGCGCCTCCGCCTGGCGGTCGGCATCATCCGGGGCGGTCAGCTCCGGCTCGCAGGCGTCCACCCAGAAGGCGCGGATCCCGATCGCCGCGTAGCTCTGCCGGACCTCCTCCCAGAGCGCCTTGCGCGCATCCGGGTGGGTGGCGTCGTAGAGGAGGAGGCTCTCGCCGTCCTTTGCGTCGAGGTCCGCAAAGCGGAAGGTGGCGGGTGCTCCATCCGCCCAGCGGACGAGCCAGTCGCGCTCCGCGAAGCGCGCCGCGTTGACTGAGCGCGGGTTGAGGTGTGGCCAGACCGAGACGATCGTCTCGCAGCCGTGCTGCCGGAGCTCCTGGACCATCCCCGCGGGATCGGGCCAGTCATCCGCCCGCCAATCCCAGTCCCCGAAGCGGGTGGAGTGGAAGAAGTCCACGAGGATCACATCGAGGGGGAGCCCGCGCCGCCAGTGCTCGCGCGCCACCCCCATCAGCTCCGCCTGGCTCCGGTAGCGGGTCCGGCTCTGCCAGAAGCCGGTCACCCAGCCGGGGACCGCACGCGGCCGGCCGGTCAGGTCGTAGTAGCGGTCCAGGATCGCCTGCGGGGTCCCCCCGGTGTAGACGAAGTAGTCGAGCTGGCCCGTCCGCTCCGCGACCCAGCGCGTCCGGTCCGTGCCGAGCTCCACCCGCCCCGCCGACGGGGTGTTCCAGAAGAAGCCGTAGCCCCGTGAGGAGACGAGGACGGGGATGCACACGACCGCGTTCCTCTGGGCGAGCTCGATGACGCAGCCCGAGAGGTCGAGCCGGCCCACCGGCTGCTGGCCGAGCCCGTAGCGGCGCTCGTCCGGGTCGCTCGCGAAGGTCGCTGTCACCTGGAGTCGATCCGGGTCCTCCGGGAGGCGGCGGAAGGCGCGGCCCCTCGGGTTCTGGCTCCCCATGAGCGGGTGGGTGGCGGGCTCCCGGAGGAAGGGCTCGCTGCCCGGTGGGTCGGACGCCCGCCGGAAGGCGAGATGACCCTCGGCATCGATCGTCGCCACGAGATCACCGGACCGGACGCGGGACCCGCCATCCGCCTCCTGGGTCACCTCCGCCGCTCCCGGCTCCCGGCGCACGAGCGCGTCATCCACCGCCGCGCAGCGCCCGTCCAGGAAGGCCTGGACGCGGATCGTGTCCGGGCCCCACGCTTCCACGCGGAGCGTCTCGCGTCCGATCGTCATCTCCACGCCGCCGCGCGTCATCCGGGACCTCATCCCTGCCTCACCTCGGCTCCTCGCTCCGCCCGGGCAGCCCGCCCCGGCCGGGCGAGTCTAGGACAGCGAGATTGAACGTTCAAGTCGCCCGGACCCCGATCGCCCGCGCTCCGCTGCAGGATGATGGGGGCGCGCGTAGAGTCAACGGGTTGAACGTTCCAGCAAGAGTGAGGGAGGGTCCCGTGCGAGGAGGGGCGGAGGATCTGCGTCTCGACCTCGAAGCGGTCCCCTGGAGCCGGCGCGGAGCGTTCCTCGCGATCTCCTCGCTGACCCGCCACCAGGACCATCCGGGGCGCCACGGTGAGCAGGCGCCGGGCCTCACGCTCTTCGACCTCTCGGGGTCGCGCTTCTTCGGGGACTGGAACGGGATCCTCCGGGTCCTGGGGCTGACCGCGGGCCATGAGGTCGCGATCGCCGTCCGATCGGCCACGCCTGCGCGCCTGGAGCTGGTGGCGGGGGCGGGCACGATCGAGGTCGCCTGGGATGGCCCCCACACGCTCCGCTTCCGCGGCGAGGGGGCCGGGCTCCGGCTCGTCCTCGGGGTGGACGACCCGCTCGGAACGCAGATCGCCTTCCCTGCCGGCGACCGGTCCTGGCGGCTGATCATGGGTGAGCACCCGCACCTCGCGTTCGCGGTGCTCTCGGGCGATCTGCGTGTCCTCGCGCCGCGTGTCCGGACCGGCCCGGACGCGGTCATCCCGGAGCGGATCACCCTCGATGGGCTCCCGGGCCCGGACGGCCGGTTCGAGCTCGCCGTCACCCAGTACGTGAGTGGCCACCGGGAGCCCGCCGCCTACCGGCCCTTCTCCGCGTGCGTCGAGGAGGTGGAGGCCGAGCTGGCCGGCTGGACCGCCGCCCAGCCGGCCGTGCCGCCGGGGTTCGAGGCGGCACGGGCGCACGCGGCCTACCTGACCTGGTCGTGCCTCGTGGGACCTCGCGGGACCCTCCGGCGGCCGTCCATGCTCATGTCCAAGAACTGGATGTTCGCCACCTGGAGCTGGGACCACTGCTTCAACGCCCTTGCGCTCGCGGCGGGGCTGCCCGATCTCGCGTGGGATCAGCTGATGACGATCCTCGACCACCAGCACGCGGAGGGGGCCGTCCCCGATCTCATCCACGACAGCGGGGCGCTCTTCGGCTTCGTGAAGCCCCCGGTCCACGGGTGGGCGGTCCGCCGTCTCGAGCGCGCCGGGGTCCTCACGGACGCGCGTGCCGCCGAGCTCTACCCGCGGCTCGTGGCATGGACGGAGTGGTGGCTGCGCGACCGGGACGCGGACGGCGACGGGCTGCCCGAGTACCACCACGGCAACGATTCCGGCTGGGATAACGCGACGATCTTCGACGTCGGCTTCCCGGTGGCGAGCCCGGACCTCGCCACCTACCTCGTCATCCAGCTCGACCTCCTGGCCGACCTGGCGGCCCGGATCGGCCGTCCCCCGGGGGAGGCGGTCGCATGGCGTGACCGGGCGGATGCGCTCCTCGAGCGACTCCTCGCGCGGCTCTGGGACGGCACGCGGTTCCGGGCGATCCGCCTCCCGGACGGCGCGTGGAACCGGGCGAGCCGGAGCATCATCCCCTTCGTGCCGATGCTCCTGGGCGACCGCCTCCCGCCGGAGGTCCGGGCCGCGCTCGTGGCCACCTTCCGGGAGAGCGGGCTGCTGACCGAGCACGGGGTAGCCACGGAGGCGGTGGGTTCCGCGCTCCACGAGCCGGACGGCTACTGGCGCGGTCCGATCTGGGCACCCACCACCCTCCTCACCGTGGACGGCCTGCGCGCCTGTGGCGAGGATGACCTCGCGGACGAGATCGCCCGCCGCTTCCTTGGGCTCTGCCGGCGCTCGGGCTTCCCGGAGAACTTCGCGGCGACCACGGGAGCGCCGCTCCGCGACCCGGCGTACACCTGGACGGCGAGCACCTTCCTCGTCCTCGCAGGGGAGCTCGCGTGAGCGCGCCGGATCGGGCGGGGATCTTCCTCCTCGCGAACGAAGGCCTCCGCCTCGCGATCGACCGGACGACGGGCGCGCTCATCGGTCTCGAGGCTGTGGAGACCGGCTGGCGGATCATCGAGCGCGCTCACCTTGGCAGCGCCTTCCGCCTCCACGTCCCGACCCGTCCGATCGGCGACTGGCACCAGCCCGGCCGGCGGGGGACCCGGGTCCTCGGCGACCGCCAGCGGCTCACGCGCCTGGAGCCCGGCGCGGACGGACGCTCCGTCACCCTCGGCTGGACCTCGGTGGAGACGGATGCGGGCGAGCGCCTGGCCGTCGAGGTCACCCTCGAGATCGCCCTCGACGCATCCTCGGCGACCTTCACGATGACGGTCGAGAACGGGTCGCCATACCCGGTGGAAGGAGTCGATCTCCCGGCCTTCGGGGAGCTGCGTCCGCCGGCCGGTGCCGCGTGGCTCAAGGTCTTCGGGAAGAGCGGCTACGCGCAGGGGTCGGACTGGTCGCTCTGGCCGGTCTACGACGACCTCGTCCCGTACTTCAGCACGGACCGCCCCACGCAGCTCGGCCCCTGGATCGCCGCGAGCGCCTCGCCCGGGAACCCCTTCATCCTCCTCCGGAGCGAGGACCAGGGCCTCTACGTGGCACCCGCGGAGGAGAGCACGGAGCCGGTCGCCTGGTGGACGGAGCTCACCCCCGGCCACGAGAGCTGGCTCGGACAGCGGGTCCCGCCCGGGGAGCGGATCGGCGGCCACGATGTCGCGATCCGGTTCGCGCCCGTCCAGCTCCCCCACATCGCCCCGGGTGAGAGCTGCCGTCTCGTCCCGATCGTCATCGAGCCCTACCGGGGGAGCTGGCACGCGGGGGCCGCGATCCACCGCCGCCGGCGCGAGGCGCGTCGCCCGTCCGCGCCCGTCCCTGCCTGGGTCCGTGAGCCGCACGCCTGGCAGCAGATCCAGGTGAACTCCTCCGAGGACCGTTTCGCCGTCGCCTCCTACGGGGATCTCGTGGAGGTGGGCGCTTCCTGCGCCCGCAACGGGGTCCGCGCCCTCCAGGTGACCGGCTGGCAGGACGGCGGCCAGGACCAGGGGAACCCCTCCCACGACCCCGATCCGCGCCTCGGCACCCGGGAGGAGCTGGCAGCCGCGATCCGGGCGATCCGGGCGATGGGCGTGAAGGTCATCCTCTTCTCGAAGTTCACCTGGGCGGACGCCGCCACCCCGCGCTACCGCGACGAGCTTCGCGACCTCGCGATCCGGGACCCCTTCGGCGATCCCTACCCCGGCAGCGGCCACGCCTACGACACCATCACCTCGATCCTCGGCATCGGGCGGAAGCGGCTGATCCCGATGTGCTTCCTCACCGAGGCCTGGCTGCGGATCTGCGCGGAGGAGCTGGGGAAGATCGTCGCGCTCGGCGCGGACGGGACGCTCTTCGATGAGTGCGAGCACCACGGGCCCGCGCTCCAGTGCTTCGCGCCGGACCACGGGCACCGCCGGGGTGCCGGGGTCCATGGGAACGACAGCGAGCTGATCCGCCGCTTCCGGGCGATCTCGGATGCCGTGGACCCGGACTTCCTCTACGCGGGCGAGGACCTCCAGGATCGCCAGTACGGGGACTACGCGCTCTCGTACGTCCGCACGGAGTACCTCACCCACGTCCCGCTGCTCCGCTGGCTCACGCCGGACGCGCCGATCATGACCGCGGTCACCGGCTTCGACGACCGGAACCTCGTGAACCAGAGCCTCCTCTACCGCTATCTCATGAGCTACGAGCCGTTCCAGTTCAAGGGCCGGCTGGAGGACGCCCCCGCGACGCTCGCCTATGGCCGGCGGATGGATGCGCTCCGGACGGAGCTGCGGGCGTGGTTCTGGGACGGCGAGTTCCGGGATACGCTCGGCGGCCGGGTCACCGTGGACGGGGCGCCCCATGCCCCCTATGCGATCTGGCGCCGGCACGACGACGGGAGCCCCGGGGTCGCCGTCGCCTCGTACGACCCGGAACGGACGATCGCGCCGGTCATCCGGCTGGACGACGGGACCCCGCTCGCCCGCTACCGGCTCGTTGACGACGACCGCTGGCAGCCGGTGGAGGAGGGGAGGATCGTCCTTCCGCCCCGCTCCGCCGCCGTCGTCCTCCCCTGAACCACGCGCGCCCGCAGGCCGCGCCCCTCCCGCGCTAGGATTCGGACGTGAACGTTCAAGCCGACCTCCTCCTCGCCAACCCCGAGGCGAGCCTGCGCCTCGAGCTCGACCCCGCCACCGGCGCGCCCCGGCGCCTCTGGACCGGAACGGATCCCGAGCCGATCGCCATCGACGTCCAGGTCGCGCTCACCGTGGACGGACGTGAGGTCCGGGGCCGGATGGGCGGGCTGGAATATCCCGACGCGCGGACCGTGCTCGTGGGGGGTGGCGCGACGATCACCGAGGTGGCCGACGGCCCGGGGGAGCGCCGCGCGCTCGTCACCGCGGGCACGGCGGAGCCGGACGCGTGGTCGGCCACCTGGGAGCTCATCCTCCGGGACGGCGGGGATCCCCGGCCGCGCCTCGAGATCGCGCTCGTCCTGACCGCCCGGTCCGAGATCGCGACCCTCCGGAATGTGGAGGTGGAGATCCGCGCGATCCTGCCGGATCGTTCTGCCTGGTGCGCGGATGCGCCCGGCAACCCGATCCGCCGGAGCGTCCCGCTCCCCGAGCTGACCCGCGAGGTCGAGGTCTCGCCGGCGAGCAGCGTCGTGGGCTCCGTCGGCCTCGTGGCCCTCTCCCGCGCGGCGGCCGGCGGACGTTCCGCCCGGACCTTCCTCGCGTGGCCCCTCTCGGATGGCGGGATCGGGACGAGCTCCCTCCGGCCGACCCCGGACGGCATCGCCTTCCGCTGGGTGACGGACGTGGGCGGGCGGCCCGGTGCGGGCGGGACGCTCCGCGTCCACGGTCTCCACCTCGATCTCGTGGCGGCGAGCTATCCCGCCGTCCTTGCCGGGATCCCGGCGGCGCTCGCCGCCCTCGGCGTCCGGAGCCCGGACGATCCCCCGGCGTGGGCGATCGCCACGAGCCTCTACGAGGTCCAGATCGGGTTCGGCGTCTTCACGGGCGGCTACCGGTACGCCCCGTACCCCACGGCCGCGGATCTCCTCGCGGACCTGCCGCGGATCGCGGACCTGGGCTACGACGCGCTCCAGATCATGCCCCGCCAGCCCTACCCCTCGTACAACGTCCATGACCTCACGGACATCACGACGAGCTACGGCGACGAGGAGGGGATCCGGGCGATCGTGGAGGCCTGCCACGCCCGCGGGATGCGCGTGATCCTGGACATCCTCATGCACGGCGTCATCGATGGCGAGATCGTGGAGGAGACGATCGCCGGGATCCGGTCCGGCCCCTACGCGGACCGCCTGGACGAGGAGATCCCGGACATCACCTCCCTCGATCTCCTCGACCCCGTGGAGAAGGATCTCTACCCGATCGCGTGGTGCGCGCACGTCGTGAACTTCGGTCCCTTCTGGACCGCCGGGTCGCCCCGCCGTCACCCGCTCGCGGACGCGCACCCCGAGTGGTTCTGCCGGGACTCGTCGGGCCGGATCACGGGGATGTACACGAAGGCCTTCGACCTGGCGCATCGCGGCTGGCAGGACTGGTTCATCGAGGAGGCGCTGGAGCTCGTGCGGCGCCTGGACGTGGACGGCTTCCGCCTGGACGCCCCCTCCTACAACACCTTCCACAACTGGTCGGAGGGCACGCGGCGCAACGCGTCTGCCTCCATGCTCGGCTGCCTCTCGCTCTTCCACCGGCTCCGCCCGGCGCTCCGCGCGCTGAAGCCGGACGCGCTCCTCTACACGGAGCCGTCCGGGGCGCTCTACCGGGTGGAGATGGACATGGTCTACAACTACGACGAGCAGTTCCTCATCCGCTCGGTGATGACCGCGGGCGCCGGCCGGGCGCACTGGGTCCGGAACGGCCGGGAGCTGGCCCGCTGGCTCGCGGACCGCGATGCGACCCTCCCGCCCGGCTCGCTCACCGCCCACCACCTGGACAGCCACGACACGTTCTGGTGGCCGCACGAGGGCCGGAAGTGGCGCCGGGATCAGTACGGCGTCCCGGCCACGGCAGCCCTGATGACGCTCTTCGCGCTGAGCGGCGGCCCCTACATGACCTTCGTCGGCGGCGAGGTCGGGATCGAGGACGCCGTCCGCCGGGTGAACCGGATCCGCGCGGAACGGCCCGCCTTCGGGCGCGGGACGAGCGATCCCGATGCCGTGGATGCGGGTGATGACCGGGTCTACGCCGTCATCCGCCGCCATGGCGGCGAGACCGGGCTCCTCCTCGTCAACCTCTCCGATGCGCCGGTCCGGATCGCGCCGTCGCTCCCGCCCGCGGCCGGCATCCCGGACGGCCCTGCGCTCGTGACGCCGGATCTCCTCGGCGGTCCCGTGGTGGAATGGGGCCCGCGCACGGGCGGGGGATGGACCGCAGCGTTCGAGCTCCCCGCCTGGGGCGCGGTCGCGCTTCCGCTCGCCGACGCCGGTCGCTGAGCGCGCGCGAGAGGACGCGGAGAGGAGGTGGCGATGAGCGGCGAGCGCAGCGGCGCGGACCTGGCACGGCGGATGACCGCCGTCGTCCCCGGGGGCGTCGATTCCAACGTCCGGCTCGAGGTCGCGGACCTCTTCATCGAATCGGGATCGGGCGCCCGGATCCGGGACGTGGACGGCCGGGAGTACATCGACCACGTCCTCGGCCAGGGGCCGGCCTTCCTTGGCCATGCCCACCCGGCGGTCCTGGCCGCGGTCCGGGATGCGATCGGGACGGGGATGACCTTCGCGGCACAGACCCGGGTCGAGCTGAGGGCGGCCGAGCTTCTGGTGGACACCCTCGGCTGGGCCGAGCAGGTTCGGATCGGGATGACCTCCACCGAGACCGTCCAGGCGGCGCTCCGGGTGGCGCGCGCCCACACCGGCCGGCGGCGCTTCCTCCGCTTCCGCGGCCAGTACCACGGCTGGCTGGACACCACCCTGATGGACTGGACCGTCGATCCGGCGCGCCTCGCGTCGGAAGGACAGGACCCCGATGCCGCCGGCCAGGGGATCACCGTCCCGTGGAACGACCTCGCCGCCGCCGAGGCTGCGCTCGCCGCGCACCCGGGTGAGATCGCCGCGATCATCACCGAGCCGATGATGTGCAACGCCGGCGCGATCCCGCCCCTCCCCGGCTACCTCGCGGGCCTCCGCTCTCTGTGCGACGCCCACGGTGCCCTGCTCATCCTGGACGAGACGATCACCGGGTTCCGCCTCGCGCTCGGTGGCGGCGCGGAGCGCTTCGGGGTCCGGCCCGATCTGGCCATCTACGGCAAGGCAGTCGCGGGCGGCTACCCCGCCTCCGTCCTCGCCGGACCGGCCGCGATCATGGGCCGCTTCGCCGCCGGGACGAACCACTCGGGCACCTTCAACGCGAACGTCCTTTCCTGCGCGGCGATCGTGGCGGCGCTCGAGGTGATGCGCGACGAGCCGGTCCATGCCCGGGTGGAGGCGACAGGGGCTGCCCTCATGGACGGCATCCGCGCGCTCGCCGGGGAGCTCGGCGTGCCCCTCCAGGTCCGTGGCCTTCCCCCCGCCTTCCACGTCTCCTTCGACACGCCGGACCCCGTCGTCTCCTACGCGGATCTCCTCCGGGCGGACAGCGCCCGTTACCGGCGGCTCGTCCGCCATGCCCGCGAGGCCGGCCTCTACCTCGCCGGTCGCGGCATCTGGTACGTCTCGGCGGCCCACGACGTGGAGACGACCCGGACCGCGCTCGACCGGCTCGGGACGGCGATCCGGATGCTCCTCCGGGACGATCCCGCAGCCGCCCCCGTGACGCGCTAGGCTGCCGCTCGATGCCTCGATCGACCGGCGGTCCCGCCAGACCCGGCCGGCCCGGGTCCGCTGGACGGCCCCGGATGCGCGACGTCGCCGACCTTGCCCAGGTCTCCCTCCAGACCGTCTCGAACGTCATCCACGGCCGCTACGACGAGATGAGCCCCGCGACCCGGGACCGCGTCCTCGCGGCGATGGAGAGCCTGGGCTACCGAGCGAACCTGGCGGCCGCCTCGCTGCGCTCGCAGCGCGTCCGAACGATCGCCGTCCTCGTGCTGGACGAGCACACGGAGTTCCTCGCGGACCCGCTCATGGATCTCCTCATCGCCGGTGTCGCGGACATCGCGCGTGACCGCGGCTACGGGGTCCTCATCCAGGGGGCGCGCCCCGGCCGCCACGACGAATCGTTCCTCCGGAGCACCCGCGAGGGTCGCGCGGACGGGATCATCGTCCAGCTCTCCGGGACGCCCGCGGTCCGGCGTGGCCTGATCGACGAGGCCCGCGCGCTCGGCGTCGATCTCGTCGTCATCGACGAGGACGGCCTTCCGGCCGACGTTATGGGCGTCCGGGCCGAGCAGTCCTCCGGGATGCGCGCCCTCACGGAGCGGCTCATCGCGCAGGGCCACCGGCGCTTCGCCTTCATCGGGGCGCGGATGCCATGGGCGGTCGTGGAGCAGCGCGTCGCGGGCTTCCGCGAGGCGATCGCCGCCGCCGGGCTCACCGTGGAGGAGGACCGGATCCTCCTCGAAGCCGGCTTCGAGGCCTCCGAAGGGGAGACCCTCGCGGCGCGCCTCCTCGGCCTCCCGGACCGGCCCACGGCCCTCATGTGCTCCAGCGACCTTCAGGCGGCCGGGGCGCTCCGTGCCGTGAAGTCGGCCGGCCTCCGCGTCCCGGATGATGTGGCGGTCACCGGCTTCGAGAGCTTCTCCTTCTCCGCCTACCTCGAGCCCCCGCTCACCACCGTCCGCGTCCCCGCCTACGAGATGGGCCAGCGGGCCGCCCGGATGCTCATCGACCGGGTCGAGGGCCAGGAGGCCGGTCACCCGCATCTCGTCCTGCCGACCGAGCTCGTCCTCCGGGGTTCCGGCTAGGGCTCACCCCGCACCCGGACCCGCGGCGCCCCACCACGGCGCTGGGCCGGCTCCCCGGAGCCTCCTTTCGCATCCGACCCGTTGACCCGGCCCATCCGGCATGGCATCATCTCGGCGACTAGAACGTTCAAGTGAACGTTCCAGCCCGTCGGGGCGGACGCCCACGGCGATCGGGAAGGAAGAGGAGGAGGTCGCACATGGTTCCCATCGGAGGTCGCCTGCGCCTCGGTGCCGTCGCCGGCGCGACGGCGATGATCGTCTCCCTCGTGGGTGGCACCGGGGTGGTCGCCCAGGACGCCGGCGCGCTCCTGCCGGACAAGGGGAGCGTCACGATCCTCACCTGGGAGGGCTACCACGACCAGGCAGCCCTGGACGCGTACTCCGCGGCGACGGGCGTCACGGTCACCCAGATCACCGCGGGCTCCGTGGACGAGATGTTCGCGCGCGCCCAGAGCTCGATCGGCCAGATCGACCTCGTCTACTTCGACGCCGGGAACATCGTGCGCTACCACGATGCCGGTCTCCTCCAGGGGGTGGACCCGTCGCTCATCCCGAATGTCGCGAATATCGCGCCGGGGCTTCCCTGGCAGGAGGCCGAGGCGCTCGACGGCGTGATCTACGGGATCCCCTACAACTGGGGGACCCAGCCGCTGATGTGGAGCATCGAGGCCTTCCCCGAGCCGCCGACGAGCTGGAAGGTCCTCTGGGATCCGGCCTACGCGGGCAAGGTGACCCTCCCCGACGATTCGTATGTCGGTATCCCGATGGTGGCCCTCGCGGAGGGGATCGCGGATCCGTACAACCTCGACGACGCCGGCTTCGAGACGGTCCGCGCCTCGCTCGCCGCGCTCCGCCCGAACCTGCGCACCCTGACCACCGGCTTCAATGACGCGCAGAACCTCTACGCCACCGGTGAGGTCGTGGTGGGGTACTGCCAGAACGTGGCGGTCGTCAACGCGCTGAACGCGGATGGCGTCCGTTTCGCTTACGGCTACCCGGAGGAGGGCACCCCCTTCTGGATCGACGGCGCGATGATGCTCACCGGTGGCAACCGGCAGGAGGTCTACGACTTCATCGACCACACCCTCGGGGTGGAGTGGCAGGCCGCGTTCGTCACGGCGACCGGCAACGCCGGGATCCTGGACTATGCGGTCGCCGCCGAGCATGTCCCCGCCGAGGTCCTGGACGCCACCGAGGTGAAGAACCTCAGCGATCCGGACTTCTGGGCCGCGATGTCCCCCCTCGTCACGCCGAACCGGTTCGACGAGCGGATCGCGGTCTGGAACGAGTTCAAGGCCGGTTCCTGACCGACCGACCCCGTGATCGCGAGCACGGACGCGGTCGTCGCGCTGGACGGCGTGACGAAGCGTTACCCAGGGCAGGCCGCTCCCGCCGTCGACGGCGTGGACCTGGCGATCCGGCAGGGGGAGTTCTTCTCCCTGCTCGGTCCCAGCGGGTCCGGCAAGACCTCCTGCCTGCGGATGATCGCGGGGTTCGAGCGCCCATCGGAAGGGCGGGTCCTCCTTGACGGCATCGACGTCTCGGGGGTGCCGCCCTACCGCCGGGATGTCAACACCGTCTTCCAGGGCTACGCCCTCTTCCCCCACATGACGGTCGCCGAGAACGTCGCCTACCCGCTCCGGATGGCCCGCCGTCCCCGGCCGGAGATCACCGCCCGTGTCGGCGAGGTGCTCGGGCAGGTCGAGATGACGGGCTTCGAGTCCCGGCTCCCGCACCAGCTCTCCGGTGGCCAGCGCCAGCGCGTGGCCCTCGCCCGCGCGCTCGCCGGCCGGCCGCGTCTCCTCCTCCTGGATGAGCCGCTCGGCGCCCTGGACCTGCAGCTCCGCCAGCAGATGCAGCGCGTCCTCAAGCACCTCCAGGAGCAGGTCGGGATCACCTTCGTCTATGTCACCCACGACCAGGGTGAGGCGCTCTCGATGTCCGACCGTCTCGCGGTCATGGCGCGTGGCCGGATCGAGCAGCTCGGGACGCCGCGCGATGTCTACTACCGTCCGGCCACCCCGTTCGTGGCGAGCTTCATCGGGAAGACGAACCTCCTTCACGGTTCCGTGGCTGCCGGCGACGCCGGGTCATCCGCCTTCCGCTGTGCCGATCTCGTCATCCCCGTCGCCGGCGATGACCCGGCCGGACCCGCGACCTACTCCCTGCGCTACGAGGCGGTCCAGGTCGCGGCCCCGCCCCGGAGCGGCGAGGTCCGGCTCGAGGCGGACGTGGAGGAGGTCGTCTTCCTCGGCGAGAGCGCGGAGATCGTCACCCGGGTCGGGGGGGTCCGGATCGTCGGCCGTGCGCCGGGGACCGGAAGCCTCGCGCTCGGCACGGGGGACCGCGTCCCGGTGGCCTTCCTCCCCGCGGACCTCGTCCGGCTCCATGAGCAGGCATGAGCGCCGCGATCCCTGCGCCGCGCACCTCCCGGGGATGGTCGTTCCCGCGCCGTCTCGCCCTCGTGCCGATCGGGCTCTACGCCCTCGTCCTCGTCGCGCTCCCGAACCTCCTTCTCATCGTCTACAGCCTGTGGGGGATGGAGGAGGGCCGGCTCGTCCGGTCGCTCTCGCTGGACAACTACCTCGATATCCTCGGCTCGCGGGTGCCACGGGAGCTCCTCCTGCGCACGATCCTCACCGCGCTCGGGGCGGCGCTCCTCGCCACGCTCGTCGCCTACCCGATGGCCTGGTTCGTGGTACGCCGGCTCTCGCGGGCGCGCCTGCTCGTTCTCATCCTCGTCGTCGTCCCGCTCTGGATCAGCTACCTCGTCCGGGTCTACGCCTGGAAGATCATCCTCGGCGACCAGGGGGTGATCAACACCGCGCTGACAGGGATCGGCGTGCTGGACGAGCCGCTCGGGTTCCTTCTCTACTCGCGTTTCGCGGTCTTCCTCACCCTCACCTACGTCTCGATCCCGTTCGTCTTCGTGGCCGCCTACGCCGCCCTGGAGCGGATCCCGAAACCGCTGTTCGAGGCGGCCGCGGATGGGGGCGCATCGCCGTGGCGCACCTTCACGACGGTCGTCTGGCCGCTCTCCCGGCAGGGGGCCGCCATCGGGTTCGCGCTTGCCCTGCTCATCTGCGTCGGGGACTACCTGACTCCGGCGCTCGTGGGCGGGATGGACGGGACGATGTTCGGGAACCTGATCGTCTCCGAGTTCGGCCTGGCGAACGACTGGCCCCGGGGCGCCGCCCTCTCGATCCTCATGCTCCTCAGCACGGGGCTCCTCCTCGCGCTCGTCGCGCGGATCACGCGCACGGAGGGCGTCCTTGAGTAGCATCGCCCGTCCCTACCCTGCCGGCCGGCCGCCGCACGCCCGCTCCCTCGGGGAGGGCATCGGCGAGCTCCTTGCCCGGCTCGGCCTCCTCGCCGTCTTCCTCTTCCTCTACGCGCCGCTCGTCACGATCGCGCTCTTCGCGCTCAACGATTCCACCATCCAGGCCCTCCCGTGGGCGGGCTTCACGACGCGCTGGTTCGAGGCGCTGCCCGCGGACCGGAGCCTCGTGGCCGCCGTGCGGTTCGGCCTCACCGTGGCGGGGATCACGGTGGTCGTGGCGAGCATCGTGGGTACCCTCTTCGCCGTCATCCTCCACGGCGTCCGGGGGCGATCCTCCACGGTCCTCCAGGCGGCCATCGTGATCCCCGTCGTGGTGCCCGGGCTCGTCCTCGGACTCTCGCTCGCGATCACCTTCCGGTCGCTCGGGCTCCAGCCGGGCCTCCTCACCGTGGTCCTCGGCCACCTGACCTTCACCGTCCCGATCGTCACCCTCCTCGTCCTCACCCGTCTGAACCGGCTCGACCCCGCGCTCGCGCAGGCCTCCATGGACCTCGGCGCCGGTCCCGTGCGGACGTTCCTCCACGTCACCTGTCCCCAGATCCGGACCGCGGTCCTGGCTGCCGCGCTCCTCACCCTGACCCTCTCCTTCGACGAGGTGATCGTCACCTACTTCCTCGTGGGGACCGAGCCGACCCTGCCGGTCCACATCTGGGCGCAGACGCGCTTCGGCTTCACCCCCTCGATCAACGCGGTCGTGACGCTCATCGGCACGTTGAGCGTCGTCCTCGTCGTCATCGCGCTGCGGATCCTTGAGCGCCGCTCCGGCGCTTCAGGCTCCCCGGCCGCCACGCCCATCGACCATCGGGAGGGAGCTCCGTGACCGTTCGTGAGGAAGCCTTTGGAGAGGTCGCCGGGCGTCCGGCCCGTGCCTTCCGCCTGGACGGCGGCGCCGGGGTGACCGCCCGCCTCACCGACTACGGCGCGCGGCTCACCGAGCTCCACGTTCCGGGCCGGACGGGCGAGACCGCGGACATCGTCCTCGGCTTCGATGACGCCGCCGCCTACGCCGCCTCCCCGTCGTACTTCGGGGCGACGGTGGGCCGCTACGGGAATCGGATCCGGCGCGGTCGTTTCACCCTCGCGGGCCGCGACCACACCGTGGACTGCAACGAGGGCCCGAACCACCTTCACGGCGGGCGTGCCGGGTGGGACTCCCGGATCTGGGAGTCCGAGGCGGGGAGCGACGGCCGCTCGATCGTCTTCCGTACCCAGAGCGCGGATGGCGAGATGGGCTTCCCCGGTGCGTGCGCGATCTCGAGCACCTACCGCCTCGAGGGGACACGCCTGACGATCGTGATGGAGGTGGTCCCGGACGCCACGACGATCGTGAACATGGTCCACCACTCCTATTTCAACCTCGCCGGCCACGCCTCGGGCGATGTCCTCGCACAGGAGATGCGCATCGCCGGCGACTTCTACGTGCCGGTGGACGGGGAGCTCCTCGCGACCGGCGAGATCCTCGCCGTCGCCGGGACCCCCTACGACTTCCGGGAGCGCCACCCGATCGGCCGTGACCTTGCAGCCCTCCCGCCCGTGGGGGCCGATGTCTTCCAGGGTGGCGGCGGCTGGGATCACAACTGGTGCCTGCGCGGGATCCCGGATGCCGAGGGCCTGCGCGACGCGGCGGAGATCCACGACCCGGCCTCCGGACGGACCCTTCGCCTCCGGACCACCGAGCCCGGCCTCCAGATGTACACGGGCGGCTACCTCCACGACGGGATCGTGGGGAAGGGCGGCCGGCGCTATCGCCAGTACGCCGGCTTCACGCTCGAGACGCAGCACTTCCCGGACGCCCCGCGGTTCGCCCACTTCCCGTCCCCCACCGTCCCCGCCGGCCGCACCTACCGGCAGGTGATGGTCTTCGACCTGACCGCCGGATGACCGGCTCCACCCCGTCCCGTCGCTTAAGGAGGATCCTCGGATGTCCCCGCTGAAGGCACTCGTCACCGGCGCATCGTCCGGTGTCGGCATGGCGACCGCTCGCCTCATCCACGCGCGGGGAGGGAGCGTCGCGCTCGTGGCGCGCCGGGCGGACGCCCTCGCGGCGCTGGCTGCCGAGCTCGGCCCCCGCACCTTCGCCTTCCCCTGCGACGTGAGCGACCCCGCTGCGGTCGCGCGGACGGTGGAGGCGGCGCATGCCGCGCTCGGCGGGCTCGACCTCGTCGTCAACGCCGCGGGCGTGGACGGTCCGGCATCCCTCGAGGAGATGACGCCCGAGAAGTGGGCGACCTCGATCGGGATCAACCTCAGCGGCACCTTCTGGGTCGCGCGCGAGGCGGCGCTCCGGATGGAGGAGGGCGGATCGATCGTCAACCTCGGCTCGGAGCTCGCGCTCATGGGGATGGGGCTCTACGTGGACTACTGCGCGAGCAAGTTCGGCGTCATCGGGGTGACGAAGGCGATGGCCCACGAGCTGGCGCCGCGGAAGATCCGCGTGAACGCGATCTGCCCCGGCCCGATCGCCACGCCGATGATGGAGTCCGAGCTCCTCTACTTCCCCGACCCGGAGGCGACCCGGATCGCCGCCACGGAGCGCGTGCCGCTGAAGCGCTGGGCGACGCCGGAGGAGATCGCCGAGGTGATCCTCACCCTGGGCGCCACGACCTTCGCCACCGGATCGGTCTGGTCCGTGGACGGCGGCACGACCGCGATCTGACCCACCCCCGAACCCCCCCTGTAGAGACGAAGGAGAACGAACGATGCGCATGGCGAACAAGGTCGGTCTCGTCACCGGAGCGGCTTCCGGCCTGGGCGAGGAATCCGCGAAGCTCCTCGCCCGGGAGGGCGCCGCGGTCCTCGTGTGCGATATCGACACCGCGAACGGCGAGCGCGTGGCGCGCGAGATCACGGCTGCGGGCGGGACCGCCCGCTTCCGCCACACGGACGTGAGCAAGGAGGCGGAGATCATCCAGGCGATCGCGGACGTCCGCCGCGAGTGGGGTGGCTTCGACTTCATCCACAACAACGCCGGCGTCCAGCTCGAGAAGCCCCTCCACGAGACCACGACCGAGGAGTGGGACTGGATCAACACCGTCAACCTGAAGGCGGTCTTCTGGGGCTGCAAGCACGCGGTCCTCGCGATGCGCGAGACGGGCGGCGGCTCGATCGTCAACACCGCATCCGCGCTCTCGCTCGTCTCCGACCCGTTCCTCCCCGCCTACACGGCCACGAAGCACGGGGTCCTCGGGATCACCCGCTCCGTCGGCCTGGCCTACGCGATCGACGGGATCCGCTGCAACTGCGTCTGCCCCGGGGACATGGAGACGCCGATGATCGTGAAGTACTGGCACGCCACCGGCGACCCGGAGAAGGCGAAGGCCGAGATGGCCGCCCAGTACCCCGCGAAGAAGATCGGGCACCCGCGCGAGGTCGCCCAGATGGTCCTCTTCCTCGCCTCGGACGAGTCGTCCTACGTCAACGCGACCTACATGATCGTGGACGGCGGCCTTCTCGCGAAGGTCTACTAGGCGCCGGGGGAGGGGTCACGCGATGGCACCGGGCGCCGGCTACGACGCGATCGTCATCGGGGCAGGCCACAACGGCCTGATCGCCGCGAACTACCTCGCCGATGCGGGGAAGCGCGTCCTCGTCCTGGAGCGGCGGGTGCGCGTGGGCGGGGCGACGGTCACCGAGGAGGTGATCCCCGGCTTCCGCGCCTCCGCGTGCTCGTACGTCTCGGGGCTCCTCCACCCGCGGATCCTGGCGGACCTCCGCCTGGACCGGCACGGGCTCCATCTCTACCAGACGGAGATGGGCGAGGCGAACCTCCTCCGCGACGGGCGCCACGTCTTCCTCTACAACGACCTCTCGCGCACGCTCCGGGAGATGGAGCGGAGCATGCCCGGCGAAGGCGACCGGCTCGTGACCTTCGGCCTCCGGCTGGAGCGCTTCGCCGCTCTCACCGGGCAGTGGATCCTCTCCTCGGATCCGCCCACCCTGGACGAGGTCTACCGCTCCTTCGCCGATGCCGGCGAGGAGGAGCTGTGGGCGGAGTTCTTCACTCTCAGCGTGGACGACCTCCTCGCGCGGAGCTTCACGAACGAGGTCCTGAAGGGCTTCCTCACCTTCCTCGCGATCGTCAGCGTGTGGGGCGGCCCGTATACCCCGGGCTGGGCCTACGTCTACGGCCACCACGCGACCGGCGAGTACGACGGCCACATGGGCCAGTTCGCCTTCCCGCGCGGCGGGATGGGCGCGATCGCCGAGTCGCTCGCGACCCGCCTCCGGGCGAAGGGCGGGAGCGTCCGCGTGGAAGCGCCGGTGGAGCGCGTGGTGGTGGAGCGTGGCCGGGCCGTGGGGGTCGTCCTCGCCGGTGGGGAGGAGCTCCGTGCGCCCCTCGTCCTGAGCAACGCCGACCCGCGCCAGACCTACCTGCGCTTCCTCGACCCGGGGAACCTGCCGGATGCCGTCGTCCGGCAGGTCTCGCGCTTCGACGAGCGTGGATCCATGGCACGCGTCTTCCTTGCCCTGGACCGGCTCCCGGACTTCGCCGGCCTCCCGGCCGGGGAGGGGCCGATCCATCGCGGCCTCACCCTCCTCGGCGCGGAGGTGGACGCCTTCCGCCGCGTGGGCGATGCGCAGCTCCGGGGCGAGGTCCCGGACGACTTCCCGATCGAGTTCATCATCCAGTCCGTCCACGACGACACGATGGCCCCGGCCGGGAAGCACATCCTCTCCACGGGGATCCAGCAGCTCCCCTTCACGCTCAGCGGGACGGACTGGGACGCCTTCAAGCCGGTCTTCGAGAAGCGGGTCATCTCCCTCATGGAGACCTACGCACCGGGGATCGGCGCCTCGATCGTGGGCACCCACACGATCACGCCGCTCGACCTGGAGCGCGAATACGGGCTCCCCGGCGGGAATATCTTCCACGGTGCGATGACCCTCGGGCAGCTCTTCGCGAACCGCCCGATCCCCGGCTACGGCTCCTACCGCACGCCGGTCTCCGGGCTCTACCTGTGCGGGGCAGGGACGCATCCGGGTGGCGGCGTGATCGGGGCCCCGGGTCACAACGCCGCCCACGCCGCGCTCGCGGACGAGGCGGCGGGCGGCTGGACGCCGCGCAGCGGTGCGCGCGGCTCGGGAGCGGTCCGCCGGCCGCTCACGCACCGTCTCATGTCGCAGCCACGGCTGCGCCGGAGCGCCCTCTGGGCCGCCCGGCAGCCGGGTGTCGGGCGGATCGTCGACCGGATGGGCCGGCGATGACACCCCGGGACGTGCGAACGTCACCCCTTGCACGGAGGAGCGCCTATCCCCGACGCTGAGGCCCGACCCACGGATTGATCACGGACCGGCCGCCCGCCCGGGCGGCCACCAGGAGGAGTGCACCCGATGTCCCGTTCCTTCCGACGAGGCGCAACGGCCCTCGTCTCCGCCTCCATCGTCCTCGGTGCGACCGCGATCGCGCCGGCGATCCCCGTCCTCGCGCAGGACGACGGCTGCACCGTCGAGGTGTGGGGCGACGAGATCACCCACCTCGCTCTGGGCAAGGCCGCCGAGGCCTACACCGCCGAGACCGGGATCGAGGTCGAGCTGATCTCCGTCCCCTTCAGCACGATCAACTCGGACTACGAGACGCAGGTCCCGGCCGGTGGCGGCCCCGACCTGATCATCGCCCCCGGGCCCTTCGATGCCTGGGTCGCGAGCGGCATCGCCTCGCCGCTCGAGCTGGGTGACGCGCTCGATGCCTTCCAGCCCGCCGCCGCAGCCGCCGCGCTCGTCGACGGCAAGGCGTACATGGTCCCGCTCTGGACCGAGAACATCGGCCTGATCCGGAACAAGGCCCTCGTCCCCGAGGCGCCGGCCACGATGGACGATCTCATCGCTGCCGGGCAGGCGCTCGTCGACGCCGGCACCACGGAGCTCGTCGTCGCGATCCCGATGGATCCGGAGGGCGGCAACGCCTACCTGATGTACCCGTTCCAGACCTCCTTCGGCGACCACTGGTTCGCCCGCAACGAGGATGGGAGCTTCGACTACAGCCAGCCGACCCTGGACACCGAGGCCGGCCTCGCCTTCGCGCGCGCGCTCGGCGAGTGGGGCGCGAGCGGTGCGATCAGCCCGGACGTCGGCTTCGACATCGCGGTCGATCGCTTCATCACGGGCAAGACCCCGTTCCTCGTGACGGGCCCGTGGGACCTCCCGGCGATCAAGGAGGCGGGGATCGACTACGCGATCGACCTCCTCCCGTCCGCCGGCGGCTCCGTCGCGGCGCCGTGGCTCGGCGTCTTCGGCCTCGTTCTCAACCCGAAGAGCGACTGTGCCCTTGCGGCGACCGACTTCGCGACCCGGTTCATGGTCACCCCCGAGGCGCAGGTCACGCTCTTCGAGGTCGGCTCCTACCCGCCGGCGCACAAGGCCGCCTTCGAGCAGGTCGCGTCCGACCCGGACGTGAAGGCCTGGGGCGAGAACGGCGTCGCGGCGCAGCCGCTCTTCGGGGATCCCGTGGCGAACGGCGCCACGTGGGGCCCGATCGGCAAGACCCAGGTCGCGATCCTGCGCGGCCAGGGTGACCCGGAGACCCTCTGGAAGGAGATGGCAGCCCAGGTGGCGGCCGGCCTCGAAGAGCCCGCCTCCTAGTCCAGCCCATGACCCGGAGGGGTGCGGCCGACCGGCCGCACCCCTCCGGCATCCTCTTCCCCGAGGGCCCCCGTGCTGCAGCTCCTGCTGAAGCTCCTCGGCTTCGCCGTCCTCAACGCGATCAGCGTGCTGCTCGTGATGGGGTTCTACGGCGCGGGCGTGTGGCCGGTCGCGCTCCTCGTCGTCATCGTCACGCTCGGGCTCGATCTCCTCTACCTCGGGCCATGGGCGGTCCCCCTGAAGTACCTGGCCCCGGGGATCCTCCTGCTCCTCACGTTCCAGGTCTTCGTCATCCTCTACTCCGGGTTCACGGCCTTCACGAACGCCGGCCAGGGCCACCTGGGGACGAAGCAGGACGCGATCGCGGCGATCGCCCTCTCCGGCCGCGAGCGCGTCCCGGATTCGCCGAAGTACCTCCTCGCGATCCTCGAGGGCCCCACGGGCCTCTCCTTCCTCGTGACCGACCCGGATGGCGCGGCGCTCGTGGGCGACCCCGCGACCCCGCTCGCACCGGCGCCGGACGCCGAGCGGAACGATGCGGGCAAGGCGGTCGGGCTCCCCGGGGCCGAGGCCCTCACCTTCCAGCAGATCCTCGGCCGCCAGGACGAGATCCTCGGCATGGAGGTCCCGATCGCCGCGGACCCCGCCGACGGCGTCCTCCGCACGCAGGACGGTCAGACCGCCTTCGTCTTCCGCTCCGTCCGCGCCTACGATCCTGCCCTCGATGCGGTCGTCGATTCCTCGACCGGCGTCGTCTACCGGGACAACGGCCGCGGGAACTTCGCGGCACCGGACGGGACGCAGATCGATCCCGGGTGGCGCGCGGTCGTGGGCCTGGACAACTTCGCCCGGATGGTGCGCGAGGTCCGGGAGAGCGAGCAGTTCCTCGGAGTCTTCCTGTGGACCTTCGTCTTCGCGATCCTCTCCGTGGCGATGGGCTTCGGCTTCGGGACCTTCCTGGCGCTCGTCTTCAACGACCCGCGGATCCGTGGCCGGCGGATCTACCGGATGATCCTGATCCTCCCGTACGCCTTCCCCGTCTTCCTCTCCGTCCTCATCTGGGGCGGCCTCCTCAACCCCGAGTTCGGGTTCATCAACGAGGTCCTCCTGGGCGGGGCGAAGATCCCGTGGCTCCAGGACCCCTGGCTCGCCCGCTTCAGCGTCCTCATGGTGAGCCTGTGGCTCGAGTTCCCCTACTGGTTCCTCATCGCCACGGGAGCGCTCCAGTCGATCCCCCGCGATCTCGAGGAGGCGGCGACGATCGATGGCGCCGGCCGCCGCCGGCTCTTCCGCCATGTCCGCCTGCCGCTCCTGCTCGTGACGGTCGCGCCCCTCCTCGTCTCCGCCTTCGCGTTCGCCTTCAACAACTTCAACCTCGTCTGGCTCCTCACCCGGGGCGGGCCGATCGCCCTCGATTCGGAGATCGACGCGGGCGCCACCGACCTCCTCATCACGCTCACCTACAAGCTCGCCTTCGACAACAGCGTCCAGGACTACGGTCTGGCGAGCGCGATCTCGGCCACGATCTTCATGATCGTCGCGGCGATCTCGATCCTCAGCTTCCGGCGCACGCGTCGTTACGAGGAGGTCTTCTAGCGTGCGCTGGTTCCTGCAGACCGGATGGCGCCACCTCATCGCGTGGGTGATGATCGTGGTCGTCCTTCTTCCGATCGCCTGGATCCTCTCCGCCTCGCTCAGCGCGAACGGGACCCTCACCGGATCGAACGAGCTCTTCCGCTCGATCAGCCTCGAGAACTACGCGGACCTCTTCGCGGGGGAGCGCATCCCCTTCCTCCGCTGGATGGGGAACACGCTCCTCGTCTCGGGGGTGAGCACGATCGGGACCGTCGCGGTGAGCTGCCTCGCGGCCTACGCCTTCGCCCGCTTCCGCTTCCGTGGCCGGCGCGAGGGCCTCGCCGCCATCCTCCTCATCCAGCTCTTCCCGGCCGTCCTCGGGCTCGTCGCGCTCTTCCTCCTCCTGGACTGGATCGGGGATATCTTCCCGGCCATCGGACTCGACACGCACGCCGGCCTCATCCTCGTCTACCTCGGAGGCTCCCTCGGCGTCATGACCTGGCTGATCACCGGCAACTTCAACGCGATCCCCCGCGAGCTGGACGAGGCGGCCCGGATCGACGGTGCCGGCCACTTCCGGATCTTCATCTCGGTCATCCTCCCGCTCGCGGCGCCGATGATCATCGTGGTCGCCGTCCTCACCTTCATGCTCTCCGTCGGCGAGTACGCGATCGGATCGGTCGTCCTCAACGACCGCGACATGCTCACCGCTGCGGTCGGGCTGACCGATGTCGCCACGGGGACCGACGGGCGGAACACGAACTGGGGGCTCTTCGCGGCCGGCGCCTGCATCCTCGCGACCCCTGTCCTCGTCGTCTTCTTCGCCGCCCAGCGCTGGATCGTGGGCGGGCTCACCTCCGGGAGCGTCAAGTGACCCGCATCCCCGGGGCGACCTCGGACCTCGAGCCTCTCCGGCTTCTCCTCATCGGCGCCGGGCAGCGCGGCCGCGAGGTCTACGGGGCCGAGGTGCTCGCCATGCCGCACCGGGCACGCTTCGTGGCGGTCGCCGACCCCGATCCGGCTGCCCGGACGCGCTTCGCGACCGAGCACGGTCTCCCACCGGAGTCCTGCTTCGCCGACTGGCAGGCGGCGCTCGGGGCCGTCGGCCATGACGCGGTGGTCATCGCCACACCCGACCGCTTCCACGTCGAGCAGGCGCTCGCCGTCATCGCCTCGGGCCGGCCGCTCCTGCTGGAGAAGCCGGTCGCGGTCACGGCGGAGGGCCTGCGCGCGCTCCGTGAGGCGGTGGAGCGGCACGGCACGAGCGTCTCGGTCGCGCACCCCCTTCGGTCGATGGACTTCTTCGTCCGCATCGAGGCGATCGTCCACTCGGGCGAGATCGGCCAGCTCGTGGCCGTCGACCACCAGGAGGATGTGGGCTACTGGCACTTCGCCCACAGCTACGTGCGCGGCAGCTGGCGTCGTGCGGACCTGGCGAGCCCGCTCATCCTGGCCAAGGCCTGCCACGACCTCGACCTCATCACCCACCTTGTCGGATCGCGGGCGACGAGCGTGGCGTCGTTCGGCGACCGCCGCCACTTCCACTCCGGCGGTGCACCGTCCGGGGCACCTGCGCGATGCACCGACGGGTGCCCGGCGGCCGCGGCGTGTCCCTTCCACGCCCCGACCTTCTACGGCGGGCTCCAGCCCGGGGTGGAGTGGCCCGCATCCGTGGTCTCCCCATCCACCGATCCCGCCGCGCTCGAGAACGCGCTCCGGACCGGACCGTACGGCCGCTGCGTCTACCACTGTGACAACGACGTCCCGGACCACCAGGCCACGATCGTCCGCTTCGCGAACGGTGCCGTGGCCACGTTGACGGTCACGGCCTTCGCGGCCGAGAACACGCGGATCATCACGGTGCGCGGCACGCGCGGCGAGATCCGGGGGCACCTGGCATCGGGGCGGCTGGAGATCCTCGGCTTCCCCCCCGAGGGCTTCCGGTCCGAGGCCCGGCGGGTCATCCAGGTCGAGGCGGAGGCGGGTCACGACGCGGGTGACCGGATCATGGTGGAGGGCTTCGTGGAGCATGCCCTCGCGGTCCGCGCCGGGACGGCGACGCCCGGAATGGACTTCCCCGAGGTCTTCCACGGGCATGCGATCGCGTTCGCCGCCGAGGAGGCGCGGCTCCGGGGGTCCGTGGTGAGCGTGGGCGTGGATGGGCCATCCGCATGACACCCTCGTCGGCGGAGCCCGGAGGCGGAGGATGACGGACGACGTGCGCATCGCGATCATCGGGCTGGGCAGCATGGGGTCTGCGCACGCACGCGCCTTCCAGGAGGGCCGGATCCCCGGTGCCCGGCTGGCGGCCGTCTGCGATGCGGACCCGGCCCGCTCCGCCGCGTTCCCCGGCATCCCCGCCTTCACCGACCACCGGGACCTGGTCGCGGCGCGCGCGGCGGACGCGGTGGTCATCGCCACGCCCCACCCGTTCCATGCGCAGATCGGCGTGGACACGCTGGACGGCGGCATCCACACCCTCGTGGAGAAGCCCCTCGCGGTCCATGTCGCGGA
Organism: Chloroflexota bacterium; assembly: GCA_017853275.1. Lineage (GTDB taxonomy): Bacteria > Chloroflexota > Limnocylindria > Limnocylindrales > CSP1-4 > JAFMJV01. The sequence continues at coordinate 28,855 of JAFMJV010000025.1, forward strand.
CGCGCGCCGGCTCGTGGAAGCCCACGAGCGCCGCCCCGACCTGGCGTTCGCCCTGATGGTCAACCAGCGGACCGACCCCCGCTATCGCACCCTGAAGCGGCTCCTCGCCGATGGCGAGCTCGGACCGGTCCACCGGATCTCGTGGACGATCACGGACTGGTTCCGCACGGATGCCTACTACCGGTCCGGCGGCTGGCGGGCGACCTGGGCGGGCGAGGGGGGCGGCGTCCTCGTCAACCAGTGCCCCCACCAGCTCGATCTCTGGTGCTGGCTCTTCGGCCGCCCGGACCGGGTCCGTGCGCACTGCGCGCTCGGACGCTGGCACGATATCGAGGTGGAGGACGCCTGCACCGCCTTCCTCGAGCAGCCCGGCGGCGCAACCGGTGTCTTCATCACGACGACCGGCGAGGCGCCGGGGACGAACCGCCTCGAGGTCGCCACGGACCGGGGACGGGTCGTGGTGGACGACGACGGCATCGTCTGGCACCGGACGGAGCGCGGGGTGATCGAGACCCTGCGTAAGGCGCCCGGTCCCTTCGATGCCCCGGCCGTCGAAGAGGTCCGCATCCCCGTCCAGGGCTGGGGCGGCCAGCACGAGGAGATCCTCGCGAACTTCGTGGCCGCCATCCGGCGCGGGGAGCCGCTCATCGGACCGGGCGAGGACGGCCTCGCCGCGGTCGAGATGGGGAACGCGATGCTCCTCTCCTCGCTCTGGGACCGGACGCTCTCGCTTCCCCTGGACCCAGGCCCCGTGGAGGCTGCCTACGCGGAGCTGGCCCGGACGAGCCGGCCCCGCAGCGCGGCGGCCGCGGGCGGCGTGATCGACCTGCGGGGATCCTTCGGGACCCGCCGAACGGAGGCATGAGGATGTACTTCACGGGGCTCGCGGACGAGGCCGCGCGGGACCTCCCGACCCAGATCGCGATCACGAGGGAGCTCGGCTGGGATGCGATCGAGTGCCGCCAGATCGACGGAACCCTGATCCATGAGCTCCCGGACGACGCCTTCGAGCGGGTCTGCGAACAGCTCGCCGGGTCGGGCGTCCGGATCAACTGCTTCGCGTCCGGGATCGCGAACTGGGGGACCTCGATCGACGAGCCGTTCGACCGGACGCTCGGGGAGGCGCGGCGCTCGATCGTGCGGATGCAGCGGCTCGGGACGCCGCTGGTCCGCATCATGTCCTTCGCGGTCCGCGAGGACGCGAACGGCCGCCCGCTCCCCGATCAGCGCGAGGAGGAGCGCTTCCGGCGGCTCCGGGAGCTCCACGCGATGTTCACCGACGCCGGCCTGACCCCGGTCCACGAGAACTGCATGAACTACGGCGGGATGGGCTGGACCTACACCCAGCGGCTCCTGGACGCGGTCCCCGGCCTGAAGCTCGTCTTCGATACCGGGAACCCGGTCCATAGCGATGACCACAGCGCGAGACCCGGTCCGGACGGCCGCCTGCCCAAGCAGTCCGCCTGGGAGTTCTACCGTCACGTCCGGGACCACGTGGCCTACATCCAGGTGAAGGACGGGCGGATGATCTCCGCGGACGAGGATGTCCACACCTGGCCGGGTGAGGGGGACGGGGACGTGCGCCGGATCCTCGCGGACATGATCGCCCGCGGCTATGATGGCGGAATCTCCATCGAGCCCCACCTCGCCGCGGTCTTCCACGACCCGTCGAAGGGGACGACCCAGGCAGAGGCGATGCGGGAGAGCTACCTGGAGTACGGCCGGCGCGTCATGGCGATGGTCGAGGGGATCCGGGCGGAGCTCGGCGGGGTGGACGGCTCCTCGCCGGCGGCCCCCGGTGCCTGACCCGGACACGCGCGCTCCCGGCTGGGAGCCGGTCCTTCCCGGGATCCTCCGCTGGCGGGACAGCTGCAACGTCTACGCGCTCGTCGGCCCGGCGGGGACGGTGATCGTGGACGCCGGGACCGGCGAGTGGGTCGATCGCGTGGGCGAGCTGCCGGCGCCGCCGGTGGCGCTCCTGTGCACCCACTACTTCCGCGACCACGCCGCAGGAGCTGCGCGGGCCGCCCGGGAGCTCGGCATCCCTGTCCTCGTGCCGGAGCGCGAGGTCGAGCTCTTCCGGGACGCCGTGGAGCACCACCGGGCGCGGCAGACCTGGATCGTCTACGCGAACCACTGGGAGCACTTCGCACCGATCGAGGAGATCCCCGTCGCGGGGGTCCTCCGCGACCTCGAGCGGATCGAGCTCGGCGGGCTCTCACTCGAGGTGATCCCCCTTCCCGGAGCCACGATCGGCCAGGTCGGGATCGCCGTCCCGATCGGGGGTGGTCCGGCGGTGGCGATCTGCGTGGGCGAGACGATCCACTCGCCCGGCCGCGTCCCCCGCGTCGCTCCGCTCCAGCAGGATTACAACGGGCTGCCGGGCGCTGTCGAGGTCTGGCATGCGGCGGCGGATCTCCGGCTGCGCGCCCCTGCGGCGCTCCTCCCCAGCCTCGGCGAGCCGATCCTGCGCGACGTTGACGGCGCGCTCGTCGCGCTGCGGGCGTCGATGGAGGCGCTCATGGCGGATCTCGCGATGGAGACCGCGTGGATCGTGGAGCCGCCGATCCGCCCGATCCGGCTCAGCGAGCGGGTCTGGGCCACCCGGGACCCCCACAGCACGAGCATCTTCATCACATCGCCCTCCGGCCGCGCCCTGGCGATCGACTATGGCTACCACCACTGGAAGGTGGGGTTCGTCAGCCCCGCGCCGCAGCGCCGGCGGGCGCTCCTCCACACCCTCGACCTCCTGCGCGAGGCCGCCGGTGTCGAGCGCATCGACGTCGCGATCCCCAGCCACTACCACGATGACCACGTGGCCGGGATGCCGCTCCTCCAGCGCCTCCACGGCACGCAGATCTGGGCGCATCGCTCGTTCGCCGCGCTCCTTACGGACCCCATGGGGAGCGTCTTCCCGTGCACGGAGCCGACCCCGTTCGCGGTCGCGCGCGTCCTGGACGATGACGTGCCCGTCACCTGGGAGGGGGTCACCTTCCGTTTCGCGGCGGCGAGCGGGCATACCCGCTTCGAGCAGCTGATCGGGTGGGAGGTGGACGGGATCCGGTACGCCCACTCCGGGGACCAGTACAGCTTCAGCGGCCGGGCCGGCCACGAGCGGCACGTCTACCAGGAGATCATGGAAGAGCGGATCGTGGACTGGAGCACCGTCCACATCCGGGGGAACCACGTCTACCGCGGCGGGACCTTCCTCGATTCCTTCGCCCGAAGCGCGGCGTGGATGCGCGCCTGGCGTCCGGACGTCGTGGTCAGCGGCCACTGGCCGGCCGCCACCACCGATCCCTCCTTCTTCGATCTGCTGGACGAGCAGGCGGCACGGTACGCGGAGGTCCACCGGCGTGCGATGCCCCTCGGTGCGGACGAGGCGCACCTCGACGTCGATTCGTGGGGCGGCTGGCTCTGGCCCTATCGCGTCCACGTGGCCGAGGGCGAGCCCGCCCGGGTCCGTGCCACGATCCGCAACCCGTCGCCCGGGAGCGCGCGGATCGAGGTCCGGCTCGTGGGGCCTCCCGGGTGGGTCGGGGAGCGCGCCGAGCTCGACGCTCCGCCCCGCGCGGAGGTTGCCGTGGACCTCGCGATCAACCCGGATGGTCCGGCGCGACGGCAGCCGATCGCGATCGAGGTCACCGTGGATGGCCGTCCCCACGGCCAGGTCGCGGAGGCGCTCGTGACTGTGGGCGGCGGGCGCTGGTAGCGATGAGACCGGACGCAGTGCCCGGCCCCGCCGCCCCGGCCCTCGCGGTCGGGCCGCGGGAGGTCCGCAGCCGCTCTTGCCCGGGACCGGGGGGACGATCATGAACGGTGCCACCCGCCTCGACCCCGAAGCGCTCGGCGTCCCCTTCGCGACCGTGCGCGCCCAGGTGGCGGAGGGGACCGTCCCCTTCGCGATCCTCGGCGTCGCGAACGCGGCGGGCACGATCCGCCTGGAGACCATGGCGGCTCCCGGGAGCGTGCCCGTCCCGCTTGACGCCCCATGCCTCATCGCCTCGATCACCAAGCCGATCGTGGCGACCGTCGCCATGCGGCTCCACGCCGAGGGACGTTTCCTGCTCGAGGCGCCGCTCGCCTGGTGGATCCCCGAGCTCGCCACACCCACCGCCCGGGCGCTCACCGGCTGGCACGTCCTCACCCACACCTCCGGGATGGATGACACCTGGCTGGAGCGCATCATGGCCGAGGGGATCGAGAAGGAGGATCTCCTCACCCGGTTCCTCGGGGCGCCGCTCGGGGCGCCGGTCGGCAGCCGGTATGCCTACGCCTCGATCACCTTCGACCTCCTCGCGCTCGCCATCGAGCGCGCGCTCAGGACCCCCTTCACCGCGATCCTCTGCGAGACGGTCCTGGATCCGCTCGGGATGACCCGTACGAGCTGGGAGCCGGACCCGGGGCAGGCGGTCCCGTTCGAGGTCCAGACCTGGCTGGACGAGTGGACGCCCGGCCCGCGCCTCCACCGGGCCACCGCGGAGGCCCAGCGACAGCGGCTCGTGCGGCTCCGGCTGGCCGGCGCGGGCCTCCACAGCACAGCGGATGACCTCCTCCGCTTCGGTCGCGCCTTCCTCCGCCGGGGAGAGCTGGACGGGCGGAGGATCCTCGGGCCGACCTTCGTGGACCTCATGACCCGCGAGGTGACATGGGACGGGATCGGCCGGTCGGAGGACCGCCTCCGGGACGCGCACTACGCGATCGGCTGGGCGAAGCCCGGGCGGACCGATCCCTTCTCCTCGACGGCGTTCCAGCACGCCGGCGCCACCGGGACACGGCTCGTCGTGGACCCGGCCCACGACCTCGTCATCGTTTACCTGACCGGCGTCTGGGGGCTCCCCTGGGAGGTCCTGGACGCTCCGATCCTCGGGATCTACGCCGCCTTGCGCTGAACCCGCGCCCGATGATCGCGGGGCCCCCGCTTCCCTGTCGCGCCCTAGCCATCCGGGCCCCGCTGACCTGCTATCGTGCTCCGCACAAACAGCGGGCTGCCGCCATTGCGGCAGGGAAGGAGAGGTCGGGGATGGAGCGGACGCAGCGGGGAACGTCGAAGCGC
>JAFMJV010000026.1 GCA_017853275.1 Chloroflexota bacterium
GGACGAGCGGCCCCCCGCTTCGGACCGGCCGGGCCTCCCCCCGGCGCGCCGCTCCGGCTATCGTCCCCTCGCACACCGGAGGACCGGTCACGAGGGAGAGGGCGATGAACGAGCGCACGGGTCGCCAGGCGGCGGGGAGCCTCCTCCTCGCGCTCCTCGTCCTCATCGCCGCGCTCCCCGGGCATGCGCTCGCCGCCCGGCCCCTTCCCGCGCCGATCCTCCCGCTCACCGCGGGGCTCCCCGTGGAGTGCCCGTCGCGCCGGGTGGGAGAGGGGAACGATGCGGTCACCCTCCGCCAGGCGGACGACCTGATGGACGATCGCTACCGCCTCGGCGACCACCCCGAGATCCGGCTCCCGCACGATCTCACCTGGCGGGAGAACCCCTTCGGCGAGGGGAACTGGCTCGTCCGCTTCCACGGCCTCTCGTGGGTCCGGATCCTCCTGGACGCGTGGCGGATCTCCGGCGAGGAACGCTACGCGCGGCGGGCAGTCGCGGTCATCGAGGACTGGATCGTGGACAACCCGCGTGGCGCCGCCCGGAGCTGGTGGTCGTGGTACGACCAGGCGACGGGGATCCGGGCCGGCGTGATCGCCTGCGCGGCCGGGATGCTCGGGATGACGCCCAGGATGCGCGACGGGCTCACCGTTCACGGCGCCCTCCTCGCGAGCGCCTCGTTCTACGTGGGGGTGGGGAACCACGCCCTGGACCAGGACCTCGGCCTGATGGACGCGGCGCGGGCGCTCCGGCGCCCGGACTGGCTGCGGATCGCCCGCGACCGGGTCGCGCGGCTCGTCCTGGCGAGCGTCAGCCGCGCGGGTGTGACGAACGAGCAGTCCGTGGGCTACCAGCGCTACAACTACCAGCGCTATCTCGCGGCGCGGATCCGCCTCCAGCGCTACGGCGTGGGGCTCCCGGCGGGCTTCGGGCGGGTGGACCGGATGCCGGAGATGCTCGGCTGGGCGACCCTCCCGGACGGCCGCTACGACACGATCGGGGATACCGAGCGGGACGTCGCGTGGGCGATCCCCGGGACGCTCGCGGAGTTCGCGGCCACGGCCGGCGCATCGGGCCCTCCCCCCGGCCGGACCCTCCGGCTCTACCGCGAGGACGGCTGGCTCTTCGCGCGCACCGGCTGGGGGAGCGAGCGTCCCTTCGGGGACGAGGTCGCATGGTCCCTCCGCTTCGGCCCGGCGCCCTATATCCACGGCCACGCGGACGGGGGCTCGATCACCCTCTGGGGGGACGGTGCGCGCCAGGTCGTGGACCCCGGCAAGTTCACCTACACCTCCGGCACCTGGCGCGACTGGTTCACCGGACGCCACGCCCACAACGTGGTGAGCGGAGACGGGTTGCCGGACGGGGGCGCCTCGAGCGGCCTCAGCGCGTGGCGCGCGGACGCGACCCGGATCGATGCCACGGTCGCCACGACCCAGGGGGCGGGGACGGCGATCGTCCGGCGGATCCTCTTCTCGCGCCACGGCGGCTGGCTGATCGTGGAGGACCGGGCGAGCTCCGCGGCCTCCCGGACCTGGCGCCAGCGCTGGCACCTCCCCGAGGATGCCGATCCGATGCTCGCGAAGGGGGCCGCCCACACCCGCCGCGAGGGCGGCAACCTCCTCATCCGGCCCCTTGCCGGGGGGGACCTCGCGATCGTCACCGGCGGAACGGATCCGATCGGCGGCTGGGTCTCGTGGCGCTACGGCGAGCGGATCGCCGCCCCGGTCGTGGAGGTGGTCCGGAGCGGGTCGAGCGCCCGCTGGATCACCCTCCTCGTCACCGGGCCGGGCCGTCCCACCGCGGAGGTGACCGACCTGGAGGTGACGGAGGACGGCTACCGCCTCACGATCGCCACGCGCGGCCGGACCGAACGGGTCGTCGTCACCCGGGACGGCTCGTCCGTGGAGGAGCTCCTCCCGCCCGCCCGGCGCGGCTGATCGCCGACCCTAGCCCGCGCCGGCCCGCCGGAGCCGGTCCATGACGGCGCGCCCGATCCCGTCCTCCGGCACACCCTCCACGACGAGCGTCGCCACCCCGGCAGCCTCCGCGGACCGGAGGAGCGCGAAGAGCCGCGGGGCGAGGTCCGCGGCATCCCGGAAGCGCCCGATCTCGCGGACCCCCGCGGGCGCGGGAAAGCGGCTGACGATCCCGATCGACCCCGGCGCGGCGCTCGTGGCGAGCTCCCTCGCCAGGGCGACCGCTCCGTCCGGCGGCGCGACGAGGACCCGGCAGGCCGGCGCGTAGTGGCGGTGGCGCGTCCCCGGCGAGGCGGCGAGATCGGCGGGAGCCGCGCCCGTGCCCCCCGCGAGGGGCTCCGCGACCGCGGCGATCGCCTCGCGCGTCACCGCGCCGTCCCGGAGGATGACCGGCCGCTCCCCGCGCGCGTCCACGACCGTCGATTCCAGGCCCACGGCGCAGGGGCCACCGTCCACGACGATCGCGATCGCGTCACCGAGCTCGGCCAGGACGTGGTCCGCCGTGGTGGGGGAGGGGCGCCCGGAGCGGTTCGCGGAGGGCGCAGCCACGGGGACGCCCGCCGCGCGCAGGAGGGCGAGCGCCACCGGGTGGGCGGGAACCCGCACGGCGACCGAATCGAGCCCGGCGGTGGCGGCGCGCGGCATCTCCGGCGCGGCATCCAGGACGAGGGTGAGCGGACCCGGCCAGAAGCGCGCGGCGAGCCGCTCCGCGAGCGGCGTGGGACCCGTGGTCACCCGCCACGCCGTCGCGGCGTCCGGGGCATGGACGATCACCGGGTTGTCCGCAGGCCTGCCCTTCGCGTGGAAGATCCGGGCGACCGCATCCGGGTCGAGCGCGTTCGCCCCGAGCCCGTAGACCGTCTCGGTGGGGAAGGCGACGAGCGCACCGGCCCGGAGCGCGGCCGCGGCCGGCGCCAGCTGGTCCGGGTCGGGTCCGGCAGGATCGGCGACGATCCGCCGCGCGCGGCTCACGCGCCGCCGGTCAGGCGCCCCGGCCCGGGAGCTCGCCGGCGCGGACCAGGTGCTCGCGGCGCCACTCGCGCGCGTCCGGGATGCCGGAGAGGACGAGCGCGCGGTCGATCTCCTTCGTGAGGAGGTCGAGGGCGTGGCCCACGGCCGGCTCCCCGCCGAGCGGGAGCGCGAAGAGGACCGGCCGGCCGAGGAGGACCGCCCGCGCGCCGAGCGCGAGCGCGATGAGGACGTCCGTGCCGCGCCGGACCCCGCCGTCCATGAGGACGACACCGCGATCCCCGACCGCCTCCGCGATCGCGGGGAGCGCATCGAGCCCGGCGATCGCCATGTCCAGCTGGCGTCCGCCGTGGTTGGAGACGACGATCCCCGCGGCGCCCATCTCCACGGCACGCCGCGCGTCCTCCGGATGGAGGATCCCCTTGACGAGGACGGGCATCCGGGTGACGGAGAGGACCCACGCGAGGTCGTCCCAGGAGTAGGTCGGCTGGATCGCGTCGTCCAGGACGCTCGTCCCGCGCTGTGAGCCCTCGCGCCGGATGAGGCAGTACTCCACGCCCTTCGGGAGCCCGTAGCCGTCCCGGATGTCGCGCTCGCGGAGCCCGGTGACCGGCGTGTCGATCGTGAGGATGAGCGCCTCGTGGCCGGTCGCCTCCGCCTCCTCGATGAGCGCCTGCGAGCGCGCCCGGTCGGAGAGGAGGTAGAGCTGGAACCAGCGCGGCGCACCGGTGGCGGCGATCTCGTCGAAGCCCGCGCTCGCGCAGGTCGAGAGGCAGTAGGTGAGCCCGCGCGCCGCGGCCGCCCGCGCCACGGCGACCTCACCGTCCGGGTGGCCGTTCCGCTGGAGCGCCATCGGGGCGATCGCGAAGGGCTGCGGCCAGCGCCGCCCGAGGACCTCCACCGACGCGTCCCGCGGCGTGTTCGGGACGAACATCCGGGGGACGATCCGCCAGCGCTCGAAGGACGCGCGGTTGTCGCGCATCGAGACCTCGTCCGCGGCGCCGCCCGCGTAGTAGGCGCGCGGCCCCGGGGCCATCGCGGCCGCGCCCGCGGCCTCGATCTCCGCGAGGTTGAGACAGGCCTTCCAGGGCTCCTGCTCCGTCATCCCGGCCTCCCTACGCCAGCCCGCGGATGCGCATCGCGTTGGCGTGCGCGGGGAAGCCCTCGTGGTCCGCGAGGGCGAGGGTCGTGGGCGCGAGCGAGGCGAGCCCGTCCGCCGTCAGGTCCGCCACGGAGAGCGTGGTCAGGAAGGTGCGCGCCGTGACGCCACCGTTCACCTTGGCGAAGCCGCCGGTGGGGAGGGTCGCCGGGACGCCGATGCAGAAGTTCGCCGCGCTCACCGGGCTGTTCTGGCCGAGGAGGACCTCCCCGGCGTAGCGCAGCCGCGCGAGGTCGCGCTCCGGGTCGCGGGTCGCGATCTGGAGGTGCTCCGGCGCGTACTCGCCGGTGAAGTCCACCGCGTCCGCGATCGTGTCGAAGAGGATCGCGCCGCCGAGGACGGTGACCGACGAGCGCGCGTAGGCCGCCCGCTGCTCCGGAAGGTCGGCGATCTGCTTCGCCGCCTCCGCATCCACCGCCTCCGCGAGCGCCCGCGAATCGGTGACCAGGATCGCCGCCGAATCCGGGCCGTGCTCCGCCTCGTTCAGGAGGTCCGCGGCGAGCCGGACCGGGTCCGCCGAATCGTCCGCGATGATCAGGCTCTCGGACGGGCCGCAGAGCATGTTCGTGGCCACGCCGCGCGTCTGGGCGAGGACCTGGGCGATCGTCACCGCGGGGCTCCCGGGGCCCACGACCTTGGCCACCTTCCCGATCCGCTCCGTCCCGGTCACGACCGCGGCCACGCCGGCCGGTCCGTTCGCACGCAGGACGCGGGTGATCCCGAGCTCGTACGCGGTGGCGAGGACCGCCGGGTCCACCTCCGCGGTGCCGGGCATCGGCGGGACGATGACGGTGATCTCCGGGACCCCGGCCACCACGGCGGGGACGCCGATCATCACGAGGACGGAGGGGAAGGAGCCCTTCCCGCAGGGGACGAAGAGCCCGGCCGAGGGGATCGGCCGGTGGACCTCGCCGACGACGACGCCGGGCGCGATCTCCGTCCGCCACGCGGGCATCGCCGCGAGCTGCGCCTCGTTGAAGGCGCGCACCTGGCGGATCGCGACCCGGATCGCGGCGAGGAGCGCGGGGTCCAGGCCGGCGTGCGCGGCCGCGATCGCGGCCTGGGAGACGAGAAGCTCGTCCGGGGTGATCTCCGCCTTGTCGAAGGTCCGCGTCGCGTCGCAGACGGCGGCGTCGCCGCGCGCCGCCACGTCCGCATAGATGCGCTCGATCGCGCTCACGAGACCGGGGTCGAAGATCGTGTGCGTGGAGCGGGCGTGGATCTGGGCGCGCTCGGCGGGATCGAGCTCGGACCAGACGCGCAGGGACAGAAGCTTCATGCGGACCTCCCACCGTCGATGATGACGGACGAACCGGTGATATAGGACGCCTCCGGGGAGGCGAGGAAGGCGATCGTGGCCGCGATCTCGTCCGGGGACGCGACCCGGCCGAGCGGGATGTGGCCGAGGATGCCCGCGAGCATCGCAGGGTCCGCGAGGTAGGCCTCCGTCATCGGTGTCCGGACGTAGCCCGGGCAGACCGCGTTCACCCGGATCCCGCGCGGCGCGAGATCGAGGGCGAGCGAGCGGGCGAGGAGGACGGCAGCGCCCTTGGACGCGTTGTAGTCGGCGAAGCCCGTCTCCGTCTGGAAGGCGTTCACGGAGGCCACGAGGACGATCGACCCGCCACCCGCGGTCATCCTCCGCGCGGTGGCCTGGCTCGCGAGGAGGAGCCCCCGCACGTTGACGTCCATGACGCGCGCGAAGGTCTCCGGGTCGAGCGCGAGCGCGTCCTTCCCCTCGCCATCGATCCCCGCGGCCGCCACGAGGACGTGGAGCCCGCCCGCAAGGGCCTCCGCATCCGCGGCCGCGCGCTCCATGGCGGCCGGATCCGTCACGTCCGCCACCCGGCCCGCGACGGCGGGGACGGGTCCACCGCTCCCCGCCCACGCGGCCTGCGCGAGCGCCCGGAGCTCCCGCTCCGCGGCGGCGACCTTCTCCGGGGTCCGGCCCACGACGAGGACGGCGGCCCCTTCCGCGACGAGACGGCGCGCCGCGCCGAGCCCGATCCCGGACGAACCACCCGTCACGAGCGCGCCGCGCCCGCGGAATCGGCGACCGTCTCCCAGCTCCATCGCGGGAAGGGTAGCGGAGCCGCGTCGCTCAGCCGGGAGCCTGCCCGCACAGGAGGCGGGCCGGGTTCGCGACGAGGAGCTGCGGGAGCGCCGATCCGGGGAGACCGGCCGCGCGGAGGATCGCCGGCACGCCGGTGAGGAGATGGTCGTAGCCGCGCCCGCCGAAGGCACGCAGCTGGCTCTTCGTGCACACGTCCTGGGCGAGGAGGAGCCGGTCCGCCCAGCCTTCCTCCCACGCCGCGCGGACCGCGGCCGCCCGCTGCGCATCGGTCGGCATCCCGCGTCCGCCGTAGGCGTCCTCGTCGCCCCAGATGTCGATCGAGACCGAGACGCCCCGCGCGGCGAGCGAGCGGATGATGCCGAGGTCGCCGAGCGAAGGGTCGAGGTGGCAGAGCGCGACGCGCGCCGGGTCCACCCCCGCATCCAGGATGCGGTCCACGATCGCGTGCCCGTTCCCGCCCCACGGATCGAGGTGGACGAAGAGCGCGACGCCGCTCTCCCGCTGTGCCCGGCAGGCCGCCGCCAGGACGCGCGCCTCCACCGGATCGAGCGGATCCGACGTCCCGATCTCCCCGATGACCCCCGCCCGCACCCCGTCCGTCCCCACCTCCAGGTCGTGGAGGATCTCCGCGAGAAGCGCATCCTCCGAGCGGCCGGCCAGCTCGGGTGGATGGGCGCGCGCGATGTAGCGGCCGCAGCCCATGACGATCCGCAGCCCGCTCCGCTCGGAGAGCGCCCGGAGCCGGCGCGGATCCCGACCGATCTCCGGGAGCGTCAGATCGACGATCGTCCCGCCCCCGGCCGCCCGGAAGCGGCCGATCTCCGCGGCGGCCAGGTCGAGATCGTCCAGGACGAGGTTGTCGCGCACCGCGAAGGGGTTCGCGCGGACCGTGGTCTCGCTCTCCGGACCCACGCGCAGCGCGGCGATCCGCTCCCCCTCTGCATCCGCGGGGGGATCGAACCAGCAGCCGAGGTCGATGAGGAGGTGCTCGTGGACGCTCGTCACGCCGAGCGCATCCGCCGCCGCGGGCCCGGTGACCGTCCGGACCGTGGTCACCCGCGCGGGGCGGCCGGCGCGCCGTCGAAGCCGGGCTCGATCGCGACCGCCTCGGCACGGATCGAGGCGAGGATCCGGTGGCGCAGGCGGAGGAACTCCGGTGTCTCCTGGAGGTCGAGGTCGCGCGGCCGGGGGAGGGGGATCGCGACCTCCTCCTTGATCCGGCCGGGGCGGTTGCTCATCACGAGGACGCGGTCGGAGATCGTCACCGCCTCCTCCACGTCGTGGGTCACGAAGAGGACGGTGAGCCGGTGCGATTCCCAGATCCGGACGAGGAGCTCCTGCATGAGGAGCCGGGTCTGCGCATCGAGCGCACCGAAGGGCTCGTCCATGAGGAGGATGCGCGGCCGGTAGCAGAGCGCCCGGGCGATCGCGACGCGTTGCTTCATCCCGCCCGAGAGGCTCCGGGGGAGGGCGTCCGCGAAGCCGGCGAGTCCGACGAGCGCGAGGTGCTCGTCCGCGATCCGGCGCCGCTCCGCCGCGCTCCGCCCCTCGCCCTTGAGGGCGAACTCGATGTTCTGGCGCGCCGTGAGCCACGGCAGGAGGGTGTACTGCTGGAAGACGACGCCGCGGTCGCGCCCGGGGCCGGAGATCGGGCGGCCCGCCACGCGCACGGTCCCCGCGCTCGGCTCGATCAGCCCGGCGACGATCGAGAGGAGGGTCGACTTGCCGCAGCCCGAGGTCCCCACGATCGAGACGAACTCGTTCTCGCCGACCGTGAGATCGAGCGGCGCGAGCGCCTCCACCGGCTGCCGGCCGGGGAAGGTCTTCGCGACCCCCTCGATCGCGAGGAGCGGGGTGCCGCCGCCGCTCACCGGTCCGCCCACCGGAAGAGCCGCCGGCCGGCGGCCTTCATCACCTGGTCCGTGATCAGGCCGAGGATCCCCAGCACGATGAGGTAGCCGATGATCGTGTCCGTCTGGAGGTAGCGCTTGGCCACCGTGATCCGGTAGCCGAGGCCGGTGGTGGCCGCCACGAGCTCGGCGAGGACGATCCAGGTCCACGCCCAGCCGAGCGAGATGCGCAGCGTGTCCCAGATCCCCGGCGAGGCGGCGCGCAGGACGATGCTGCCGAGGATCCCCCGGTCCCGCAGGCCGAGCGTACGGCCGATATCCACGAGCTCGCGCGGTGTCCGCTTCACGTTGTCCATGACGAGGAGGACCTCCTGGAAGAAGGTCCCGATGAAGACGATCGTCCACTTCTGCGGGTCGCCGATCCCGATCCAGATGATCGTGAGCGTGACGAAGCCGACGACCGGCATGTAGCGGATGAAGTCGACGAGCGGCTCGATCGCCGCCTCGGCCACGCGGTAGGTCCCGATGAGGATGCCGATCGGGACCGCGAGGAGCGTCGCGAGGACGAAGCCGATCCCGATCCGGAGGACGGAATCCCCGATATCGAGCGCGAGCGTCCCGTCCGCCCATAGCTCGCCGAGCCGCCCCACGACCGCCCCGGGGGAGGGGAGGAAGCTCTCCGGGGCGAGCCGCAGCTCCACGGCGACGATCCAGAGGAGGAGGACGAGGCCGAAGGCGGAGGCGGCGATCGCGACGTAGGCGCGCGCCGAGATCTCCCCGAAGAGGGCAAGCGCAGGCGGGCGGCGCCGAGTGCTCGGCACCGCCCGCTCCGTGGCTCCGTCCGGGGTCGGCTCGCCGGTCACGCCGGCCGCCGGACCCCGCTCGTCATCCGTCGCATCCCGTCAGGGCGCGACCGCCTCGATCCAGGAGAGATCGATGAGCGCCGTCTCGTCGACGTCGTTCGCCATGATCCCCGCCGCGAGGGCGATCTCCTTGACGTCCGCGATCGTGCCGCCGTACTCGCCGCCCGTCATCAGCGCGTGCGCCTCCTCCAGGTCGTAGAGGTCGACACCCGCGAAGGCGGTCGTGAGCGAGCCGACCTCGGCGCCCACCGCGGTCTCCATGATCGCCTGGCCCTCGGTCTGGTTCATGTCGTAGAAGCCGACCGCGTCGCCCCACGCGCGGAGGAGCGCCTGGATCTGGCCGGGGTGGTCCGCGAGATAGTCCGTCCGGACGGTGAAGACGTCACCGATCAGGCCCGGCCGCTCGCCGGCGGTGTAGAGGAGGCGGAGATCCGCGTTCTCGCCGAGCGCGGTCGTGATGTACGGCTCGTAGGTCACCGCGGCATCCACCTGCCCGGTGGCCACGGCGATCGCCGCGTCACCCGCGGGGACGGGGACCTTGACGATGTCGTCGATCGTCAGGCCGTTCTGCGCGAGCGCGTAGCGAAGAAGGATGTCCGAGGTGGTCCCCTCCTCGTAGGCGACCTGCTTGCCCGCGAGGTCCGCCACGGAGCCGATCGCGGAGCTGACGATGATCGCGTCCGCTGCGTTCGACTGGTCGAGGAGGAGGACGATCGTGAGCGGGGTCCCCTCGGAGGCGAGCCGGAGCGCCGTGTGCGTCGCGATGTTCGCGCCGTCGATCTGGCCCGAGACGAGGGCCGCGTTGATCTCGTCGTCCGTATCGAAGTTCGTGACCGTGGCATCCACGCCGTTCGCGGCGAAGAGCTCCTTCTCCGCGGCGATCCACCACGGGCCGTAGCCGATCCACGGCTCGGTCCCCATCCGGAAGGTCCCTTCCTCCACCGGGAGGGGGGACTGGGCGAGCGCGCCGCCCGCCAGCATCCCGGCCAGGCCGAGCGCGGCGATCGTGGCGACCGCGGGACGGCCGAAGCGCCGGCCCTTCGAGGCGTCGTTCATTCGGGTGCTCCTCTGCTTCCTGGGATGTCTCGCGCACACGGGACGCGCTGCCGCCCGCCGTGCGGAGCCGAAGGATAGCCCACACACGCGGGCGCTATCCTCGCCTTCCAGTCGGCCGGCTCCCGCACCATGGACGGTGCCTGCGTGCGGCCGTGCGAGCACCCGAGGATCGTGCCGGACCCCGCGCCGTCTCCCGCCCGCCCCGCGCCGCCCGCGTTGCGCCGGAACCTCCTCCTCGACCTCACGGGCGCCGTCGGGCTGGGGACCACGATGGTCCTCGTCAACAGCCTCCTCCCGAGCGTCGCGCGGCGGGAGGGCCTCGAGCCCCTCGGCCTCGCCGCCCTCGCGGCGGCCCCCTTCCTCGCCAACCTCCTCGGTGTCCTCGCGGGGCGCTTCGGACCGCGGACGCCGCGCGGTCTCGGCCTCATGCGGGCGGCCGGAGCCGCGCTCCTCATCGGGCTCGTCCTCCTCCCGATCCCCGCCTTCTTCGAGGTGATCGCCTTCGCCTTCTGGCTGACGATCGCCTTCGGCATCCCGATGCAGCACCGGATCTGGGCCGCGATCTACCCCGTCCGCCGGCGCGGGCGCTACCTCGGGGTCATCACCACCGGGCGGACGGCCGCCGCCGCGGTCGCCGCCCTTGCCGGGGGCCTGATCGCGGACCGGATCGGGGGCCTTGGTGCGATCGCCATCGGCGGCGGGATCGGCGTGATGTGCGGGCTGATCGGCGGCGGGATCCGCGCCTCGCTCGCCGAGAGTGGCGGGAGCTTCGCGGTCCGCGAGACGTGGCGCGCCTGGCAGGAGGTCCCCGCGCTCCGGCGGGTCGGCTGGGCGCAGGTCTTCTACGGTGGCGGGCTGATCGCCGCGGGCCCCCTCTACGCGCTCGTCCAGGTCGACCGCCTCGACCTCACGCTCGCCCAGGTCGGCTCGGTCGGCGTCGTGGGGGCGCTCGCCGCGACCTTCTCCAGCCTCGCCTGGGGCGCCCTCTCCGAGCGCCGCGGCGGGCTCGGGATCATCCAGCTCGGCACGATGCTCGGCGCGGCCTCGATCGTCCTCTGGGCGGTCGCCCCATCGATCGCCTTCCTGTGGGCCGGGGCCGCCCTCGCCGGCCTCGCGAACGCCGCGATGGAGACCGGCTGGCCGAGCCTCGTGGCGGAGCACACCTCCCTCGCCGACCGGGCGAAGGCGGTCGCCGGGCTGAACGCGCTCACCGGCGCCCGGGGGCTCGTCGCCCCCTTCGTCGCGCCGCTCCTCGTCCAGGCCGGGATCCTCGGTGTCGAGGCGGCGCTCCTCCTGTGCGCGGTCGCCACCGCGCTCGGCGCCCTCCTCTACAGCGGGATGCGTCCGAGCGGCGAGGTCCGGCCCTGGCTCTCCCGGGTGGACGCGGGGGCGCAGCGCGGGATGCGCCGCGCCCGCTCCCTCCTTCCCCCGGCTCCCGGCCGCCGCTGACCGGGCGCACCCGGTCCGCTACCCTCCGCGCATGCCCGCCACCGACCGCCCCCGGATCCTCGTCTGCCGCCCCGTCCCCGGCGAGGCGCTCGATCGTCTGCGCACGATCGCGGAGGTGGAGGTCTGGCCGGGTCCGCGCCCGGCACCCCGCCCGGAGCTCCTCCGCCTCGTCGCGGGCCGCAGCGGCCTCCTCGTCGTGGGAGACCGGGTGGACGAGGAGCTCCTCGATGCCGCAGGGCCCGGCCTGCGCGGGATCGCCCAGTTCGGGGTCGGCTACGACAACGTGGACGTGGCCGCCTGCACGCGGCGCGGGATCCCGGCCGGGAACACGCCGGACGTCCTCTCCGGCACCACGGCCGAGATCGCCTGGGCGCTCATGCTCGCCGCCGCGCGCCGGATCACGGAGGCGGAGCGCTACCTGCGCGCCGGGCGCTGGGCGACCGGCGGCTTCGGTGACCTGATGGGCGTGGACGTCGGTGGGGCGACGCTCGGGATCGTGGGGATGGGCCGGATCGGGCAGGAGGTCGCGCGGCGGGCGCTCGGCTTCCGGATGACCGTCCTCTACCACCAGCGCCGCCGCCTCGATCCCGCGCTCGAGCGCGAGCTGAACGCGACCTTCGTCCCCTTTCCCGACCTCCTCGCCCGCTCCGACTTCGTCACGATCCACGCCCCCGCCACGCCCGAGACGCGCCGGCTGATGGATGCGCAGGCCTTCGCGCAGACGAAGCCCGGCGCGATCCTCGTGAACACCTCGCGGGGCACGCTCGTGGACCAGGAGGCGCTCCTCGCCGCGCTGGATGCCGGGCGGATCCGGGCCGCCGCGCTGGACGTCACGGACCCCGAGCCGCTCCCCGCCGATCACCCGCTCGTGGGCCGGGACGACGTCATCGTCATCCCCCACATCGGGTCCGCCACCCACGCCACCCGGGCGCGGATGACCGAGCTGTGCGTCCGGAACCTGGAGGCGGCGCTGCGCGGCGAGCGGATGCCCACGGTCATCGACCCCGGCGTCTATGACCGGCCGGCAGGCGCGGGAGGCAGCGCCGGATGAGCGGACGCTACGTCCTCGGGATCGATACCTCCACGACCTCGACGAAGGCGATCCTCGTGGACGCCGCCGGCCGTGTCGCCGGCGAGGCGAGCGCCACCTACGACGCCGATTCGCCGCGGCCGCTCTGGAGCGAGCAGGACCCCCGGCTCTGGTGGCGGGCGACCGGCGAGGCGATCCGCGGTGTCCTCGCCCGGACCGGGGCGCATCCGGACGAGGTGGCCGCGGTCGGGATCGACGGGCAGATGCACGGGATGACCCTCTTCGATGCGGCGGGCGAGGTCCTCCGGCCGGCGATCCTGTGGAACGACCAGCGGACCGCCGCGGAGTGCGACGAGATCCGCACCCGGGTCGGGCGGGAGCGGCTCATCCGGATCGCCGGGAACGAGGCGATCGCGGGGCTCACCGCGCCCAAGCTCCTCTGGGTCCGGAACCACGAGCCGGAGATCTGGGCGCGGGTGGCGCGCGTCCTCCTCCCCAAGGACGCCGTCCGCTGGTGGCTCACCGGGGACGCCGCGAGCGACGTCTCGGACGCGTCGGGGATGCTCCTCCTCGATCACCGGAAGCGGGACTGGTCCCCCGAGCTCCTCGATGCCCTGGAGATCCCCCGCGCCTGGCTGCCGCGCCTTGCGGAAGGGCCGGAGGTGACCGGGGTCGTGAGCGCGGCGGGCGCCGCCGCCACCGGCCTGCGCGCGGGGACGCCCGTCGTCGGCGGGGGTGGCGACCAGGCCGCGAACGCGGTCGGCCTCGGCGTCGTGGATCCCGGGCCCCTCGCCCTCTCCCTCGGCACCTCGGGGGTCGTCTTCGCCGCCACGGATGCCCCGGTCCATGCCGCGGACGGCTGGCTCCATGCCTTCTGTCACGCCGTCCCGGAGCGCTGGCACCTGATGGGCGTGATGCTCTCGGCCGCGGGGAGCCTGCGCTGGCTCCACGACGCGATCGCCCCGGAGGCTTCCTTCGAGACGCTCGTGGCGGAGGCCGCCGCCGTCCCGCCCGGCGCGGAGGGGCTCCTCTTCGCCCCCTATCTCTCCGGCGAGCGCCACCCGCACACCGACCCGCGGATCCGCGGCGCCTTCGTGGGGCTCACCCTCCGCCACGGCCGCGGCCACCTCGTCCGGGCCGTCCTGGAAGGGGTCGCCTTCGGGCTGCGCGACATGCTCGACCAGCTGCGCGCCACCGGCGCCCCGGTCACCTCCGCCCGGATGTCCGGCGGCGGGACGCGCTCGGATACCTGGCGGGGGATCCTCGCGGATGTCCTGGACGTCCCGCTCATGGGCGTCGCCACGGCGGAGGGGGCCGCCTTCGGGGCCGCGGTCCTCGCGGCGACCGGGGCCGGCTGGTATCCGGATGTCGCCGCCGCGAGCGCCGCGATGGTCCATCCCGTCGATGCCGCGGAGCCGGGGCCGGACGCGCCCCGCTACGCGGAGCTGCATGCGATCTTCCGCGACCTCTATCCGTCGCTGCGGGAGGTCTCCTACCGTCTCGGAGAGGAGTGAGGACGATGCCCGAGGTCACGATCACCCCCGCACGCGCCCAGGGGATCGAGGGGTTGCGGATCGCCGGGGAGGGGCTCGCGGTCACGGTCACCACGGCCTGCGGACCGCGGATCCTCGCGCTGGAAGGCCCGGATGGCCGGAACCTCCTCGCGGAGCTCCCGGACCTGCGCATCGAGATCCCGGGCCTCCCGCCCTACCCCCTCCGCGGCGGCCACCGGCTCTGGAACACGCCGGAGATCCCGGCGATCGCCTACCGCCCGGACGATGCCCCGGTCACGGTCACCGAGGTCCCCGGTGGGGTCGACCTCCAGGGTGCCGCCGACCCCGTCCAGGGGGTCGCCAAGCGGATCCGCGTCGTCATCGCGGATGGTGCCGTCCACGTGGAGCACGAGATCCGGAACACGAGCGATGCGCCGCTCGAGACCGCTCCGTGGGCGATCACCCAGGTCCCGCCGCGGGGCGAGGTGTGGATCCCGGTCGGGATGGGGGACCGCTTCGGGAAGTGGCTGCCGAACCGCGCGATCGTCCTCTGGCCCTACAGCTCCGTGGCGGACCCGCGGCTCACCCTCGGTGATGACATCGTCGTCGTCCGCGGGGTGGCGGGTGCCACCGGCCGGGTGAAGGTGGGGACGCAGCGCTCCCGCGGCTGGATCGCGTGGCGCGACGGCGGGACGCTCCTCCTCGTGGAGGCCGCGGAGGAGGAGGGGAGCTTCGGCGACATGGGCGCCTCCACCCAGTGCTACTCCTGCGGCGACTTCGTGGAGCTCGAGACGCTCGGGCCGGTCGTCACCCTCGCGCCGGGCGAGCGGACGCTCCACCGGCTGCGCTGGCGGATCCTCCCCGTCGATCCCGCGACGCCCGCCGCGCAGGCCGCGGCCGCGCTCGGGCTGGGCTCCGGGGTGCCCCTCTCGGACTGAGCGGCCGGGCCGGGCGGCCGTCCGGCCTAGTCGCGCTCCCGGCTGCTGCGCACCACGAGGACCGGGACCGGCGCATTCCGGATCACCTGGTCCGAGGTGCTGCCGCCAAGGAGGCGGCCCATCCCGCCGCGGGCGGCCGTCCCCACGACGATGACGTCCGCGCCCTCCGATTCGGCGGCCGCGAGGATCGCATCCGCGGGCTCGCCCTCCCAGATCAGGGAGCGGGCCTCCAGGCCCCACTCCGTCGCGTGATCGAGCACGGTGTCGATCCGCTCCTGTGCCTCGTCGATCTCGTCCTCGTCCTCCGACGAGGACCGGCGACTTGGCCCCTCGTCATCCTCCGCCGCCTCGTCGGTCGTCCCCTCGGGAACGACGGTGAGCACGAGCAGGCGGGCGCCCGTGTCATGAGCCAGGTCCAGGGCTGCCTCGACGGCCGGATCGTCCGAGCCGTCGGTCGCCACGAGGACCGTCTGGAAGCGTGTCATCGTCTCCTCGCTGGGCGGGTCCGCCGGAGCCGGCGGGTCCTCGCGCAGAGCGCATTCTCGCCGCTTCGCGCCCGCGCGTCGAGACGGTTCCCGCGGGACCGCCTCCGCGCCCCTTCGTAGCGCCTGTACGCGCTCGCGCGGCGAGGAGTACCATCCGGACCGACCTCCTCCCTCGCGGAGCCGCGTCGCAACCCGTCCCGCGGAGCACAGACGGACCGATGCCGAACCTCCCGATGACCCGGCCCACCCTCCCGCGCCCCGTCCGCCTGCGCTCCACGCGCGCCCAGGCGGAGCCCGAGGCCGTCCCGGTGGTGCCGCGCCAGGTGATCACCGCCGCGGGCCTGCGCTGGATCTCCATCGAGCGCCCCACCCAGTCGGACGGCGAGTGGCTGCGCGAGCAGTTCGACTTCCACGCCCTGGATATGGAGGACGTCTTCTCCCGCAACCAGCGGGCGAAGCTGGACGTCTACGACGACTACCTCTTCCTCGTCATCCAGTTCCCGGTCTACGAGAAGGTCCGCCGCCGGCTCGTCTCGGCGGAGCTCGATGTCTTCATCGGCCCGGATTACCTGATCACGCTCCCCAACCTCCCGATCCCGCCCGTGGAGGCGCTCTTCGAGCGCTTCAGCGAGCGCGACGACCTGCGCGAGGCCGCCTTCGCGCGCGGCTCCGGCTACCTCCTCTACCGGATCATCGACGCCTGCGTGGACGCCTCCTTCCCGATGCTCCGGAAGATGGGCCTGAAGCTCGACCAGCTCGAGGACGACATCTTCGAGCAGGAGCGATCGTCCGAGATCGTGCGCGAGCTGAACGACCTGAAGCAGGAGATCATCGCCTTCCGGCGGATCGTCCGGCCGCAGCGGACCGTCTTCCGCGACCTGGAGCGGACGAAGAGCCGCTACCTCCATGCCGAGGACGAGATCGAGGTCTACTTCGACGACATCTCGGACGCCGCCGCGCGGATCTGGGACATCCTCGAGAACTACAAGGAGGTCATCGACGCGCTCGAGGCGACGAACGAGAGCGTCCTCTCGCACCGCCTGAACGATTCGATCCGCATCCTCACCGGCTTCTCGGTGATGCTCCTGCCGCTCACCCTCATCGCCTCGATCTGGGGGATGAACGTGCCGGTCCCCGGGGCGGATGCGGGGCTCGCCTTCCCCGCCCTCCTCGTCCTCATGGCCGCCCTGCTCGGCCTCTTCATCATCGTCTTCCGCAAGCGCGGCTGGCTGTGAGCGACGGGACCCCCGGGGCCGCGGATCCCTCGCCCCGCAGCTTCCGCGGGATGGGGGCTCCCAGCCTCGCCTTCGTCGTCGCGCTCCTCGCCGGGATCGTCCTCGTCCTCGTCCTCGTCGCGTCCGCCTCCGCGCTCGTCGTCTTCGCGATCGGCGCCGCGCTCGCCTTCTTCCTCGTCCCGGTCGTCGGCCGCCTCGAGCGGCGGATGCCCCGCTTCCTCGCGGCGATCATCGTGGTCGCGATCCTCGTCGCGCTCACGGTGGGGATCCTCCTCGTCGTCGCCTACATCGTGGTGGAGCAGGGGATCGTCTTCCTCCAGAACCTCCCGGAGTACATGGCCCAGCTCCGTGCGGGGATCGACACGCTCAACCTCCCCGCGTGGCTGGAGACGGCCCTGGACGGGACCGGGTCGGCCGTGGAGGGCGGTACCACCGGCTTCGACCCCTCCACGCTCGTCACCGGGATCCTCCAGGGCGCGCTCGGGATCGTGGGGGTCGTCTTCAGCTTCTTCCTCCTCCCGTTCTTCCTCTTCTACCTCCTGAAGGACCAGCCGCGGATGGCGGCGGGCTTCCACCGGGCCGTGCCGGAGCCCTGGCGCGCGGACGTGGAGGCGGTCCTCACGATCATCAGCCGGGACCTCGCCACCTTCGTGAAGGCGGAGCTGATGGTCGGTGCGATCCAGTTCTGCATCGTCGCGGCCGGCAACGCGCTCATCGGGCTCCTCGTGCCGGGGGCGCACGTGATGCTCACCTTCGCGCTCCTTCTCGGCCTGCTCGCCTTCGTCTTCGAGGCGATCCCCCAGATCGGCCCGATCTTCGCCTACATCCCGGCCCTTCTCCTCGCGCTCACCGCCGGTCCCGCCGCGGTCGTCGCGGTGAGCGTCTTCTACTTCCTCGCCTTCAACTTCGAGGGATCCGTCCTCGTCCCCACCTTCCAGGGGCAGATGATCAGCTTCGGCGGCGCCACCGTCCTCGTCGTCATCACGATCGGCTTCGCGCTGGCGGGGATCCTCGGGGCGATCGTCGCCCTTCCCGTCGCCGCGATCGCCCGGGACACCTTCGCCCACTTCTTCCGCCGCGCCCAGGCGGTGGGGGGCATCCCGCCCGAGCCACCGACCGGGTCCGCACCTGCGCCCGCCGCCTGAGAGGAGACCTGCCGTGGCCCGGACCCGCCGCCTGACCACCGCCCAGGCGATCGTCGCCTTCCTCCGCGCCCAGCACGTGGAGCGGGACGGGGAGCGGGAGCGCTTCTTCGCCGGCGTCCTCGGGATCTTCGGCCACGGGAACGTGGCCGGCCTCGGGGAGGCGCTCGAGGCCGAGCAGGCCCGCCACGGTGCGGATGCGCTGCGCTACCTCCAGGGCCGGAACGAGCAGGGGCTCGTCCACCTCGCGGCCGCCTACGCGAAGCAGCGCCGCCGGCTCCGGACCTACGCGGTCACCTCCTCGATCGGGCCGGGGGCCACGAACATGGTCACCGGCGCCGCGATGGCCACGGTGAACCGCCTCCCCGTCCTCCTCCTCCCCGGCGACATCTTCGCCTCGCGCCGGGTCGCCCCCGTCCTCCAGCAGCTGGAGCGCCCGGAGAG
Source organism: Chloroflexota bacterium (assembly GCA_017853275.1). Classification (GTDB taxonomy): domain Bacteria; phylum Chloroflexota; class Limnocylindria; order Limnocylindrales; family CSP1-4; genus JAFMJV01. The sequence goes on from JAFMJV010000026.1 coordinate 18,164, forward strand.
CCAGGCGATCTCCGTCAACGACACCTTCCAGCCGGTCTCCCGCTACTGGGACCGGATCGACCGGCCGGAGCAGCTGATCGCCGCGCTCCCCGCGGCGATGCGCGTCCTCACCTCGCCCGCGGAGACCGGCGCGGTGACGCTCTCCCTGCCGCAGGACACCCAGGCGGAGGCGTGGGACTACCCGGACGAGCTCTTCGCCGAGCGGACCTGGGCGATCCCCCGCCAGCGCCCGGACCTCACCCTCCTCGCGCGAGCGGCGGATGCGATCGTGGCGGCGGAGCGGCCGATGATCGTGGCCGGGGGCGGCGTCTTCTACTCCGCCGCGGAGGAGGCGCTCGGCGCCTTCGCCACGCGCTTCGGGATCCCCGTCACCGAGACGCAGGCGGGGAAGGGGCTCCTCCCCTGGGACCACCCCGCCGTGGCCGGCCCGCTCGGCGTCACCGGTGGCTCCGCAGCGAACGCGATCGCGCGCGACGCGGACCTCGTCATCGCGATCGGGACGCGCCTCTCGGACTTCCCCACCGCCAGCTGGACGGCCTGGCAGGACCCCGGCGTGCGCTTCCTCGCGATCAACGTCGCGGAGCTGGACGCGGCCAAGGCGCGCGCCCTCCCGCTCGTGGGGGACGCGCGTGCCGTGCTGGACGAGCTGGGCGCGCTCCTCGCCGCCCGCGGCTGGACGGGGACGAGCCCGGAGCGCCGCGCCCACGTGGAGCGGCTCCGGACGGCCTGGAACGACGAGGTCACCCGCGTCCTCCACCTCGCCACCCCCGCGCACGTCTCCCAGCCCGAGGCGATCCGGATCGTGAACGAGGCGGCCGGCCCGGACGGGATCGTCGTGTGCGCCGCGGGCGGCCTCCCCGGCGATCTCCACAAGCTGTGGCGGACGCCGCGCTCCGGCGGCTACCACCTGGAGTACGGCTACTCCACGATGGGCTACGAGGTCGCGGGTGGGATCGGTGTCGCGCTCGCCGAGCCGGACCGGCGCGTCCACGTGATGGTCGGGGACGGCTCCTGGCTGATGCTCTCCTCGGAGCTCGCGACCGCCGTCCAGGAGGGGATCGACCTCACCGTCGTCCTCCTGGACAACCACGGCTTCCGCTGCATCCGGAACCTCTCCCGGGCGTGCGGCGGGGACGGCGGCTTCCAGGAGTTCCGCCTCCGCGACCCGGAGACCGGCCGCCTCGCCGGCGACGTCCTGCCGCTCGACTTCGTCGCCTCTGCCCGGAGCCTCGGCGCGACGGCGCTCAGCGCCCACTCGCCCTCCGAGCTCGCCGCCCGGCTCGCGGAGGCACGCACGATCCGCGGCCCGGTCGTCATCGTCACGGAGGTCGACCCGTCCGTGGGTGTCCCCGGCTACGACAGCTGGTGGGACGTCCCGGTCGCGGAGGTCTCGGAGCGCCCGGAGGTCCGGGCCGCGTACGCGGAGCACCGTGCCCGCGTCGCCACGGAACGGAACCTTCCCTGACCCAGCGGAGGACAAGATGGACGCGGCCATGCCCTACCGGATCGCAAGCGCACCCTGCTCCTTCGGTGTCGATGACGTCCTGACGGACGACGCCTGGATGCCCGAGCCGGACGAGATGCTCGACTGGATGCTCGGCATCGGCTACACCGGGACGGAGCTCGGTCCGCGGAGCTACCTCGGGGTCGGCGCCGATGCCTGGGCGCGGCTCTTCCGGCGCAACCTCGCCCTCGTGGGCTCCTTCCTCCCGCTCCACTTCGCGCACGCGGAGACCTTCGCCTCCGAGCTCGGCTGGCTCCGGGACCGGACGCTCGAGGTGAAGGCCGCGAGCCCGGACGATTCGGCGCCCTTCATCGTCCTGTGCGATGCGCTGGACGATCCCGACCGCCGCCGCTGGTCCGGGCGGATCGCCGAGCACCCCGAGGTCGTTCTCGACCGTGCCGCGGCGGACGCCTTCCGTGACCGCCTCCACCGCGCCGGCGAGGTCGTCCGCGCGGCCGGGCTGCGCGCGGTCATCCATCCCCATGCCGGGACCCACCTGGAGACGGACGCCGAGATCGAGCGGATCGTGGACGGGCTCGACCCGTCGCTCGTGGGGCTCTGTCTCGATACCGGCCACTTCGCCTACGGGGGCGGGGACCCGGCCGCACGGATCCGGGACTACCGCGCGGTCCTCCAGCACGTCCACATCAAGGACTTCGCGCCGCACGTGCTCGCCCGGGTCCGGGCCGCGGACGGCGGTCTCGTGGAGGCGCTCAAGGCGGGCTGCTTCCCGGCGCTCGGGGACGGCGCCACGGACTTCGGTGCGGTCGTCCGGGCGCTCCGCGCGGCCGGCTACGACGGCTGGCTCGTGGTGGAGCAGGACCGCTCGCTGCGCAAGGAGGACACCCGCGCCGACCTCGTCGCCCAGCAGCGCCGGAACCTCGCGGTCATCCGCGCCGCCGGGGCGTGAGGGGGCCGATGAGCGCCCCCCGCTCATCGCGTACGCTCCGCGCATGGCGCACCCGTCCGTGACCCTCCTCCGGCGCTCCCGCCCGCCCGATCCGCGCGATGGCGCCACGCAGCGTGTCGCGCCCCCGGACGGGGGCTTCGCGTGGATCTCCTTCTCCGCCCACCGCCTCGCGGACGGGGAGACGATCGCGCGTGCGGGCGATGACCACGAGGTCGGGATCGTCATCGCGGAGGGGAGCGCGAGCGTGACCGCGGGGGCGGACCGCTTCCCGGGGCTCGGCAGCCGTGCCGGCATCTTCGATGGCCCACCGCCGCCGGTCGTCCTCGTGGCTCCCGGGCAGGCGCTCGAGGTGCGCGCCGAGGGACCGGCCACCGTCCTCGTGGCGAGCGCGCCCCTCGCGGGCGCCACGCCGGTCCCCACGCGGGCGATCGACCCGGCGACGATGCGCGTGGAGGAGCGCGGGAGCGGGCAGACCGCTCGGCGCGTCCACCACCTCCTCCCCGCGGAGGCGCCCGCCGCCAAGCTCATCCTCGTGGAGGTCTTCACCCCGGGCGGGAACTGGAGCTCCTATCCGCCGCATAAGCACGACACCCAGGATCCGCCCCGGGAGGCGCTCCTCGAGGAGCTCTACTGGTACCGCTTCGCCAAGCCTGCGCAGGCCTTCGCCTTCGCCCGGGTCTACACCGCGGACCGGAGCCTGGACGAGGCGCTCACCCCGATGGATGACGATCTCGTCCTCGTCCCCCGCGGCTACCACCCGGTGGGGATGCCCGCGGGCTACGACGGCTACTACCTGAACGTGATGGCCGGGCCGGGCCGGGACTGGCGCTTCACGCTGGACCCCGATCACGCCTGGCTGATGGACTGGTCGCCCACCGCCCCCCGCTGAGCCAAGGAGAGCTGGAATGGCCCCGTCTCCCGCCACGAGCCCGATCCTCCGGACGGTCTCGGAGCACCCCACGGACTACTGGAACGATTCCTGCGCGGTGACCGAGCTCACCTGGGCGATCGAGCACGGCGCGACCGGGGCGACGACGAACCCGACGATCGTGGGCGAGGTCCTGAAGAAGGAGTGGGCGACCTGGTCCGCGCGCGTCCCCGAGATCCGGGCCGAGCGCCCCGAGGCCACGGACCAGGAGGTCACCTGGCAGGTGATCGAGGAGATGGCGATCCGCGGCTGGGCGCTCCTCGACCCGGTCTTCGCCGAGCACGGCGGCCGGAAGGGCCGGCTCTCGATCCAGACGAACCCGACCCTCCACGTCTCCACCGAGGGGATGGTCGCCCAGGCGCGCCACTTCGCGACGCTCGCCCGGAACGTCCAGGTGAAGTTCCCCGTCACCGCCGCCGGGCTCGCCGCGATCGAGCAGGCGACCTACGAGGGGATCAACATCAACGCCACGGTGAGCTTCACCCTCCCCCAGGCGCTCGCCGTCGGCGAGGCGGTCGAGCGGGCGCTCAAGCGGCGCGAGGCGGAGGGGAAGGACGTGTCGGGGATGACCCCCGTCTGCACCCTGATGATCGGGCGGATGGATGACTGGGTGAAGGCCGTCTGCCAGCGGGATGACATCGTCATCGACCCGGCCGCGATGGACTGGGCGGGGATCGCCGTCTTCAAGAAGGCGTGCGCGATCTACCGTGAGCGCGGCTACCGGACCCGCCCCCTGGCCGCGGCCTACCGCCACCATCTCCACTGGTCGGAGCTGATCGGCGGGGATGTCGTCCTCACGATGCCCTGGCAGTGGGCGAAGCGCTTCGATGATTCCGCGGTGGAGGTCCGTCCCCGCTTCGAGGACCCGGTCCCCGGGCGGTATCTCGACGAGCTCCTCGGCCACGTGCCGGACTTCGTCCGCGCCTGGGAGGCGGACGGGCTGACGCCGGCGGAGTTCGACACCTACGGCGCGACCGTCCGGACGCTGCGTACCTTCATCGGGAGCTACTGGGACCTCGTCCGTACCGTGGACGACCTCCTCCTCCCGAACCCGGACGTGCGCGCGAAGTGATGGCCGAGACGGAGACCACGCTGCCCTCGGACGCGGAGCTGCGCATCCTGGAAGCGCAGCTGGAGCGGATGCGCGGGATGCTCGGCGGCTACTCGATGCTCTTCTTCTCCCACATGCGGGTCTGGTCGCTCGCGACGCTCGCGCTCCTCGTCGCGACGCGCTGGGAGCCGCTCGCGGCGGGCGTCGTCATCGTCCCCTTCCTCGTCCCCTTCGTCTTCCTCGAGGCGAGCTACCTCTTCTACTACACGGTCTTCGCGCGCCGCCACGCCGCGTCGCTCGAGCGCACCATCAACGCGCGGCTCGGCCGCCCGGTCCTCCACGCCCACGCGATCGAGGCCGCCTACTTCTACGATCCGGCCGCCGCCAAGATCAGCGCTCTCTCCCTCGCCCGGCCGCTCGGGCACATGAGCGCGATGACGCTCGGCTACAGCGCGGGCGCGGGGATCCTCTGGCTCGCCGGGCTCCTCCTCACTGCGGAGTGGGCGGCCGCGCATGCGGGCGGTCTCGTGGACCTCGTGATCCCCGGTGCGCTCGCGTGGACCGCGCTCATCGTCCTCTACCTCCTCTGGACCTGGCTCGGCCGGGGGGATGAGCGCCGGCTGGAGGATGCCCTCCGGCGCGCCTATCCGGAGCGCTGATCCGCCGGTCCCCCGTCCCTTCCCATCGACAGATGAGTGGAGTACCCTCCCCCGAACGCCCGCAGGCGCGGGAGAGGGGATGCCCGGGAACACCCGGGGTGTCCGCCGTAGCGAGGGAGACCGAGGGGATGGACCAGAGGAAGCTCGTGCTCGCGGCCGGGATGGCCGCGCTGCTCGTCACGTCGCTCATGCCGGCCACTGCCGGTGCGCGCGAGCGCGCACGCTTCGAGCCCCAGGACGGACGGGTCCGGAAGGCGGCCCTCCAGCGGCTCCCCTCGGCCCTCGCGGGCTCCCGCAAGGTCAACGTCATCGTCGAGCTCGAGGGGAAGCCGGTCGCGGCCTACCAGGGCGCCGCGATCGCGATCGGCGACACGCTGAGCCGCGAGCGGAAGACGGAGCTGCGGCGCGAGATCGTCCGCCGCCAGGCCCCCGCCCGCGTGGCGATCGGCCGCGCCGGCGGGACCGTCCGCGCCTCCTACACGGACGTCCTCAACGGCGTGCGCATCGAGGCGCGCCTCCGCGACCTCAAGGGGATCGGGAACCTCCCCGGGGTGAAGAAGGTGTGGCGGATCCCCCTCCACACGCGCGCGAACGAGAACGTCGTCCTCGAGACCGGCGCCGCGTCCACCTGGGGACGCACGGGCCTCACCGGCGAGGGCGTGAAGATCGCGATCATCGACAGCGGGATCAACTACTACCACAAGACCTTCGGCGGGGAGGGGCTGGCCGCCTGGGAGGCGGACGACGGCACGAACGCCGGCGCGAACTTCCCCACCGAGAAGGTGATCGGCGGCTGGGACTTCGTCGGGGACGACTACGAGGGGTCGGAGCAGCCGATCCTCCAGCCGGATGACGACCCGCTCGACTGCAAGGCCGAGGATGCCGGGACCGTCCAGCACGGGACCCATGTCGCCGGTACCGCGGCCGGCTACGGCGTCACCGGGGACGGCGAGACCTACGACGGCCCCTGGACCGCCTCCGCGATCGAGGGTGCCGGGCTCCGGATCGGCCCCGGCACGGCGCCGGAGGCCTCGATCCTCGCCTACCGGGTCTTCGGGTGCGATGGCGGCACCTTCCTCACCATCGACGCGATCGACCGCGCCGTCCGCGATGGCGCGGACGTCATCAACATGTCGCTCGGCTCGGAGTTCGGTAACCCCGGCTCGGTCGACGCGGTCGCGTCGGACAACGCTGCGCTCGCCGGGGTCGTCGTCGTCGCTTCCGCGGGGAACAGCTCGTCCTCGGCCTACATCACCGGATCACCCGGTTCTTCCACCCGCACGATCACCGTGGCCGCCTGGGACGGGGTCCCGCGATTCCCCCGTGCCCAGGTCCAGCTCCCCGGCGGGGTGAACCTGCGCGCGATCCACGCGAACGATTCGGATGCCCTCCCGGTCTCCGGGGGCATCAACGTCTTCCAGGACGATCCCGGCACGACCGGAGATGACGAGACGGGCGAGGGCTACGAGAACCTCGGCTGCCACGACGCGGACTACACGTACAACGGCTTCCAGGCCGGCGAGATCGCCGTCGTCTCGCGCGGCATCTGCGACCGGACCTTCCGGGCGGTCCGCGGCCAGGCGAACGACGCCGCCGCGGTGATCATGGTGAACACCGTGGATTCGCTCCCGCCCTTCGAGCAGAAGCTCCCCAACGTGAGCATCCCCTTCATCGGTGTCGCGTCGAGCGCCGCCGGCGCCCTGGACGATGCGGATGGTGCGTCCGCCACGATCGTCGCGAACGGGACGATCGCGAACCCCAGCTACGGCGATCTCGCCGACTTCAGCTCCCGCGGACCCGGCCGGATCGAGAACCTCGTGAAGCCGGACGTGAGCGCCCCTGGCGTGAGCGTCCTCTCCGCCTGGGGCGCGACCACGGCCCAGGGGATCGCCTACTCCGGGACCTCCATGGCCGCTCCGGCGACCGCCGGAGTCGCCGCGCTCGTCCGGGAGGCGCATCCGGGCTGGTCGCCCCGCGCGATCAAGGGGGCGATCGTCGGGACCGCCGCCGCCGGCAAGGTGGAGGACTACACCGTCCGCGGCGCCGGCGCCGGCCTCGTCCGGGCGCTCCCGGCGGTGAACACCCTCGTCTACGCCACCACGGGACCGGGCACCTCCTCGATCACCTTCGGTGCCCAGGAGGGCGGGAACCGGCCCGGCTCGAGCACGAGCATCCGCGAGGTGCGGACCTTCACCCTCGTGAACGGATCGAGCCGCCCGGTCAGCTACGCGCTCTCGAACCGCTTCCACGGCGGCTCGCTCGGCGCGTCCGTCTCCCTCTCGAACTCGGTCGTCACGATCCCGGCCCGCTCCAACCGGACCGTCCGCGTCACGCTCACGATGTCCGAGAGCGCTGCGGCCGCCCTCCCGGCGACCGCGCCCTTCCACAGCCAGGCCTACGAGATCGATGGCGCGGGTGACCCCTATGCGCCGGTCACGAACGTGGCGGGGATCATCTCCGCCCGGCCGCTCACGGATGCGCCCGGCGCGGAGGCGCTCGGGATCCCCTGGATCCTCGTCCCGCGCGGCATCTCCGATCTCCGGCCCGTGCCGAGCACGCGCAGCGCCTGGGCGCCGGAGGAGGGCGGGATCCTCTCCTCCACGATCCGCGTCCGCAACGACGGGATCCACAAGGGCTGGGCGGATCTCTACTCCTGGGGCCTCCGGGACACGCAGGAGACGGGGGGCGCGATGGACCTGCGCGCGGGCGGCGTCCAGTCGCTTCCGGCCGAGGTCTGTGGCGTGGAGCCCGACCCCGATGATCGCTGCCTCGTCTTCGCCCTCAGCACCTGGGGTGCCTGGGACAACGCGGCGGCCTACGAGTTCGACGTCAACCTCTTCCTCGATGGCGACGACGAGCCGGACCTCCTCCTCATCGCGATCGACGACGGGCTCCTCGGGGGCTACCCGGGGGTCACCGCCGTCGTCGCCGCCGACCCGGAGACCTTCGACGTCTATGCCTACTACTGGGCGGGGGTCGGGATGAACGCGTCCACGATCACCCTTCCCGTCCTTGCCAGCGAGATCGGCCTCTCACCGGAGGGCGATACCTCCTTCCGCTACTCCGCGACCGGATGGGTCTTCTACGACGATGACTACACCGGGCTCTGGCTGGATGCCATGGGGACCGGCATGAACGAGGACGGCGCGAGCCCCTTCGCCCATTACGACGCGTTCGCTCCGGTCCTCTCCAACGGGACCTTCACGAACGTGAACCCGGGCGGCTCGCGGACCGTCCCGCTCGCGATCGACCAGGAGCGCTACGACCCGCTCGGGAAGTCGCACCTCGGCTGGATGGTCGTGACGATGGACGACGCAGCCGGCGAGGCCCAGGCGGATCTCGTCCCGGTGGGCGAGCTCCCCGTCCTCGTGGACTAGACCTCTCCGGAAACCCTTTCGCGCAGGGCCCCGGCGGACCGCCGGGGCCCTCGCTCATCCGCCGCCGGGCGGATCGTCGAAGAGGCGTCCCTGCGCGGTCTCCGGCTCTGCGGCCACCGCACGGCGCCCGCGTCCGGAGCCACCGGTCGGCCGCGCATCCGCGGCCTCCGGATCGACCGGCTCGATGAGCGCGGGCCCGTCATTGCGTACGTTGTTCACGGCGCGCGAGACGGGGACGAGCTCCAGCACGTCATCCGGAGCGGGGGAGAGGATCGCGGAGGCCTCACCGGGGTCGGGGAGCGCCGGATCGAGCCAGGCCTCCCAGCGCTCCCGCGGAAGGAGGACCGGCATCCGGTCGTGGATCGTGCCGATCCGGCCGTTCGCCGGGGCCGTGATCACCGCCGCGCAGGGGACCCAGAGGCCGCTCTCCGGATCCTTCCAGGCGCTCCAGACCCCGGCCATCGCGAGGAGGCCGCCCTCGGGCGGGCGGCACAGGTAGGGCTGCCGGCTCCCGGAGACCTTGTCCCACTCGTAGAAGCCGTCGCTGGGCACGATGCAGCGGCGCTTCGCGAAGGAGCTCCGGAAGGCGGGGCTCGTGGCGACCGTCTCCGAGCGCGCGTTGAACATCCGCGCGCCCTCCGAGGCCTTCACCGCCCAGGGCGGGATGAGGCCCCAGCGGACCTGGGTGACGACCCGGGTATCGTCCCGCCGCAGGACGACGAGGACGGGGTCCGTGGGCGCGACGTTGTAGCGCGGCACGAAGGCATCCAGGCCTTCGCCGCGCAGCTCCGCCCCGAAGCTCGCCGCGATCGTCGCGGGATCGGTCCGCTGGGTCATCCGTCCGCACATGGCGTCATCCTGCCAGAGCGGACGGGAGCGGCCCCGGGGCGGGGCGGCGGGTCAGCCCCGCCCGATCCGCCGGCCGAGGGACCAGAGCGCGCCGTGGAGGACGACCGACCAGACGAAGACGAGCGCGAGGGCGAGCATCACGACCCCGAGGAGGCTGGTGACCCGCGTTCCCGCGGCCGCGATCTCCCCGGCGAAGCTGTCCGCGCCCGTCCCCAGCTCGCGGACGGTGGCCGCCGCGTTCGTGAGGCCGGCGGCGAGCTCGTCCCCCTTCTCGGCGATCGTCGTGGCGGTCGCCTTCACCTCGCCGGAGGCGGCACCCGCCTCCCCGATCGCGCTGACGATCCCGTCCACTGTCGTGAGCCCCTCGTCGATCCTCCCGAGGACGTCGAGCGGCCCCTGCGGCACGTCGAAGGCGGGCACAAGGCGGTCGATCGTGTGGACGAGGTCGACCGCTGTCTCCGCCTTCTCGCGCAGGTCGAGGTAGCGCTCCTTCAGGTTCGCGTAGCGATCCGAGACCCCGGTGAGCTCGCCGATGATCCCCACCAGGGCATCCGCCACGGGGGCGGGCTCGGCCGCGATGCCGCGCGCCTTCTCCGCGATCGCGCTCACCTCGGCGGCGCGCTCATCGAGCGCGCTCGCGATCGTCTCTGCGCCCGCGGTCACCTTCGCGATCCCGCGGTCGCCGGTGGCGAGGACCTCGCCCCAGCGATCCTCGACCCAGCTGCGCCCCACGAGGAGGCCGAGGACGATGGCGATCGAGGCGATCGCGCCGATGATCCCCACGACCTGGGCGAGCCGCCCCAGACCCCGCTTCGATGTCCCCGTGCTGCCGTTCGGCGTGCTCATCCCCGCGTCGTGCTCCCTTCCCTTGCCCGGCCCGGTGGGCCGGCGTGCTCAGCGATCCCGGAGGATCCGGACGGCCTCGCCGATCCGCTCCACCGAGGCGATCGTCATCGGCTCCGGCCAGATCATCGCGTGGCCGTAGCCGGCCTCCGCGAAGGCATGAAGCCCGGCCGCCAGCGCGGCCGCGTCCCCCATCAGGTCCTTCTCCCGGTTCCCCGTGGGCCCCGGCAGATCGGCATCCGGGAAGCGGATCGAGACACCCACGGTCCGCTCCACGGCGCGCGGGTCCCGGCCCACCTCCTCGCAGGCCTGCGTCAGCTCCGCGTTGCGGGCTGCGAGGACGGCGTCATCCGGTCGCGCCACCCAGGCCCCGTTCCAGGCGTCCGCCCAGCGCGCCACGATGCGCATCATCCGGCCGCCCCGCGCCGACGAGAGAAGCGGGATCCGGCGTGCCGGCGGCGGGAGGAGGACCGCATCGTCCGTCTGCCAGAAGTCGCCCGGGAAGGTGACCCGCTCGCCATCCAGGAGGCGCCGGAGGATCTGGAACCCTTCCTCGGTCCGGCCGAGCCGGTGATCGAGCGGGAAGCCGAAGGCGCGGTATTCCGGGTCGTGCCAGCCTGCGCCCACCCCGAGCGTGAGGCGCCCTTCGGCGGCCTCGTCCAGGGTGACCGCGGCCTTGGCGAGGATCGCCGGGTGGCGGAAGCGCATCCCGAGGACCATGGTGCCGAGCTCGATCCGCGAGGTCGTGGCGGCGAGGAGCGAAAGGATCGTCCACGGCTCGTGCGCGCCACGCTCCGGCTGGTCCGGGAAGCGGAAGATCGCGTGGTCGAAGGCCCACAGCGAATCGAGCCCCGCCGCCTCCGCCGCCGATGCGTAGGCCCGGACCTCCGCCCAGCTCCCGGGCGGGTTCGCGTGGCTCCCCATCGGCAGGATGACGCCGACCTTCATCCCTACTCCCTTCCTCCCCGGCACGGCTGCGCCGGTCCGTGGATGGTAGTCGGCGCAGCGTCCGGGCGCCGGTCCGCTAGGCTGCGCCGATGAGCAGCGCGCAGACGCCCGTGCGGTGGGGGATCATCGGCACCGCGAAGATCAACGCCAAGCTCCTCGCCGGCGCGGCGACCGTGGAGGGGATGGAGGTGGCCGCGGTCGCCAGCCGCTCCGCGGAGACCGCCACCGCCTACGCCCGCGAGATGGGGATCCCGCGCGCCCACGGCTCGTACGAGGCGCTCCTTGCCGATCCGGCGATCGATGCCGTCTACATCTCCCTCCCGAACAGCCTCCACCACCCCTGGACCCTCGCCTCGCTCCGTGCCGGGAAGCACGTCCTGTGCGAGAAGCCGTACACGCGGCTCCCGGAGGAGGTCGAGGAGGCGTGGGCCGCTGCGGATGGCGCGGGCCGCGTCCTCCAGGAGGCCTTCATGTGGCGCCACAGCCCGCAGACGCGCCGGCTCCTCGAGCTCCTGCCGCGGATCGGGCCGCTCCAGATCATCCGGGCCACCTTCTCCTTCCCGCTCGGGGACCCTGCCGACGTCCGCCTCCAGCCGGATCTCGCGGGCGGATCCCTCATGGACGTCGGCTGCTACACGGTGAGCGCAGCGCGCCTGATCGCGGGCGAGGAGCCGGACCGGGTCCACGGCGAGCAGCTCGTGGGACCGTCGGGCGTGGACCTCCGCTTCAGCGGCCTTCTCCATTTCCCGCGCGGGATCACGGCGCTCATCGCCTCCGGCTTCACGACCGCCCACCAGGGCCTGGAGGTCGTGGGCCGCCACGGATCGCTCTTCGTGCCGGACCCGTGGCACGCGCGCTCCGGGACGATCCTCCTCCGCACCGAGGCGGGCGAGGAGGCGATCCACGTCCCCTTCCGCGACCCCTACGGGGCGGAGCTCGAGGACATGAACGCCGCGATCCGCGGCGAGGACCGGCCGCTCCTCGGCCGCGAGGACGCGCTCGGCCAGGCGACGACGATCGCCGCGCTCTACCGGGCCGCGGAGACGGGGAGCGCCGTCACGCTCGGCTGAGCGTGCCTTTCCGGCGGCTGCCCGCGCGGCGCCACCGGGTTTGACGGTCGGGGCGGGAAATCCGATAATCGGGGTCGGAATTGACTTCGCCGTCCGCCATCCGGCGTGACCCACCCGACGAACCTCTTCCGACCCCTTCGAGACCGGCAGGAGCGAGATGACCGACACGCGCGAGCTCGTCCAGGACCGTCGTGCGGAATACGCCTTCCACGACGACATCGTCTACCTCCACGAGTCGGGCCGCGGCCTCTCGCGGCAGACGGTGGAGGAGATCTCCGCCCTCAAGGGCGAGCCGGACTGGATGCTCCAGCTCCGCCTGCGCGCCTACGAGCACTTCGAGAAGCGCGCCATGCCCACCTGGGGCGGCGATCTCGGCCGGATCGACTTCGGGAAGATCGTCTACTACCGGAAGCCCTCGGAGCGCGAGGAGAAGTCCTGGGACGACGTCCCGGAGCAGATCAAGAAGACCTTCGAGCGGCTGGGCATCCCGGAGGCGGAGCGCAAGTTCCTCGCCGGCGTCGGCGCCCAGTACGACTCCGAGGTCGTCTACCACTCCGTGCGCGAGGAGCTCTCCAAGCTCGGCGTCGTCTTCATGGGCACGGACCAGGGCCTGAAGGAGTACCCGGAGATCTTCCGGAAGCACTTCGGCACGGTCGTCCCCGCGGAGGACAACAAGTTCAGCGCGCTGAACGCGGCCGTCTGGTCCGGCGGATCGTTCGTCTACGTGCCGCCGGGGGTGGAGGTCCCCCTCCCGCTCCAGGCCTACTTCCGGATCAACGGCGAGAACACCGGCCAGTTCGAGCGCACCCTGATCGTCGTGGACGAGGGCGCGAGCGTCCACTACATCGAGGGCTGCACCGCCCCGATCTACGCAACCGATTCGCTCCACGCCGCGGTCGTGGAGGTCGTTGCGCTGCCGGGCTCCAAGGTCCGCTACACCACGATCCAGAACTGGTCGAACGACGTCTACAACCTCGTCACCAAGCGCGCCCATGCGCACGAGCGGGCCACCGTCGAGTGGATCGACGCGAACACCGGCTCGAAGCTGACGATGAAGTACCCGAGCATCTACCTGCGCGGCCGGGGTGCCACGGCGGACATCATCAGCGTCGCCGTCGCCGGCCACGAGCAGCACCAGGACACGGGCGCCAAGGTCGTCCACCTCGCCCCGGACACCCGCTCCCGGATCGTCTCCAAGTCGGTCTCCAAGGACGGCGGCCGGGCCACCTACCGCGGCGCGGTGAAGGTCTCCCCCGGCGCCACGAACGTCGTCGCCAGCGTCCGCTGCGACGCGCTCATGCTGGACGCCGAGAGCCGGAGCGACACGTACCCCTACATCGACATCCAGGAGGACGACACGACCCTCACCCACGAGGCGACGGTCGGGAAGATCTCCGCGGACCAGATCTTCTACCTCATGAGCCGCGGCCTGACGGAGAACGAGGCGCAGAACCTGATCGTCCAGGGCTTCCTCGAGGTCTTCACGAAGGAGCTCCCGATGGAGTACGCGATCGAGTTCAACCGGCTCGTGAAGCTGGAGATGGAAGGTTCCCTCGGATGAGCACCCCGCCGCTCTCGCTCCCCTTCCTCTCCGAGGCGATCGCCCTCGAGCGGTCGCGCACGCTCGGCGAGCCGGACTGGCTCCGGGACGAGCGGGTCGCCGCGGCGCGGCTCGCGGCCTCGATGCCCGCGGAATCGAACGTCCTCTTCACCCCCTACTTCGACCTCCGCCCGATGCGCTTCGACGAGATCGGTGTCTACGCGGATGCCGGGGTCGCCCCGGATACCGCCGCCGAGCTCCCGGAGGGTGCCGCGGCCTACCTCCACATCCGCGAGAACGCGGTCGTGGCACGGGCGATCAGCCCGGTCGCGCGCGAGGCGGGGATCTTCCTCGGGACCTTCGCCGAGGCGCTCGCCGAGCGGCCGGATGTCCTGCGCGCCGCGATCGAGGGGGGCGCCTCGCTCCCCGCGGATGATGCGTTCGCGCAGGCGGCGCGCGCCGTCGCGTCGCTCGGTCTGCTCATCCATGTCCCGGAGGGGCTCTCCCTCGGGGCGCCGATCGTCCTGCGCTGGGACCTCGGCACCGCCGGCCGGGGGGTCGTCTCCCGCACGGTCGTCTCCGTCGGCCGCGGCGCCCGCGCCTCCCTCCTCGAGGTCATGGGCGATGCGGACGCCACGGAGGCGGGTCACGCCCAGTCCCTCTGGTGGGGGACGAGCGAGGTCGTCCTCGGCGAGGGAGCCTCGCTCTCCGTCGCCTCGGAGCAGGACTTCGATCCCTCCACGATCGCGATCGTCAACCGCCAGAGCCGGATCGGGGATGACGCCACCCTGGAGCTCGCCCTGGCGAGCGTGGGTGCGCGCTTCCACAAGAGCCGCATCGACAACCTCCTCGTCGGGCGCGGCTCCACCGTCCGCCAGGTGGAGATCGGCTTCGGGTCCGGGGACCAGATCTTCGACCTCACGAGCTACACCCGGCATATCGGCCGGGACACCACCGGAGACCTCCTCTCCAAGGGCGTCTTCACGGACCGGTCGCGCGGCTTCATCAAGGGCCTCATCGACATCCGCCGGACCGCGATCGGGACGGACAGCTACCTCGGTGAGTTCGGGATGCTGCTCACGAAGAAGTCCCGCTCGGTCACCGTGCCGAGCCTGGAGATCGACCAGCCGGACTGCCGGCGGGCCGCGCACTCCAGCTCCGTCGGGCCGATCGACGAGGGCCAGATCTTCTACCTCATGAGCCGCGGGCTCGATCGCGACACGGCGCGCAAGTTCATCGTCCTCGGCTTCCTCGAGCCGGTCGTGGAGCGGATCCCGCTTCCCGAAGCCCAGGACCGCCTGCGCGGCCTCCTCGAGGCGAAGTGGCCCACGGTCCTCCCGGGAGCCGCCGCCGCCTGAGCTCCCGGAGCGCGGCGCCCGCGTGCGCCGCGAGCGTACGGCGCGCTCGGCGACCCGCTACGCTCTTCGTCCAGTAGGCCGCGCGCGGGGATTGATGCTGCGCGGCCCAGCTGGGAGGTTGGGAATGTCGATCGAAGGGCTCATCGTGGGGATCATCGCGATCCTCGTCGGCCTCGGACTCTGCTTCGCAGGGCTGAAGTACTTCCTGCTCCTGCTCCCCGTCTGGGGCGCGATCGTCGGCTTCGTCATCGGCTCGAACATGATGCACCACCT
>JAFMJV010000027.1 GCA_017853275.1 Chloroflexota bacterium
CCGCTCACCGTCCTCTTCATGCCCGAGAGCGCCTACGGGCCCACGAACAACTGCATCGGGATCGGGAACGAGCTCCTCCGGCGCGGCCATCGCGTCGTCTTCGCCGCGGAGGCCTCGTGGGCCGGGCGGCTGGCGCCGCTCGGCTTCGTGGAGGATCTCGTCGATCTCGCACCGCCCCCGCCGCCGGATGCCCCTGCCCAGGACGCGGGCCAGTTCTGGAAGGACTTCATCCGCGATACCGCGCCGGAGTTCCGGAAGCCCACGATCGAGCAGCTCGCCACCTTCCTCCAGCCCACCTGGCAGGCGCTCATCGATGGCGCCCGCTACTGCGAGCCCCAGCTGCGCGCGATCCTCGCCCGGCAGGCGCCGGACGTCATCGTGGAGGACAACGTCGTCGCCTTCCCGGCGCTCCTCACCCACGGCGCGCCTTTCGTCCGGATCGTCTCCTGCAACCCGCTCGAGGTGAAGGGTCCCGGGGTCGCCCCCGCCTACTCCGGCCTCCCGGCCGCGGACCGCTCCGGCTGGGCCGGCTTCCGCGCCGAGTACGACCGGACGCACCGTGCGATGTGGAGCGACTTCGACGCCTGGGTCCGCGAGCAGGGCGCGCCCGGGCTCCCCGACCTCGAGTTCATCCCCACCTCCGAGCACCTCAACCTCTACGTCTACCCCGCCGAGCTCGACTACACGGCGGAGCGGCCGCTCGACCCCACCTGGCTCCGCCTCGAATCCTCGGTCCGGCGCACGGACGCCCCCTTCACCCTCCCGCCGGAGATCGCGGACCGCCCGGCGGGCTCCGCGCTCATCTACCTCTCGCTCGGCTCCCTCGGCTCGGCGGACGTCGCGCTCATGCGCCGGCTCGTGGAGGTGCTCGGCGCGAGCCCGCACCGGTTCATCGTCTCCAAGGGTCCCCAGCACGCGGAGTACACGCTCGCGCCGAACATGTGGGGCGCGGAGTTCCTTCCCCAGACCTCGATCATCCCCCTCGTCGATCTCGTCATCACCCACGGCGGGAACAACACGACGACGGAGGCGATGCACTTCGGGAAGCCGATGATCCTCCTCCCCCTCTTCTGGGACCAGTACGACAACGCCCAGCGGGTGGACGAGCAGGGCTTCGGCGTCCGCCTCGCCACCTACGCCTTCACGGATGACGAGCTCCACGGCGCGATCGCGCGGCTCCTCGCCGACGCGCCGCTCCGGGCGCGGATGGCCGCGATCGGCGAGCGGATCCGTGCCCAGGACGGGGTCGCGGGCGCGGCGGCACGGATCGAGGCGATCGGCCGGAGCGCCGCCGGGCGATGAACGCGCCACGACCGGACGACGCGCGGATCACCCGCGCGCTCGCGGACGCTCGGCAGAGCGTCTACTGGACGGACCGGCCGGACCGGCCCGCAGCGGGCGACCCCCTGGAAGGGACGATCCGTGCGGACCTTGCGATCGTCGGTGGCGGCTTCACCGGCCTGTGGGCCGCGGCCCACGCCCTGGAAGCGGACCCGGGGCGCTCGGTCGTCATCGTGGAGGCGGGCCGGATCGGGGGCGGCGCCTCGGGACGGAACGGGGGCTTCGTCTCCGCCTCGATCACCCACGGCGTGGGGCACGGTGCGGCGACCTGGCCGGACGAGATCGACCTCCTCCAGCGGATCGGCCGGGAGAGCTTCGCGGGGCTCGCCGCCTTCATCGCGCGGCACGGGATCGAGGCCGGCTGGCGGACGCCCGGCGAGATCACCGTCGCCACCCGCCCCCACGAGGTCGCCGGCCTGCGCAGCCTGCGCGATGCGCTCGTCCGCCACGGGGACGAAGCGGACCTCCTGGACGCGGACGCGATCCGCGACCGGATCGCGTCGCCCACCTATCTCGGCGCGGTCCACCAGCGGACGAGCTACGGGCTCGTCCACCCCGGCCGGCTCGCGGAGGGGATCGCGCGCGTGGTCCGCGCCGCCGGCGGGACGATCCACGAGGGGAGCCCGGTGGAGCGGCTCCGGTCGGGTCCGGACGGGACGGTGGAGATCGTCACGGCGCGCGGACGGATCCTCGCCCGGCGCGCGATCGTGGCCACCGGCGGCTACCCCTCCCCCCTCCGCCGGATGCGCCACTGGATCCTCCCCGTCTACGACCACATCCTCGTCACCGAACCGATCCCCGCCGCCACCTGGGCGGAGCTCCGCTGGGAGGACCGGGTGGGGGTCGCCGATTCCGGGAACCGCTTCCACTACTACCGGCCCACGGACGACGGCCGGATCCTGTGGGGCGGCTGGGATGCCAACTTCCACGGCGGCTCCCGGGTCGATCCCCGCTGGGAGCACGACGAGCGCACGGAGCGGACGCTTGCGGCGCACCTCCTCGCCACCTTCCCCCAGCTGGACGGGATCCGGATCGAGCACCGCTGGGCGGGCGTCATCGAGACGACGAGCCGTTTCACCGCGCTCTTCGGGACGGCGCTCGGCGGCCGGGTCGCCTACGCCGCGGGCTATACCGGTCTGGGCGTGGGGGCGAGCCGCTTCGGGGGCGCGGTCGCGCTCGACCTCGTGGACGGCCGGCGCACGGAGCGGACGCAGCTCGCGATCGTCCGGCGCAAGCCGCTCCCCTTCCCGCCGGAGCCGGCTCGCTCGGCCGTGGTCCGGATCACCCAGGGCGCCCTGGCGCGCGCGGACGAGGAGGCGGGCCGGCGCGGTGCGTGGCTCCGGCTCCTCGACCGGCTCGGCGTCGGCTTCGACAGCTAAGGAGAACGGATGGCGATCATCGGCGGACGACGGACGGAGGGCGCGGGCGCGGCCCGGACGATCACCGATCCCGCCACCGGCGCACCGGTGGGGACGGTCCGGGACTGCACGCCCGAGCAGCTCGAGGCCGCCGTGGCCGGCGCCGCGGATGCGCAGCGCGCCTGGGGGGCGGCCACGCCCGGTGAGCGCGCCCGCGTCCTTCTCCGGCTCGCCGACCTCGTGGAGGCGCACGCGGACGAGCTGACGGAGCTCGAGGTCGCGGAGACGGGGAAGCCGTGGGGGACGATGCGCGACGGCGAGCTCCCTTTCGCCGCGGACAACCTGCGATTCTTCGCGGGCGCCGCCCGCTCGCTCGAGGGGACCGGGGCCGGGGTCCTCTCCGCGGGCTACACCTCGCTCCTCGTCCGGCGGCCGATCGGCCTCGTGGGTGCGATCGCGCCCTGGAACTTCCCCTTCATCATGGCCGCCTGGAAGATCGGGCCGGCGCTCGCGGCGGGGAACGGCGTCGTCATCAAGCCGGCGTCGCGGACGCCGCGCTCCACCCTCCGGCTCGGGGAGCTGATCGCCGAGGCCGGTGCGCCGGACGGGCTCGTCGCGGTCGTCACGGGGGACGCCACGATCGGCGAGGCGCTCGTCCGTCACCCCGCGCTCGGGATGGTCAGCGTCACCGGCTCCACGGCCACCGGACGCCGGGTGATGGAGGGATCGGTCCCGGGCGTGAAGCGGCTCAGCCTGGAGCTCGGCGGCAAGGCGCCGGTCCTCGTCTTCGCGGACGCGGAGATCGGCCAGATGGCGCGCGCGGTCGCGCTCGGCGCCACGTACAACACGGGCCAGGACTGCACCGCGGCCACCCGCGTCTACGTGGAGCGTTCGCGCTACGACGATGCGGTCGCCGCGCTCCGGGAGCGCCTGGCCGCGATCCGGGTGGGCGATCCGCGCGCGGAGGGGACGGACCTCGGCCCGCTCATCTCCGGCGCGCACCGCGACAGCGTCCACGGCTTCGTGCAGCGGGCCGTGGCGGCCGGCGCGGAGGTCCTCACCGGGGGCGCGCCACTCCCCGGCCCAGGCTCCTTCTACCCGCCCACCCTGATCGTGGGCGCGGACCAGGCGAGCGAGATCGTCCAGTCGGAGTGCTTCGGTCCGCTCCTCGTCGTCCTCCCGGTCGCGGACGAGGAGGAGGCGGTCGCGCGGGCCAACGACACGCCCTACGGGCTCGCCTCCTCGGTCTGGACGCGGGACGTGGGGCGCGCCCTCCGGGTGAGCCACCGGCTCGAGGTGGGGGTCACCTGGGTGAACGACCACCTGCCGATCGCATCCGAGGCCCCGCACGGCGGCGTGAAGGGGAGCGGCTTCGGCAAGGAGATGAGCCAGGAGGCGGTCCTCGAGCATTCCGTCACCCGGCACCTGATGATCCGTCACGCGGAGCCGCCCGCCCACGACGGGTTCCGTCCCGCCTGACAGGACCGCTTCGCGGTACGATACCCACTCGCTACCGGACCGTAACCGACCCGTTCCTCGGATCGGCAGCGGATTCCGGCATCCTCTTCGTTCGACCGAACCCCTCCCCCGACCGCGATCGGAGGTGCGCTTGACCGCACGATCCCTCTACGACCCCTCCTTCGAGCACGACGCCTGCGGTTTCGGCTTCGTCGTGGATATCCGGGGGAGGCGCTCCCACGAGATCGTGCGGGACGCGCTGACCGTCCTCGTCAACCTGGAGCACCGCGGTGCGTCCGGCGCGGAGAAGAACACCGGCGACGGCGCGGGGCTCACCGTCCAGATCCCCCACCGGTTCTTCGCCGAGGCGGCCGCCGAGAGCGGCGTCCGGCTCCCCGCCGGCGGCGGCTATGGCGTGGGGATGCTCTTCCTCCCCACTGCGCCGGAGGACCGGCTCGCCTGCGAGGAGATCGTCGCCGCGGTCGCGCGCCGCGAGGGCCTGCCGGTCCTCGGCTGGCGGGACGTCCCCACGGATCCCTCGCTCCTCGGCGAGACCGCCCGCCGCTCCCAGCCCGCGATCCGCCAGGTCTTCCTCGGCCGCCCCTACGGCCTGGACACCCTGGACTACGAGCGCCGCCTCTACATCTGCCGCCGGCAGATCGAGGAGGAGGTGAAGCGCTCCGTCATCCCGTCGCGCGGGGACGTCTACATCCCGTCCATGAGCTCCCGGACGATCGTCTACAAGGGGATGCTCAACGCGTCACAGCTCCGGCACTTCTACCCGGACCTCCACGACCCCACCTTCCAGAGCGCGATCGCGATGGTCCACTCGCGCTTCTCCACGAACACCTTCCCGTCGTGGAGCCGCGCGCATCCCTACCGCTTCATCAGCCACAACGGCGAGATCAACACGCTGCGCGGCAACGTGAACTGGTTCGCGGCACGGGAGTCGAGCTTCCGCTCCTCGCTCTTCGGCGACGAGCTCTCCAAGGTCCTCCCGGCGATCGACGCGGACGGCTCGGACTCCACGATGGTGGACAACGTCCTGGAGCTCCTCCACCTCTCGGGGCGGACCCTCCCCCACGCGATGATGATGCTCGTCCCGGAGCCGTGGAGCCGGCACGAGACGATGTCGCCCACGAAGAAGGCCTTCTACGAGTACCACGCGGCGCTCATGGAGCCGTGGGATGGACCGGCCTCGATCGCCTTCACGGACGGATCCCTCATCGGTGCCACCCTGGACCGGAACGGCCTCCGCCCCGCCCGCTACTGGGTGACCGCGGACGACCGCGTCGTCATGGCCTCGGAGGCGGGCGTCCTCGCGATCCCGCCGGACCAGGTCGTGGCCAAGGGCCGCCTCCAGCCCGGCCGGATGTTCCTCGTGGATACCGCGGAGCAGCGGATCATCCCGGACGACGAGCTGAAGGAGCGGATCGCCGGCGCGCGGCCCTACGCGGACTGGATCCGCCAGCACACGGTGCGCCTCGCGGACCTGCCGGCGAGCGCGCCGATCCCCGTCCCGGACCACGAGACCGTCCTGCGCCGCCAGGAGGCCTTCGGGTACACCGCGGAGGACGTGCGCGTCCTCATCGACCCGATGGCCGCGGACGGCGCCGAGCCGATCGGCTCGATGGGCAACGACACCCCGCTCGCCGTCCTCTCCGACCGGACGCAGCTCCTGCCGAACTACTTCAAGCAGCTCTTCGCCCAGGTCACGAACCCCCCGATCGACGCGATCCGGGAGGAGATCGTCACCTCCGTGGAGACCTCGATCGGCCCCGAGGACAACCTCCTCGAGCCCGGCCCCACGGCGGCCCACCAGGTCGCGCTCGCCTCGCCGGTCCTGCGCAACGAGGAGCTGGAGCAGCTCCGCCTCCTGGACGGCGGCGCGGGCTCGCGCGGCTTCCGGGCGATCACCCTGCCGATCCTCTACCCCGTCCGGGACGGTGCCTCCGGGATGCGCCGCGCGATCGAGACGGTCCGCCGGAACGCGTCCAAGGCGATCTCCGAGGGCTACAGCATCCTCATCCTCTCGGACCGCGGCCACACCGAGGACGACGCGCCGATCCCGGCGCTCCTCGCCGTCGCCGCCGTCCACCACCACCTCCTCCGCACCGGGACGCGGACGCGGGCCGGGCTCGTCCTCGAATCGGGCGAGCCGCGCGAGGTCCACCACTTCGCCACGCTCATCGGCTACGGCGCGAGCGCGATCAACCCCTACCTCGCCTTCGAGACGATCCACGACCAGGTCCGGCTCGGGCTCCTCAAGGGCCCCGCGGACGCCGCCGAGAAGAAGTACGCCAAGGCGGTCCTGAAGGGCGTCGTGAAGGTCATCTCCAAGATGGGGATCTCCGCGATCCAGAGCTACCACGGCGCCCAGGTCTTCGAGGCGGTCGGCCTCAGCCAGGACTTCGTGGACGAGTACTTCGCGGGCACCCCCACGCGGATCGGCGGGGTGGGCATCGATGTGGTCGCCTCCGAGGTGCGCCAGCGCCACGAGCGCGCGTGGCCCCCGGCACGGCCGGTCCACCACCAGCAGCTCGGCGTGGGCGGCCAGTACCAGTACCGCGAGGAGGGCGAGGCCCACCTCTTCAACCCGCTCACGATCCACACCCTCCAGCACGCGGTCCGGAGCGGCGACTACGACCGCTTCAAGGCCTACTCGAAGCTCGTGGACGACCAGGCGGAGCGCCTGTGCACGCTGCGCGGCCTGATGGAGCTCCTCCCCGCCCGCCGCCCCGTCCCGCTGGACGAGGTGGAGCCGGTGGAGGCGATCGTCCGCCGCTTCAAGACCGGCGCGATGAGCTACGGCTCGATCAGCCAGGAGGCCCACGAGGCCCTCGCGATCGCGATGAACCGGCTCGGCGGCAAGTCGAACACCGGCGAGGGCGGCGAGGACCCGGCGCGCTACACGCCGGACGCGAACGGCGACTCGCGGAACAGCGCGATCAAGCAGGTCGCCTCCGGCCGCTTCGGCGTGACGAGCGAGTACCTCGTCAGCGCGCGCGAGATCCAGATCAAGATGGCCCAGGGCGCCAAGCCCGGCGAGGGCGGCCAGCTCCCCGGTCACAAGGTCTACCCGGAGATCGCCAAGGTCCGCCACTCCACCCCGGGCGTCGGCCTCATCAGCCCGCCGCCGCACCACGACATCTACTCCATCGAGGACCTCGCGGAGCTCATCCACGACCTGAAGAACGCGAACCATGCGGCGCGCATCAGCGTGAAGCTCGTCGCGGAGGTCGGGGTGGGCACGATCGCCGCCGGCGTCGCCAAGGCGCACGCGGATGTCGTCCTCATCTCCGGCTATGACGGCGGCACCGGCGCCTCGCCGCTCACCTCGATCAAGCATGCCGGCGTCCCCTGGGAGCTCGGCCTCGCCGAGACCCACCAGGTCCTCCTGATGAACGACCTCCGCTCGCGGATCGTCGTGGAGGTGGACGGGCAGCTGAAGACGGGCCGGGATGTCGTCATCGGGGCGCTGCTGGGCGCCGAGGAGTTCGGCTTCGCCACGGCTCCGCTCGTCGCGCTCGGCTGCGTGATGATGCGCGTCTGCCACCTGAACACCTGCCCGGTGGGCGTGGCCACCCAGGACCCGGAGCTGCGGAAGCGCTACACGGGCGACCCGCAGCACGCGGTGAACTTCATGCGCTTCGTCGCGATGGAGGTCCGCGAGATCATGGCCACGCTCGGCTTCCGGACGATCGACGAGATGGTCGGCCGGACGGACCGCCTCTCGATGCGCCGCGCGGTGGAGCACTGGAAGGCCCGCAGCCTGGACTTCAGCCGGATCCTCCACGTCCCCTCCGTCCCGCGCACCTACGGGCGGACCTGCACGGTGGAGCAGGACCACGGCCTGGAGGCCTCCCTGGACCACACGACGCTCCTCGCCCTCGCGGAGCCCGCGCTCACGGAGCGCACGCCGGTCCGGGCCACCCTCCCGATCCGGAACACGAACCGCGTCGTGGGGACGATGCTCGGCTCGGAGATCACCCGCCGCCACGGCGCGGCCGGCCTCCCGGAGGACACCGTCCACCTCACCTTCCAGGGCTCGGCCGGGCAGAGCTTCGGCGCCTGGATCCCGCGCGGCCTCACCCTCGTCCTCGAGGGCGACGCGAACGACTACCTCGGGAAGGGGCTCTCCGGCGGCCGGATCATCCTCCGGCCGCCCGCCGCCTCCCGCTTCCGGGCGGAGGAGAACATCATCACCGGGAACGTCGCCCTCTACGGCGCCACCGGCGGCGAGGCCTTCATCCGGGGGATCGCGGGCGAGCGCTTCGCCGTCCGCAACTCCGGCGCCATCGCCGTCGTGGAAGGGACCGGCGACCACGGCTGCGAGTACATGACGGGCGGCCGCGTCGTCGTCCTCGGGCCGACCGGGCGGAACTTCGCGGCCGGGATGTCCGGCGGGGTCGCCTGGGTCCTGGACACGGATGGCGACTTCCGCCGCCGCTGCAACCCGGAGATGGTCGCGATCGGCCCCGTGGAGGACGCCGCGGAGGCGGATGAGCTCCGGAACCTCGTGGTCCGTCACCACGCGGAGACGGGGAGCGCGGTCGCGGAGCGGCTCCTCGCGGACTGGCCGGCGGCGCTCGGGCGCTTCGTGCGCGTCCTGCCCCACGACTACCGCCGCGTCCGCGACGCGATGGCACGGATGATCGAGCGCGGGCTCTCCCCGGACGAGGCGGCGATGGCCGCCTTCGAGGAGAACGCCCGGGACCTCGCCCGCGCGGGAGGAGGCTGACCGATGGGCAAGCCGACCGGGTTCCTCGACTACCTCCGCGTCCCCGCCCACCTCCGGCCGCCCCTGGAGCGGATCGGCGACTGGGACGAGTTCCACGACCACCTGCCGGAAGCGACCCTGCGCGAGCAGGGCGCCCGCTGCATGGACTGCGGGATCCCCTTCTGCCACACCGGGAAGATCATCGCGGGCGCCGCGTCCGGCTGCCCGATCAACAACCTGATCCCGGAGTGGAACGACCTCGTCTACCGCGGGAAGTGGGAGGAGGCGAGCATCCGCCTCAACCGCACGAACGACTTCCCGGAGTTCACCGGCCGGGTCTGCCCCGCCCCCTGCGAGGGCTCCTGCACGGTGGGCATCAGCGCCCCGCCGGTGACGATCAAGACGATCGAGCTGGAGATCGCGGAGCACGGCTGGGAGCACGGGCTCACCCGCCCCGAGCCGCCGCTCACCCGGACCGGGACCACGGTGGCGATCGTGGGGAGCGGGCCGGCCGGTCTCGCCGCCGCGCGCCAGCTGAACCGCGCCGGCCACACGGTCACCGTCTACGAGCGGGCGGACCGGATCGGCGGCCTCCTCATGTACGGGATCCCGAACATGAAGCTGGACAAGCGGATCGTGGACCGCCGGATCCAGCTCATGGCGGCGGAGGGGATCTCCTTCGTCACCGGCGTGGAGATCGGCCGGGACCTTCCGGCGCAGAAGCTCCTGGACGAGTTCGATGCCGTCGTCCTCGCCACCGGCGCCACCGTCCCGCGGGACCTGCGCGTCCCGGGCCGCGAGGCGAGCGGGATCCACTTCGCGATGGACTTCCTCCACGCGAACACGAAGAGCCTCCTCGACTCCCGCCACGGCGATGGCGCCTACACCTCCGCGAAGGGGAAGAAGGTCGTCGTCATCGGCGGCGGTGACACCGGGACCGACTGCGTGGGGACCGCCATCCGCCACGGCGCGGAGCGGGTGATCCAGCTGGAGATCATGGAGCGGCCGCCGGACGAGCGGGCGCCGGAGAACCCGTGGCCGCAGTGGCCGCGCGTCTACAAGCTGGACTACGGCCAGGAGGAGGCCAGGGCGCTGTGGGGCGACGACCCCCGGACCTACGCCGTCTCCACGAAGCGCTTCCTCGTGGGCGAGGATGGCCAGGTCCGCGGCCTCGAGCTCGTGCGCGTGGACTGGGCGATCGGCCCGGACGGCCGGCTCGGGATGCAGGAGATCCCGGGCTCGGAGCGCACGATCGAGGCCGACCTCGTCCTCCTCGCGCTCGGCTTCCTCGGCCCGGAGCGCTCCCTTCCGGAGGAGCTCGGCTGCGAGCTGGATGCGCGCGGGAACATCATCGCGGGCGCAGACAAGCAGACGACCGTGCCGGGTGTCTTCACCGCCGGGGACTGCACGCGCGGGCAGTCGCTCGTCGTGTGGGCGATCGCCGAGGGCCGGGCCGCGGCCCAGGGCGTGGACGCCTACCTCCAGGGGGAGTTCGTGGCGGACCATCCCGACTGGGGGATGCGCACCGCCGAGGTCGCCTGACGGGAGCTGCGCGCGCTACCCCGTGACGGGGTGGAGCGGGGCCCCATCCCGCGCATAGGCGTCCAGGTTCGCGATCGTCGTCTCGCCGATCCGCGTCAGCGCGTCCTCCGTGAAGAAGGCCTGGTGCGCCGTGATGAGGACGTTCGGGAAGGTGAGGAGCCGCGCGAAGAGGTCGTCCTGGATGACGCTCCCGGAACGGTCCTCGAAGAAGAGCCCCTCCTCTTCCTCGTAGACGTCCAGGCCGAGCCGGCCGATCGTCCCGTCCTTGAGCGCCGCGATCGCCGCCTCCGTGTCGATGAGCGCCCCGCGGCTCGTGTTCACGATCGTCACGCCGCGGCGCATCCGGCGGAAGGCCTCCCGGTCCAGGAGGTGATACGAGTCCGGGGTGAGCGGCGCATGGAGGACGATGATCTCCGAGCGCTCGAGGAGCTCGTCCAGCGGGACGTAGCGGCCGCCGAGCGCCCGGACCTCGTCGTTCGGGAAGGGGTCCGTGGCGAGGATCTCCATCCCGAAGCCCGCCGCGATCCGGCAGAAGACCGTCCCGATCCGCCCCGTCCCCACGACCCCGATCGTCCGGCCGTGGAGGTCGACACCGAGGAGTCCTTCCAGCGCGAAGTTCCCCTCCCGGACCCGGTTCCAGGCACGGTGCGTGCGGCGGACGAGGGCGAGGAGGAGCGCCATCGCGTGCTCCGCCACCGCGTAGGGGGAGTAGGCGGGGACGCGGCAGATCGCGATCCCGTGGGCGGCGGCCGCGGCGAGGTCCACGTTGTTGTACCCCGCGGCCCGGAGCGCCACGAGCCGGACGCCCCCCTCCGCGAGCCGCGCGAGGACCGTGGCATCCACGACGTCGTGGACGAAGACGCAGACCGCATCCGCCCCGTCCGCGAGCGCGGCCGTCTCCGGCGCGAGGTGCGCCTCGAGGAACCGCAGCTCATGGGCCCCCGCCGCGTTCGCCGCTCCGAGGAAGGTCCGGTCGTAGGGCTTGGTGGAGAAGACGGTGACGCGCATCGGGCTCCGCGCTGCGCCGGCGGGACCCTGGGGTGGGCACCGGACCTGGAGAGCGTAGCAGCGTGACGGGCGCCGCCCCGGATGGCCTATCCTCGCTGCGGATGACGACCCCCGACCCCTCCGCCGCGGACCGGCGTGCCCGCTTCGCCGTCCTGCGCGCGTCCGTGACCGTGGGCGCCGTCATGGCGCTCTACGTCCCCTACGTCGCGGCGATCCTCGGGGAGCGCGGCCTCGATGCCGCGGAGATCGGGCTCGTCCTCTCGATCGCGGCGGTCGTCCAGATCGCGGCGGCGCCGGCCTGGGGCCAGATCGCGGATACCCGGCTCGGGCGGCCGCTCACGCTCGCGGTCGTGGCCGCAGGGGCAGGGATCGCCGTCCTCGCCCTCCTCCCCGGCACCGCCGGGCCACTGACCGCCTTCCTCGTCATCGTCGCCTCCTTCTTCACGAGCGCCTGGCAGGCGCTCACGGATGCGATCCTCGTCACCCTCCGCGGCGATCCGAGCGCCTATGCCCGGCTGCGCGTCTGGCTCAGCCTCTTCTTCGCGATCGGGGCGCTCCTCGCGGGCCTCGTCTACGCCTCCCTCGGCTTCTCTGCCGCGCTCGTCCTCTTCCCGGCCGGGACGCTCGTCCTCGCCGCGCTCGCGCTCCGCGTGCCCGGCCGGGGGCGCCCCGTCGCGCTCCCGGGAACGGCGGGCACTCCCCTCCTCCGCCGGATCGTGGATGGCCCGGCGATCGGCACCCTGCGCTCGGTGCGGCCACTGCGCTGGATCATCCTCAGCCTCGTCCTTGCCCTCTTCTCCCACGTGGCGGGCTACTCCTTCCTCACCCTCCGGATCGTCGACCTCGGCGGCCCCTTCGGGGTGGGTGCCTCCGCCGCCCTTTCGGCGCTCGCGGAGGTTCCGGTCATGCTCATCGCCGGGACGGTCGCCGCCCGCTTCGGGCTGCGGATCCTCTTCGTGGGCGGGATCCTCCTCGGCGTGGTCGCCGCTCTCCTGTGGGCCTCCACGGACGAGGTGATCCTCCTCCTTGCCGGCCGCCCGATCATCGGCTCCAGCTATGCCTGCCTGACCGTGGCGGGCGTCATCGCGATCCGGCGCCTCCTCCCCCGGGAGATCCAGGCCACCGGCCAGTCGCTCTTCCAGGCGCTCGGCTTCGGGCTCGCGGCGATCGTCCTCAACGCGGTCGGCGGGATCGTGGTCACCCGGCTCGGCGACACCGCGCTCTACCTCATCTGCGCGGGTGCCGGGCTCGCGGGCGCGGCGATCGCGTGGCGGGTCTTCGGGCCGATCGATGCCGGCCGGCCGGAGGACGCGCCCGCCTGAGCGGAGTCGGCCTCAGGGGGCGGGCGACGCGGAGGGTGCCGGTGTGGCGCGCGCGTCCGCCACGATCCGCTGGAGCGCCCGGCCCAGGTACGGGGCGAGGGAGCGGGCGAAGGTCGCCGTCATGTGGTGGTCGTCCCGGAACCGGATATAGCCGTCGAAGGCGACCGGGCATTCCGCGCCATCGCAGAAGAAGCGGGTGAAGTCGATGAGCGCGGCGTCCGCGACCTTGGCCACCTTCTCCTGGCGCTCGAGCGATCCACCGAGCCGGAGGTCCCAGCGATCCGCGTTGCAGGGCCGGACATCGGACTGGTTCCGGGAGAGGCAGCCCGGGACATCGTGGCGGACCCAGGGGGTCTCCGCGATGACGACGCGGATCCCCGGCAGCTGGCGGAAGGCCTTGCCCATCAGCTCGCCCTGGTAGATCGGGTCCTCGCCGCGCGGCTCGGCGGGGTAGATGAAGCGGAGCTGGGAGGTCAGGACAAGGTCCGGCTTGATCCGCTGGAGCCGCTCGATGGAGTTGCGCACGAAGTCCGCGCACTCCGGGTAGTCGCGCTTCTGGGAGAGGTTGTAGACGGGCATGAGCGTGAAGGGGCAGCTCACCTTCGTGAAGGTGAGGAGCTTCCAGCCCTCCTCCTTCGCGACCCGCTCGATCGCCGGGAACCAGTGGGCGGCATGGGAATCGCCCACGAGGGCGACGACGAAGCGTCCCTTCTCGTTCCCGTAGACGCACTCCGGCGGGACGCGGACGCCCTCGAAGGCGAGGCAGCCGTCCTCGCGCAGCCGCTCATCGTCATCGCGCGCGAGGGCGAGGGGTGGCTTCACGTTCGCGGGGAGGACCCACGAGACCGGCGTGGGCCGGGGGGTCCGGGCCGGACGCTCCGTTGGCGCGGGGGACGGCGAGGGCGGAGCGAGGGTGGCCGGCGCGGGCGTCCGCGTGGCGACAGGCACGATCGGCGTGGGCCCCGCGCTGCCGAGCGGAACGACCGGGGCGGCGGTCGCGGCCTCCGCCGGCTCCGGGGACGGCGCCGCGGACGCGACCGGGTCCTCCTCGGTGGGGCGGCTGATCAGGTCGTCCGGGTCGAAGGAGGGGTCGAGCGTCGGCTCCGCCTCCTCCGGCGGCACGATGGCACCCGGGTCACCGGGACCCGGGTCGGTGACGGCCGCCACGACCGTGGTCGCCGGTCGCATGAGGCCCGGCAGGCTCGTGGCGAGGACGAGGCCCGCGGAGAGGGCCACGACCCCGCCGATCGAGAGAAGGCCCGCCCCGATCGTCCGGCCCGAGGGCCAGCCCGCGGCCACCCGGCCCGCCCGGATCGGCTCCTCGATGAGGAGGGTGGAGATCGTGGCGAGGGCGATCGCGAGGGCGACGAGGAGGAGGCGTGCCTCCACGGAGAGCGGCGCGCCGATCGCCGTGGCGGGGAGGATGAGGAGCGGCCAGTGCCAGAGATAGAGCGCGTAGCTGATCCGGCCGAAGAAGCGGAGCGGTGGGATCGCGAGGAGCCGGCCGGGGCCACGCGCCGCCTGCCCACCCGCGATGAGCGCCACCCCGGCGAGCGAGGGGATGAGCGCGAGCGCTCCCGGCCAGGCCATCTCCGGCCCGATGAGGACCGCCGAGGCGAGGAGGGCGGCGAGCCCCACCCACGCGAGGCCGCCGCGCACCGGCCCGCCGAGCGATCCCTCGCGGAGGAGGATCGCGAGGAGCCCCCCGAGGCCGAGCTGCCAGGCCCGGGTGGGGAGGAGATAGAACGCCCAGTCGGGCGAGATCGCGGTGAGCGCCACGCAGGCGGCGAAGGAGGCCGCCGTGATCGCCGCGAGGAGGACGGCGAGGGGAAGGCGCGGCCGCGCGACACGCACCACGACGGCCACGAGGAGGGGCCACAGGAGATAGAACTGCTCCTCCACGGAGAGCGACCAGAAGTGGAGGAAGGGGGACGGGTCGCCGATCCGGGCGAAGTAGCCCGATTCCAGCGCGAAGCGCAGGTTCGCCACCGAGAGCGCGGCCGCCGCCCCGTCCTTCGCCACCCCGTCCAGGTCGAGCGGCGCCACCGCGAAGGGCGCGGCGAGGAGGGTGAACGTGAGGACGATCGCGCCCGCGGGGAGGAGGCGCCGGATCCGGCGCGCGTAGAAGGCACGGAGGTCGATCCGGCGCGTCCGCTCCCCTTCCCGGAGGAGGAGCCCCGTGATGAGGAACCCCGACAGGACGAAGAAGAGGTCGACACCGATGAAGCCCCCGGTCACGCCGAACGGGCCGGCATGGAAGAGGACGACGAGGAGGACGGCGATCCCGCGCATCCCCTCGATATCGGGCCGGAAGCCGGCGGAGCGGCGCCCCGTGGCCCCGGGATCGGTCTGCTGCATCGTCTCCACGGATCGGACAGGTCGGGCACGGACCGCCCTCCCCGCGGATGCGACAATACCGCGACCGGCCCGAGCCTGACGCCGCCAGACCCGAGGACCCGCGATGAGTGCCTTCTCCGACCCCCCGATCGACCGGATCCTCGCCCCCTTCCGGGAGTTCAGCCGCTCCACGGTCGCGGGCGGGATCCTCCTCATCGCCGCCGCGATCGTCGCCCTCGTCTGGGCGAACTCCCCCTGGCGCGAGAGCTACGCCGCCCTCTGGGAGACGCCGGTCATCGTGGGCTTCGGCGCCTTCGCGCTGGAGAAGCCGCTCATCCTCTGGGTGAACGATGCGCTGATGGCGATCTTCTTCCTCGTCGTGGGGGTGGAGATCAAGCGCGAGCTCCTCGTGGGCGAGCTCCGGGACCGGCGCCGGGCGGCGCTCCCGATCGCGGCCGCGATCGGCGGGGCGGTCCTCCCCGCGGCGATCTTCCTCGCCGTCGCCGGCGGCGGGGAGGCCGGCCGGGGCTGGGGGATCCCGATGGCGACCGATATCGCCTTCGCGCTCGGTGTCCTCGCCCTCCTCGGGAGCCGGGTCCCGCTCGGCCTCCGGATCTTCCTCACCGCGCTCGCGATCGTGGATGACCTGATCGCGGTCGTGGTCATCGCGATCTTCTACAGCGGGAAGCTGGACGTCACGATGCTCGCGGGCGCCGCGGGCATCGTCATCCTCCTCCTCGTGCTCAACCGGGCCGGCGCGCGCCACCCGGTCGTCTACGCCGCGCTCGGGGTCGTCCTGTGGGTCTTCGTCCTGAAGTCCGGCGTCCACGCCACGATCGCGGGTGTCCTCCTCGCCCTCACGATCCCCGCCACCACCCGGATCGACGCCCCGGGCTTCGCCGCGAGCGCGCGCGAGGCGCTCGACCGGTTCACCCATGCCGGTGACGGGAGCGGCGGGCACGCAGTGGAGGAGCGGCACGGGGCGCTCTGGGACCTGGAGACGGCCGCGGAGCGCGCGCAGTCCCCGATGCTCCGCCTGGAGCACACCCTCCACCCATGGGTCGCCTTCCTCATCGTCCCGCTCTTCGCGCTCGCCAACGCGGGCGTGACGATCCGCCCCGAGCTGGTCGCCCTGCCCCCCGCGCCGGTCATCCTGGGCATCGTCCTCGGCCTCGTCGTGGGCAAGCAGATCGGGATCACCGTGGCCGCCTGGCTCGTGGTCCGCGCGGGGATCGCGACCCTGCCGGATGGCGTGACCTGGGCCCGTCTCTACGGGGTGGCGTGGCTGGGCGGGATCGGCTTCACGATGTCCCTCTTCGTCGCGGAGCTCGGCCTGCCCGCGGGGACGGTCCTGGACCAGGCGAAGGTCGGGATCCTCGTCGCCTCCGTCATCGCGGGGGGCGTGGGCTACGCGATCCTCCGGGCGCTCGGGCGGCCGGCCGGGACCCCCGGCTGACCCTCCCCGCGCTCAGCGCGGAACGGGCCGGACCGGGAGCCGTTCCGCGCTCCGGAAGAGGAGGACGCCCGCGAGGGCGAAGGCGGCACCGATCGCGATCCCACCCGAGACGTCCACGATCCCGAGGGTGAGGAGGGTCGTGCCGATGAAGGGCGAGATGACGCCACGGATCCCGAGGACCGCGCTCCAGCCCGCCATCGCCGCCGTCCGCTCCGCGGCGGGGACCGATTCCGAGATGACCGCCTGGGTCGCCATCTCCACGGACGCGTTGCAGATCCCCGTCGCGACCGCCGCGATGCACAGCGCGGGATAGCCCGGCGCCCACGCGTAGAGGGCGAGCGCCACGACCGCGCCGATGCTCCCGAACCGGAAGACCCGCAGGCCGCCGCGCCGGTCCACCATCCCGCCCCACGGGAGACAGGCGAGCGTCGTGGCGCCGGCGGCGAGGATGCCGAGGAAGCCCACCTCAGAGAGGGAGAGCTGGAGCCGGTCCACGTGGACGAAGGCATAGAGCGGCGCTGCGGTGACGAACCCCGCCCCCTGGAATCCCTGGGCGATCGTGATCCGCCGCAGGCGCGGGGTCGCGTTCAGGGCCCGGAGCGAGCGCCGGAAGTCATAGGGCGCCTCGGAGGTCGTGCCCGGGACCCGGTAGCCCCACGCGAGCGCCCCGAGCACCATCCCGGCGAGGCCACCGAGCGCGATCACCTCGAGACCGCCGATCCGGTCCGCGAGCGCGCCGCCCACGAGCGCCGCGATCGCCGCGGTCGCCGCACGGCCCGTCCCCACGAGGCCCACGAGCCGGCCGCGCGCGCCGGTGGGGTAGATCGCCCCCCAGAGGCGGACCTGGTACGGGAAGACCATGGAGATCGAGAGCCAGAAGACGAGGACGAGGAGGGCGAGCGTGGCGGGCGCCGGGAGCGGGAGCATGAGGACGAGGCAGGCCCCGCCGATCGCCCGGAGGGCGACGATCCCGCGCGGCGAGCGGACGCCGATCCGGCCCGCGAAGAGGGTGAGGATGTTCGCCACGAAGCCGGTCGTCGCGAGGACGGCGAGCCCGAGCGCGTCCACCCCCTCGCGCCGCGCCACGACCGGGAGGATGACCCCCACGAGCGACATCGTGAGGCCCGCGCCCGCGTTCACCCCGATATCGATCGCGAGGTTGCGCCGCAGGACGGGATCGAGCCCGCGCAACCGGCGCCAGGGTGCCCGCATCCGCCTCCGTCCTTCCGGTCCCCGGGTCGCCCGAACCGCCCGACCCCCTGATTCTATCGGGGCGCCCCGGACCCGGAAGGCTCCCCGCACCGGCGAGCGACCCTCTCACCGTCCTCTCATCCGCGCGCGCTACCCTCCGCGCATGCACCTGCTCGTCGTGGAGGACGACCCCCGCCTGCGCAGCCTCCTCGTCCGCCTCCTCGGCGAGGAGCGCCACCTCGTGGACGCGGTCGAGACCGGGGAGGAGGCGCTCGAGGTCGTCCTGGGGCCGGCGGGGATCGATCTCGTCGTCCTCGATCTCGGCCTGCCGGACCTCCCGGGCCTCGAGGTCGCCCGCCGGATCCGCGCCGCCGGGCGGACGCTCCCGATCCTCATCCTCACCGCGCGCGACACGGTGGGCGACCGGGTGACGGGTCTCGATGCGGGCGCGGACGACTACCTCGTGAAGCCCTTCGCGTTCGCGGAGCTCGCGGCGCGGATCCGCGCGCTCGGGCGGCGCGGCGAGGGCCCCTCCCGCCGGACCGCGCCACTCCTCGCCGTGGGCCCGATCGCCCTGGACGAGACGACCCGCACGGTGACCGTGGACGGCGTGCCACTGGAGCTCAGCCCGCGCGAGCTCTCCCTCCTCGAGTGCTTCCTCCGCCATCCGGGACAGGCGCTCACCCGCGACCAGCTCCTCGACCGGGCGTGGCCGTGGGGCGTGGCGGTCACCCCGAACGCGGTGGACGCCTACATCCACTACCTGCGCGAGAAGCTCGGCCCGGCGGGCGCCCGGATCCGGACGGTGCGCGGGATCGGCTACCGGCTCGCGGATGGCTGACGGCGCGGACGGGTCCGGGCGCGCGACGCCGGCGGATGCCGCTCTCGGGGATGACGGGCGCCTGCTCCGGCGCGTCCGGCTCCGGCTCGTCCTGTGGAGCGGCGGCGCGACCCTCCTCGTCCTCCTCGCCGTGGGGCTCACCGTCCGCTGGGTCACCCAGGAGGCGCTCGCGGCGGCCGGGACCGCCCCCTTGCGCGAGCGGGTCACGCTCGTGGAGCGCTTCCTCGCCACCGAGGGGGACGGCGCGGCCCTTCCCCCGCTCGAGCTCTATTTCGGCGGCCCGGGCTCCGGCACCTTCGCCTTCCTCATCCCGGACGGGAGCGAGCCGCTCCGGCCCCAGGCGGTGGAGGCACCCACCGGGCCGAGCCTGGCCGGCGCCGCCGCGGCCCGGGAGGCCGGCGAGGATGTGCGCACGGAGACCCGGGACGGGGTCTCGTGGCGCTTCCTCACGGTCGCCGGCCGGGAGCAGCTCATCGTCCCCGGTCTCGGCGGCGAGATCGCCTACCTCATCCAGGTCGTGGCCGACCGGACCGCGGAGCAGCAGGCGCTCGATACGCTCCTCCTCGCCCTCGTCATCGCCGGTGCGGTCGCCCTCCTCGGGGCGGGCCTCCTCGGCGCGCTCTACGCCGAGCGGGCGCTCGTCCCGATCCGGGCCGCGCTCGCGAGCCGGCGCGCAGCCCTGCGACGCCAGCGGGAGTTCGCCGCGGATGCCAGCCATGAGCTGCGCACGCCGCTGGCCACGATCCGGGCCGGCGTGGAGCTCCTCCGCCGGAGCCCTGCCGCCGCCGGACCGGGGTTCACGGAGGCGCTGGACGACCTGGACGCCGAGGCGGTCCACCTCACCCGCCTCGTGGATGACCTCCTCCTCCTCGCGCGCGCGGATTCCGGCGCGCTCGACCTCGTGATGGAGCCGCTCGAGCTGGGCGATCTCGTGACGGAGGCGGTCGCCGCGCTCGCTCCGGGGGCCGAGCGCCAGGGGAGCTCGCTCGCCGTGGACCCCGCGCCGGTCCTCGTCCTCGGGGACCCGCTCCGGCTAAGGCAGCTGGTCACGATCCTCGTGGACAACGCGCTCCGTCATGGCGGGCCGGGCCGGCCCGTGGAGATCGCGGTGACGAACGCGGGGGCCGGGGCGCGGATCGTCGTCCGCGATCACGGCCCGGGGATCCGGCCGGAGGACCTGGCGCGCGTCTTCGACCGGTTCTGGCGTGCGCCGGGCCGTCGGACGGAGGGGAGCGGGCTCGGCCTCGCGATCGCGGCCGCGATCGTCACCCGCCATGGCGGACGGATCGGCGTCGCGAACCTGCCGGGGGGTGGTGCGGCCTTCACCGTGGAGATCCCGCTCGCGGGCGCTTCGGGGAACGGTCACGATCCCGCCGGCTCTCATGCTCCTCTCATCGAGGAGGCGTAGAACGGGACCATCGACCCACCCCCTCACCACGGAGGTGCACAGACCGATGGACCAGCGAACCGCTCCGATCGGCGATCCGGGGACCCGGATCCGACCCCTTCTCACCCTGGGCGCCGCCCTCTCCGGCGTGGCCCTCCTCGCGGGCGCGCTTGCGCCCACGGCGCTCGGCGTGGGCGCCGGACGCGACGCCACCTCGGCGCCCGCTCCCCTCCCCGCCGTCGTGGGCGACAACGAGACGATCGTCGACGTCGCCGCACGCCTCTCCCCCTCGGTGGTCACCCTCCAGGTGACCGGGGAGCGCCCCGGGAACGCGGCCGCGCTCCCCGACGGCTTCGGTGGCGGCTTCGGCGGGGACGGGATCATGCGCGGGACGGGATCCGGCGTCATCGTCTCCTCGGACGGCCTGATCCTCACGAACCGGCACGTCGTGGATGACGCCACCACGGTGGAGGTCATCCTCGCGGACGGCGATCGCGTGGACGGCGAGGTCGTGGGGATCGACACCTACACGGACCTCGCGGTCGTCCGGATGGAGGGCGATGGCTACCCCGCCGCCGAGCTCGGCGACTCCTCCACCCTCCGGATCGGCCAGCTCGCGGTCGCGATCGGCAGCCCGCTCGGCGAGTTCACCGGGAGCGTCAGCGCCGGGATCGTGAGCGGTCTCGACCGGTCGATCGAGGTCGGCGACCCGATGACCGGCGGTCGCAGCCTCCGCCACCTCATCCAGACGGATGCGGCGATCAACCCCGGGAACTCCGGTGGCGTCCTCGCGGACGGCTCCGGCCGGGTGATCGGGATCAACACCGCGATCGCCGGGAACGCCGAGGGGATCGGCTTCGCGATCCCGATCGATATCGCCCGGCCGATCGTGGAGCAGGTCCTCGCCGGGGAGAAGATCGCGCGCCCCTGGATGGGGATCGCGTTCCGGGATATCGATGCCCAGGTCGCCGAGGAGGAAGGGCTCCCCGTCACCGAGGGCGCCTGGGTGGCACCCGCCGAGAACGGCGAGGGGACCTCGATCGTCGAGGGGAGCCCCGCCGAGAAGGCCGGCCTGCGCGAGGGGGACATCATCGTCGCCCTCGATGCGAGCGCGGTGAGCCGGGAGACCCCGCTCGACCTCCTCCTCCTCGGCTACGAGCCGAAGGCGAAGCTCACCCTCACCGTCCTCCGCGACGGCAAGGAGAAGACGCTCGAGATCGTCCTCGGGACCCGCCCCGCCGACCTCGGGCGCTGAGCCCCCGCACCCTCCCTCGAACGGCCCGCCGGGGAGAACCGGCGGGCCGTTCGGCTGCCCTCCCGGCGGACGGGATCCGCGCGAGGCGCTAGATTCCCCTTCCGCCGCTCCGCCGGCGCCCGTCCGGTCCCCCCGGCGGCTCTGCGCCGCCCCCTCGGAGGCCCGTCACGATCGAGACCCGCATCCCCCGCCGCGCCCTCACCCTCCTCCTCGCGCTGGCGCTCCTCGTCATCCCCGCGCCGGCCACGATCGCCGGCGGGCCGGACCCGGACGCGCCCTACGCCGCCGCAGAGGCGTACGCGCTGGAGCTCCTGAACTGCGTCCGGCGCGGCGGCTGGGTCCGGGAGGACGGCACGTGCAAGGAGCCCCGCCACGATCGGCGCGCGCTCCGCCCCCTCGAGCAGCATCCGGGGGTCGCCACCCGGGTGGCGCGGCCATATGCGCTCCGGCTCGCCCGTGCGGAGGCCTGCACCCACAGCCTGAACGGACGGGACGTGGATGAGCGGTTCCGGGAAGCGGGCTTCCGCGACGAGCACCGGGGCGAGAACCTCGGCTGTGGCTGGGGACGGACCCCGCGCGAGATGGTCCTCTTCACCTTCCGCCTGATGCAGAACGAGCGCTCCTGGGGCGGGCCGCACTGGCGCCAGATGCGCGACACCCGCTGGAGGAGCGTCGGCATCGGCGTGATGGCCGTGGGGACCCAGTCACGGATCGTCTACGACTTCTACGGGCAGCCCGCGCCCGACCCCGGCCGGCCCGACTAGCCGATCGGCCCGAAGAGGCGCTGGAAGAGGCGCCGGACGGGATCGAGCTTCAGCTCGATCGTGTAGAGGACGCTGCCGGGTCCCGCCCACGTGGACGGCGCGAGCACGATGCTCCGCGCGGTCCGCCAGCGCGCCCGCTCGCCGAGCTCCGCAAGGACCGGGAGCGCCGAGAGCGGGATATCCGTCTCCACCTGCGTGAGCGCGTACTCCGCGAGGGCCGGGAGGGCATCCGCGCCGTTCGCCACCACCTTCCCTCCCGCCGCGGCGATCAGCTGCTGCTGGCGCGCGGCACGCTGGTAGTCGCTGTCGCTGTGGCGGGTCCGGGCGAAGGCGAGCGCCTCGTTCCCGGCCAGCTCGTTCGGGCCGGCCTTCAGGCGGAGCCCCTTCTTCGACAGGTGCATCGTGGGATCGACGAGCGGGGCGTCCAGGACGACCGTCACCCCGCCGATCTGCTCGATCAGGCGCTCCAGGCCCCGGAAGCCGATGAGGACGTAGCCGTCGATCTCGATGTCGAAGGCGTACGCGATCGCCTTCGTCGTGCGCCGCAGCGCCTCCTCGCGGTCCGCGCCGTCCAGCTCGTAGGCCTGGAGGAGCGCGTTGATCCGGTTCGGGCTGGCGAAGACCCGGCCGGGTCCGATCGGGACATTCACCGTGTCGCGCGGCAGGCTCGCCATCGCGACGCGCCCCGTCCCGGGATCGATCGTGGCCACGATGATCGCGTCCGTCCGCTCCCCGGTCACCGTGCGGCGGGCATCGCTCCCGAGGAGGAGGAGGGTGAACCGCCCGTCCCGGCCGGCGATCGCGTCCAGGCCCGGGATCGGCGGCATCGCCGTGGGCTTCGGGGTGGGGTCCGCGGTCGCCACCGGATCCGGCTCGGCGGTGGCGGTGGGCCGGCGCGGGCGGCGCGTGGGCTCCGGGGCCGCGGTCGCGGCCGGGTCGGCAGAGGGCCGCGGGCGGCGGGTGCGCTCCGGCAGCGGGGCCGGCGCGAGGCTCGCGACCGCAGCGGGTCCGGGGGTGGGCTCCGGCGCGGGGGCGCCGGGGAGGATCCCGCAGCCCCCCACGACGAGGGCGAGTGCGGCGATCAGGGCCGTGCGCACGGCCGCGGGTCCGGTCATCTGGTCAGGTCACTCCATAGCAGTCGCGCGAACGACGGTATGGACCGACTCGGGACCTGGGCACTGCCCCCGGCGGCCTGCACGCAGGAGCGTGCCGTGGTGGAGTCTAGCGCCCGTCCCTCCCGGGCGTGCAGGACGCGCCGGAAGGACGGGACGCTGCTCGGCTAGGCGGCGGGGTCGATCACCGGCTCCGGCCGGCTCCCGAAGCGCCGTGCCACGGCGACCTTTCCGCCATCCACGAGCGAATAGATCACCGGGATGACGATGAGGGTGAGCGCGGTGGAGCTGATCAGGCCACCGATGACCACCGTGCCCAGCTCCGCCGCGATGACCGAGCCCTCGGAGAGGCCGAGCGCGACGGGCATGAGCGCGAGGATCGTGGCGATCGCGGTCATGAGGATCGGCCGGACGCGCGTCCGCCCGCCCTGGATGAGCGCCTCCTGCGTGGAGAGTCCCTTGTGGCGCAGCTGTTCCACGAGATCGAGAAGGACGATCGCATTCGTCACCACGATCCCGATGAGCATGAGGAAGCCGATGAGCGCGGAGAGCCCGATCGGCCGGCCGGTGATGAGGAGCGCCGGGAAGGCGCCGATCGTCGCGAGCGGCAGGCTGAAGAGGATGACGAAGGGGTCGATGAGCGAGCCGAAGACGAAGACCATGACGATGTAGACGACGAGGATCGCGACCCCCATCGCGAAGAAGAGGCCCCCGAAGGCCTCGCTCTGCTGGGCGGTCACCCCGGCGAGCGTCACCTCGACCCCGTCGGGGATCGAGCCGGCCGCGGTGAGGTCGTCGATGACGAGCTGGGCATCCCGGGAGACCGCGCCCTGGTCGTCGCTCGTGACGGTGGCGGAGATCGTGGCCGCCGGAGAGCCGTCAACGCGCGTGACGGAGCCCTGGACGTCCACCTCGCTCACCTCGGCGATCGCCCCGAGCGTGGAGGCGAGCGGGCCGGTGCCGAAGGGCAGGGCGCGGATCGCGTCCACCCCGGTGAGGCTGGCCGGATCGATGCGCAGGACCGCGGGGAGCGCGGTGCCGTCACCGAGGACGATCGTGCCCAGCTCCTGGCCCACGAGGATGCCGCGCAGCTCCTGGCCGACCTGGGCCGTGGTGAGACCGACGGTGATCGCCTTGTTCGGGTCGACCGCGACGCTCACCTGCGGGGCGGCCTCGGCGAGGTCGCTCGTGACGTTCGCGAGGCCTTCCAGGCCGGCGAGGCCGGTGACGAGCGCGTCGCTCGCCGCGCGGATCTTCGCGCGGTCGTCTCCGCTCACGATGACCGCGAAGCCGCCGGCACCGAAGCCGGTCTCCTGCTCCACGGAGACCCCGTAGCCGTCCGTGCTCACCGGGGCGAGGACGCCGAGGAGCTCCTCGATCTTGGCGGCGAGGTCCGCGCTGTCATCCAGGCGGACGGTGATCCGGGCGCTGTTCGCGGAACGGCCGCTGAAGGCGGCCTGGAGGGTCTGGACGCCCGTGTCCGCGTCACCGGAGATCCGGGACTGGACGAGCTCCACCTGTGCGTCCGCGAGGAGGAGCTCCTCGGCCGCGATCGTGCGGTCGAGGACAGCCTGCGTGGGGACCCCGGCCGGCGGGTCGATCGTGACGTTGAGGATCTTCTCGCCGCCCGCGCTGATGAGCGAGGTCGGCAGGAGCGGGACGAGCGCGGTCGTGGCCACGAAGAGGAGCGCGGCGATCCCGATCGTCCCCCACTTCGTGGCGCGGCGCCGGAGCGCGAGGGTGAGGACGGGCGTGTAGAGGCGCTGCCAGATCGTCTCCGGGAGCTCCCCGTCCGGGCCGACCTTCACGTTCACCGTGCGCACGAAGAACCAGGCGAGGACCGGGATGACCGTGAGCGCCACGATGAGCGAGGCGAGGAGGGCGAAGGTGACGGTCAGGCCGAAGGGGAGGAAGAACTGGCTGACGATCCCGCCCACGAAGCCGATGGGCAGGAAGACCGCGACCGTGGTCAGGGTGCTCGAGGTGATCGCGGCGGCGACCTCCTTCGTCCCGTCCAGGATCGACTGCTCCACGCTCTCCCCGCGGGCGCGGTGGCGGTAGATGTTCTCGAGGACGACGATCGAGTCGTCCACGACGCGGCCCACCGCGACCGCAAGGCCGCCGAGCGTGACGATGTTCACGGTGAGACCGGCGGCGCCCATGACGGCGAGCGCGGCGAGGATCGAGAGCGGGATGCTCACGGCGGCGACGAGCGTGCTGCGCAGGCTGCCGAGGAAGACGAGGATCGTGAGGATCGCGAAGAAGGCGCCGAGGAGGCCCTCCTTGACGAGCCCGTCCCGCGACTCCTTGATGAAGACGGAGAGATCGGAGATCACCTCGACCTCGAGGAGGTCCGGATGCTTCTCCTCCAGCGCGCGGAAGGCAGCCGTCACCTCGTCCGCCACGATGACCGTGTTCGCACCACCGCTCTTGGAGACGGCGAGGCTGAGCGAGGGGACGCCGTTCGTGCGCGCGAAGCCGGAAGCCTGGACCTCGTCGACCGCGACCGTCCCCAGGTCCGCAAGGGTGATCGGGCTGGGGATCACCCCCGCCTGGATGCTCCCGTCCGGGTTGACGCCCCGGTAGCCCACGACGAGACCGGCGAGCTCCTCGACGGACGAGAAGCGATGCTCCGTGCTCACGGGGACACGGCCGGCATCGCTGGTGATCGTGCCGGACGGGATCGCGAGCTGGTTCGCCTGGATGATCCCGGCCACACGGGAGAGCGGGATCCCCGCCTCCGCGAGCTTCGCCGGGTCGAGCGTGATCCGGAGGAGCGAGCTCGGGCCGCCGGATAGGTCGGCACCGCTCACGCCCTCGAGGGAGCGGATCTCGGGGAGGAGCTCCTCGCGGACGACCCGGAAGGCCTCCGCGGTGTCGGCGCCCTCCGCCGGTCCGATCGCCGCCACGATGACGGGCTGGTCGTTGAGGTCGAGCGCGGTGACCCGCGGGCTCACGCCGGCGGGCAGGGTCACCCCGGCGAGCTGCTGGTCGATCGCTTCCAGCGACGCCTTCAGGTCCGTGCCGAAGGCGAAGCGGGCCACGACGAGCGAGAGCGAGTTCGCGGAGGTGGACTGGAGCTGCTCAAGGCGCGGGATGTTCGCGAGCGCGCGCTCCACCGGCTCCGTGACCTGGCCGGCGACATCCTCGGCACCCGCGCCGGGGAGGGTGGAGATGATCGTGACGAAGGGGAGCCGGACGTCCGGGAGGAGCTCCTGGCGGAGCTGGCCCCAGGCGAAGAGGCCGCTGAGGAAGAGCCCGACGGCAAGGAGCAGCACCACGCTGCGCTCGCGGAGGGCGAACCGAGTCAACCAGGTCATGCTGCGTCCCTTCGTCGTTCCATCCGGCGGGCCGTCCCACGGCGGGGACGCCTCCGGTCGTTCCATCGATCCTCACGCTCTTCGCGTGACCCGTGCGCGCGGATCGGCTCGCGCCGCGCTGCTAGCATCCGCGCATGCAGCCACCCCCGCTCATCCCCCCGGGTCCCGCGCGCCGGCGCGCCGGGACCTGGCTCGTCGTCTACGGTGTCGCCGGCCTCCTCGTCCTCGGCGTCCTCGCTGCGGCGATGGGCGTCGCGGCCTTCATGGGCCGGGATGGCTACGAGGACGTGGATGCCGCCCTCGGTGAGGTGGAGGCCGTCCTCTCCACCACGCAGGAGGCGCTGACGGCCGGCGCGGATACCGTGGAGGGCGTCTCGATCAGCCTCGGCGAGGCTGCCGTCGCGCTCGACCAGGCCGCCACGGTCTCGGGCGATCTCGCGAGCGCGGCCACGACCGTGGCGGATACCGCGGTCGCCTTCGACATCTTCGGCCAGCGGCCCTTCGGTGCGCTGGAGGGCCCCTTCCGCGTCGCGGGGACGAGCCTCTCGGACCTCACGGACCGGATCGTCGTCGTCGGTGACGCGCTGGGGCGGAACTCGTCGGATACCGCGCTCCTCGCCGAGCGCCTCGATGGCGTCGCGGGGAGCATCGGGGCGACCGCGGACCGTGTCGCCGCCGTTGACCCCTCGCTGGGGATCGCGGCGGTCATCGCCTTCCTCGTGATCCTCGCGATCCTCGGCTGGCTGATGGTCCCCGCGGTGGCGGCGATCTGGATCGGCCTCCGCTGGCGCCGGGAGAACCCGCCCGCCTGATCCGGGGACGGGCGGCCCGGACGGGCCGCCCGGCGCGCGCCGTCCGCGCCCGGCGCTACTTGTCCCGCTCGGCCGCGCCCACGAGGGCCGCCTGCGCCGCCGCGAGCCGGGCGACCGGGACGCGGAACGGGGAGCAGGAGACGTAGTCGAGCCCGAGCTCGTGGCAGAAGGCGATCGATTCGGGGTCCCCGCCGTGCTCGCCGCAGATGCCGAGCTCGAGGTCCGGGCGCGTGGCCCGGCCCTTGGCCACGGCGATGCGCATCAGCTGGCCCACCCCATCCCGGTCCAGGGTCTGGAACGGGTTGACGGGGAGGATCTTCTCCTCCACGTACTTGAGGAGGAAGCCGCCCTCCGCGTCGTCCCGGCTGTAGCCGAAGGTCATCTGGGTGAGATCGTTCGTGCCGAAGCTGAAGAAGGCCGCCTCGGACGCGATCGCATCCGCGGTGAGCGCGCCACGCGGGACCTCGATCATCGTGCCGAACTTGTAGTCCACCGTGACGCCGGCCTTCGCCTCCACGGCCTGCGCCTCCGCCTCGAGGAGACGGCGCGTGGCGGCGAGCTCGTTCACGTGGCCAACGAGCGGGATCATGATCTTCGCGATCGGGTTCCCGCCCGCCTTCTTCACCGCGATCTGCGCGTTGAGGATCGCGCGCGTCTGGATCTTCACGAAGTCGGGGATCATCAGCCCGAGGCGGCAGCCGCGGAGGCCGAGCATCGGGTTCTGCTCGTGCATCGAGCGGATCGTGGCGAGGAGCTCGCGGTCCTCCGCGCTCGCCGCGTCCCCGGCCTTCGTCACCCGGACGAGCTGCTCCTCCAGGTTCGGGAGGAACTCGTGGAGCGGCGGATCGATGAGGCGCACGACGACGGGGAGGCCGTCCATCGCGCGGAAGATCCCCTCGAAGTCGCCCTGCTGGAGGACCTCGAGCTTGCCCATCGCGGCGTCGAAGCGCCCGACGACCGCGCTCTCCTCCGCGTCCAGCGTCCCGCCCGCGGCGAGCTTCGCCTTGGCGCGCGTGGCGGCGGCGGCCACGAGGATCGCCCCGCGGACGATCTCGAGCCGCTCGCCCTCGCGGAACATGTGCTCGGTCCGGCAGAGCCCGATCCCCTCGGCGCCGTAGCTGCGCGCGAGAGCGGCCTCCTCCGGCTTGTCCGCGTTCGTCCAGATCCCGAGCCGGCGGATCTCGTCCGCCCAGCGGAGGACCGCCTGGAGCTCGGTCTGCTCCTCGTAGCGCGCGGAGACGGTGGGGATCGCACCGGAGAAGACCTCGCCGGTAGCGCCGTCCAGGCTGATCCAGTCCCCTTCCGCGAAGGTGGCGCCGGTCGTGGTGCTCCGGGCGCTCTTCGTGGCGTACTCCACCACGAGCTCCGCGCAGCCGGCCACGCAGGGCTTGCCGATCTGGCGGGCCACGACCGCCGCGTGCGAGGTGGCCCCGCCGCGGGCGGTGAGGATCCCCTGCGCCACGGCCATCCCATGGAAGTCGTCCGGGGAGGTCTCCACGCGGACGAGGACGACCTTCTCGCCGCGCGCGACCCACTCCACCGCGGTGTCCGCGGAGAAGACGGCCCGGCCCACGGCGGCGCCGGGGGAGGCGTTCAGGCCCTTGGCGATCCGGGTGGCGCCCTTCCGGGCGGCCGGGTCGTACTGGTCGCGCAGGAGCTGGTCCACGTGGCCGGGCTCGATCCGGGCGAGCGCCTCGCCCTTGGTGAGGATCCCCTCCTCCACCATGTCCGCGGCGATCTTCACCGCGGCGAGCGCGGTCCGCTTGCCGGAGCGGGTCTGGAGCATGTAGAGCTTGCCGCGCTCGATCGTGAACTCCAGGTCCTGCATGTCGCGGTAGTGGCGCTCGAGCCGCTCGCCGATCGCCTTGAACTCGGCGTAGACCGCGGGCATCGCCTCCGCCATGTGGGCGATCGGGAAGGGGGTCCGGATGCCGGCCACCACGTCCTCGCCCTGGGCGTTCGTGAGGTACTCGCCGAAGAGGGTGTGCTCGCCGGTGTTGGGGTCCCGCGTGAAGGCGACGCCGGTGCCGGAGTCGTCCCCCATGTTCCCGAAGACCATCGTCACGACGTTCACCGCCGTGCCCAGGTCATGGGCGATCTTGTTGTAGTCGCGGTAGTCCCGGGCGCGCTTGCCGAACCAGCTCTGGAAGACCGCCTTCACGGAGAGGTCGAGCTGCTCCCAGGGGTCCTGCGGGAAGGGCTTGCCGGTATCCGCGAGGACGATCGCCTCGAAGGCCGCGGCGGCCTCCCGGAGCGCGGCCGCATCCAGGTCCGTGTCCTGGTGGACGCCGCGGGCCTCCTTCACCGCCTCGAAGGCGTGCTCGAAGCGCTCGCCGTCCACGCCGAGGACGATCCGCCCGAA
Organism: Chloroflexota bacterium; assembly: GCA_017853275.1. Taxonomy (GTDB): domain Bacteria; phylum Chloroflexota; class Limnocylindria; order Limnocylindrales; family CSP1-4; genus JAFMJV01. The sequence continues at coordinate 29,587 of JAFMJV010000027.1, forward strand.
CATCTGGACGAAGCGCCGCCAGGCATCCGCGCCGAAGCGCTCGTTGCCGGTGAGCGCGACCAGGCCTGCCACCGTGCGCTCGTTGAGGCCGAGGTTGAGGACGGTGTCCATCATCCCGGGCATCGAGAACTTCGCCCCGGAGCGGACGCTCACGAGGAGCGGGTTCGCCGGGTCGCCGAAGCGCTTCCCGGTCTGCTCCTCCACCACGGCGACCGCGGCGCGGATGTCCTCCCAGAGGCCGTCCGGCATCCGCTCGCCCGCGGAGAAGTAGTCGTTGCACGCTTCCGTGGTGATCGTGAAGCCGGGCGGGACGGGGAGCCCTGCCTTCGTCATCTCCGCGAGGCCGGCACCCTTGCCGCCGAGGAGGTCCTTCATCGACCCGTCGCCCTCGGCCTGCCCGGCCCCCCAGCGGTAGATGTAGCGCTTCGCGGCGCGGTGGGCGGGCTGCGTCATGCTCAGGGTGACCTCACGTGGGCGGCGGCGCCCGGAGGGCAGCACGCCGGTGGATGGCAGGCGCGCGGATTGTACCGGTTCAGCAGGAAGTCCCCCCGCAGCAGGACCCGAACGTCAGGCAGCATCCCGCGCGCGCCCGTGCGAGGATGCGCCCCATGCCCTCCTTCGACCTCGATCGCTTCCTCGCCCTCCCCCGCCTGAGCGCCCTCCGGCTCTCGCCGGACGGCCGCCGGATCGTCGTCTCGGCTGCCCGCCCGGACCCCGCGGGGAAGCGCTTTGCGAGCGCCCTCTGGGAGCTCGACCCGGCCGGCGTCCGGGCGGCGCGGCGGATCACCCGCTCCGCACCCGGCGAGAGCGCGGGGACCTTCCTCGCGGACGGGTCGCTCCTCTTCACCTCCGCCCGGCCGGATCCGGAGCGGAGCCCGGAGCGCGCGGAGGCGCTCGGGGAGACGGCGGGGCTCTGGCTCCTCCCGGTGGACGGCGGCGAGGCCCGCCCGCTCGCCGCGCTCGCGGGCGGGATCGCGGACGTGACCACCGCGCGTGCCGCGGGTGTGGTCGCCTTCGCCACCGGGGTCCATCCGCGGACCACCACCCTGGAGGAGGACGAGGCAGCGGAGAAGGCGCGCGAGAAGGCGGGCGTGAGCGCGCACCTCTACGAGGAGTTCCCGATCCGCTACTGGGACCACTACCTGGGGCCGCGCGAGGCGCGCCTCTACACCGGCGTGCTGGGCGACGATCCCCATGCGCCGCTCGCGGACCTGCGCGACCTCGCCCCGGATGCCGCCGGCCGGCTCCGGGACGCCACGATCGCGCTCACGCCGGACGGCGCCACGCTCATCTGCAGCTGGCGGCGCGAGGAGGATCTCTCCCGGCCGCGCGAGGATGTCGTGGCGATCGACCGCGCCACCGGGACGCGGCGGACCCTCCTCGCCGAGGACGCCTGGGTGAGCGGCATCGCCGTCTCGCCGGATGGCACGCAGGCGGCGGTCCTCCGGACGTGGAACGGCGCACCCGAGCGCGCGGACCGGCCGGGGCTCGTCATCGTGGATCTCGCGAGCGGCAGCGCACGGGAGCTCGGCGGGGACCTGGACGGCTGCTGGCCGCACGAGCTCCACTGGGCGCCGGACGGGCGCTCGCTCCTCCTCACCGCGGACCGGCTCGGTCACGTGGCGATCCTGCGCATCGCGCTCGCGGACGGCGCGATCACCGTCCTCGCCGCGGACGGGGCGTGGACGGATGTCGCGGAAGCCCCGGACGGAACGATCGTGGGGCTTCACGCCACCCTCGCGTCGCCGCCGCGCCCCGCCCGCCTCGTGGACGGGCGCCCCGCGTACCTCCCCTTCCCCGGCCTCGCGGATGACGAGGTCGGTGCGCCGGGTGTCGTGGAGCGCCTGCAGGCTCGCGCGGCGGACGGGACCCCGGTCGGCTCCTGGCTCGTCCGGCCGGCCGGCGCGAGCGCAGCGAGCCCCGCCCCGCTCGTCGTCTTCATCCACGGTGGCCCGCTCGGCAGCTGGAACACCTGGCACTGGCGCTGGAACCCGCACCTCCTCGTGGAGCGCGGCTACGCCGTCCTCCTCCCGGACCCGGCGATCTCCACCGGCTACGGCCAGGGCTTCATCGACCGCGGCTGGGGCCGCTGGGGCGAGGCGCCCTACACGGACCTCATGGCGGCCGTGGACGGCGCGCTGGAGCGCCCGGACCTGGACCGGACCCGGACCGCCGCGATGGGCGGCTCCTTCGGGGGCTACATGGCGAACTGGGTGGCAGGACAGACGGACCGCTTCCGGGGGATCGTCACCCATGCGTCGCTCTGGGAGCTGCGCGGCTTCCACGGGACCACGGACCACGGACCGTCGTGGGAGATGGAGTTCGGCGATCCGTACGTGGACCCTTCGCGCTACGAGGCCTCCTCACCCCATCGGTTCGTGGACCGGATCCGGACGCCGATGCTCGTCATCCATGGCGAGCTGGACCACCGGGTGCCGATCTCCGAGGCGCTCCGGCTGTGGACCGACCTCCGACGCCACGGGGTGCCGTCCCGCTTCCTCTACTTCCCGGACGAGAACCACTGGATCCTGAAGCCGCGGAACGCCCGCCTCTGGTACGAGACCGTCCTCGCCTTCCTGGACGAGACGGTCCTCGACCTCCCGTGGAAGCGCCCCGAGCTCGTCTAGCACGGCGCGCCGCGGGTCCGGAACGGGGCGCGGCGCGGCTACACTGGGCGGGACCCGCCGCCCGGAGAAGGAGCCAGCGAACCGGATGACGCACCACCACGAGGACCCGCGCGAGATCTCGCTCGAATCGGAGAACTACAACGCGACGCTCGTGCGGCGCGTGGACCAGACGAGCGACCTCGCGACCTTCACGGTCCGCTTCGACGGCGCGGCGACCCCCTTTGAGCCCGGCCAGTACATGACGATCGGCGTCTATGCGGACGGGAAGATCGTCCAGCGGCCCTACTCCGTGGCCTCCGCACCGGAGGCCGTGGGCACGGACGGCTACGAGTTCTACGTGCGGCTCGTGCCGATCCTCCGCTTCACCACGCTCCTCTGGCGGCTCCCCGTGGGCCACGGGATGCGGATGATCGGACCCAAGGGGAAGTTCGTCCTCGAGGACGACGACGACCGGACCCACCTCTTCGTCTCCACCGGGACGGGGATCGCCCCCTTCATCTCGATGACCCGCCAGCTGATCGCCGCAGGCACGCCGCGGAAGACGGTCATGCTCCACGGCTGCTCCTTCCAGGACGAGCTCGGCTACCGCGACGTCCTGGAAGGCTGGGAGCGCGACGGCACCTACCCGATGGCCTACGTCCCCACCCTCTCCCGCCCCGCCGACCCCCGGAACAAGGGCTGGACCGGCCACACCGGGCGCGCCGAATCGGTCGTCCGCGACGTGGTCCGCGAGCAGGGGCTGAAGCCCGAGAAGACGGTCGTCTACATCTGTGGCAACCCGGAGATGATCCTCAACGTGGAATCGGAGCTGATGGACGCCGGCTTCCCCGAGTTCCACGTGAAGAAGGAGCTCTA
>JAFMJV010000028.1 GCA_017853275.1 Chloroflexota bacterium
GGTTGGCAGCAGCAGCCCGCGCAGCCGGGTTGGCAGCAGCCCGGAACGCAGGCCGGTTGGCAGCAGCCGGGGGCACAGGCCTCGTGGCAGCAGCAGCCGGGGGCACAGCCGGGTTGGCAGCAGCCCGGAACCCAGCAGGGCTGGCAGCAGGCAGCCCCTCCGCAGACATGGCAGCAGACCCCGGGGACCTGGCAGCAGGCGGATGCGGCCGCAGCGGGCTGGACCGCGACCGGCGCGGTCGTCTCCACCTGGGAGGTGCCGCCGGAGCCCCGCGCGCCGCGCTACCAGCGCTCCATCGTCGTCGTCCTCGCCGGGCTCGTCCTCCTCTTCTCCGGCCTTGGGATCGTCAGCTTCGGCGGCGCCCTCCTCGCCGTGGGGGCCACGGTGGACCTGCCGGGCTTCCTCTCCTCGATCAGCGAGGGCGCGATCGCCCTCTCGGTGGGGGACGCGGTCGCGCAGCTCGTCGGGCTCCTCGGCGGGACGATCGTCGTCCTGGGGATCGTCCAGACGCTCGCGGCGCTCCTGATCCTCGCCCACCGAACGCTCGGTCGGGTCCTCGGGATCCTCATCGCGCTCATCGGGATCCTCTTCGGCGGGTCGATCGCGTTCGTGGTCGGGGGCTTTGCCGGCGCGATCGAGTCGATGACCGTGACGATCCCCGGCCTCCCCGGCGACCCCTCGCTCGAGCTCGCCTCGCTCGCGGGCGACACCGGGGTGATCGCGCCCTTCGCGGGGATCGGGATCGTCTCCTTCCTCATCCTCTTCGCCCTGCTCGTGGGCGGGCGGCACTTCCGCCGCAGCTGACCCGCGGGCCGGGCGGCCCACCCCGGGAAACGATGAAGGCCGGTCCCCGCAGGGGGGCCGGCCTTCTGCCGTGGCGGGAGGCTCGCTCAGCCGTGCGGAGTCTCGCCCTTCGCCGCCTGCTCGGCGATCCAGCGCGCGCGGTCGGAGCGGAGGAGCTCGAGCGTCTCGGCGACCCCCGCCCAGCCATCGGTCTCGACGCTCTTGTCCTCGAGCATCTTGTAGGTCTCGAAGAAGTGCTCGATCTCGCGCAGCTTCTGCGGCGCGACCTGGCCGAGCGAGTCGAGGTGGCGGTGGAGGGGATCCGCGAGCGCGACGCACAGGACCTTGAAGTCGACGCCCTTCTCGTCGCGCATCCGGAGGCCACCCACCGGGCGCGCCCAGACGCGGCAGCCGGGGAAGGTCGGCTCGTCGATGAGGAGCATCGCGTCCGTGTGGTCGCCGTCGTCCGCGCGCGTCCCCTCGATGAAGCCGTAGTCGAAGTTGTAGTAGACGGCGGAGGAGAGGACGCGGTCCAGGCGCATGACGCCGGCCTCCTCGTCGAACTCGTACTTGTTCCGGCTGCGCGCCGGGATCTCGACGAAGACCTCGATGATGGCGGGGAACTCTCGGCTGCGGTCCATGGCTCCAGTCTACGGCGCGGCCGGGTCGGCCGGGGCGACGAGGATCGTGAAGGGCCCCCAGGGGCGGTCGTGGGGCAGCAGGCGCCCCGGCCGGCCGAGCGCCGTGGACCGGGCTCCCGGACCCGGGTCGCCCGCGAGGTAGAGGGCGGCGATCCCCTCCGCACGGCGGGCGAGGGCGGCCGCGAGGCGGCCTTCCGTGGACGGCTCGAGGATGACGACCGCGCAGCCGGGGAGCGTGACGACGCGCGCGAAGGCGCCGAGGCTCGGCTCCGTGGTGGGCTCCCCCACCGCGAGCGGCCCGAGCGCCGCGAGGCCGTCCAGGGTCCGCTCCGTCTCGACCGTGGCCCAGCCGACCGCCACGAGCGGGAGCGGCGCGCCGTCCACCGCCCGGCCCGCGGCCGCGAGCGACCGGGCGAGCCCGGCGAGGTCGCTCACTCCGCGTCGAGGTAGGGCTGGGACGGGACCGGCGGGCAGCGGAGGGCGCCGTCCTCGCGGTAGCCGAGGAGGTAGTCCGCCTGGATGATCGTGTGCAGCTGGCTCGTCCCCTCGTAGATGACCGCGGCCTTGCTGTTCCGCAGGTAGCGCTCCACGGGGTATTCGCTGGAGTAGCCGTACGCGCCGTGGACCTGGACGGCATCCAGGGCGGCCTTCACCGCGTGATCCGTGCAGAACCACTTGGCGAGGGAGGTCTCGCGCGTGCTCCGGAGGCCGCGGTCCTTGCGCCATGCCGCCTGCCAGCAGAGGAGGCGGCCCGCCTCGATCCCCTGGCCCATCGTGGCGATCATCTGCTTCACGAGCTGGTGCCGCCCGATCTCCTCGCCGAAGGTCCGCCGCTCCCGGGCGTAGCGCACGGAGGCATCCAGGCAGGCCTGGGCGAGCCCGACCGCGCCGGCCGCGACGGTGAAGCGGCCCTGGTCGATCGCGCTCATCGCGATCCGGAAGCCCTCCCCTTCCTCTCCGAGGCGGTCCTCCACGGGGACGCGCACGTCCGTGAGGTAGATCCCGCCCGTATTCCCGGCATGGATCCCCATCTTCCCGTGGATCGTGTGCGTCTCCAGGCCCGGCATCCCCCGCCGGAGGAGGAAGGCGGTGATCCCCCGGTGGCCGAGCGATCGGTCCACGGTGGCGAAGACGAGGAAGTGGTCGGCGAGGTCCGCGAGGCTGATCCAGAGCTTGGCGCCGTTCAGGACGTAGCTGTCGCCGTCGCGGCGGGCGGTCGTCGTCATCGCCGCGGCGTCCGTCCCGGAGCCGGGCTCGGTGAGCGCGAAGGTGGCGAGCTTCCGGCCCTCCGCCTGCGGCCGCAGCCAGCGCTCCTTCTGGTCCTCCGTCCCCCACTGGAGGAGGGTGAGCGAGTTCAGGCCGGCGTGGACGCTCATGACCACCCGGAAGGCGGTATCGGCGCGCTCCAGCTCCTCGCACAGGATGCCGAAGGAGATGTAGTCCATCCCCGCGCCGCCCCAGCGCTCCCAGATCGGGGCGCCGAGGTAGCCCTCCGCGCCCATCCGCTCGAAGACCTCGCGATGGGCCTCGCCACGCTCGTCCCAACCCCGGATATGGGGCGCGATCTCCGCCGCGACGAAGTCGCGCACGCTCTCGGTGACGAGCCGGTGCTCGGGGGTCAGGCTGAGATCGATCGCCACGGGAGCCTCGCGCGACGGGGCGGTCGGAGGTGCCGCCGGGGCTTCATCGTAGCGTCCGGGGAGCGGTGGCCCCGGCAGCGGGACTCCCTAGCGGCTACGGTCGAGATAGGCCCGCACGTCGTCCAGCCGGTAGCGGCGGTCACCCCGCCGGGAGACCCGGAAGAAGGGGATCTCCCCGCGGTCGCCGAGCCGCTTCACGGTGTTCACGTGGACGTGGAGGAGCGTCGCGACCTCGCTCGCGGTGAGCAGGGTTCCGATCTCGCCGATCACCGGGGTCGTCATCACTCCACGCGCTCCTGGCGCCTGCCCCGGGTGGCCCGGTCGCGGGGTGCGGACCGGTGCGGCAGGGTCGGGTCGATGGTGGAGCGGGGCGGAGCGGAGGGCAACGGGACGACCGGGTCCGCGGGCCGGGACCTTCGGTCGGTGCGCGGAGGCACCGCCCCGGCTACCCCTCGAGCGGCCGGCGGCCCACGTGGATCGTCACCATCCCGAGGCTGAGCGGGGTCCACGTGACGCCCTCGAGGCCTGCCTCCTCCATGAAGGCGGCGATCCGCTCCGGCGGCGGGTAGTTGCGGACGCTCTCCACGAGATAGCCGTAGGCATCGCCCTGGCCGGCGAGGCGGCCGAGCGCGGGGACGATCCGCTCGAACCAGAGGCGGGCGATCCGGGCCAGGAGGTGGTCCGGACGGGCGATCTCGAGGCAGACGACCCGGCCGCCGGGACGGACGACGCGGCGCATCTCCGCGAAGCCCTGGCGGTAGTCGGGGAGGTTGCGCATCCCGAAGGCGATCGTCGCCGCGTCCGCCGCGCCGTCCGGGGCCGGCAGGGCCATCGCGTCACCCACGACGAAATCGAGCCCGGGGACCGCCGCGTAGTCGCGACGCGCCTTGCCGATCATCCCGGGCGAGATATCGACCCCCAGGACCCGGCCCCCCGGTCCGGCGGCCACCGCGAGGGAGGCCGCGACCCGTCCTGTCCCGCTCGCCACGTCGACCGCCGACCCCCCGGCCGGGAGCCCCGCGAGGGCGACCGCGCGCCGGCGCCAGCGTGGCTCCTGGAAGCCGCTGATCACGGCGTTCATCAGGTCGTAGACCGGGGCGATCCGGTCGAACATCGCGCCGACCTCGCGGGCGGAGGCGGCGTTGCCGTCGCCGGTCGAGCCCCCGCTCGGCATCGCGGGGAGAGGCGGGGTCGTGGGATCGCTCATCGGGGCGTCTCCGCTGGCTGGGGGGTGGAACCGGCTCCGGGGGTCCGGGCCGCGAGGTCATGGATGAGCGGCGCGACCGCGTCGGGGCGGGAGCTCGGCGCCGCGTGGCGCAGGCCGGGGAGGACGACGGTCCGGGCGCCGGGGATCGCGGCAGCAAGCCGGGCCACGATCGGACCGTACCACGGCTCGCTCGCCCCTCCGGTCGCGAGGAGGACCGGCACGCCGATCGCGTCGAGGGCGATCCCCGGATCCGCCGCGGCGGCGGCATCGGCGAGGACCCCGTCCCCCTCCGCGACGAGCGCCGGATGGCGGGCAGGGTCGATCCGGCCCGCGAGCTCCGGCGCGACGACACCGAGGAAGGCCGCGGCGGCGGCGGGCGCCCCCCCGGCGCGATGCGCGTCGGCGACCGTGTCGCCGACGGAGAGGAGCCGCTCCCGGTCCGGCTCCGGGGCGAAGGGGAGCCAGGGCGGCTCCCAGGCGAGGACGCCCGCGGTCCGCTCCGGGTGGAGGGAGGCGAAGGCGAGCGCGACGACGCCACCGAAGCTGTGACCCACGAGGAGCGGACGCTCCTCGCCGAGCGCATCGAGGATCCCGAGCAGGTCCGCGACATGGCGCCGGAGCGGCACCGCGGCAGGTGGCGCGAGGCGGCTCCCACCGCTCCCTCGCCGGTCGAGGAGGAGCGGTCGGCCGACCGCCGCGCCGGCGGCCGCGAGGGGGAGGAGCGCGGCGGAGGTCGCGAGGGTCGCGTGGAGGTAGACGATCCCCGGGCGGTGGTCCCCCGTGATCCGCGGCGCGGCGCGGACGAGGAGCGCAGCCCCGTCATCCGCGAGGACGATCCGCGGCTCCGGACCGTCCGCGGGATCGGGGAGCGCACGGGCGACCGCGGCGGCGAGCGGGGCGCGCAGCTCCCGGCGCAGGAGCTTCTCCCCGGCGCCGCGCGGGAGGGTGGCGAGGCGGACGATCCGGGCGGGGACCCGGAACGGGGCGAGGGCAGCGGCGGCAGCGGCGAGGAGGTCGGCGTCGGAGGGGTCGGCGCCCGCCCCGCTGACGACGGCGGCCACGGGCCGGGCACCCGCCACGGGGTCCGGGACGCCGACGACCGCGACCTCGCGGACGCCGGGCACGGCGGCGAGGACGGCTTCGACCTCCGCCGGGGCGATGTTCTCGCCGTTGCGCACGATGAGATCGTCGATCCGCCCGATCACGCGCAGCGCGCCGGCCGCGGTCCGGAGGCCGAGGTCCCCGGTCCGGAGGAAGCCGTCCGCGGTCCGGCGGGCGGCCCAGCGCTCCGGCTCGTCCAGGAGCCCGGCAGCCAGCGAAGCGCCGCGGACCTGGATCTCCCCCTCGCTGCCATCCGGGAGGATGCGCGCGGGGTCCGCCGGGTCGCCGATCCGGACCTCCATCCCGGGGAGCGGCCGGCCCGCGCTCTCCGGGTCGGCGCCGGCCTCCCCGGGAAGGGCCGCGGTCACGCCGGATGCGGCCTCCGTGAGCCCGTACGTGGGGATCGCCGGCCAGCCGGCCGCGAGGGCACGGCGGAGGAGCGCCGGGTCGATCGGGCCGCCGCCGAGAAGGAGCGCGCGGAGCTCCGCGGGGACGCCGGCCCCTGCCTCGAGGAGACGGGCGAGCTGCGTCGGCACAAGCGAGGCGTGGGAGAGCCCGATCCCGGCGCCACGGGCCGCCTCCGCAGCATCCGGCAGGGAAGCGCCGTCCGCAGGGAGGACGAGCGGGACGCCCGCGAGCGCAGCCCGGAGGACGATCCCGATCCCCGCCACGTGGCCGAGACCGAGCGAGAGGAGCCAGGCCGTGGCCGGCGGGAGGAAGCTCTTCCAGGCAGCGGCGCTCGCGAGGAGCGAGGCGGCCGGGAGCCGGACGAGGCCGGGCCGGCCCGTTGTCCCCGAGGTGGAAAGGACGAGCTCGCCGGGGCCCGGGTCCGGAAGGACGGCACCCGCCCGGGGCGCGAGCGCACGCAGGTCGCACGCGGAGAGCCCGGGGAGGGCGGGCGGCTGGCCCGACCCGTGGAGGAGGAGCGTGGAACCGGACCGGCGGATCGCGTCCACGGCCTCGCGGGCGCTCCAGCGGGGATGGACGATGAGCGCCGTGACGGGCGCGCCGAGGAGGCCGAGGAGCGCGGCGACCCCCTCCGGCGTGGAAGGCGGCAGGAGCGCGACGCGCGCGTGCCCGGCCACCGCGTCGCGGATCGCCGCCGCCCGGGCGGCCACCTCCGCGCCCGGATGGAGCCGCTCCCCGGCGAGGATCGCGGGGGCCGCGATCCGCCCCTCGCTCAGCGCCATCGCCCGACCACCTCGTGCGCGAGCGCGCGGATCGCCTCGCGGTCCGGGGCGAGCCGGAGGCCCGGCCCGGGGAGGACGTCCGTCCGGCCGTCCGAGATCACCGGGAGGCCGGTGACGAGGTCATCCACGAGGAGCTCCGCCGTGGCGAGCCCATGCGCCTCGCTTCCGTCCCCGGGGAGCGCGGCCGCGACCACACCGGCCGCAGCGAGCCCGATCCCGGTCTCGAGCAGGCTCGCGATCGTGACGCCGACCCCCGCGGCCGCCGCCTCCCGCGCGATCGCGAGCGCGACCTGCGGACCACCGACGCGCGAGAGCTTGACGACGAGGTGGTCCGCGGCGCCGGCCGCGAGCAGGGCGCGGGCATCCGCGAGGGAGCGGACGGATTCATCGAGGGCGATCGGGACGGGGGAGCCCGCGCGGAGGGCCGCGTCCGCGGCGGGGTCGCCCGGGGCGACCGGCTGCTCCACGTAGGCGGGCCGGAAGGGGGCGAGCTCCGCGAGCCGGCCCGGGGCCTCGGCAGCCGGCCACGTCCCGTTCACGTCCAGCCGGAGCGCGATCCCGCCCCCGACCCGCTCCCGGACCGCGGCGAGGAGCGCGGCCGGATCCGCATCCGCCTTCAGCTTCAGCGCCCGGTAGCCCGCGGCCACCGCCGCCTCGGCCGCCGCAAGGACGCTCTCCCGGTCCGGCCCCTCGCAGAGGGCGTTGAGGACGATCGCGGGGCGCCGCACCGCGAGGTCGGGGAGGAGGCCGAGGTCGAGCAGGGCACCGTCCGTGGCGGCGCGGAGGGCGCGCTCCACGGGATCGGCATCCGCGGTCGCATCCGGCAGCGGCCGCGTCCCGGCCACGAGCGCGCGGACAGCGGCGGTGAGCGCGTCCCGGGCGGCATCCGTGGCGCCGGGGCCGAGCGTCGTCTCGCCCACCCCGGTCCGTCCGTCCGGCGCCCGGAGACGGAGGATCCACGCCTCGTGCGCGGCCACGGTCCCGCGCGCGCTCAGGAGCGGACGCCGGAGCGGGACGCGAAGCCGGACCGCCCCTTCCGCGACGACGCCGGCCGGTCCGTCCGTCATCCGAGCCCCAGGCGCCCGGCCGCGAGCCCCAGCGCGAGGAGAGCGGAGCCGGCGAGCGCGAGGCGGGCCGTCCCCCCGAGGACCGGGTTGAGCCGGCGCCGGTCGCTCCCCTCCCCCGCCGCGAGGACCTCGGCGATGAGCGGGGGTGCAAGGGGGATCGCGAGGAGGGCGAGAAGGGCGCCCGGACGGACGGCGAGGAGTGCGATCGCGACGGGGAAGGCGGCGCCGATCGCGAGCAGGGCGACGTACTCGGCCTGGACGAACCGGTCGCCGTGGATGACCGCGAGGGTCCGCTTGCCGGCCGCCAGATCGGTGGGGCGGTCCCGGAGGTTGTTCACGACGAGGATCGCGGTGACGAGCGCGCCCACGGGGATCGCAGCCGCCCAGGCGAGCGGGACGAGGAGCGTCCCGGCCTGGAGGTAGGCGGTCCCCACGACCGCGACGATCCCGAAGAAGAGGAAGACGAAGAGGTCGCCGAGCCCCCGGTATCCGTAGGGCAACGGCCCGCCGGTATAGAGGAGCGCGGCGAGGATCGCGAGCCCACCCACGACGAGGAGCCCCGGGCCGCCGATCGCGACGAGCCCGAGCCCCACGAGGCCTGCGAGGAGGATCGCAAGCCCGATCGCGATCTCCAGCTGGCGGGGGGTGACGAGGCCGGCGGCCGCCACGCGGAGCGGCCCCTGGCGGTCCGGCGTGTCCGCGCCCTTGCGGAAGTCCGAGAGGTCGTTCGCGAGGTTCGCGACGACCTGGAGGAGGAGGGCGACGGCGAGACAGCCCGCGGCGGCCCCCGGGTGGAGGGGGAGCCCGGAGCCGACGGTGACGCCGAGCCCGACGAGGACCGGGGCGACCGCGGCGGGGAGCGTCCGCGGCCGGATCGCGAGGATCCAGACGCGCAGGGGGGAAGGCCGGGTGGCGGGAGTGGTCATCGCGGTCAGGGGCGGCGCGGGAACTTCCGGTAGTCGGGTGCCCGCTTCTCGAGGAAGGCGGACGATCCCTCGTGCGCCTCCTCCGTCGTGTAGTAGAGGCCGGTCGTGTGGCCGGCGAACTCCTGCATCCCGGCGAGCCCGTCCGTGGCCACGAGGAAGGCCGCCTTCAGGAAGCGGATCGCGGTGGGGCTCATCTCCATGATCTCCTCGGCCCAGCGGACCCCCTCGGCCTCCAGCTCATCGAGCGGCACGACCGCGTTGACGAGCCCCATCTCGAGCGCCTGCTGCGCGTCGTAGCGGCGGCACAGGAACCAGATCTCCTTCGCCTTCTTGTCGCCCACGAGGCGCGCGAGGAGGCCGATCCCGAAGCCCGCGTCGAAGGAGCCGGTCTTCGGTCCGATCTGGCCGAAGATCGCGTTCTCGGATGCGATCGAGAGGTCGCACACGACGTGGAGGACGTGCCCGCCCCCGATCGCGAAGCCGTTGACGAGCGCGATGACGGGGATCGGCAGGGAGCGGATCTGGCGCTGGAGGTCGAGGACGTTGAGGCGCGCGAGGCCATCGCCGCCCACGTAGCCGCCGTGGCCCTTGGCGCGCAGATCCCCGCCCGCGCAGAAGGCCTTGTCACCCTCGCCGGTGAGGAGGACGCAGCCGACGCTCGCGTCGTCCCGGATCCGCGCGAAGGCATCGATCATCTCGCTCACGGTCTCCGGCCGGAAGGCGTTCCGGACCTCGGGGCGGGCGATCGTCACCTTGGCGATCCCGGTCCCGGAGTGCTCGTAGCGGATGTCGCCGTACTCGGCGGCGGGGGTCCAGGTGACGCGGCTCATGCGGGGCTCCTCGTGCTGGCGGGGGTGGTGACCGGGTCGGCGGCGAGCGGACGGAGATCCGGGACGCGGACGGCGCAGGAATCGGCGGAGCAGACCTCCATCGCGTGGACGAGGTGGGTGGCGAGCTCCCGCCGGAAGCGGTCGGGGTCGGTCCGGTGGACCGCATGGCTCGCCCCCGGGACGATGACGAGCCGGGCACCCGGGATCGCGGCAGCGACGATCCGCGCCCGATCCGTCCCCGTGGGGTCCCGCTCCCCGGCGAGGACGGTGACAGGGAGAGCAAGCGTGCCGAGCCGGTCGTGGAGCGGCTCCATCGCCCCCTGGCCCGCGCCGCGCAGGGAGGCGGCGAGCCCCGCCGGGTCGTTCGCCCGGAGCGCCGCGCGGCGCCGGTCGCGCTCCTCGGGCGGCAGCGCATCCTCGCCCGCGAAGATCGGGAGCGCCTCCCAGCGATCGGCGAAGGGGCCGATCCCCTCGCGCTCGAGGAGCTCGGCGAGCGCCGCGTCCGCTGCGCGCCGCTCGGCGCGGGCGGCCGGGTCCGCGATCCCCGCGGACGGGCTCTCGAGGAAGAGCGAGCGGACGAGCTCGGGCGCGTCGAGCGCGAGCCGGAGGGCGATGCGCGCCCCGAAGGAGTACCCCACGAGGTGGAGGGAGGCGATCCCTTCGGCGCGCAGGAGGGCGGCGAGATCCGCTGCCTGCCGCTCCACGGCATGGCGCGCCGGATCGGCGGGCCGCGCCGAGCCCCCGTGACCGAGAAGGTCGGGCCGGAGGACACGGGTGAGCCGGACGAGCGCGGGGAGGAAGGGGTCCCACTCCGCGCCGGAGCCCGCGAAGCCGTGAAGGAGGATGAGCTCGGCGCCGCGGCCGTCGTCCCGGAGGCGGATCCGCAGGCCGTCCGCCGTGGTGAGGTCCCGCGCGGTCATCCGCCGCCCCCGTCGCCGAGCGCGGCGGCGGCCACCGCCGCGGCCTCCCGGTGGAGCCCCACGTTCCCTGCACGGTCGCTGCGGAAGAGGACGACCCGGATCCCGGGGCTCCGGTCGGCGAGCGCACCGGCGAGGTCGGCCCGGAGCGTGGCCGGCGTGGCGACCGTGACGCTCGCCCCATGCCCGCGCGCGAGGGCGGCGAGATCGATCCCGTGCGGCGTCCCGAAGAGCCGCTCGAAGGCCTGCGGGAGCCCCACCTCCGGCCGGTCCGTGGCGGCCTGGGGGAGGAAGGAGAAGATCCCGCCGCCGTCGTTGTCGATCACGAGGATCGTGAGCGCGACCCCGGCGAGGCGCGCGGAGACGAGCGCCCCCACATCGTGGAGGAAGGCGACATCGCCGGTGACGAGAAGGGCAGGCCCCGGACCCGCGAGCGCCGCGCCCACCGCCGCCGAGGTGACCCCGTCGATCCCGTTCGCCCCACGGCTGGAGAGGATGCGGAGCGCGCGTGGCGAGGCGGGGAGCCAGCCGTCCAGGTCGCGCACGGGCATCGAGCTGCCGACCCAGAGGAGCCCGCCGTCCGGGAGAAGGTCCGGCACGAGGAGGAAGGGGCTCCCCTCGAAGGGCTCGGAGAGCTCCGCGTGCCAGGCGAGGAGGGCGCCATCCGCGCGCGCGTCCGCCGCGTGCCAGGCGGCGAGCCAGCTCGCGTCCGCCGCACCCCGGGCGCGGACGCGCTCCGCGAGCGCATGGAGGGTCGCCGGGGGATCGGCATGGAGGAAGAGCGCCGGGACGAGCGCCGCCTCCCGCCAACCCGCATCCCCGTCCACGATCCAGGTCTCCGGCCGCACGCGCGCAAGGAGATCCGTGGCCGGCTTCCCGGTGGGCATCGCGCCGGTGCGCAGGACGAGCGACGGAGCGTGGGCGTCGATCCACGGCCCCGGCCGGAGGACCTGGTCGCCGCGCGTGATGAGGGCGCTCCGGTCGTGCGGTCCGGCGCGCAGCCCGGAGAGCGGGTCGGCCACGATCGGCCAGCCCGCTGCGGCGGCGAGCGCGGCAAGCGCGGCGGGGAGCTCCGGGTCGTCATCCGGGCCGGCGAGGAGCAGGCCGCGCGGGGTCGCAGCGATCCGCCGCGCGAGCTCGTCCAGGGTCGCGGCGTCGAGCGTGCGGCTGCCCACGATCGCCCGGAGATAGGGGGCATCCGCGAGCGCGGGATCCGGCCCGAGCGGCCCGGACGGGACGAGCGGCTCCCGGTACGGCAGGTCCAGGTGGACGGGCCCCGCGCCGCGCGGGCCCGCGACCGCCTCCGCGACCGCGCGCCCCGCGAGCCAGCGGAGGTGGGCGAGCATCTGCGGCGAATCATCCGGGACCGGCGCCTCGGCGGCCCAGCGGACGTGGCTCCCGAAGATCCCCACCTGGTCGATCGTCTGGGGCGCTCCCCGGTCCCGCAGCTCGGCCGGGCGATCCGCGGTGAGGAGGAGGAGCGGCACGCGGGCGAGCGACGCCTCCGCCACCGCCGGGAGGAGCTCCGCGACGGCGGTCCCGGAGGTGACGACCACGGCGACCGGTCGGCGGGCGGCCCGGGCGAGACCGAGCGCGGCGAAGGCCGCGGAGCGCTCATCGAGGAGGACGGTGAGGCGGAGCGCATCATGGGCGGCCACCGCGAGCGCGAGCGGGGTGGAGCGCGACCCCGGTGCGAGGATGACGTCGCGGACGCCGGCGCGGACGAGCTCCTCCACGAAGGCGCGCACGGAGCGGGTGAGGGCATCCGGGCTCATCGCACCTCCCCGATCCCGAGCGCTCCGAGCATCGGGCGCAGCTTGAGCCGCGATTCCTCCCACTCCCGGGCGGGGTCGGAATCGGCGACGATCCCGCAGCCCGCGAAGAGCCACGCCCGATCGCCGTCCAGGACCCCGCAGCGGAGGGCGACCATCAGCTCACCGTCCCCGTCCGGCGCGACCCAGCCCACGGGGCCGGCATACCAGCCGCGGTCGAAGCCCTCGTGCTCCTCGATCGCCGCGAGGGCGGGCTCGAGCGGGGTCCCCGCCACTGCCGGCGTGGGGTGGAGGGCGCCGGCGAGCAGGAGGACGCCGGCACGCTCGTGAAGTCGGCCCTCGACCGGGGTGACGAGGTGCTGGAGGTCACGGAGAGGGAGGATCCCCGGGCCGGGGGCGAGCTCGAGGCGCTCGGCGAGCGGGGCGAGGCGCTCCCGGAGCGCCGCCACGACGAGCGCGTGCTCCTCGCGGTCCTTGTCCGAGCCGAGGAGCGCGGCCGCGAGCATCGCGTCCTCCGCCGGCGTCGCGCCGCGACGGGTGGAGCCCGCGATCGCCACGGTCCGGAAGGCGCGGCCATCCACGCGGGCGAGACGCTCCGGGGTGCCGCCGAGGAAGGTCTGCCCGCTGCGATGGAAGGCGAAGAGTGCCGCTTCCGGGGCGGAGGCGGCGAGCCGGCCGAGGATCGTGGCGAGCCCGGGGAGGGAGGCGCCCTCCAGGGCGGTCCGGCGCGCGAGGACGACCTTGTCCAGGCGACCGCGCCCCACGGCACCGGCGAGGAGCCCCACGAGCCGGTCCCATTCCGCGCGGGCCGGCAGGGAGGTGATCGCGGCGGCCGCGCGATCGCCGTCCTCGGAGCCCGCCACGGACCGGGCGGCGGCGGAGAGCCGCTCCCAGCGGCCGGCGAGGGCCGCGAAGGTGGTCTCCCCGGCCGGCAGGGTGGCGGTGAGCGTGGCCTGCCCTCCGACGACCGCGACGATCAGCTCCGGGAGGACGAGGGAGGCGGCGCCGAAGGGCGCCCACGGGTCCTCCGCTGCGGGGACCCGCCCGGTGAAGCCGAGCCCGCCGAGGAGGAGCGGACCGGCCGGTGCCGAGCGCCCGGCGCTCGCGGCAGCGAGATCGTCCGCGAGCGCCGCCCAGGCCGTGGATGCCTCCGCGAAGCGCCCCGGTCCTGCGGCCTCCACCGCCCACGCGCGGCCGATCCCGGCGAGCGCGACACCGTCCGCGGGCCGGGCCCACGCGACCGTCTCCTCTCCGGCCGCGATCGCCGCCTCCGCGATCGCCACCGGATCCGGGAGCGGGCCGGGGAGATCGATCGTGACGGAGCGGAGCCGATGACCGGGTGTCGCGGCGGCGAGCGCGGCGGCCAGCCCGGTCGCGGCGCCCGGGCGGGGAAGGGTCGTGGTCATCCTGCCGCTCCCGGGAAGATGGAAGGGGCAGCGGGGGCGGGCACCTGACCGATCCGCTCCTCCGTGACCCCGACGCTCCGGAGGAGGAGGGCGCGGAGGGCCGGGTAGGCGTCCTCGAGCCGGCCCGGCTCCTCGGCGTTCAGCCAGCGGCCCACGACCTCGTTGAGGGCACCGAACCAGGCGATGCTCGCGACGCGCGTGTCGCACGGCGGGATGACCCCTTCCCGGACCGCCGCGTCCAGGTGCTCCGCGATGAGGCGCGCGAAGCGGTCGTGGAGCGCGTCCGCCTCGGCCTGGAAGACCCGTCCGGCACCGATGACATCGAGGAAGAGGAGGCGCGCCATCGTCCGGTGGCCCGCGAAGGTGGCGAGGACGGTCCGGAGGGCGACCTCCGCGCGGGCGATCGGGTCGCTCTCCGCGGCGACGGCGCGCTCGACCTTCGCGACGAGCTTGTCGCCGGTCGTGCGCATCAGCTCCCGGAAGATCGACTCCTTGGTGGGGAAGTGGAAGTAGACGCCGCCCTTGGAGGTCTCGGCGGCGGCCGCGATCTCGTCCATCGAGGCGTCCCGGTAGCCGGCGCGCGCGAAGGTGCCGAAGGCCGCGTCGAGGATCCGCTCGCGGCGGCTCCGGCTCTGCTCGCCCGGGTCGGGCGTCCGGCTGGGCATCGGGCCTCGGGACCTCCAGCGCTCATCGACCGACCGACCGGTCGGTCGGTTCGCTCCGATCGTATCCCGTACGCGCCGGACGGGTCGCCGGATGGGGGTGGGCGGTAGGATGCCGGGGTCGGAGCGACACGGGATGGAGGGACGATGACGATGCGAGCCGGAAGGATCCACGGGCGGGGCGTCGCCCTCGCGCTCACCCTCGCGACCGCGACGCTCGGCTTCGCGGGGTCTCCCGCGCTCGCCGGTCCCTTCGTCGGCTTCTCCGTGACCATCGGACAGGCGAGCTTCGAGGGGACCGCGAACGCGAGCACCACCTTCGAGGTGATCGTCACGGGGAAGGACGGGGCGGAGAAGGGTCGCGAGACGGTCACGGCGGATGCGGACGGGGACTGGTCCTTCCCGGGTGGGCTCGACGCGAACGTGGAGGTCGGTGACGTCTTCCGGGCGAAGTCCGGTCAGTCCACGATCGAGCGCTTCACGGTGCCCGTCCTCTCCGTCGCCGGGGACCGGGTCGCCGACCGGGTCTCGGGACGCGCGCCGGCCGGGTCGATCCTCTCGGTCGGGCTCGTCCTCTGCCCCGTGGCGGGCGCGAGCAGCGACCTGTGTAGCGCGACGAGCCCGGTCGAGGTCACGTCGAACGCCCGGGGCCGCTGGGCGCTTGACCTGAGCGGTTCCGCCCCGGACGGCGGAGACGGGATCCGTGCGGTCTGGGTGAGCGGGCGTGACCGGGTGACGATCCCGGCCATCTTCCCCTCCCTCGTCGTCACCCCGGGGGCCGCGCGCCTGGAGGGGATCTTCCGCCCCGAGGCACGGACGAGCGCGACGCTCGAGCGCGGGGGCCAGGTCGCGGCCCGCGCCCGGATCCGCGGCTTCGGCTGGTATGGCGTCATCTACACGCTCCTGCGCGACGCCGGCGGGGCACCGGAGAAGGTCCGCGTGGGTGACCGGGTGAGCGCGGGGATCGCCGGGGATGCCCGGCTCCGGGTGCGCGCGATCTCGGCCACGGTGACCGAGTCGAGCGCGGCGGCCACCGGGACCTGCCTCCCGAACGGCGCGGGCGTCATCCAGGGCCGGCTCACGGCGATCGGCTCCTACTTCGCCGTCGCATTCACGGCGGACGCTACGGGTGACTGGTCCGCCACCCTCCCGTCGCCCGCCCTGGCCGGCGCTTCGTGGTCCCTCCTCTGCGCCACGCCGGCGGGCGACGTCCTCCGCACCACCGGGGAGATCCCGCTCCCCTGACCCGGGCGCGCGTCCCGCCGCCCATCCGAACGGGCGTTCGGGTCGCGCGCTGCACGACGGCGACACGCGGCCCACGCGCGGCCGGTACGATGAGCCACCATGGCACTGCCGCGATGTCCGCGGCCGGCCGCGCGTGCGCGCGCCGGGGAGCGCGCGCCGGAACGGGAGGGTGATCGATCACCATGGCGCTGAACTGGAAGAAGCTCGTCGCCGAGCTTTTCGGCACCTTCGGTTTCCTGTGGGTCGGCTACATGTCCGTTGCGGCGTTCAACCAGCCGGGTGTGACCGCGCCGGGCCTCCTCGTCGTCCCCTTCGCCTTCGGCCTCGGCCTGCTCGCCGCGATCTTCTGCTTCGGCCACATCTCCGGCGGCCACTACAACCCCGCGGTGACGATCGCGATGGCGCTGGACAAGCGGATCGAGATCCCGGAGGCGATCGGCTACATCGTCGCCCAGGTGATCGGCGCGGTCGGCGCGGGGCTCCTCGTCATGCTCACGATCAGCCAGGGCGTCGTGGCCGCGGGCATCACGCGGCCCGGCGAGGGGATCACGGAGATCTCCGCGGTGATCATCGAGGCGGTCGGCACCTTCGGCTTCCTCCTCGTCATCCTCGCGGTGACCAGGAAGGCCCCCGCGATCGCGGGCCTCGTCATCCCCTTCGCGCTCATCGCGCTCCACTTCGCGATGGCCACGATCACCGGTGCGTCGGTCAACCCGGCCCGGAGCCTCGGCTCGGCGCTCGTGGGCGGCGACCTCGCCCACATCTGGATCTACATCGTGGGTCCGGTGATCGGCGCGGTCATCGCGTTCCTCGTCTGGCGCTTCATCGCGAACGACGAGGCTGCCTGACGGACGCGCGCCGGCGCTGCGCCGGCGGCTGCACGGGATCCCTTCGGCCGGTGCCCGCTCCCCGGGGCGCCGGCCGAGCCATCTCCCGGGGATGGCGGGGCGTCTGGCGTCCCCGGCAGGATTCGAACCCGCGACCGGCCGCTTAGAAGGCGGCTGCTCTATCCGGCTGAGCTACGGGGACGCCTCCCGAGTCTACCCCCGCACCTTCCGAGGGTGCGGCCGGCTTGACGGCCGTGCTACCGTCTCCCGCCCATGACGAGCGCGCCCCAGCTCCCGCTCTTCCCGGACCTCCCGGGCCTTCCGCCGATCGCGCTGCCCGCGGACTGGAAGGAGCAGCCGCGCGGCTGGGGCCACCCCTTCCACCCCCTCGCGACCTGGCTCGGCGCGCTGCCGCCCGCGATGGCCCACGCGCTCATCGAGCGCTTCAGCCGACCCGGCGACGTCGTCCTCGACCCCTTCTGCGGACGTGGCACGGTCCCCCTCCAGGCGATCCTCCGGCGCCGGACCGGCGTGGGCGTCGACCTCCACCCCGTCGCCGCGCTCCTCAGCGGCGCCGTCCTCGAGCCGCCGACCCGTCGCGAGCTCGAGACGCGGATCGCGCACCTCCGGATCGAGTGGACGCACGCGGCGGGCGCCGCCCGCGACGAGGCTGCCGCGCTCCTGGCCGGCTCCGATCTGGCCGCCACGCCCTTCCACCCGCGCACGCTCGCGGAGCTCCTCTTCCTCCGCCGCCGGCTCGACCGCGCGGACCGCGTGGACCGCTTCCTCCTCGCCACGCTCGTGGGGATCCTCCACGGGGCGCGCCCGAGCTTCCTCAGCGATGCGATGCCGAACGCGCTCGGCATCCTGCCGGCACCCGCGCGCGCCGGGACGTCCGAGCGTCCCCGGCGTGAGGTCTTCCCGCTCCTCGAGCGCCGGGTGGCACGCCTCTACCGCTCCGGGCTCCCGGTGGGGCGCGGGATCGCCATCGAGGGGGACGCGCGATCATCCGCGACGGCGGTCCGCGATGCGCTCCGTGCCCGCGCCCTCCCGGACCGCGTCCGGCTCGTGATCGCCAACCCGCCGGACCTCCGCGTCACCCGCCATGGCCATGCGAGCTGGCTCCGGCTCTGGCTCCTCGGCGAGGACCCGGGACGGGTGGAGGCCGCGCTCGCCAGCCCGGCGAGCCGGGGTGCATCGGCTGCCCTGCTCGGGGCGGTCCTCGCGGACCTGCGGCCCCTCCTCACCCATGACGCCACCGTCGTCCTCGTCCTCGGCACGGCCGAGCGCGGCAGCCGGCGGTCCGGCACGGTGGATGCCGCCGCGGAGGCCTGGTCCGTCGCGGAGCCGCTCGGCTACCGGATCGCCGGGGTCACGGACGACCCCGTCCTCCCCGGCCGCTCGCCGGCCCGGATCCGGGGCGGGACGGCAGGAAGCGAGGCTCGCCACGACCGGATCCTCGTCCTCGCCGCCGGCGACGCCGGGGTGGCGCGCGCCCGGGCGGCGGCGAGCCTCCCCGTGGACTGGACGCCGGCCGTCTCCGCCGATACCTGGCTGCCGGCCCCGGTCCGCGGCAGCGAGGTGCCGCGCACGGGCGGACGGAGGCCCGCTCCGGTGGCGCCTGCCGGGACGCCCGCCCTCCCGGCGCTCCCGAGGTCCGCGGGCTCCTGAGGCGCGGCTATACTCGATAGCCATGCAGCAGATGTATCACCCGGACGATCTCGCGTCGATGGACCCCCTGGTCCTGATGAAGAACCTCGACCACGTCCGGATGACCGCACGACGCCTCTCGTACGTCCTTCAGCAGCAGGTCCATCTCTACGTCCCGGAGGCCAACGAGGTCCGGATGGAGATCGACCGCTACGTGGAGGCCGAGCGCCAGATCGAGGCGGAGCTCGCCCGGCGGCGCATCCGCGCCTGACGCGCGGACCCACACCGGGCTGCCGGCCCGGGACCCCGGTCCCGCGCCCTCGTGACCCTTCTCAGGCGTCCTCTCGCCGGCTGCGCTCCACCACCCGCGCGGCGCGCTCCTCCTCCACGACGCGCGTGCTGAGCGCGAGGAGCGCCGGCATCTCCCCGAGCGAGAAGCGGATCCCGATCCCGGCCAGCTGGTCGTAGCTCATCCCGCGCCAGCTCCCGCGGGCGGCGGCAGCGCACATCTCGTCGTAGATCTCCGGCCAGCCGAGCCCCCGGCGCCGGTAGCAGAAGCGGACGAACTCCAGCGCCTCCTCCGAGCCACCGGACGTGCCGGCGACCGCGGAGGCCGGCGCCGGGTCTCGACCCTCCTCGCGCACGACCGCCATCTCCTGGGGGCTCCTCTCTCACCGAGGCGCGCGGCCACGCCGCGACGCGGTTCCATCGTTCCGGGGATCACGGGCGGCGCAGCGCGCAAGGCGGACCGGCGACCCGTCGTCAGGACCGTTGTGGGGGCTTGCACCGGCTCCGCAGGGCGGTTCCGGCGCGTCTCCTGGATGGTACCCGCAGGGCCTCCCGGGCCGCCAGCGGGTTGTCCACGAACCTTGTCCACACCCGGGTCGAGTTCCGTTCCGGAACACCTTCCCCGGGGCAGCGGAGCGGGGTCAGGCGGGGCGCGGATGGACCCCCAGGCCGGGCGCATCGCCGAGCCGCCAGCGGCAGTCGTCGCCCAGCTCGATCCCCGCATACGGGTCGTGGGCGAGGAGGAGGTTCCCGTCCAGGTCGACCCAGTCCGCCTCCGCGGCGAGGGTGGCCGCGGCGGCGATCGCGATGCTGCTCTCCTCCATGCAGCCAAGGAAGACGCGGAACCCGAGCACCTTCGCGCGGCGGATCATCGCGAGGCCGGGACCGATCCCGCCGCACTTCATGATCTTCACGTTGACGCCGGCGACCACCCCCACGAGGAGGTCGAGATCCTCGATCGTGACGGCGCTCTCGTCCGCCACGATCGGGAGCGGGCTGATCGCCTGGAGGCGGCGCAGGTCCTCGATCCGGTGGGCCGGGAAGGGCTGCTCGATGAGCTCCACGCCGAGCCGGACGAGCTCGGGGACGAGCCGCTCCCCTTCCCCGGGCGCCCAGCCGGTGTTCGCATCCACGCGGATCGGGCCGGCGTAGACGGCACGGACCGCCTCGAGGGTCTCCAGGTCCGCCGGCCCGCCGACCTTGATCTTCAGGGCAGGGAAGCGGGCGGCGCGGCGGGCACGCTCGGCCACGATCGCGGGCTCGTCGATCCCGATCGTGAAGTCCGTGGGGGGCAGGTCCGGCGAGGTGCCGATGAGCGCGTGGACGGGGATCCCGAGCGCCTTCCCGGCGAGGTCGTGGAGGCCGATATCGATCGCCGCCTTCGCCGCGCCGTGGCCGCCGATCGCGGCGCCGAGCCGGGCATCCGCCTCCGCGAGCCAGGTCCGCGTGCCCGCGAGGTCGGCCGGGGGAGCCCCCAGCCCGTCCAGGTGCGCGGCGAGGAAGGGAAGGACGGCGGCGACCGTCTCCGGCGTCTCGCCGTAGTAGGTGACCGGGTAGGCCTCGCCCACCCCGCTCAGGGCGCCGAGGCGGAGCTGGACGATGACCGTGGTGGCGGCGCGGTCATCCTCCGCGCGCGCGATCCGGAAGGGATCGCGGAAGGGCATGACGTGGGTCTGCGCGGAGACCTCGAGCCTCACGGGAGGTCCGCCAGCCCGGTGCGCAGGGCGTCCAGGACCCGTTCTGCGCCGAAACGGACGACATCGTCCGTGACGAGCCCGGTCTCCGCCTCCGTGGCGGCGAGCAGGCGGCGCGCCTCCCCCTCCGGCATCCCCTGGGTGTTCAGCGCGATCGCCATCACCTTCGCGGGTGCCACGAGCGAGGCCATCGTCTCGTAGGCCGGGATCAGCTCCTTCGCGCTCTTCACGTGCGCGTTCCAGCGGTCCGCATACGCCTCGAAGCCGTGGTGGAGCTCGCGCGTGGGGTGGTGGACCATGACCATCGCGTGCGGCTGCGCGCCGTGGAGAAGGCCGAGGGTGACGCCCGAGTAGGCAGGGTGGTCGATCGACCCCTGGCCCTCCACGAGGATCCAGTCGCCCTTCGTCTCCGCCTCCGTGACGAGCCACTCCACGGTCCCCGCCACGAAGTCGCTCACGACGCGATCGACCGCGACGCCCCAGCCCTCGATCATGATCCCGGTCTGGCCGGTGGCCACGAAGACCGGGTCGAGCCCGGCCGCGAGGGCGGCCCGGCGGAGCTCCAGGGTGACGGTCATCTTCCCGCTCGCGCAGTCCGTCCCCACGGTGAGGATCACCCGCTTGCCGGGCGGATGGGGCCGGCCGGTCGCGACCTCGAAGCGCTCCGGCGGCTTCCGGTGGTCGATCAGCTGCACGCCGTGGGTGGCAGCGGCCGCCTGGAACTCGGGGTCCTCGGAGACGAACTCGTGGAGCCCGTTGACGATATCCATCCCGGCGCCGATCGCCGCGAGGATCGTGGCCCGCCAGGCCGGGGGGAGCTTGCCGCCCGCCGGCGCGATCCCGATGAGGAGCGAATCGGGCCGCAGGGGGAGCGCGTCCTCCAGCCTGCCCACGATCGGGATGTCCACCGCGGGGCCGAGCCACTCGCCGGCGTTCCGGCCGGGCTTCGTGGAATCGAGGATCGCGACGACGGCGTCCCGGCCGTAGCGGATCACGCCGATCGCGGTCTTGGAGGAGGTCTCGCCGAACTTGCCTTCGGCGAGGATGACGTAGCGGCGGCGGGGATGCGTCTCCATGGCGGGTCAGTCTACGGGAGCGCCGGACGCGCCGACGCCCCCGGCTGCGTGCCGAGGGCGTCGGGCGGGGGTTCGTGGTACCGCATACCGGATTCGAACCGGTGATCTCCGCCTTGAGAGGGCGGTGTCCTGGGCCTCTAGACGAATGCGGCGCGCGTGCGCGACCGGGAGGATAGCAGATGTGCGGGCTCGGAGGGGTGGGGCGGACCGGGCCCGGCGAGCCTAGAGCCGGTGCTGGTCCAGGTAGGTGCGGATCGCGTCCGCGACCTGGAGATGGCTCTCCTCGCCGATGACGAGCCCGTAGTGGGAATGGGCACCGAAGGGCTCGTAGGGAGCACCCAGCCACTCCGCGAGCTTCTCGCTCTCCGGCTCCGGGAAGAGCCGGTCCAGGCCGGCGCCGATGACAAGGCCGGGGACGCCGGCCACCCGCTCGCGATCCACGGCGACCCCCTCGAGCATGGCCCGCCGGGCGGGACCGGCGCCCTCCCCCATCAGGTGCTGGACGCGCGTCACGTCGCGCAGGCTGAGGTCCGGGTTCTGGCGGCGGATCTGGTCCACCGCGCCTCCCCAGCCAAGGAGCTCCCGCTTGAAGGTGGCGGGCACGAGACGCACGACATGGGCGGGCGGCTGGGGGCGGATCGCGGCGGGGAGCGCCGGGGAGAGAAGGACGAGGCCGAGCGCCTCGCGCTCCTCGGCGACGCGGAGGGCGAGGAGCGCCCCCATCCCGTGCCCCACGATGACGCCCGGCCGGCCGAGGGCGTCATAGCCCGCGATCGCGTCCTCCACGTAGTCCTCGAAGCCGGTCGTGGCGAGGTCGGCGACCTCGGACCAGAAGTGGCCGCGCAGGTTGAGCGCGTGGCCCTCCCAGCCGCGCTGGGCGAAGTAGAGGAGGAAGCGCTCCCAGACCCACGACCCGCCGAGCTCGCCGTGGAGGAGGTAGAGCGGGCGCCGCCGAGAGCGCCGCTCCGGGAGCCAGGACTCGATATACAGGCCACGATCCGCGAGGACGATCTCGTCCTTCCGGACCGGGCGGCCGGCCGGACGCGCCTGGAGCGGTGACCCGTTCTCGTGACCCTCGGTCATGCGAGCGGCCCGAAGAGAAGCCCGGTGGGCGCCTTGGGGTCGAAGTAGGTGCTCTTCTGGGGCATCACCTCGCCGGCCGCCGCGACGCGCGTGACCGCGGAGACGGGCGGGCCATCCAGGAGGAAGGTGGCCGCGGCACCGCCGCCCTGCGCCTGGGCGACGGCGTCCGCCGCGACCTTCACGTAGGCGAGCCGTCCACCTGCCGCGAGCGCCGCGGCATCCACGCCGATCCGCTCGAGGAGGGCGGCGACGCGATTGACGTCCAGCCCCTGGGAGGCCGCCGAGGCACCGGCGCCGGCGATCGTGCCGAGCGCCGCGGTCCGGACGGTGAGGATCGCCGCGACCGGGCCGCTCACGAGGCCGATCCGCCCGGTCCCCGTGGCATCCGCCGCGCCGGCCGGGGCAGGCGCCGCCATCCGGGCGAGGACCGCCTCCGGGCTCGCCAGCCGCTCCACGTCCACGAGGCCGGCGAAGGCATCGAGCAGCGCCTCGCCCGAGGGGCCGGTGAGGAGGACACGGTGGGTGGGGAGGACCGGCGGAGCATCATCCACGTGGTAGAGAAGGGCGAGGATCCCGTCCCACGGCGCATCCGCGGCGGCCCCACCCGCCGCGATCCGCTCGTCGCGGTAGCGGAGCGCCGTCTCGTAGCGATGGTGGCCGTCCGCGATCGTGAGGGGCGAGCCGCCGATGACGGCAAGGAGGTCCCGGGCATCGCCGGGGGCGGAGGCGGGCGCGACCCAGACGCGGTGGCGGACGCCATCGTCCGTCTGCGCGACCGCGTCCGGGGCCCGCCCGGAGAGGCGGCCGATCGCGGACCGGACCGCATCGCGATCCGCCTCGTGGAGAAGGACGACGGGCGAGAGGTTCGTCTCCGTGGCGGTGAGGAGCCGGAAGCGGTCCTCCTTGGGGCCGGTGAGCGTCCGCTCGTGGCGCCGCACGCCGCCGCCGGTCGTGAAGGGCTCGAGCCCGAGGCGGACGAAGAGCCCCGTGGCGCGCCGCTCACTGCCGTCACGGGCCGTGAAGGCCATCTCGTGGATCGTCACCGTGGGCTCGGGATCGAGCACGAGCGTGCCGTCCCGGCGCCAGGCCGCGAGCTCGGCCGCCGCACGGGCGTAGCGCGTCTCGGGATCCGCACCCGCCTCCGGGAGCGGGAGCTCCAGCCGGACCGCGTTGTGCGGGTCGCGCGCGAGGAGCACCTCGTGACGGGCGGGCGCGATGATGTCGTAGGGGGGACAGAGGAGCGGAGAGAGGTCCGCACCGGGGGCATGGGCGTAGCGGAGGGCGCGCAGGGCGCGTAGCGTGGGCACGGGCGCATGGTACCCGCGACGGCGCAGGGGGCGCACGCCACGCGGGGCCCCGCGTGGCCGCCCGGATGGGGTCGTGGGCGGCCACGCGGGGGGCGCGGAGCTCAGCCGGGAAGGACGAGGCAGAGGGGGATCGAATCGACCGGGCCGGCGGGGACCTGGGTCTGCCCGGCGGGGTCGTAGATCTTCACCCAGTCGATCCCCGGCAGCGCCTTCAGGGTCCGGGTGACGGTGTTCGCGAGGGAGGGTCCGGCATCGCCGCGATCGCACTCCCCCACCATCCGGAGCCGGGCGATCCCGCCCGGGGTGACCCGGAGGTCCCGGAAGCCGGTGCTCCCGGAAGGGTAGAAGCGGAGCCCGAGCGCCCGCTCCTCGTTCGTGGGGCCGGCGTAGAGCCGGCGGAGGAGGGAGCGGACCGGGTCATCCGTGGGGACGGAGCGCCAGACGCGGGTCACGAAGGGCGGTCCGGAGGCGAGGAGCCCGCGGTCCACGAGGAAGACCGGGAGGGTCGTCCGGGGGAAGGAGGCACCGACCTCGATGATGACCCGGCCGGGGTCGCGGAGGGTGGCGATGCGCAGATCGTCCGTGGCGGCCATGACGCCGATCGCGACGGAGAGGACCGCCTCGTAGTCCCCGATCACCGTGATGTCGCTGACGTTCGGGAGCGCGACGCCGCGGGAGGGCCGCCCGTAGGCCGGGCCCCACGGCTCGGTGTCGGAGTGGCCGGAGGCACCCTGGAAGACGACCACGAGGAAGGCGTTCCCCTGGACTCCGGCGGGGAGCCCGGATGGGTCGTAGAGCGGCGGCACGTCGCTCCAGCGGACGGAGACGGAGCGCGGCGTCCCGCCCTGGAAGACGAAGACGACCTGGTCGGTCCCCGCGACCGTGGTCGCGCGGATCTCGGTGAGGACGGGGGTGGCCGCCCGGGCGGGGAGGCCCGGGAGCGCCCCGATGAGGAGCGCGGCGGCGACCGCCGCACCGATGGGACGCAGGGCACGCATGGCAGTACCTCCAGGTGGCGCGCGTCACGGGGGCTGACGCGAGCGTCCCGCGCCGTGGGTCCCGGGTCAAGGGTCGGGGTGCCCGGCCGCCCGGCGCCATCCGGCCCGGGAGCACGAGGAAGGGGCCCGCCCCCGGAGGGACGGGCCCCTTCCTCAGTGCCGTTGCGCCGTTCCCGTCACGGGATGAGGCACGCCGGCAGGGAGTCGGTCTGATGGTCCGGATCGGTGGTGTTGCCGTTCGGCCCGTAGATCTTCACCCAGCTGATGCCAGGCAGATCCTTGAGCGTCCGGGTGATCTCCTTGCCGATCGAGACGGGCTGCGGGCCGAGCTCGCAGTTTCCGGTCAGCTGGACCCGTGCGATCGCGTTGTCGTTCACGCTCAGGTCCGTCCAACCCGTGGCATGGCTCCGGACGAACCGGAGTCCATCGGCCATCTCGTCGATCGTGGGGCCCGCGAAGAGCCGGCGCATGACGCCACGCTGGATGTCATGGGTCGGGACGGTCCGGTCGACGGCCACCATGTAGGGAGGTCCGCCGGCGAACAGATCACGGTCCGCGAACCAGATGCTCACGGGGGTCCGGTCGAAGTCGCTCGAGATCTCGAAGACGACCCGCGGCGGATCCGTCAGCTTCTGAACGGAGAGGACCTCGGTCTTGTGCATGACGCCGAGACCGAAGCCGATCAGGCCGTTCTCCTGCTGGACCGAATGGATCTCCAGGAGGTTCGGCAGATCGAACGCGCGGTCCTCGACCCCGTACGTCGTGTCGTAGGGAGCGACCTTCTCGGTCCCCGTGGCGTACTTGAACGTCACGTGGATGTAGGCCTCGCCCTGCGCGTACGTGGGCTCGTTGCCGGGCTCTTCCGGCGGGGCCGCGTCGCCCCAGTGCCACGACGTCTCGTGCGGCAGGCCGCCGACGAACTCGAAGACGATCCGGTCGTGCCCGTCGTGCTGCGCGACACGGATATCGACGAGCGTGTGCGGGCCATCCGCGGCCACGGGCACGGTCGTCAGGGGGACCAGAAGCGCGAGCGCCGTGAACGCGGCGATCGCGACACGCATGGCTCGCATGGTGAGCCTCCGATCGGGGGCTTCGTCCAAAGGGGCTCCGTGCATCCTCCCGCAGCCGAGGTCTCCCGGGTAGCGTCGGCGGTCCCGGTTCCGGGGGGCCGTGGGTCACGAACCCCGCGTCCCCTCCTCGGTGCCGGGCAGGTCGCGGGTGCGCGCGCTACGCTCCTCCCGTGACGACCCGCCCTCGCCGCCGCGCCGGCGGCCGTGCCGCTCTCGCCGCCCTCCTCCTCCCCGCGCTCCTCGCCGGCTGCTACAACTTCGCGCAGCCATCCTTCCACCCCGGGAACACGCGCGAGCTCCTCCTCGCGCTCTCGCGCCGCGGCGTGGAGGCGAGCGCGCTCGCCGGGGAGTCCGCCTGCGCGGACCCGGCCCTCACGGGGAACGCGATGCGCATCCGTGCCGCGGTCGCCGCGGACCCGGTGCCGCGGGATGTCTGGATCTACTCCTTCCGCTCCAAGGGCTGGGAGGGGACGCAGAGCGCGGTGGACGCCTGCCAGGCGGAGTTCGCGGCCGCCAACCCCGGGGAGCGGATCGTGCGCGTGGATATCCCCGTCTTCCGCGCCTTCGGGGCCGGCTGGTCGCCGGAGCTGGAGGCCGCGGTGCGCGGCGCGCTGGAGGAGGTCTCCGTGGCCGGAAAGCCGATCGGTGGCTGAGCCGCTTCCGCTCTTCGGGCGGGACGCCCCGGACGTCGCCTGGCGTCCGGATGCCGCGCTCCGGGCGGAGAGCCGGCTCGCGCTTCTCCTCCGGCGGAGCGGCGCACGGGACCTGGATGCCTTCCAGCACCGCGCGGCCGCGGACCCGGCCTGGTTCTGGGGGCTCGCGGCGGAGGATCTCGGCCTCGCCTGGCAGCGGGCGCCCCGCTCCGTCCTCGATCTCTCCGGCGGCCCCGAATGGGCGCGCTGGTGGGAGGGCGGCGCCTTCAACTACGCCGCTGCGGCCGTGGACCCGCGCGCGGCCCGCGACCCGGACGGCCACGCGCTCACCTGGGAGGGCGAGGACGGCGAGGTCCGGCGCCTTTCGAACCGGGAGCTGAAGGATGCCGTGGACCGGGCGGCGGGGATGCTCCGCGGCCTGGGGATCGCGGCCGGTGACCGGATCGGGATCCAGCTCCCCTTCGTCGTGGAGACGGTCGTCGCGGTCCTCGCGATCGGACGGATCGGGGCGATCTACACCCCGATCTTCTCCGGCTACGGGGCTCCCGCCGCGGCGGGCCGGCTCGCCGATTGCGAGGCGCGTCTCCTCATCACGGCGGACGGCTTCTACCGGCGCGGGCAGGTGGTCCCGCTGAAGCGGACGGCGGACGAGGCGGTCGCGCTCGCCCCCACGGTCCGCCAGGTCCTCGTGGTGCGGCGGCTCGGGGAGCGGGCGGGCGAGGTCCCCTGGACACCCGGCCGGGACCTGTGGTGGGACGAGGCGCTCGCGGATCCCGCGGTCCGGCCGGTGACGGAGGCGGTGGAGACCGACCCGGAAGCGCCGTGCATGATCATCTACACCTCCGGCACCACGGGGCGGCCCAAGGGCGCCGTCCATCCGCACGGCGGCTTCCCGGTGAAGGCGGCCCAGGACCTCGCCCACCTCTTCGACCTGCGCGCGGGCGACCGTCTCTTCTGGTTCACCGACCTCGGCTGGATGATGGGCCCGTGGGCGATCGCGGGGTCACTCCTCCTCGACGCCTCGCTCGTCATCTACGAGGGCGCCCCGGACTTCCCCGGCCCGGACCGGGTCTGGTC
Organism: Chloroflexota bacterium; assembly: GCA_017853275.1. GTDB lineage: Bacteria > Chloroflexota > Limnocylindria > Limnocylindrales > CSP1-4 > JAFMJV01. The sequence continues at coordinate 27,111 of JAFMJV010000028.1, forward strand.
GATCGCCGCGCGCCACGGGGTCACCCACCTCGGGCTCTCCCCCACCGTGGTGCGCGCCCTCCTCGGGCACGGCACGGAGCCGGTCCGCAGCCACGACCTGCGCGCGCTCCGCGTCCTCGGCTCCACCGGCGAGCCGTGGAACCCCGAGCCCTGGTGGTGGTTCTTCCGGGAGGTCGGCGGCGGCCGGATCCCGCTCATCAACTACAGCGGCGGGACGGAGGTGAGCGGGGGGATCGTGGGCTCCAACGTCCTCACCCCGATCAAGCCCGCGGGCTTCGGCGGGCCGAACGTGGGCTGCGCGGCGGAGGTCCTGGACGAGGAGGGCCGCCCGGTGCGCGGGAGCGTGGGGGAGCTCGCGATCCTTGCGCCGCTGCCGGGGATGACGCGCGGCTTCTGGAACGACCGCGAGCGCTACCTGGACGCCTACTGGCGCCGCTTCCCGGGGACGTGGGTCCACGGCGACTGGGCGACGGTGGATACGGATGGCCACTGGTTCATCCAGGGCCGCTCGGACGACACGCTGAAGATCGCCGGGAAGCGGGTCGGACCGGCCGAGGTGGAGAGCGCGGCGGTCGGCCATCCGGCGGTCCTGGAGGCGGCCGCGATCGGCGTCCCCCACGAGGTGAAGGGCGAGGTCGTCGTCCTCCTCGTCGTCCTCCGGCGCGGCGAGACGGACGATCCCGCGCTGCGCGACGCGATCGCCGCGCGCGTGGGAGCCGAGATGGGGAAGGCGCTCCGGCCGGACCGGGTCGTGGTGGTGCGCGCGCTTCCCAAGACGCGGAGCGGGAAGGTGATGCGCCGGGTCGCCCGCGCGGTCTGGCTCGGCCGGGACCCCGGGGACATCTCCACGATCGAGGACCCGCTCACGATCGAGGCGATCCGGGCGGCGGCTCCCCTTCCCTGACCCTTGCCGGCACCCATGCCGGCACCGCCATCAGCGCTCCGGGCGATCTCCCGCGAAGAGCGGCTGGACCCAGGCGCTCGAGCCGTCCGAATCGTCCACCCGGGCCCGCACGTAGCCCTCGTCGCCCCGGATCCGGTAGCGCGCGCTCGTCCCCTCCACGACATCGAGGACGCGTCCGCCGCTCCCGATGAAGCGCGTCGTGTAGTGGAGGTCCGCAAGCGGCACGATCTCGAGGGCGATCTCGCCGGACCCGCGCCGCAGGTCCGCGAGCTCCACGCCGCTCGACGCGTAGTGGTCCCCCCGCTCGAGCGCGGCGAGGACCCCCGCCTCCGTGGGCTGGGCATGGACCACGACCCAGCCGCGGCCGGGGTTCGCGAAGGCGCGCCCCCAGCGCCGGAAGTGGTGGGCGTCGTCCGTGGCGAGCGCCCAGAGACGGGTCCCCGCCGTGAGGACGAGGTCCCACAGCTCCTCGCTGGACGGGGACCCCGGCCGCCCGCGGTCATTGCACTCCGGGCTGCCGTTCCAGACCTCGAGGAGCGTCACGCCGGTGAGGCCGGTGAGCGAAGCGGCATCGCCGACCCAGCGGAAGTTCGGGTGGTTGACCGCGGGGACCCCGCCGGCGGCGCGGATGGCGTCGATATCCGCCTGCCAGGTCGCCCGGACGTCCTCCCCGAAGCCGGGCGGGATCGTCTCCCGGATCCCGAGCCCGTTCACGTGGGTATCGAACGAGGTCACCTCCTCGCCGCCGATGAGGAGCATCGGACCGGCTTCCGCCGCGAGACCGGCCGGGTCCACGTGGACGTTGTGGTCCGTGATCGCGAGGAAGTCGTAGCCCGCGTCGCGGTACCAGCCGGTCACCTCGGCAGGGGGCGAATCGCCGTCGCTCATCGAGGTGTGGGTGTGGAGGTTCCCCTTCAGCCATCGCCGTTCCATGAACCGGACGATACTGCGTCCGTGCGACCCGGCGAGACGATCACGAGCATGCAGAACCCGCGCGTCCGTTCCGCGCTCGCCCTGCGCGATGCGCGGGAGCGGCGGCGGAGCGGCCACCTCCTCGTGGATGGCGCGCGCGAGATCGGCCGTGCGCTCGGGGCAGGGCTGGAGGCGGAGGAGTGCTTCGTCGCCCACGACCGGATCCGCTCGGACGAGGCGCGCGCGACCCTCGCGGAGGTGGAGCGGCGCGGGATCCCGCTCGTGCCGGTCTCCCCGTCCGTCCTCGCCCGGATCGCCTTCGGCGAGCGGGATGAGGGGCTCGTCCTCGTGGCGAGGGCGCCATCCACGAGCCTCGAGCGGCTGCAGCTCCCGCCGGTCCCCCTCATCGCGGTCGTGGACAGCATCGAGAAGCCGGGGAACCTGGGCGCGATCGCGCGCTCCGCGGACGGTGCCGGGGTGGATGCCCTGATCGTGGCGGACCCGCTCGCCGACCCCTGGAACCCGAACGCGATCCGGGCGAGCGTGGGGACGATCCTCGCCATCCCGCTGGCGGTCTGCTGGGCCGGCGATGCGCGCCACTTCCTCGAGCGGGCCGGGATCCGGATCGTGGCGACGCGGGTGGACGGCGCGATCCCCTACACGGAGGCGGATCTCTCCGGGCCCGTCGCGATCGTCATGGGCGGAGAGGCGGAGGGGCTCTCCACGAGCTGGGACGACCTGGATGTCGTGGGCGTCCGGATCCCGATGCGCGGCATCGCGGACAGCCTGAACGTGAGCGTGAGCGCGGCGATCCTCTTCTACGAGGCGCTCCGCCAGCGCGGCGCGGCCGAGGGCCGGGGCTAGGCCTCCTCGCGCTCCACGGCGGCCTGCGGGGCCGGGGCGCGGCGCGGCGCGGGGATCGCGCTCGGCCGGGTGGCGAACGATGCCTCCCGCGCCCAGGCCACGGCCTGCTCCTGCTCCTCCACGGAGAGGATGCCGAGCCGGCCGAGCGTGGTCAGCTCATCCCGGATGTAGCGCTTCAGCATCTCCGGCCCGTCCGTGTTGATCGTGTAGCGGACCCCGTGGCGGCGGAACATCTCGAAGATCCAGCGGAACTCCTCCCAGCCGGAGACGACCCGGGTGACGAGGTTGCTCGTGGGGCAGATCTCGAGGGTGATCCCGCGCTCCCGGATCATCCCCATCGTGCGCGGGTCGTAGGCGGCCTTCACGCCGTGGCCGATCCGGGAAGGCTCCAGGTTGCGGATCACCTCCCCGATCTCCTCCACCGGCCCCGATTCCCCGGTGTGGACGGTGATCCCGAGCCCTGCCTTGCGGGCCCGGTTGAAGAGCGCCCGGTACTCCGCCGGGCGGAAGGCGTCCGATTCGGGGCCGGCGATATCGATCCCCACGACGCCCCGGTCGCGGTAGGCGATCGCCTTCTCCACGATGATCTCGTTGAGCGCGAGCGGGAAGGCACGGTCCAGGCAGAGGATGATCCCGGGCGTCACCGGGTACTCCAGGCGGGCGCGGTCCATCCCCCGGATCGCGGCGCTGATGATGTGGTCCAGGTCCTGCTCGCCGCCGCGGTTCCGCTTCATCGGGTTGAAGCGCAGCTCGAAGGTCGTGATGTTGTTCTTCCGGTAGGCGCCGCCGAGCACCTCGTAGATCGAGCGCTCCACCGCGAGCGGCGAGGACTGGATGAGCTCCGTCCAGTGGAAGAGCTGGAGGTAGCCGTCGAAGGAGCGGCCGTGGCGCCCGGAGACGGTGATCATCTCCCGGAACTCCCAGTAGTCCTTGGTGGGGAGCCGGATCCCCTGCGCGTGGGCGATCCCCCACATGATCGCGGGCGTCACCGCCGAGCCGAGGTGGCAGTGGAGCTCGGTGAGGGGGACCCGGGGGGAGAGGACGCTGGGCACGGGGCGCGCCGGCCGCTGACCGCGGGTGCGGTCAGGCGGAGGGGACGATCCCGTTGGCGGCGAGGGCGGCCGCGAGCGAGCCGCGCTTCGCCTTGGCCTCCTCCGGCACCTGGTCCCGCGCGTGGTAGGAGGAGCGGACGAGCGGTCCCGATTCCACGTGGCGGAAGCCGAGGCCGAGCGCCTCCTCCTTCATCTCCGCGAACTCGTCCGGGTGGACGTAGCGGACAAGGGGCAGGTGCTGGGGAGAGGGGCGCAGGTACTGGCCGATCGTGAGGATGTCGCAGTCCACCGCGCGCAGGTCGCGGAAGGTGGTGCTCAGCTCTTCCCGCGTCTCGCCGAGCCCGACCATGAGCGAGGACTTCGTGTGGACGGTGCCGTCCCGGCCGGCGATCTCGCGCGCCATCCCCTTGGCCTGGGCGAGCACCTCGAGCGAGCGGTGGTAGCGGGCGCGCTTGCGGACCGGCTTCTGGAGCCGCTCCACGGTCTCCACGTTGTGGTTGAGGATGTCCGGTCCGGCCTCCATCACCGTGCGCAGCGGCGGATCCTCCCCGTTGAAGTCCGGGATGAGGACCTCGATCCCCATCCCCGGGCACTCGGAGCGGAGGGCGCGGATCGTGTCGGCGAAGATCCCGGCACCACCATCCGGGAGGTCGTCCCGGGCGACGCTCGTGACCACGACGTGCTCGAGCGCCATCGCCTTCACCGCCTCCGCCACGCGGCGGGGCTCGTCCGCGTCATCCCAGGTGGGGCGACCGGTCTTCACGGCGCAGAAGCCGCAGGCACGGGTGCAGGTGTCACCGAGGATCATCACGGTGGCGGTGCGCTGCTCCCAGCACTCCCCGATGTTCGGGCAGCGGGCCTCCTCGCAGACGGTGTTCAGGGTGAGGCCGCGGAGGAGCTCCTTCAGGTCCTGGTAGTTCGGGCCCGTGGGGAGGCGCGACTTGATCCACTCCGGGTGGCGCCGGATCCCCTCCTCCACGGCGGCCGGGTCGGCGTGACCGCCACCCACCGCGATCGTGATCGGCTCCCGCGGGTGACCGCCCCCGGGCGGCTGGAAGAGCGGCAGCTCGCGACGCACGCCGGTCACCAGATCGGGGTGGCCTCGCCCACCGCTTCCAGGCGCGCCTTGATGTCCGAGATGAAGCGGCCGGCCTGGGCGCCATCGGTGGCCCGGTGGTCGAACCCGATGACCATGTTCATCATCGGGCGGATCGCGATCGCCTCGCCGCCGGGGCCATCCACCACGACCGGCCGGCGGACGATCGCCTCCATCGTGAGGATCCCCACCTCCGGGGCGTTGATGATCGGAAGGGTGAGGATCGAGCCGGTCCAGCCGGTGTTGTCCACCGTGAAGGTGCCACCGGCCAGGTCATCCGGGCGGAGCTTCTTCGTGCGCGCCTTCTCCGCGAGGTCCACGATCGCGAGGTTGAGGCCGTGGAGGCTGAGCGCATCCGCGCCCTTGATCACCGGGACCACGAGCCCGTCATCCACGGCGACCGCGATCCCCACGTTGATCGCCTTGCGGCGCCAGTGGCCCTCGTCCGTCCAGTGGGCGTTGAGGTCCGGGTGCTCGCGGAGCGCCTCCACGGTGGCCTTGGTCACGAAGGCGACGTACGAGAGGTTCTTCCCCTCGCGCGCCTGGTAGTCGCGCTTCACCTGCTCGCGGCGCCGGACCACGCCGCTCATGTCCACCTCCACCGTGATGTAGGCGGCGGGGATCCCGAGCGAGCGGGTCATGTGGGCGGCGATCGCCTTGCGCATCGCGGAGAGCGGCTTCAGGCTGTCGCCCGCGGCCACGGGAGAGGCTGCCGGCGCCGGGGCGGGCGCGGCAGGGGCCGCCGGGGCCGGGGCGGGAGCGGCGGCCGGCGCCGCGGCAGCCGGGGAGCCCACATGGCCCAGGACGTCCTCGCGGGTGACCCGTCCGCCGATCCCGGTCCCGGTGACCGCGGCAAGGTTCACCCCGTGCTCGCGGGCGAGCCGGCGGACCGCCGGGGTCATCCGGCCCTGGAAGCCGTGGTCGGGGTTCGCGGCGGGGGCGGGGGCCGCAACGGGCGCGGGGGCCGGTGCGGCAGCGGGAGCGGTCACGGCCGCAGGGGCCGGTGCGGCAGCGGGAGCGGTCACGGCCGCAGGGGCCGGTGCGGCAGCGGGAGCGG
>JAFMJV010000067.1 GCA_017853275.1 Chloroflexota bacterium
CGCCGCCGAGGTCCGGCGCGGCTGAGCGGTCAGCCCTTGCGCCCCGCGGACCAGATCGACTGGTTGACGAGGTTCTCCAGGCGCTCCTGCCCGCCGCTCACGGGACGGGGGTCGATCGCACCGGAAAGGACGCGGTCCGCGAGGTCGCCGAGCGTGGTCCGCCCCCCGAGGATCTCCTGGCCGAGGTCGCCCTTCCAGCCCGCATAGCGCTCCTCGCGCAGCGCGTGGAGCGTCCCCTTCTCGAGCAGGTCCGCCGCGGCGAGGAGCGCCTGGGCGAGCGTGTCCAGCCCGCCGATATGGGCATGGAAGAGATCGGTCCGGTCCGAGCTCTGGCGGCGCAGCTTGGCATCGAAGTTGAAGCCGCCGGCGCCGAGCCCACCGACCTTGAGGATCTCGTAGAGCGGCAGGACGAGGTCCTCCACGGAGTTCGGGAACTGGTCCGTATCCCAGCCGTTCTGCGGGTCGCCGCGGTTCGCGTCGATGCTGCCGAGGATCCCGTGCGCGGCCGCATAGGCGACCTCGTGGTGGAAGGAGAGGCCCGCGAGCGTCGCGTGGTTCGCCTCGATGTTCACCTTGAACTCGCGCGCCAGGCCGTGGTGGGCGAGGAACCCGTGGACGGTCGCCACATCCCGGTCGTACTGGTGCTTCGTGGGCTCCATCGGCTTGGGCTCGATGAGGAGCTGGCCGCGGAACCCGATCCGGTGCTTGTGCTCCGCCACGAGGTGGAGGAAGCGCGCGAGCTGATCCCCCTCCCGCCGGAGGTCCGTGTTGAGGAGCGTGTCGTAGCCTTCCCGGCCGCCCCACAGGACGTAGTTCTCGCCGCCCAGCCGGAGGGTGATCTCCATCATCTGGCGGACCTGGGCGGCGGCGAAGGCGAAGACCTCGGGATCGGGGTTCGTGGCCGCGCCCGCCTGGTAGCGGGGGTGGCTGAAGAGGTTCGCCGTCCCCCACAGGAGCTTGACCCCGGTCTTCGCCTGGAGCGCGGCCGCGTGGTCCGCGAGCGCCTCCAGGTTCGCCGCCGTCTCCCGGTGCGTCGCGCCGTCCGGGGCGATATCGCGGTCATGGAAGCAGTAGTAGGGGACGCCGAGCTTCGTGAAGAACTCGAAGGCGGCCTCCATCTTGGCCCGCGCGTACGCCATCTGGTCGCCGGTGGGGGCGATCCAGGGGCGGTCCAGGGTCCCCATCCCGAACATGTCCGTCCCCGGCCACGCGAACGAGTGCCAGAAGCAGACGCCGGGACGGAGGTGATCCTCCATCCGCTTGCCGAGGACGAGGCGGTCCGGCTGGTAGACGCGGAAGGCGAGCGGGTCGGTCGCGTCCAGCCCGCCGAAGGGGATCCTGCCCGGGACGTCCGTGAAGAAGTCGGCAGCCATCGCGTGGTCCTCCTGGGGCTGAAGTGCGTCCATCGCCGGTGCGCGGCGGGCGCGCCGCCGGCTCGCCCCGACTCTACCGCGGATGGCGCCCCGGGAGCACGCGCAGGCCGAGCAGGGCGGCGAGCGCGGTGAGCGACCCCGTGAGCAGGAAGAGCGCCGGTGCCCCCGCCACCTGGTAGAGAGGCCCGCCCGCGACCCCGAGAAGGACCGCGACGACGCTCACGGTCACGAGCCAGAGGCCCTGCCCGGTCGCCTGCAACGACGCCGGCAGGAGCGCGCCGAGGGCGAGGACGGTCGCGACCGTGATCCCGGCATAGGCGGCCCCGGTGAAGAGGCGCATCCCCACCATGAGCGCGGGGTCCGCGAGGAGGGCGATGATCGCGGCGCAGGCCGCCATGAGGAGGGCGCTCGCGGAGAAGAGCGCGCGGATCCCCACCCGGGAGGCGAGCCAGCCCGCCACCACGAAGCCGGGGACCTCCGCGAACGCCTCCAGGCCGGCCGCCAGCGCCACGTCCGTGGAGCCCCCGCCGAGCTCCGCGATCCGGAGCGGCAGGTAGGTGAAGACCGCGTAGAGCGCCACGATCCCGAGGCCGAAGGTGAGCAGCGCGAGCGGGAGCCGGGGCTGGACGGAGAAGGCTTCTGCCGCCGATCCGCCGCGCCGGCGGGCCCCGGCGACCGCTGCGGGCTCCCGGGGCGTCTCGGGGAGGAGGAAGGCGACGAGCGTAAGCCCGGCGAGGAGGACGGCGACCACGAACGGCGCGGCTCCGTAGCCCGTGCTCCGGTACGCGATCCCCGCCGCGATCGCGGAGATCCCGAAGGCGAGGCTGAGGAGGGCGCGCATCCCGGCGAAGCCGATCCGCCCCGCGCCGCGTGCCACCACGACCGCGATCGCGTCCAGCGTGGGGGCGAGCGTGGCCCCCGCCGTGTTCGCGACGATGATCGCGGTCGCCGCCACGAGGGGGAGGGCGATCGCCCCGAAGACGAGGTAGGCGACGGCGCTCACGCCCGCGGCAAGGACGATCACCCCGCGCCGGCCGATGACGACATCGCCGAGGTGGCCGAAGACCGGTGCCGCGAGCGCGGAGAAGGCGGCACCTGCCGCGATGATGAGGCCGATGAGGGCGGGCTCGATCCCCCGGTCCGAGAGGACGACCGTGCCGAACGGGATGTAGGTCCCGTGGGCGACCCCGAGGGCGAGGTAGGTGAGGACGAGCGTCCCGGCTCCCCGGGTGGCGAGCGTGCGCGTCCCGGGTCGATCGGTCACGGGACCAGTATGAGGCCCCGCCCGGACCGGACCCGGACGCTGCCCCGGCGCGCGCTCAGCGGCCGGCCGGCGTCCCGAACCAGCGCGCGCGGCGCTCGGGGCCGAAGCTCTCCTTGGCCGCGAAGGTCTCCGCCGACGGCGGCGTGAAGACGCCGATCGGCTTCCCCGGGACGGAGAAGAAGTCCACGTCCACGCGCGCCACGTTCGCGCTCCCGATCTCGATCCAGCAGGCGCCGGTCCCGTCATAGCCGGCGGGATCCGCCTGGCCGCGATGGCGCGCGATCAGGGTGTCCGCGAGGACACGCGCTGCGCGCTCCGCGAAGACCCCGGCCTTGGGCGTCCCCACGCTCGTCACGTCCCCGAGCGCGTAGACATCGGGGAAGCGGGTGGCACCCGTCCCCTTCTCCACGGGGATCCAGCCGTTCTCCGTGAGCCCGGAGGCCACCACGACCTCCGGGGCACGGTGGACGGGGATGCCGAGGAAGAGGTCGTAGCCGATCCGCGTCTCGTCATCCAGGACGACCTCGCGGGCCGCACCGTCCAGCGCCGTGACGCGGCGGCCGTTGCGGAACTCGATCCCGCGCTCGGCGAAGCGCGCGAGGATCGCCGCCGAGAGCTCCGGCGAGGGCGGCACGGGGACGCCGAAGGGGCTGACGAGGGTGACGCTGCTCTGCTCGCGCACCCCACGCTCGCGGAGCATCTCCTCCACGAGGATGGACGCCTCGCTCGGCGCCGGGGGGCACTTGAAGGAGGGGCCGCAGATCCCCACCACGACCCGTCCGCCACGGAAGCCCGCGAGGACATCGCGGAGGCCGGCCGCACCCTCCACGGAGTAGAACTCGTGCCCGGCGTCGGCCAGCCCGGGGGTGGCGGCCATGTCGTAGCCCGCACCGAGCGCGACGACGAGGACGTCCCCGGAGTAGGTGCCCTTCTCCGTGGTGGCGGAGCGGGTCGCCGGGTCGATCGCGACGATCGTCTCCTGCCGGAAGCGGACCGCCGGGTGGGCGATCTCCCGGTAGGGCATCCGGACCTCGTCCGCGGTCCGCTTGCCGAACATCACGTCCAGCTTCGCGTAGCCGAAGACGAAGGCGTCCGAGCGGTCGATGAGGGTGACCTCGACCTGGTCCCCCAGCTCGGTGGCGAGCCGGGACGAGAGCTCAAGGCCGCCGAAGCCGGCCCCGAGAACGAGCACGTTGAGGGTCATGGGCCGGATGGTACGCGCCGCCGGGGAACGACGACGGGGACGCCCGGTGCGGGCGTCCCCGTGCGGTGGCTCCCGTGGTCGCGGGTCAGTTGATCGTCGCGATGACGTTCAGCGTCCGCTCGTTGACCGTGCAGCCGTTGTAGTCCCCCGTGACGTAGACGTTCACCTGGTGGGTCCCCGGGCCGACCCCGGCCCGGAAGCCCGTCACGGCGATGTGGATCTGGTCCGGCATGTCGGCATGCTCGCCGCCGATCATCTGGGTCAGCCCCGGCGCGAAGGCCGCGTCGGAGGTCGCGCTGTCCAGCGTGAACTCCGCGAAGCAGTAGGCGAAGTTCGTGCCGATCTTGTCCGGCTGGATCATCGCGCTGAAGGTCGCCTGGATGTTCGCCTTCTTCCCCGCCGGCACGGTGACCGAGGTCCGGATGACGCGGTCCGTCTCGTCGTTGCCGAGTCCCACGGCGTTCTCCGCGGAGACGAAGGCCGACGAGAGGCGGACCGCACCCGAGGGGAAGAAGGTCGCCGGTGCGGCCGCCATCACGAAGCCGCCCCCGAAGAGCGAGGCGCCGAGGACGGCGGCGAGGATCAGGTGCCAGATCTTCACATTCCGGTTCAGGATCGACATCGACGGCTCCACTCCGCTCCCGACCGGCGCGTGGTCCGGCTGGACCGCCCGAACACCGGCTCCCGCCGATGGTATCGGTCCGCTCAAGCCCCCGCCGGGCGCTCCCGGCGTGCGGCCACAGGGGCGAGAAGGATCGCCGCCGCCGCGAGGAAGGAGCAGAGGGCGGCCCCCACCATGCCGACCCCGAGCCCGACCGCTTCCGAGAGGATCCCCATGAGCGGCGGGTAGATGAGCGAGCCCACGACCGCGGCGGCCGAGAGGACGGAGCTCACGAGGCCGGCCCGGCCCGGATGGAGGCTCCCGGCGATGGACATGATCGTGGGGTAGATCGGTCCGATCGCGAGGCCCGCGAGGGCGAACGCCGCGATCGTGCCCGGGAGCACGGGCAGCGCGACCGCCACGAGCACCGCGACCGCGCAGGCAAGCGACGAGCCCGCCGCGTAGCCCACCGGCGGGAGCCGGTCCCCGATGAGCGCGCCGAGCAGGCGCCCGAGCGCGAGGCCCGCCCAGAAGAGGGAGAGCGAGAGGGTCGCGACCTCGAGCGGCGCGGCCGCGAGGTAGCGGACGAGCCAGCTGGAGATCCCCGATTCGGTCGCGATGTTCGCGCCGATCGCCACGGAGAGGGCGAAGAGCGAGAGCGGCACGATGAGCAGGCGCGCGCGGAGGCCACCGCCGGACCGCTCCCGCCGGCCCCCGGCCCGCGGGGCCGGCGGGAGGCGCCGCGTGGCGAGCCCCACGGCGGAGAGGGCGGTGCAGGCCGCGACGATCAGGTAGGCCCACGTCCAGGGCATCCCGCCGGCCACGGACCAGCCGATGAGGAGCGGCCCGGCGAGCGCGCCGATCGCGAGGATGAGGTGAAGCCGGTTGAGGGCCGCGGTGCTCCGGCCCGGCGTCAGCTCCAGGACGAGCGCGTTCATCGCCATATCCACCAGCCCGCCACCGACCCCGATGATCGAGACGCCGGCGAGGAAGACCGGCCAGGAGGGCGCGAGCCCGCAGGTCAGGGTCCCCACCGCCAGCATCGCCGGTCCGCCCACGACGACGACCCGCCGGCCCCCGCGCGCGGCGAGCGCTCCCCCGAGGAAGGCACCGGCGACGTAGAGCAGGCTGTAGAGGAAGTAGGCGCCGCCGATCCCCGCGTCATCCTCCCCGAAGGTCTCCTGGACCTGGCGGATGAGGGTGGGGAGGAGGAGGTGGACGACGCCGAGCAGCCCAAAGGTCGCCCAGATCGCCGCGGTCAGGTCACGTGGCGGACCGCCGGCGGCACGCACGAGCGGACGATGAGGGGCAGGGGAGGGGGCCACGGTCTCCGGGCTCTGGCGGGTCCTCGGCGCGACGCTCCGGGATCCCCGCGCACATCGTACGGGGCCGGGCGGACCGCCGCCGTGATCAGGTCGTGCCCGATCCGTGTAGGAAAGTTCTGACAATTCCACGATACAATCGCGTGATGCAGACTGAAACGGCTTCGACGCGCGGGATGCGGGCCCCGCGCGCCGGGCTTGCCGATCGTCGCCCGTCCCCTCCTCCCTCCATCGACCGGCGCGGCCGGACCCGGAAGGCGCTCGAGACGCGCCGCCGGATCCTGGACGCCTCCGTGGACGTGCTCCGGCGGGACGGTCATGCCGGCTTCTCGATCCCGCGCGTCGCGCGCGAGGCGGACGTCTTCCAGGGGAACATCACCTACTACTACCCCACGCGCGAGGCGCTCCTGGAGGCGGTGGCGGACCACATCCTCGCGGGCTACCGGATCGAGATCGAGAAGGTCGTTGCGGGGATCGACCCGGTCCGCGGCGATTGGGCCGAGGGGCTGGTCCGCTGGCTGCTGGATGACGCGGTCGCCCCGGCGACCGTCCGGCTCTCCCCCGAGCTGTGGAGCATCGCGAACCGCCACGAGGAGGCCGCGGGCACCGTGCAGCGCCTCTACGACGACGGGGTGGTGATGATCGTCCGCGCGCTCGGCCACGACCCGGAGACGCCCGCGGCAGGGCCGCTCGTCGCCGCCGTCTACGCGCTGATCGCAGCCGTGGAGGGGACGACCGCGATCCACGGGCATCGCCCCGCGGGCGACCCCATCTTCCTCGCCGCCCGGGAGGCCACGGTCGCCCTCCACGCACCGGCGCTCGTCTCCGCGAGCCGGGGTCTCGCCCGGCGGAGCTGACCCCGGACCCGCTCGGTCCCCCTGCAGCCGAGGGGGCCGGATGGCCCGGGCCGGGGGACCATCGGTTACCCCGGATGGCCCGGGCCGACCCCGGACCCGGGTCCCCCCGTTCGGTGACCCTGCGGGGCCCGGACGGGACGGATGGCCCGTGGGATCCCTGTCGGGCAGCCGCCACTCTTCGACCTACGGCCGCCTCCCCGAGATCGGGGAAGGGCCGGGAGGTCCGCAGGGGGGCGGACGCCAGGAGCATCCGGGAGGCTGCGATGTCCAGGGACCGCCCCCTTGTCGTCAGCGTCGCCATCGTCGCGCTGGCGAGCTCGATCCTTGCCGGCCCCGTGGGGGCCGCGACGGACGACGCGCTCACCGTCACCGGGCAGAGCGACCCGACCCTCGAGATCGCGCTGGTGGATGACACCGCCGCGTTCGGTGACAACCTCACTCCGCAGGGTGCGACGCCGAACGGGGCCGACGCCTCTCTCGGCGTCATCGTCGATCCCGCCGCCACGAGCACCGGTGCGTGCTACGAGTGGGGGAGCAAGATCGTCGTGAGCAGCAACGTCGCGTACGACGTCACCGTCACCCCGGCGGCGGCGAACGCGAAGCTGAACTGGCTCACCGCCGACCCGTCCACCTTCGCGGCCTGCTCCGGTGGCACGGCGATCGGCACGGACCCGATCGCGTTCGTGAACGCCGGCTCCGTGGGCGCCGGCAACGAGCACAGCTTCTGGCTCGGCCTGGAGGTCCTGTGGGGTGACGCCCCCTCCGCCACGCGTGGTGATGCCAGCCTGACCTTCGCGGTCGCGCAGGACTCCTGAGCGATGATCCGCGCCGGCCTTCGCACCGCGCTCGCCGTCGCGCTCATCACGGGGGCCGCCGTCACGGCGGCCCCCGTCTCGGCCGAGGTCCGCCTCGCCGTCTCTCCCTCCTTCCTCCGCCTCGCCGCCCCTGCAGGGGGTGGCGGGGCGGTCGATGTCACCGTCGTCAACACCGGGGACGAGCTGCTCGAAGTGGGTGCCGCCGTGGCGGACTACCGGGTGGAGGTCTCCGATCGCTCGGCGCGGCCGTGGACGAGCGTCGAGCCGTCGCGCCAGGTCATGGAGCCCGGCGCCCAGGTCACCTTCCGCGTCCGGATCGCGGTCCCGCGCCAGATCCCGTCCGGGGGGCGCTACGCCGCGATCACGCTGACCACGAGCCGCCGCGATGCGGGTGGCAACTCGACGGAGATCCTCGGCAGCATCGAGGTCCCGATCTGGCTCGCGATCCGCGGGGAGGGGCCGCTGACGCGCATCCCCGTGCTGGAGCGCTTCGCCCCCGTCCTCGAGCCGGACGGCCGGCTCGGAGCCCGGGCGGTCGTGCGCAATGACGGGAACTCCCATCTCTTCATCGCCGCCGCGCTCGCCCTCGGTGAGCCCGGTCAGGACCCGGTCGCCCGGCTCGTCCTTCCCGAGCGCGGGATCCTCCCCGGCGCGAGCCGGACGATCGTCGCCGAGACGACGCTCCCCTTCTGGGGCCCCGACGAGATCGCCGTCGCCGCGCGCTTCCGATCGTCCTCTGCCGGCGACCGCGATGATTTCGCCCCCTTCGCGGCGGAGCTCGACTTCTCCCCGCTTCCGGAGGTGGCGCTCGGGACGGTCGGGGTCTGCGAGCGCCTGGACGGTGGGCCCCGGCTCACCGCCGACCTCGTGAACACCGGTGGGATCGGGGTCGTGCCCCAGGTCGCCTTCCAGGTCCGGGATGCGGCGGGGAGCGCGGTCGCGGACGGGATCCCCGCGGAGCCGCCCGTGATCTGGCCCACCGACACGACGAGCGTCGGCGTCGATCTCCCGGCGCCCCTGCCCACGGGCGCCTACACCGTCTCCGTGGATGCGAGCTGGCCGGGGATGGACCCGCTCCGCGCCGAGCTCCCGTTCACGATCGGCGGCGATCCCGCGACCGCCGCCCCGCTCTGTCCTCCGGAGGGATGACCGCCATGACGCGTCCGCATCGGATCCTCGTCCTCGCGCTCATCGCCGGCCTCGCCCTCCCGATCGGCGGCGCCCGGGCCACGGAGCCTTCGCCGGGTCCATCGGAGATGCCCGCCGTCTCTCCCGCGCCGGCGACTCCCGATCCCGCACGGGCGACCCCCGAGCCCGTGCCGGACCCCACCGTCCCACCGACTCCGGATCCCACCCCGGCGCCGCCCGCCGACCCGGCCGCGATCGTCGTCCGGGTCCTGGATGGCGAGGTCGACTTCGGGCGGGTGAACCCGCTCGGTCTCCTCGACCCAGCGATCGACGGCCTTTCCGTCACGGTCGATCCGGCCGGCGCGACCTACCTCGCGGTCGCGGCGCTCGAGATCGAGGTCGAGAGCCCGGTCGCCTGGTCCACCGACTGCCTTCCGGCCCTCGCCGAGGGCGAGCGAAGCGTCGAGGGCGAGGCGCGCCTCCAGTGGCGCGTCACGGGGACGGACGCATGGCGCCCCTACGGTCTCCCCGGGACGGGATGCAGCGCGGACCGGCCTCCGGGCAGCGCCCGGATCTCGTGGGACGTCCGCCTTCGCGTCCGCTGGACCGATGCGCCCGGTGCGATCGGCGGGGCGCTCGTGCTGGCGCCGGGACGGTAG
>JAFMJV010000068.1 GCA_017853275.1 Chloroflexota bacterium
ACGAGCGCGGTGGCGACCCCGATCGCGGATGCCACGGCGAGGAGGCCGGGCCGGGTGAGAAGGAGACGCCGCCCGGCGAGGACGGCGAGCGCACCGGCGGCCACCGAGATCAGCCCCTGGAGGTGGATCCGCTCGCCGGTGAGCGAGTGGAGCGGGTCCGGGGAGAGGACGGTCGCGAGCGCGACCCAGCCGAGGAGCGCAGCGACCGGGACGAGCGGCCAGCGCGGAACGCCCCGGGGCGCGCCACGCGTCTCGCCGAGGAGGGCGAGGAGGGCGAGCGAGCCCGCCACGAGGAGGACCGCCTTGGGCAGCACGAACGGGGAATCGGAGCCGGGGAGGATGGCGACCGGCACGAGGACGAGGAGGACGAGGAGGACCCGCAGCGCATGGCGCGGCGGGAGCCGGCGGGGCGGGATCGCGGGGATGGGGGCGGTCACGGTCGGATGGAGGGCACCGGTCCGGGGGAGGTGGGCTGTCCGCCGAGTCTAGGGCAGGGCGCTTCCCCTCCGTCACGGCCGCTCCGTGGCAGACTGAGGGCCCCACCCCTGCGACGAGGTCCATGTCCCGCAGCGTCCGTCTTCGCCCCTGGCAGCACGCGGCCCTGGCGCGCTTCCGTGCCGAGGGGCGGGCGGACTTCCTCGCCGTGGCGACACCCGGTGCCGGCAAGACGACCTTCGCGCTCGCGGCGCTCCGGACAGCCCTCGCGGAGCGGCCGGCACGGATCGTCGTCGTGGCCCCCACCGCCCACCTCCGCGTCCAGTGGGCCCAGGCCGCGACCCGGCTCGGGCTCCACCTCGACCCCGCCTGGACGCCCGCGGACGGCGGGCTCGCGCCCGATATGCACGGCGTCGTCACCACCTACCAGCAGGTCGCCGCGAGCGCGGACGCGATCGCGCCCCTCGCGCGCGGCGCCTACGTCGTCCTGGACGAGGTCCACCACGCCGGCGAGGACCAGGCGTGGGGCGAATCCCTGCGCACCGCCTTCTCGGCCGCGGCGCGCCGGCTCTCGCTCTCGGGGACCCCGTTCCGGAGCGACACACGGGCCATCCCGTTCGTGCGCTACGAGGCGGACGAGGCGCTCCCGGACTACGAGTACGGCTACGGCGACGCGCTCCGCGATGGCGGGGTCGTGCGGCCCGTCTACTTCCCGCGCACCGGCGGCCGGATGGAGTGGAGCGCACCGGACGGCGAGATCCACTCCGCCACCTTCGACGACCCGCTCGCCGCCGGGCTCGCGAACCAGCGCCTGCGCACCGCGCTCTCCGCCTCGGGCGAGTGGCTCCCCGCGGTCCTCGGCGAGGCGGTCGACCGGCTCCGGCAGGTCCGGCGCACCCAGCCGGACGCGGGAGGGCTCGCGATCGCGATCGACCAGGAGCACGCGCGGGAGATCGCGGGGATCCTCCGCGGCCGCTTCCGCACCGACGCGATCATCGTCACCTCGGACGACCCGGAGGCATCCGCGCGGATCGCGTCCTTCGCGGCGGGGAGCGATCCGTGGCTCGTCGCGGTCCGGATGGTCTCGGAAGGGGTCGATATCCCCCGCCTCCGCGTGGGCGTCTATGCCACCACCGTGACGACCGACCTCTTCTTCCGCCAGGCGGTGGGGCGCTTCGTCCGCTGGGTCCCCGGCATCCGCGACCAGCGCGCCTGGGTCTACCTGCCGGACGACCCCCGCCTCCGGATCCGCGCTGCGGGGATCGCCGAGCAGCGCCGCCACTCCCTCCGGCGGGACGAGCGCGAGGACCCCGATGGACGGACGCCGTTCGCCGCAACGGAGCCCGCCGAGCAGCTCTCCCTCTTCCAGGCGCTCTCCGCGGTCGCCCTGGACGGAGCACCCGGCGGCGAGCCGTGGGACGAGCCGCTCCCCGCCTCGCTCGAGGGCACGGACACGGCGATCGAGATCGAGCTCGCGCCGCCGCCCCCGGTGGCCGCCGCCCTCGCCGCGGAGCACCCCGGTCTCACCCGCCGCCAGCTGAAGGACAAGCTCCGCGCCGCGAACAGCCAGGCAGCGCGCGATATCGCCTGGGTGACCGGCCTGTCGCACGCTGCCGTCAACGCGGAGCTGAACCGGCGCTCCGGCGTGGACCGGATCCCCGAGGCGACCGCCGAGCAGCTCCACGGGCGCCTGGAGGTGGCGCGCGGGTGGCTGGAGAAGCTCCGCCGATGAGCATCACGGAGGCCGAGCGCGCCGCGCTCTGGCGGCTCGACCCGGAGATCGCCTTCCTCAACCACGGCTCCTTCGGCGCCTGCCCGATCCCCGTCCTCGCGGCGCAGGCCGCGTGGCGCGACCGCCTGGAGGCGGAGCCGGTCCGTTTCCTCGCCGTGGAGGCACCACCCCTCCTCGCCGCGGTGCGCGAGGAGCTCGCCGCCTTCCTGGGGGCCGACCCGGCCGGGCTCGTCTTCGTCACGAACGCCTCCGCGGGCGTGGGGACGGCGCTCCAGGCCGCACGCCATCTCCTCGCGCCGGGCGACGAGATCCTCGTCACGGACCACGAGTACAACGCGACGGCGAACGCGGCCGCGGTCGCCGCGGAGGCGGCCGGCGCGCGGGTCGTGGTGGCCCGGCTCCCGTGGCCCCACCCGGATGCGGACGGGATCGTGGCGGCGGTGGAGGGCGCCCTCACGCCGCGCACCCGGGTGGCGATCCTCGACCACGTCACGAGCGCCACGGCGTGCATCCTCCCCGTGGAGCGGCTCGTTCCCGCGCTGGAGGCGCGCGGGATCGCGACGATCGTGGACGGGGCGCACGGACCCGGGCTCCTCCCGCTCGATCTCGCCGGGCTCGGCGCCTCGTGGTACGCCGGGAACCTCCACAAGTGGCTCTGCGCGCCCAAGGGTGCGGCCTTCCTCTCCGTCCGCGCGGACCGGCGGCGGATCACCCGGCCGCTCGTCACCTCCCACGGCTGGAACGCGCCACCCGGCGCGGATGGCCGCTTCCGCGCGGAGGCGGACTGGACGGGGACGGATGACCCGAGCGCGCTCCTCGCCGTGCCCAGCGCGATCGCCACCCTCGGAGCGCTCGACCCGGGCGGCTGGCCGGGGCTGATGGCGGCGAACCGGGCAGGGGCGATCGCGCTCCGGGACCGGCTCCTCGCGATCGTGGGCGCCGAACCGCTCGTCCCGGACGACCTCACGGCCGCGATGGCGCTCATCCCGATCCCCGCGGACCGGGCGCCCATCCCCGCGGACGAGGCTGCGCTCGATCCGGGCTGGTCCCGCGCGGAGGATCCGCTCGGACCGGCGCTCCGGGAGCGGGGGATCGAGGTCCCCGTGATGACCTTTCCGGCGACCCCGGCGCTCGGTCCGCGCCGGCGGCTCCTCCGCGTCTCGTGGCAGCGCTACGTCCGGGAGTCGGATGTGGCGCGCCTGGCGGCCGCGCTCGCCGGCCCTGCCGTCTAGGCGGAGGTCCGCTCCGCGGCCGCCTGGGCCTCGTGCCAGCGCGCCGCGACGAGCTCCGCGATGAGCGTCTCCGTGGCGGCGGCCACGGCCGGATCGTCGTCCCCCGGGTAGCGGAGGGTGACGGCGGCGTCCGGGACCTCGCGGCCCACGACGACGACCGTGCTCCCCCGGCGGCGGAGCCAGTCGAGCGCCTGGTCGTCCCAGCGCGAGCCCGCGAGGAGGAGGGCGCGGTAATCGAGCGTCTTCGTGAGGTAGACGTCCACGTGCGCCCACTCTCCGGTCTCCGATCCGACCCCCGGACGGCGCGGCGATTCCCGGACCATGAGCGCGGACTGGAGCGCAGACGAGATCCGCTCCGCGGGCGCGAGGACGGCGACCCCGTCCGGGCCGTCGAGCGCGTCGGCGACCCCGGGCCGCCACTCCGCCTCGTGGCCGAGGAGCCAGGCCGTCGATTCCGCCACCCGGTGGGCGAGCCCGGGAAGGTCACCCGGGTCGGTGGCGGTGAGCCGCGCCTCCAGGGCGCGGAGGAGGAGGAGCGTGTGCTGGAAGGTCCGGCACGCGACCCCGGAGACCTCCTCGCCCGCCATCAGCTCGATCGTGGCGTCCCCCAGCGCCGCGAGCGGCGCGTCGGGGCGGTTCGTGATGACGACGAGGCGCGAGCGGCCTCGATGGCGCTCCGCTGCCGCCAGGGTCTCCACGCTCGACCCGTTCGCGGAGATCGCGAGGGCGAGGGTCCCGGGGCCCGGCGGCGTCCCCACCTCCGCGGAGGCGAGCTCGGCCGACGCCGCGATCCCGGCCGCCCGGAGGCGTGCGGCGCTCACGTGCGCGGCGTAGAGCGAGGAGCCCATCCCGAGCAGGACGACCCGCTCCGGTCGCTCGGGGATCGCATCCAGGAGGCCGGGGCGCGCGAGGTGCCCGGCGAGGCGGGCAAGGGCGGCGGGCTTGGCGTGGAGGTCGGCGAGGAACTCGGTGGCGCTCATCGCTCAACCATCGCACGGATGGCACCGATCGGCGCGTAGCGCCAGCGCGGCAGGAAGCGCTCGGCGTAGAGGAGCTCCCGGCATTCCTGCTCCGCACGGAAGGCGGCGAGGAGCCGGTGGTCGAGAAGCTCGTCCCGGCCGGCCGCGGCGAGGGTGGCACGGTAGGCGGCCTCGGCCTCCGCGATCGTGCCCGCGATCCAGGCCGCGGCCGCCGCCTCCCGATCCGGTGCGCTCCGGCGGATCGCGATCCGGCCGAGATGGTCGAGGCTGCACAGGAGACCGGCGAGGTCGCGCGCGGCGGGCTGCGGGGCCGCCACCTCGTCTGCCGGAAGGACCGGGTTCCCATCGAAGTCGATGACCGCGAGCCCGTCCCGCCACTGGAGGATCTGCCCCAGGTGGAGGTCGCCGTGGACCGGCTGGACGAGCACCCCATCTGCCTGCGCGATCGCGTCCACGTGCGCTCCGAGGACGGGGAGCGCCGTGGCGAGGAGGGCCGCCTCGGCGGGATCGGCGGCGGTGGCCGGGTCGAGCGCCTCTGCGAGCGTGCGGCGCGCGGCCGCGTGCCACGACCGGACCTCGGTGGCGCCCGCCGGCCGGACCGGGGCGGGGATCGCCGCGCTCGGCTGCGCGAGCGCAAGGTGAAGACCGGCGACGAGCCGTCCCACGCGGGCGCCGAAGCGGGCCGGGCACTCGGGCGGGCAGGTCCCCGGCTCTGCGAGGTGGGCGAGGAGCGCATCGAGCGCCCAGGTCCAGCCGTCGCTCGCGCCGGGGAGGTAGCGGTCCGCGAGGGCGATCGTCATCTCACCCCCCTCCCCGTCCGGCGCGACGAGCCGCCCGACCCACGCCGGGACCTCGGCGAACCCGACGTCCGCGAGGTGACGGAGGAGGAGCGGCGCGCGCTCCCGGGCGGGATCGGGGCGGCGGATCCACTTCACCACGACGTCCTCGCCCACGATCGCGGACTCGTTCGTCTGGTCGGTCCCGATCCCCCGCTCCCCCACCCCCGCCGGCCCGGGCCGCCGACCCGCTCCCTCCGTCCGGAAGCCATCCGCGAGCGGCGCGGCGGTCTCGATCGCGCCGAGCAGGGCCGCGGCGGCGCCGTCCCCCGGCCGCGCCACCCGCCATCCCTCCCCCGCCGCCACGAGCGGCACGACGAGCCGGCCACCCGTCGCATCCTGTGCCACCACGACCGCGTGGCGCCCCGCCGCGCCGAGCGGCGTCGCCCGGAGCGGCCGGCTCCCCGTGAGCACGATCGGGCGGTGATCGCCGGCGGGTGGATCCTCCGGCGGCCAGGAGGCCGCCAGCCAGGCGCGCAGGCGGCTCGGCACCCCTTCCCCGGCGGTTGCGTCCAACGGCTCCTCCTGCGACACTCCCGCCACCGCCGGCTCGCGCGACGCACCCGTCGCTGCGCCCGGAACGTGGAGGAGAGCAGATGATGCGTCGTGGGAGCCCGGGCGTGCAGCGCCCGTTCGTCGTCGCCCTTGCCGTGGGGGCGATCGCCTTCGCAGCCGTTCCGGTCGCCGCGCAGGACGGGGGGCTCGATCCCGCCGCGGACCTCGCGCAGCAGACCCTCACGATCTCGAACTGGGCCGGCTACATGCCGGAGGACCTCCCCGCCCGCTTCGAGGAGGAGTTCGGCACGAAGGTGACCGTCGCGAACCACGCGACGAACGAGGAGATCGTCGCGAAGCTCACCGCGGGCGGCGACTCCGGCGTGGATATCGCGTTCGTCTCCGGGCAGTTCGCCCAGGCGCTCGCGGCGCAGGGCCTCCTCTTCCCGATCGACCAGGCCGCCGTGCCGAACATGGCGAACCTCTACCCCGAGGCGATGCAGCTCGCCTACGACCCCGGCAACGCCTACTCGATCCCCTACGCCTGGGGGACCACCGGCCTCTGCTACCGGAGCGACCTCATCGCGGAGGAGCCGGACAGCTGGCTCGACCTCCTTCAGCCGGCCGAGGACGTGACGGGCAAGACGACGATGCTCTTCACCGAGCGCTGGCTCATGCTCCCCGCCCAGAAGGCGCTCGGCTTCTCCGTGAACACCACGGACGAGGCGGAGATGGCGCAGGTGAAGGATCTCCTCGCCGCCGCCAAGCCGACCCTCCTCGCCTTCGACGACACGACCTTCTACAGCCGGCTCGTCTCGGGCGAGGCGGTCCTCGTGGAGGCCTGGGACGGCTGGTGCAACTACGGGATCGCGGAGAACCCGGAGATCCGCTTCGTCGTCCCGTCCGAGGGAAGCGACCTGTGGGTGGACACGATGGTCGTCCTGAACAGCTCGCAGAACAAGGAGGCGGCGCACGCCTTCATCGACTACATCCTCCGCCCGGACGTCCACCGCTGGGTGGCGGAGAACATCCTCTACAAGGTCCCGAACCAGGCCGCGATGGAGGCGCTCGACCCCTCCCTTGCGGAGACCTTCCCGAACATGGCGATCACGCCCGCGGAGCTGCTCGCCCAGGAGGAGCTCGTCGACCTCGGTGAGGCGGCGCCCCTCTACACGGAGATCGCCACGGAGATCGCGGCGCAGTGACCCCGGGGCCCGGAGCGGCCCCGGTCCCGCCGACCCGCGTCCGCCGCCGGCGGCGCGGGTCGGCCGAGGGGGCCCTCCTTGCGGGGCCGGGCCTCCTCTACCTCGCCCTCTTCTTCCTCGTCCCGCTCGCGATCGTCCTCGTCATCGCCTTCATGGACCGGGGGCGGTTCGGGGGGATCGTGTGGACGCCATCGCTGGACAACCTCGCGCGGGCGCTCGAGCCGGTCTTCCTCTCCGTGCTCATCGATTCGGTCGT
Organism: Chloroflexota bacterium; assembly: GCA_017853275.1. Taxonomy (GTDB): domain Bacteria; phylum Chloroflexota; class Limnocylindria; order Limnocylindrales; family CSP1-4; genus JAFMJV01. The sequence goes on from JAFMJV010000068.1 coordinate 7,172, forward strand.
CATCGCGGGGATCACGACCCTCCTCGCGCTCCTCATCGGATATCCCGCCGCGTGGGCGATCGCGCGGATCCCGGCCCGCTGGCGGACGCTCGTCCTCCTCCTCGTCGTCCTCCCCTTCTGGACGAGCTTCCTCATCCGGACCTACGCCTGGATCGTCCTCCTCAACAGCCAGGGTCCCCTGAACGGGCTCCTCGTCGGGCTCGGGCTGATCGCCGAGCCGCTCTCCCTCCTCTATACCCCCGGGGCCGTCGTCGCCGGCCTCCTCTATGCCTACCTCCCCCTGATGATCCTCCCCCTCTACGCCGCGATCGAGCGCCTCGACCCGGAGATCCGCGAGGCGGCCGCCAACCTCGGCGCCCGCCCCTGGACGGTCTTCCGGACGGTGACGCTGCCGCTCACCCTCCCCGGGGTCCTCATCGGGTCGATCTTCGTCTTCGTCCCCAGCCTCGGGAACTTCGTCGTCCCCGAGCTCCTCGGCGGCGGCAAGACGGTGATGGTCGGCAACCTCGTCCGGGACCAGTTCCTGAAGGCGCGCGACTGGCCCTTCGGCGCGACCCTTGCGCTCGTCGTGGTGGCGCTCCTCGCGATCCTCCTCGTCCTCCAGGCCCGCGCCTCGCGCGCGGTCGAGGAGGGTGCCCGTGCGTGAGCGCGGCGGTCGTGCGCCCCTCCTCGTGCTCGTCGGGGCCCTCGTCTTCCTGTGGGTCCCCGTCCTCGTCCTCGTGGGGATGTCCTTCAACGCGGCGGGGACGCCCTACACGTGGGGCGGCGCCACGCTCGACTGGTACGCCGCGCTCGCCCGGAACGAGGAGGTCCTCACCGGCCTCGGGAACACGCTCCTCGTGGCCGCGGGCGCCACGGCGGGCTCGGTGATCCTCGGGACGCCGCTCGCGATCGGCCTCCACCGGCACCTCCGCTCCGGTGCCTGGGAGGCGCTCAGCCTGGGACCCGCGATCGCCCCGGACCTCGTCCTCGCGATCGGCCTCCTCTCGCTCTTCGTCCTCAGCGGGGTCACCCTCGGGCTCCACTCCGTCCTGCTCGGCCACCTCGTCTTCGGGACCGCCTTCGTGGCGGCGATCGTGCGGACCCGCCTCGGCCACACGGACCCCGCCCTGGAGGAGGCCTCGCGCGATCTCGGCGCCACCCCGCTCTCCACCTTCTTCCGGATCACGATCCCCTCGCTGGCGCCGGCGATCCTCGCGGGCGGCCTCCTCGTCTTCACGCTCTCCCTGGACGAGTTCGTCATCGCCTTCTTCACGAACGGACCGGCCACCCCGACCCTCCCGATCGTCATCTACTCGATGGTCCGCTTCGGGCTGACGCCGGAGATCAACGCCCTCGCGGCGGTCCTCCTCCTCGTCACCTTCACCGTCGTCCTCGCCGCGCAGCGCCTGACGGGGATCGGCGGCCGGAGGCGCGCATGAGCACGCTCATCGCGATCGACCGGGTGAGCCGCGCCTTCGGGAGCGTGCGCGCGCTCGCGGATGTCTCGCTGGAGATCCGGGAGAACGAGTTCTTCGCCCTCCTCGGTCCGTCCGGGTGCGGGAAGACGACCCTCCTCCGGATCCTCGCGGGCTTCGAGCGCCCGGATGCGGGGAGCGTCACGCTCGCCGGGATGGACCTCCTCGCCGTCCCCGCCCACCGGCGCCCGGTGAACCTGATGTTCCAGTCCTACGCGCTCTTCCCCCACCTCTCCGTGGAGCGGAACGTCGCCTACGGGCTGGAGCGCGAGGGGCGCCCCAGGGACGAGATCCGCGACCGGGTGGCGGAGGTCCTGCGCACCGTGGGGATCGCCGAGACGGCACGCCGCCGGCCGGCCCAGCTCTCCGGCGGGCAGCGCCAGCGGGTCGCCCTCGCCCGCGCGATCGTGAAGCGCCCGCGCCTCCTCCTCCTGGACGAGCCGCTCTCCGCCCTGGACCGGAAGGCGCGCGAGGAGATGCAGCTGGAGCTGAAGCGCCTCCAGCACGAGGTGGGGATCACCTTCGTCGTCGTCACCCACGACCAGGAGGAGGCGATCTCGCTCGCGGACCGGATCGCGGTGATGAACGC
>JAFMJV010000069.1 GCA_017853275.1 Chloroflexota bacterium
CCGCCTCCGCGGCGCCCGCCCAGGGCCGCCTCATCGAGGTGGAGCTGACGGCCGCCCTCCAGATCATGTCCGGCGGCCAGAAGCTCTCGGATATCCCCGTCACGCCCGGCGAGACGGTCACCTTCCGGGTGACGAACAGCGCGGGCTACGCGCACAACTTCTTCATCGGCCAGGACGCCCAGCTCAGCTCCGCCAACGCGGAGGGGCTCGCCGGGATCCCCGCCTTCTCCACCGGGACCCAGGACCTCGTCTGGGAGGTCCCCGCGGACATCACCGGGCTCAAGTTCGGCTGCACGGTCCCGGGGCACTACACCCTGATGCAGGGGACCTTCTCGCTCGCCCAGTAGCGGGCGGCACGCACCCGTGACGGAGGTCGTCTGCTCCCGCGACGCCTACGAGCGCGCGGTGGAGACGACCGTCCGCGCGATCGCGGGCGAGGAGGGCGGCGCGCCGCTCGTGGTCCTGGACCGGACCGTCTTCTACCCGGGGGGCGGCGGCCAGCCGAGCGACACCGGGCTCCTTCTGCGTGCCGCGGACGGCCGCCGCTGGACGGTGACCGGGGTGAAGCGCGCCGGCGCGGACGTGGCGCACCAGCTGGAGGCGGACGTGGAGCCGCCCGCGCCGGGTGACCGGCTCGTGGCGGAGGTGGACTGGGCCCGCCGCTACGCCCTGATGCGCACGCACACCGCGCTCCATGCGCTGTGCGGGGTCGTCTGGCGGGACTACGGCGCGCTCGTCACGGGCGGGAACATGGAGCCCGGCGCGGGGCGGATGGACTTCGAGTTCGAGCGCCTCTCATCCGACCTCGTGGGCGCGATCGAGGCGACGGTGAACACGGAGCTGGCGCAGGACCGCCCCGTCCACGTGCGCTTCCTCCCGCGCGCGGAGGCCTTCGCGATCCCGGACCTCATCCGGACCAAGGTGAACCTCCTCCCCGAGGGGATCGAGGAGATCCGGATCGTGGACATCGAGGGGCTCGATCTCCAGGCGGACGGCGGCACGCATGTCCACCGCACGAGCGAGGTCGGCCGGATCGAGGTGACCGGCTACGAGAGCAAGGGCCGCATCAACAAGCGGATCCGGCTGCGCCTGGTGGCACCGGAGGGCTGAGGGGCACCCGGCCCGCGCGGATCGATGCCGCCGCGCTCAGTGGAAGCAGTGGTCGAAGACGCACATCTCCAGGTTGACCCTCACGTCCACGCCGTTCAGCGACTGGTCAGGACGCGAGCCGCTCTCCCAGATCTTGAACGTGTGGCCGTGGGCGCTGAAGACCTTGGAGCCGCCCGGGCCCACCGCGTGCTGGAGCCGCCAGCCGTCGTCGCCTTCCTGCTGGACGATCACCTCGACGCGGTTCGCGGCGTGCGGCTTGTATGCCTGAAGGGTCCACTCGACCACGCCGTTCCGGTCCATGAACCACGCGCCCATGGAGACGTCCACGCCGACCTTCGCACGGCCCTCCCGGCAGATCGGCGTCTTTCCGTCATAGCCGATGCCGTCGATGATCGGCCCACCCATGTCGAACGACCAGCCGTAGACGCAGAAGGTGACCACCCAGCTGGAGGCCTCGCGGGCGACGTCCGGGCTTGTTCCCGGGTCGATCCACGGAGCCTCGGAACCCTCCGGCGTGGGCGTCGTGGGGACGAGGAACGAGGCACCCGGGGCGAGCGAGGGGTAGAGGGGCGGCTGGGGCGTGGCGGAGCCCGCCGGTGCCGCGGATGCCGGGACGGAGGGCTCCGCGGTCGGGGGCGCGGTGGGCTCCGGCGTGGGGGTGGTCCCCGCGCTGCACGCGGCGAGGACGAGGGCGAGGGAGGCGGCCAGGAGCGGGGCCGCGCCGCGGGTCCGGATCGTACGCATGCGCGACATCCTAGCCACTCGGCTCAACCGCGCTCCGGCTGGACGACCGGGCGCCAGCCGGGGATCCACATCCGCGCCGCATCGCTGTGGCGCAGCTCGCCCATGTTCAGCGCCCCCACGGTCATCGCGAGCGGGTCCGGGCCGGCGAAGGGCATCTGGGTGTAGAGGCGGACCCCCAGGTCCGAGAGATCGGCCGCGCCGATCCCCTCGGGATGCCGGTCCTTGCCGTAGGCACGGATCGCGGCCGGAAGATCGCCACCGGGCGGACCGATCCGGCGCGCCAGCTCCACCGCGTCCTCGAGCGCGAGGTTCACGCCCTGCCCCAGGTAGGGGGTCATCGCGTGGCCGGCATCGCCGATGAGCGCGATCCACCCGCCGTCATCCAGGGCGTCCACGCGCACCGCCTGGACGGTCTTCAGCCCGTTGCGGATGTTCTCCAGGCTGGGTCCCACGAGGTGTGGCCAGGCCTCCGGGTAGCGCTCGCCGAGCCGGTCGAGATCGATCGGCTCCCCGGACGGAAGGCCGTGGATCACCTGGTAGCCGGAGACCGGCCAGTCCGCGTGGCGCGCATAGAGGGTGCAGGTGAAGGTCCCGTCCACCTGCGGGAGGGCGAAGAGGAAGATGCTCCGCCCGGGCCAGACATGGACCGCATCGCCATCCAGCCGGTGGCGGCCCTCATCCGCGCCGATGATCACCTCCGCGTAGCCCCAGGGCGAGGTGACCTTGGCGATATCCACGGAGGGCATCCGGGCCACCGCCCAGCGCACCTCCGAGGCTGCGCCGTCCGCGCCGATCACCGCGTCGAAGCTCTCCTCCGCCTGGTGCCCCTCCGGCCCGCGCAGCTCCACCTGCCGCCGCGACCGGCTCACGTTGAGGCAGGTGGTCCCCAGCCGGACCTCCACCCGCGGCCGCGTCCGTGCCCAGCGGAAGAGGGCGGCCGAGAGGTCGTGGCGCGCGATCGAGCGGCCCCGCCGGTCCTCCGGCGTCTCGGAGATGACGGTGCTCCCGTCCGGCCCGTGGACGATCCGGCGGGCGAGCACGACCGACGTGCCGCCGACCCCCGCGCTCAGCAGCTCGTCCCCGGCCGCGGCGATCGCCCGCCGGCCGCGGACATGGAGCGCGAGCGGTGTGGCGCGGCCGTCCCGCGCGGGCTCCGTGGGGTCGTTCCGCCGGTCGAGGAGGACGACCTCGTGGCCCAGGTCGGCGAGCATCCCCGCCGCGAGCGAGCCTGCCGGACCCGCCCCGACCACCGCGATCCGTGCCATCCGTCCTCCCGCGTGCCTCTCAGCGCCCGCGCACGAGCCCGCGCCGGGCGAGCTCCTCGTGGACCCCGTCCATCATCACCCAGACGACCGCCGCCCCCTCGCGGACGAGCATCTCGGTATCCGCCGCGCCCGTCTCCACGGCGACCGGGGTCATCCCGGCCGCGCGGCTCGCGATCATGTCCCACGTGGCATCGCCCACGTACCAGCAGCGCGCCGGCGCGACGCCCAGGTCCGCCGCGGCACGGAGGAGGAGATCGGGGGCCGGCTTCGCCTCTGCCACGTGCGTCCCGTCCGTGACCGGCGGCGGGACGGCGAGGCCGAGGGCGCGGATCGAGGCGTCGATCGAGGCGCGCCGGCTCGAGGTCCCGATGCTCCAGCGGAGCCGGTCCCCGGCGGCCAGGGCTTGCACGAGCGGCCCGACGCCGGGGAGGAGCGACGGCGCCACGTTGTAGCGGGCGAAGCGCTCGCCCGCCTCGGCGTCCACCTGCTCCACCTCCGCATCCGTGGCCTCCCGGCCCGCGGCGGCGAAGAGCGCACGCGCGGCATGGCGGCCATCCCGGCCCATCATCAGCCCCGCGAGCCGCGCATCCGCGGCGATCCCCGCGCTCTCCATCGCCTCCACCCACGCGCGGACGCGGGCGGGGATCGTGTCCACGAGCGTCCCGTCCAGGTCGAAGATCACCGCCTCCGGGTCCGGGAGCGCGGCCGGGTCGCCGAAGCGGAGGATCCCGCTCACCGGGCGCCCTCCGCCGCGAGGAGCCGGGCGAGCGCATCGGCGTCCGTCACCGGGGCCCGGCAGGCGAAGTCACGGCACAGGTACGCCGTGGGCCGACCGGAGATCGCGGTCCGGTCCGCGAGGAGCGGCACGCCGCTCGCCTCCGGGTCCGCCGCGCAGGCGATGACGAGATCCGGCCGGCGGGCGCCGCGTGCCACCGCGAGGAGCGCCCGGGTCGCGGGGTCCGCAGGGTCGCCCACGATCGCCAGCTCGGCGGGCGGGTCGATGACGAGCGCGTACGCGATCAGCCACTGCGCGTAGCCGGTGGGGTAGCGGGCGGCGATCGGGGCCATCGCGATCACCGCGTCCGCGGCACGGCTGCGGAGCTCGCTCTCCCCGGTGAGCGCGGCGAGCCGGAGGAGGAAGGTGGCCGCGTGCGCGTTCCCGCTCGGGGTCGCGTTGTCGCCCAGGTTCCGCGGCCGGGCGAAGAGCCGCTCGGCGTCATCCGCGGTGTCATGGAAGCCACCGTCATCCGCTGCGAACCGGGTGACGATGAGCGTCGCGAGGGTGCGCGCCGCGGTGAGCCGGCGCGCATCGAAGGTGGTCTCGTAGAGCGCGAGAAGCCCGAGCCCGAGCGCGGCATGGTCCTCCAGCATCCCGTCATGGAGGGCGCGGCCGTCCTTCCACGATCGGCGGAGCCGGCCCTCCGGTGTGATCAGGTGGGCGAGGAGATCGTCCGCCACCGCATCCGCGATCCGCGTCCAGCGCTCCCCGTCCGGAAGGAAGCGCCCGGCTTCCGCGAAGGCCTGGAGCGCGAGGCCGTTCCACGCCGCGAGGACCTTGTCGTCCCGGGCGGGCTGTGGGCGTCCATCCCGCACCGCGAGGAGCCGCTCCCGCGCGGCGGCGAGCTGCCCGGCCACCGCCTCGCGCGCGATCCCGAAGGTGGTGGCGAGCGAGGCGTCGTCCCGGACGCGGGAGAGGATCGTCCGCCCCTCCCAGTTCCCGCCCTCCGTGACGCCGTAGGCGGCCGCGAAGAGCGGCGCCGCATCGCCGAGGACCGCCCGGATCTCCGCCTGGTCCCAGGTGTAGGTCGCGCCCTCCTCGCCCTCCGTGTCCGCATCGAGCGAGGCTGCGAAGGCGCCAGCCGTCCCCACCCGCAGCTCGCGCGCCATCCAGCCGAGCGTCTCCGTCACGACCTCCGCGTCCGCCGCGCTCCCCGTGACCCGCCATCCGTGGAGGTAGACGCGCGCCAGCTGCGCGTTGTCGTAGAGCATCTTCTCGAAGTGGGGGATGAGCCAGGCATCGTCCGTGGCGTAGCGCGCGAAGCCGCCGCCCAGGTGATCGCGGATCCCGCCCGCGGCCATCGCGTCGAGCGACCCGCGCGCCATCGCGAGCGCCCGTGCGTCCCCGGTCCGCGCGTGCTCGCGGAGGAGGAGCTCGATCGTCATCGGCTGGGGGAAGCGCGGCGCCCGGCCCCAGTGGCCACGGCGCGCGTCGTAGCGCTCCGCGAGCGCCGCCACCGCGGAGCGGAGCGGGCCCTCATCCGGCGCGCGGGTGACCCCCGGCGGAAGGATGAGCCCGAGCGGTCCGCCGGCCCGCGTCTCCTCCCCTGCGTGCTCCGCGTCATGGGTGGCGACCCGCGCGGCGAGCGTGGCCGGCGCCAGCTGGGAGCCGCCGATCGCATCGGCAAGCCGGTCCGCTGCCGCGAGGACGCGGGCGCGGTCGGTGCGCCACGCGTCGTCGATCGCGGCGAGGAGCTGGCGGAAGGAGGGGAGCCCGTGGTGGGGGACCGGCGGGTAGTAGGTGCCACCGTGGAAGGGCTTCCCTTCCGGCGTGAGGAAGACGGTCATCGGCCAGCCGCCGCTCCCGGTGAGCGCCTGGACCGCCTCCATGTGGAGCGCGTCCACGTCCGGGCGCTCCTCGCGATCCACCTTCACCGCCACGAACGACGCGTTCATCTCCTGCGCGGTCGTTGCGTCCTCGAAGGATTCCCGCTCCATCACGTGGCACCAGTGGCACGCCGCGTAGCCCACGGAGAGGAGGATCGGCCGGTCCTCCGCCTGCGCCCGCGCGAACGCTTCCGGCCCCCACGGATACCAGTCCACGGGGTTGTGCGCGTGCTGGAGAAGGTAGGGGCTCGTCTCGCCGGCGAGACGGTTGGTGGGACGGTCGGACATCGCACCGATGGTACGGCCTTCGGCCGGGGGCGCCCCGCCGCGTACCATCCGGACGTGATGCGCATCGCGGTCGTCATCCTCGCCGCCGGGGCGGGCTCGCGCTATGGGGGCGGCAAGGTGATCGCCCCCGTCCGGGGCCGCCCGGTCCTCGCGCACGTCCTCACCGCTGCGGCCGCCCTGCAGCCCGCCGCCACGTTCCTCGTCCTCGGCACGGATGCGGACGCGGTCCTCGCCGCGGTCGATCCCGGCTCGGCGCATGTCCTCCGCAACCCGGACCCGGGGCGCGGCCTCGCGAGCTCGCTCCGGATCGGCGTGGAGGGGGCGGCGGCGCTCCGGCCGGCGCCGGACGCGATCCTCCTGCTCCTCGGCGACCAGCCGCTCGTCCGGGCCGAGGTGGCCGTGGCGCTCCTGGCGGCCGCGAGCGCCGAGCCGGGTGGTCCCCCCGTCATCGCGCCGCGCTACGCGGACGAGCCCGATGCGGTCCTCCACCCCGCTCTTCTCCTGCCGCCCGCGTGGCCGCTCGTGGCGGGGCTCACCGGCGACCGCGGCCTCGGCCCGCTCCTCGCGGCGCGCCCGGAGCTGCTCCGGCGGGTCCCCGTGGCCGGCGCGAACCCGGACCTGGACACGCCGGCGGACCTGGCGCGGATCGAGGGGGCGGGAAGCGCCGCCGGCTGATCCGGGGGCCCGGGCCGCCCGGGGAGTGGCTCCCGCCCTCCTCTAGCCCAGGATCCAGGTCGCGAGGACCGGGACGGCGCGGCGCCGGTCGATCGTCGTCCCGTCGCCGAGCTGACCGTTGTAGTTCATCCCCCCGCAGCGGTCGAAGAGGTCCTCGCCGGTCACGCAGACGTGGTACTCCCCCACATCCATCGAGATCGCCCCGGCGATCGGCGTCGCGCCGTTCTTCTCGGCGAGCGCGGCGAGGTTCCGGTCGGTCGTGGTGCCATCGAGGAGGCGGCCGCCCTGGTTCGATCCCCAGCACCAGACGCGACCATCGGCGCCCCGGGCGCATGCGCTCCCCGCCCCGGCCCGCGCATCGACCATCTCCGTGAGCGGGGCGAGCGTCGTCGTCTTCACCGGGGTCGCCACGCGGAGGACGTTCTTCGTGGTCCCCGTCCCGGTGGCGGAGCCTGTCCCCCAGCAGTAGGCAGCGCCACCGGCGGCGACCGCACACGAGAGGTTGTTCCCCGCGGAGATCGCGGTCACCCCGGTGAGGAACCCCCCGCCGGCCTTCTCCACGCGCACGAAGAGCGTCCGGTTCGTGCTCGTCCCATCGCCGACCGCCCCCGAGCCGTTCGCCCCCATGCACCATGCGGCGCCACCCGTGGTCCGGGCGCAGACGTGGTACGCCCCGGCGTCCACCTGCGCGACGCCGGTGAGGAGGCTGCCGTCCGACTTCCGGATGCGCACCGCCCGGAAGCGCGCCACACCGCCTCCATCGCCGATGCCCGCGGTGTTCGTGTCGCCCCAGCAGAAGCCCGCCCCGCCGCTCGTCACGGCGCAGCTGCTCACCGCCCCGAGCCCGATGCCGACCGCGTTCGTGAGCGGATCCCCGTTCTCCTTCCGGACCTGGACCGCCCGGTTCCGCTGGATCTCCGTCCCGTCCCCGAGGGAGCCGAATGCGTTCCAGCCCCAGCACCAGACGGTCGTGTCCTGGCGGATCGCGCACGCGTGGGCCGTGCCCGCCGCGACCGCGACGGCGTTCGTGAGCGGGACCGGCGGCGTCAGGGGTCCGGTCCGGCGCTCCACGCGGACCGGCACGGAGCTCTTCGTCGTGGTGCCGTTCCCGAGGTTGCCGTTGCTGTTCTCCCCGAAGCACCAGACCGATCCGTCCGAGATGAGCGTGCAGGTGAAGGAACGTCCGGCGGTGATCGACAGGGGATGGGGCAGGTCCTGCCCGGCCGGGGTGGCGGCGGCTGTGGCGGCGCCGCTCACCGGCACGAGGACGGCGGCCGCCAGGAGCCCCGTACCCAGCGCGCGCGCCCATCGGCCCATCGTCCGCCCCACCGTCATCCCGACCTCCCGCATGGACGCCGGACCCGAGCACCGGCGCGTTCGCGCCGAGGATAGGGGAGCCGCGCCGGCGAGTGCCACTCCCCGCCCCCGCTCCGCTACCCTGTGCGCATCCTCGCCCGCCCCCGCATGGAGGTGCCGCCCGTGTCCCCCATCGCCCCCGAGCTCTTCCCGCTCTGGCTCTTCCTTCACGTCCTCGGCGCGGTCGTCGCGTTCGGGTTCGGCTTCACGGCGCCGGTCATCGCGCGCCAGGCGATGGCGGACCCGCAGCACATCGGCTTCTGGCTGCGTGCGTCCAAGCGCGTGGGTGACACGATCCTCCTCCCCGCCACGCTCTCGATGTTCGTGACCGGGATCCTCCTCGTCCTCTCCCGGATGTCCGGGATCGAGCGCCAGGCGTGGATGGTCATCTCGCTCGTCCTCTACTTCGTTGCGCTCGGCCTCGTCTTCGCCGTCCAGCGGCCCACGCTCCGGCGGCTGATCTCGGCCACGGCGGCCGGCGGCCCCCCCGCCCCGGAGACGCTCGCCCTCGCCCGGAAGCTGAAGATGACGGGCTACCTGCTCAGCCTCTTCACGATCGTCATCCTCTTCCTCATGGTCGTGAAGCCGGCCTTCTGATCCCGCAGGCAGGGGGCCGGATGACGGGCCTGCGGCGCCGCACCGCGGCCGCCGCGCTCGCACCGCTCATTGCGCTTGCGGGCCCGGCCGCCCTCCGTGCCGCGGACGATCCGCTCGAGGCGCAGGTCCGCGAGATCGAGGCCCAGGTCATCGCGATCCGGGGGATCGTCCCGGACGCGCCGGTCGTGTGGCGGGTCGCCCCCCGCGAGACCGCCCTCGCCGACCAGCTCGCCGCGCTGGAGGAACCCGACGTGCTCGCGGAGACGCGCGCGCAGGAGGCGGTCCTCACCCGGCTCGGACTCCTTGCCCCCGGCACGGACCTCGTGGCGCTCCTCCGGGAGACGCTCGCGGACCAGGTCGCGGGCTACTACGACACGGACACCCGCCGGCTCACGCTCGTGGATGCGGACGGCGTCCTCGACCCGCTCGCGCGGGTGGCGCTCGCGCACGAGATCGGTCACGCGCTCCAGGACGCGCGCTGGG
>JAFMJV010000029.1 GCA_017853275.1 Chloroflexota bacterium
GAAGCCCTCGCCGGTCGTGTCGCCCTCGATGAGCGCACGCGCCTGCTCGGCGAGATCGGTGCGGTAGGCACCCTCGGCCGGATCCTGGGTGAGGAGCCCGGCGTCCTTCATGATCGCGACCGTCGTGTTCCAGGCGTCCTCATCGAGGGAGCCGATCCCGTCCGGCGCGGGCCAGATCAGGGGGTTCACCTCGTTCATCATCCAGCGCTGGTGGCCGAGCCCGAGCGTGGAGCCGGCGTTCACCGTGGCCTGGACGCACGCCTCCGGGTTGTCCCGGCAGAACATCCAGCCCTGGAAGGCGCCGGCGAGGAACTTGACCGCGATCTCCTCGTTGCCGGGCTCCGCGAGCCACGACGCTCGCGCGTGGATCGCGTCCTGGAGCATCGCCGTCCCGACCTCGTTGTAGTCGATGACGACGAGATCCTCGGGCTGGTAGAGCTCACCGGTCGCCGGGTTGATCGTCTCGAGCACCTGGGCGTACTCGTTGTAGATCATCGCCTCGGCAGCGTCGATCTCCCGGTTGAGGAGGAGCGACATGTCGAACGGCTGGATGACCTTCTCGAAGTCGACGCCGGCCTCCAGGCCCGCCGCCTTGGCGGCCGCGGTGACCTCGTACTCGTTGCCGAAGTCCCAGACGCCGATCTTCTTGCCGGCGAACTCCTCGGGGCTCGCGATCGGGGCATCCGCCCACGAGACGGAGAGCGTGCCCGAGCGCTGGAAGATCTGCGCGATGTTCACGAGGTCGGACTGACCCTGGTCCACGACCGCGAGGACGCGCGGGACCCAGGAGGTGGCGAACTCCGGACCGTTGGGGTCCGAGCCCACGACCTGCGGGGCGACATCCGGGCCGCCGTCCACGATCGTGACGTCCAGGCCCTGGGCCTCCCAGAAGCCCTGCTCCTTGGCCGCGTAGTAGCCCGCGAACTGCGCCTGCGGCACCCACTGGAGGACGACGCTCACCGGCGTGAGGTCCTGCGCCTGGGCCGTGGTGCCGAACGAAGCGGCGAGCAGAAGGCCGGTCGCCCCGACGGCGATGATCGGCCTGCGCGTGTTCCTCATGGAGACTCCTCCGTCCGCCGGGGGTCCTCCGAGGCCCCGGCTCCCTCGGCCCGGCCCGGCCCCGGAGGGCGGGTCGCGGCTCACCCGGGGACGATACCGCAACCGTCCGGGCTGGACGAGAGGCGGACGGGTGACGATCGGGTGGCGGCCGATCAGGCCTCGTCGCCGCGGAGCGCGGTGTACCACGGGATCGCCACCCGCTCCACGAGGACGACGACGACGTAGGTGAGCATCGCGCCGATCGCCCCGATGAGGATCGCCGCCCAGGCGACCGCGAACTTCCCGTTGCTCATCGACTGGAGGACGACGCGCCCCAGGACATCCGAGGTGCCGCCGAAGTACTCGCCCACGATCGCGCCGATGAAGGCGAGCGTGGTGGCGACCTTCAGGGCCGTGAAGAAGAAGGGGAGCATGTTCGGGATCCGGACCTTGACGAGGACCTCGGTGGGCGATGCCGCGACCGAGCGCATCAGCTCCAGGGCGGCCGGCTGGACCTGGACGAGACCGCGCGTCACGTTGATGACGATGGGGAAGAAGACGAGGAGCGCGGCCATCATCATCTTGGAGAGCGGGTTGAGGACCCCGAACCAGTTGTTGACGATCGGCGCGATCGCGATGAGCGGGATCGTGCTCGCCCCGATCGCGATGGGGAGGAGGACGTCCCGGGCGGTCGCCCAGCGCGCGGTGGCGAAGCCGATCGCGACCCCCGCGAAGGTCCCGATCGCGAGCCCGCCGAGCGCCTCCACGAGGGTCGCCTGGGCCGAGCGCCAGAGGAGCGCCTGGTCGGTGCCGACGGCGGCGGCGATCGCGCTCGGCGCGGGGATCACCCGCCGGCCGGGGCCCGCGGTGAGGAGCTCCCAGATGACGAGGATGGCGACGAAGACAAGGAGCGGCGGGAGGATCCGCACGAGGCGCGCGCCGACCCGCTCCGCCGCGGACGGCCGCGCCCCCGCGGAGACCGCCGGCGCGCTCATCCGATGCCGCCCTCCGCGCGCGCCCGCTCGAGCGAGGCGACGGAGCCGGCCGCCGGGCCGTGATGGGCGCGGAGCGCCTCCCGGACCTCGGTGACGAGCTCGTAGTAGCGATCGGTCTCGCGCGTCTCCTCGTCCCGCGGCTGCGGCAGGTCGATCGGGATGACGTCCGAGATCCGGCCGGGCCGCGCGCTCATGACGACGACCCGGGTGGAGAGGAAGACCGCCTCGGGGATCGAGTGGGTGACGAAGATGACCGTCGTGCCGGTGCGCGCCCAGACGCGCAGGACCTCCGCGTTCAGCCGCTCGCGGGTCATCTCGTCCAGGGCGCCGAAGGGCTCGTCCATGAGGAGGAGCGCGGGCTGGAAGGCGAGCGCGCGGGCGATCGCGACGCGCTGCTGCATCCCGCCGGAGAGCTGGTGCGGATAGTGCTTCGCGAAGCCACCGAGCTCCACGAGCTCGAGCATCTCGCGCACCCGCGCATCGCGCTCGCTCCCGCCCACCCCCTGGATCTCGAGCGGGAGGCGGACGTTCGCCTCCACGCTCCGCCAGTCGAAGAGGACGGGGGCCTGGAAGACCATCCCGTAGTCGCGGTCGAGACGGGCGCGCGCGGCGGGCTTCCCGTTCACCTCCACGCTCCCGGCGCTCGGCGCGACGAGATCGCCCACGACACGCAGGAGGGTCGATTTGCCACAGCCCGAGGGTCCGATGAGGGAGATGAACTCGCCACGCTCGATCGTGAGGTCGATCTCCTCGAGCGCGACGGTCTCGCCGCCCCCCTTGACGGGGAAGGCCTTCCGGACCCCAGAGACGCGGACGGCGGGGACGGCCCCCGCGGCGACCGACCCGCTCATGCGCGCTTCCCTCCACCCATCGTCAGGCCTCCTGGCGCCCGCGGTCACGGAGGACGAGGACCTCCACGATCCGGACGACGACATAGAACGAGATCCCGGCAAGCGCAGCGACGAGGATCGTCCCCCACAGCTTCTCGGGCCCGGTGATGTACTGCTGGTTGAAGTTGACGAGCGCCCGCCCGAGCCCCTCCTTCACGCCCCCGGGGGCCTCCCCGATGATCGCGCCGACGACGCTCGCCGCGGCCGCGATCTTGAGCGCGGTGAAGAGGTAGGGGATCGAGGCCGGCAGCCGGACCTTGCGGTAGATCGCCCAGCGCGATGCGGCGTAGGAGCGCATCAGCTCCAGCGCACGCGGATCCGGGGACCGGAGCCCGCGGACCATCGCGATCGTCACCGGGAAGAAGGTGAGGTAGGTCGAGATGATGACGACGGAGGTGAGGCCGCGGCCGAAGCTGACGACGATGATCGGCGCGAGCGCGACGATCGGGATCGTCTGGCTCGCGATGACGTACGGGAGGAGCGCCCGCTCCGCGAGCCGCGAGTGGACGAAGACCGAGGCGAGCGCGATCCCGATCGCCGACCCGAGGAGGAAGCCGATCAGCGCCTCCGCCAGCGTGTAGGCCGCGGCCCCCACGAGGTACGTGAAGAGCGAGGTCTCCTGGGAGCGCTGGACGGGCGCCGCGAGCGCCTCGGCGATCGACCACAGGTGGGGGAGCTGGAGGTCCGTGGCCTGGAGGACCCGGAAGGGCGGGAAGTGCTCGTAGGAGAGCGACGTGCCGAGGATCCCCTCGAGCCGCCACGGGTCCCCCGCCAGCCACTTGAAGGCCTCCCACAGGACGGCGACGACCGCGAAGAAGGCGACGAGCGCGAGCGCGGTCCGGAGGAGCCGGCCACCCGGCGAGGACCAGCGCCCGACGACCGCCTCGGCGCCGCGATCCGAGCCGGTGGCGAGCGCGTCCGCACGCGCCTCCACGTCCGCGGCGGCCGTGGGGTCGTCCGCCTCGGCGACATCCACGCCGGGCGGGAAGGGAGCGTCGCCCGGGGGCGGCGCGCTCATCGGCAGCGGCCCTCCGGCGCTAGGCGCGGACGCCCTTGTCGGCGAAGGCGAGCGCCTCGTCGATGATCCCGAAGGCCTCCGCCATCTCCCCCTCCGTGATCGTGAGCGGCGGGTTCGTGGAGATCGCGTTCCAGCGCACGAAGGTATAGAGGCCCTTCTGGCGGAAGTGGTGGTGGATCGCCTTCATCTCGTCGCTCGTGCCGTTGTACGGGGCCATCGGCTCGTAGGTGGCGCGGTCGCGGACGAGCTCCAGGAGACCGAAGAGACCGATGCTCCGGCCGGAGCCGACGGAGGGGTGCTTCGCCTCCATCTCGCGGTGGTAGCCCTTCAGCAGCTCGCCCATCCGCTTCGCCCGCTCGATGAGGCCGTCCTCCTCGTAGACCGCGATCGTGGCGAGCGCGGCCGCGCAGCCCATGGGGTGCGAGTTGTAGGTGAGGCCACCGTAGAAGACCTTCTCCTTGAAGGCGTCCGCGATCGCCTGGCGCATCCCCACCGCACCGAGCGGCAGGTAGGAGGAGGTGAGGCCCTTGGCCATCGTGAGGAGGTCCGGGACGACGCCCCAGTGGTTGACCGCGAACCACTCGCCGGTGCGCCCGAAGCCGGACATCACCTCGTCCGCGATCATCAGGATCCCGTACTTGTCGCACAGCCGGCGGATCCCCTGGAGGTAGCCGTCCGGCGGGATGAGGATCCCGTTCGTGCCCACGACCGGCTCGAGGATGATCGCCGCGATCGTGTGCGGCCCCTCGAACATCATCACCTCCTCGATGTCGCGGAGGCTCTGCTCGACGGGCTCGGGGTCCTTGCGCGCCCAGCGGTGGGAATCCGGGATCCGGACGATGCCGGAGACCCCGGCCTCCGCCGCCCAGCGGCGCGGGTCGCCGGTGAGGGCGATCGCCTGGCCGGTGGCGCCGTGGTAGGAGCGATAGCGGGCGAGGATCTTGTGGCGGCCGGTGAACTGGCGGGCGAGCTTGATCGCGTTCTCGTTCGCCTCGGCGCCGCCGTTCGTGTAGAAGAAGACGTCGATATCGCCCGGGGTGATCTCCGCCAGCTTCGCGGAGAGGCGCGCCCGGGGCTCCGTGGCCATGAACGGGTTCGCGTAGCAGAGGACGTCCGCCTGGGCCTTGATCGCCTCGATGACGCGCGGGTCGCCATGACCGATGTTCACGGACATCAGCTGGCTGTTGAAGTCGATGAAGCGCTTCCCGTCCGGGGTATAGAAGCAGGAGCCCTTCGCGCTCGCGACGGGGATCGGGTCCACCGCGCTCTGTGCGGACCACTCGTAGAGCGAGTGGCGGCGGCTGAGGGCGACGATCTCCTCGGCGCTCATCGTGCCCGGCGCGACGTCGATGGCCATTCCTTGCACCTCATCCGGCGGCGCGGCGGCCACCGTCCTCCCGGCGGCTCCGCGGCCGGGTGCCCGGCCACTACCGCACGCTCCCGCGGAGTGTGCCACGGAACGCGCTCCGGGCGGGATGGTGGCATCCGGCGCTGCGGAGGGGTAGAGTCGCCCTGCCAGCGTGGAGGTGGACGATGACGGGACCGGGCGAGGACGAGAAGGACCGGACGGGGCCGGAGGGCGGGACGGATCCCGTCGCGAGCCCGCCGCCGGCACGTCCGGCGACGCGCCGGGCATCCGCTGCACGGGCCGCGATCGGGACCCCGGTGCCCGCGGCCCCGGAGCTCCCCGCCGCTCCCGCTCCGGAGCCGGTGCCGGCAGCGGCCGGTGAGCCGGAAGCGCCGCCCGCGGCCCCCGGCCCGGCGGCGGCCCCCGGGGCGCGCCCCGCCCCCGTGACGCCGGATATCGCCGCCGCGGTGGACGATCTCGTCGTCCGGCTGCGCGGCCAGTACCGGAACGGCGAGCTGGTGGCGGGGATCGGGGCGCTCCTCATCCTCGGCATCTCGTGGCTCCTCGTGGGCGTCATCGCCGGCGACCGCTCCGGCGCGGGCTCCA
Source organism: Chloroflexota bacterium (assembly GCA_017853275.1). Lineage (GTDB taxonomy): Bacteria > Chloroflexota > Limnocylindria > Limnocylindrales > CSP1-4 > JAFMJV01. The sequence continues at coordinate 5,896 of JAFMJV010000029.1, forward strand.
CGATCGTCATCCTCGCGGCGGCCGGGACGCTCGGCGTCCTCTGGCTGCGCGGCCGGAAGGATCCGCCCGCCTGGGCGAGCGATCCGCTCGTCCTCAACGGCCTCGCCCTCCTCGCGGGGGCCACCCTTGTCGTGGACGGCCTCGTCACCCTGCGCACCTGGCTGGGCGGCTGGCGGATCGACCCGCTCGAGATCGTCTGGTGGGTCGGTGCGGCGCTCATCGCGGCGGGCGCCTGGCTGGAGCACCGCGGGACCCGGCGCCCCTGACCCGGACCGGGCGGATGCGGCATCCGGGACGCGCGGCCCCCATCGGCGGGCCGGACGGCAGACGACGGGAGGGCGCCGGACGCGGAGATTCGCGGCACGGCCGCGGGGGTGCCGTCCGGGGGGACGGTGACCCGCCCGTCAGCGCCGGGGTGCGCACCGATGGACGACATCACGCTGCACGAACGGATCAACGCCCTCTCGCGCGAGGAGGAGGCGCTCTACCGGGAGGCGAACGAGGGACCGCTCGCCCCCGCCCAGCTCGACCGGCTCCACGCGATCGCGCGCGAGCTGGAGCAATCGTGGGATCTCCTCCGCCAGCGCCAGGCCCTGGAGGCCGTGGGGATGGACCCGGACGAGGCGCATCTCCGTCCGGTGGAGCTCGTGGAGGCCTACGAGCAGTAGGGGCCGGCGCGCCCGGGGCCTCCCGGTGACGCCCGAGGCAGGCCGTCGGATCGCGATCGCGGTCCTCGTCGGCGTCACCCTCCTCATCGCGACCGGGATCCTCCTCGACGCCCTCGCCGCTGCCTGAGGCCCGCGCACGACCTCTCCCCCCGCGGGTGTAAGGTGGCGCGCACAGTGGCCGTGCCCGCGGGGGCTGCGGCGGTCGAGGGAGGTCACCAGATGGCGCGCACGGTGCGTGGCGCGCTCGTCCAGGCGTCGTGGACGGGCGACAAGGAATCGATGATCCAGAAGCACGAGCAGCGCGCCCACGAGGCCGCCAAGCAGGGTGCCCAGTTCATCCTCTTCCAGGAGCTCTTCTACGGGCCCTACTTCTGCCAGGTCCAGGACCCGTCGTACTACAAGTACACGGAGCTCATCCCGGACGGCCCCACGACGAAGCGGATGCAGGCGCTGGCGAAGGAGACCGGGATGGTCGTCGTCGCGCCGATGTACGAGGAGGACTCGACCGCCTCGGGCATCTACTACAACACCGCCGCGGTGATCGACGCGGACGGGAAGTACCTGGGCAAGTACCGGAAGACGCACATCCCGCACGTGAAGGGCTTCTGGGAGAAGTACTACTTCCGGCCAGGGAATACCGGCTACCCGGTCTTCCAGACGGATATCGCGAAGTTCGGCGTCTACATCTGCTACGACCGCCACTTCCCGGAGGGGGCCCGCGCCCTCGGCCTGAACGGGGCGGAGATCGTGCTCATCCCGTCCGCCACCTCACGCGGTCTCTCGGAGTACCTGTGGCGGATCGAGCAGCCCGCCCATGCGGTGGCGAACGGCTACTACGTGGGGACGATCAACCGGGTCGGGGTCGAGCCGCTCGGCGAGGACGACTTCTACGGGCAGAGCTACTTCTGCGACCCGCGCGGCCAGTTCGTGGGCGCGGTGGGTGACGCCTACAAGGAGGAGCTCATCGTCCGCGACCTGGACCTCGAGCTCATCGAGACCGTCCGCCAGACCTGGCAGTTCTACCGCGACCGGCGGCCGGACGCCTACGAGGATCTCGTCCGGCCCTGACGGCCGGCCGGCCGGGCGCGGGATGCCCGGCCGATCCACGGAGCGGCGTCCCTGCGCCCGGGGGCGCCGCTCTCCCCTCCCCGGTGATGCGGAGCCTGGAGGCTGCGGCGCTCATGGACTTCGGTTTCACGATCAAGCCCGATCACGCGATCGAGCGGACGCTCGCGCTCACCCGCCAGGCCGAGGCGGCCGGCTTCGGGTACGGCTGGCTCTTCGATTCCCACGTCCTGTGGCGCGACCCGTATCCGATCCTCACCCTCATGGCGCAGGCGACGACCTCGATGCGGCTCGGGACCTGCGTGACGAATCCCGCGACCCGGGAGCCCTCCGTCACGGCTTCCTCCCTCGCCGTCCTGGACGAGATCTCCGGCGGGCGGATGGACCTGGGCATCGGCCGCGGTGACAGCGCCCGGCGCGTGCTCGGCAAGCCACCCACGACGATGGCCACCCTGGAGCAGGCGATCGTCCTCATCCGGGACCTCGTGGAGGGGCGTGCCGGGGCGGACGAGGGCAAGGAGATCCGGCTCCCCTGGACCGGTTCGTGGAAGCTCCCCGTCTGGGTCGCCGGCTACGGTCCGATGGCGCTCTCGATGACCGGCCGGGTGGCGGACGGGGTGATCCTCCAGCTCGCCGACCCGGACCTCGTCCGGTGGATGGCCGGGATGGTCAAGGAGGCCGCCGCTGCGGCCGGGCGTGACCCATCGGCGGTGAAGGTGCAGGCGGCGGCGCCCGCGCACGTGGGCCCGGTGGAGGCCTGCCGGGACCGCGTCCGGTGGTTCCCCGCGCTCGTCTCGAACCACGTCGTCGATCTCGTGAACAAGTACCCCCGGGAGCAGCTCCCGCCGTCGCTCACCGGCTACGTCCGGGACCGCGAGGGCTACGACTACCTCCACCACGCGGAGGTCGGCTCGAGCAATGCCTCCTTCGTCTCGGACGAGGTCGTCGACCGCTTCTGCATCATCGGTCCGGTGGAGGCGCACCTGGAGAAGCTCGCCGCGCTCCGCGATGCCGGGGTGGACCAGTTCAACATCTACCTCATGAACGGGGACGAGGAGGAGACCCTCGCGGCGTATGGCCGCGCGGTGATCCCGGCCTTCCGGGGCGCACAGGCCGGATGAGGACGGCGTCCGCCGCCCTCCCCGCCCCCGGCCATCCCGTGGCATCATCGGCGGGATGAGGATCCCCGGAAAGCGGCGCGGCCGCGATGGATCGCCGGACGGGCGGGTGACCGACCAGGTCGTCTGCCCGATCTGCGGGCTCCACAACGAAGGACGCGCCCGCTTCTGCCGGAACTGCGGCCTCCCCATGGGATCCGGCCAGGACCCGGTCCGCGGGACGCGGAGCCGGAAGCCGGACCTGCCCGGGTCCGGGTCCTCCGGCCTCGCCGTCCTCGTGGGGCTTGTCGCGGCGATCGTCGTCCTCGTTGGCGCCGGTGCCCTCCTCCTCGGGTTCGCACCCGGATCGCCCTCCGCCACCCCGATCCTGCCGCCCACGGCGGCGCCGGCCGAGGCCACTGCCTCCCCGGACCCCTTCGCCCCCTCCTTCGAGCCGGTCGTGGAGCCGTCCGCGGGACCGGACGAGCCGCCTGCCTCCGCCGAGCCGCTCGTGGCGGATACCGGCTTCACCTGCGATCCGTCCGGGATCGACGACCCCACCGGGGGCTCGTGGCGCGTGGTGGACGCGGCGTGGGAGGCCCTGGAGAAGAACGACCGCCTCGTCCTCACCCTGGAGCGCGTGGAGGGTGAGCGGGCGACGCGCGTGGAGATCGAGCGGCTGGCATCGCGGGATGCGGAGCTGATCTCCGGGCTCGCGGCGCCCACGACCGACCTCAGCCTCCTCCTCACCTTCAACGGTGGCGTCACCGCGAAGGGGTCGATCGTGGAGACTCCCGGCCTGAAGGCGATCGACTACGTGAACGTGGAGACCTCCCCCGCATCCGAGACGCTCTACGCGGTCGTGGGGGTCGCCAGGGAAGGCTGCTTCCGCCTCTCGTCACCGGAATGGAAGAAGGGGAAGCCGGTCGCCGTGGGCGAGACCGTGCGGCTCATCGTCGACGTCCGGTTCCGGTAGGCCACGGATAGCGGCTAGACTCGGGGACGTTGTGCCGATCCCCCGGCACGGATGACCCTGCGCGAGGCGTCATGAGCGACCACATCGTCTGTCCCGGCTGTCGTGCGAGGAACTTCCCGGTCGCTTCCGTCTGCGCGTCGTGCCGCGCCCCGCTCACCGCCGCACCGGCCGGTCCGCCGCCGGGATGGCCCGCCGTCGGCGGGGAGGTCCCGCCCCAGGCCGCAGCGGAGCCTGCTGCCCCGCTCGGGAAGCGGGAGCGGAAGGCAGCCGAGAAGGCCGCGAAGGAAGCCGCACGGGAGGCGGCGAAGGCCGAGAAGCGCGCCGGAAAGGACGCCGACAAGGCCGCCAAGGAAGCCGCCCGGGAGGCCGAGAAGGCCGCGAAGGCGGCGGCGAAGGCCGAGAAGCGTGCCGCCTCCGGATCGGGGAAGCGCGGCCGGCGTGGCGCCACGGAAGCCGCCCCCGACCCGCGGACGCCGAAGGGGACCGGGAAGCGCCGGCCCGGACGCTGCTGGAACTGCGGCGAGACGAACCCGCCGGAGCGCGAGTACTGCAAGCGCTGCCGCCAGCGCCTCGATTCGGACCTCGTGCGGGAGACGGAGCCGCCGAAGCGCGGCTGCTTCGGTGCCCTCGTGCGAGCGGTCTTCGTCGTCCTCCTCCTCGGCGTCCTCGCCCTGACCGTCCTCGGCGGCATCTCCTACACCGCGGGGGTCCTCCCCCGCGTCTCGCCCACGCCGACGCCCCTCCCCACGCCGACGCCGATCGTGACGCCGGCGCCGACCGCTCTCCCCTCCCCCTCGGCCGCGCCGACCCCCACCGCCGTCCCCACGCCGGCGCCCACGCCGACGCCGGCACCCACGCCCACGCCGACGCCGACCCCGGCGCCGGTCCCCTCGCCGGTCCTGCCGGCGCCCGCGGATGGCTCGTTCGCGTGCACCGGGGTCGCAGCCCTGGCGGACGCGGAGGCGCGGGGCTGGACGGTGAGCAGCGTCTTCCACGCCCGGGCGGAGGGCTATGACCGGGTGACGATCCGCCTCGTGCCGGATCCCGACCCCGCGCGCGCGGCAGCCAACGCCTCCCTCACCGTGGAGACGGTCCCGCGTGCCCAGGTCGAGCGACGTGGCCTGCCGGCCCCGTCCAAGGGGACCCGCGCCGTCCTCGTCGGCTTCTCCGAGACGGTCGGCCTCCTCCGGCCGCTCACCTTCGCGGCCTCCGGGAAGGTGCTCAAGGAGATCGTTCTCGCGGAAGGCGACGGACGCGCGTGGGTCATCCTCGCCGTCAACGGCGAGGGGTGCGCGGTCGCCCAGGCCCCCTCGTGGACCGCCCCCGGGTCGCAGGGGACCCCCTACACGGACATCACGGTCGACATCCGCCACTGACGGGAGGAGGAGAGGTCATGCGCACGCTGATCACGAACGGGACGGTCGTCAACGCGGACGGGTCGCAGCAGGCGGACGTCCTCGTGGACGGCGAGACGATCGCCGCGGTCGGTCGCGGGCTGGGCGCCTTCGTGGGCGCCGTGGACCGGACGATCGATGCCACGGGCAAGCTCGTCATCCCCGGCGGGATCGACGTCCATACGCACATGGAGCTCCCCTTCGGCGGGACCTTCGCCAAGGACACCTTCGAGAGCGGCACGGTGGCGGCGGCCCACGGCGGGACGACCACGATCATCGACTTCGCCGTCCAGACGCGCGGACGGAGCCTGCGCGAGGGGCTCGACGCGTGGCACGCGAAGGCCGAGGGGAACTGCGCGATCGACTACGGCTTCCACATGATCATGAGCGACGTCAACGAATCGACGATCGCGGAGATGGACACCCTCGTGAACGAGGGGGTGACCGACTTCAAGCTCTTCACCGCCTACCCGGGCGTCTTCTTCTCCGATGACGGGGCGATCTTCCGGGCGATGCAGCGGACGGAGAAGAACGGCGGCCTCATCCTCATGCACGCCGAGAACGGCCTCGCGATCGATGTCGTCGCGGAGCAGGCGGTGGGCGCGGGCGAGACCGACCCCTACTACCACGGCGTCGTCCGCTACCCGATCTTCGAGGGCGAGGCGACCCACCGGGTGATCCGGCTCGCGGAAGCGGCGGGTGTCCCCGTCTATATCGTCCACCTCTCCGCGCGCGACGCCCTGAACGAGGTGCGTGCCGCCCGGGACCGCGGCACCGCCGCCTTCGCCGAGACCTGCCCCCAGTACCTCTTCCTCTCCCTCGAGGATATGGGGAACGGCTTCGAGGGCGCGAAGTTCGTCTGCTCGCCGCCGCTCCGGCCCGCGGACCACCAGGCGGAGCTGTGGACCGGCCTCGCCAAGGACGACCTCCAGGTGGTGGCCACGGACCACTGCCCCTTCGACTTCCACGACCAGAAGCAGCTCGGGCAGGGCGACTTCCGGAAGGTCCCGAACGGCCTGCCCGGCGTGGAGGACCGGATGGACCTCCTCCATGACGGCGGTGTCGTGGCGGGTCGGATCAGCCGCGAGCGCTGGGTGGAGATCACCTCCGCCGCCCCCGCGCGCCTCTTCGGGCTCGCCGGCCGGAAGGGCGTGGTGGCGGTGGGTGCGGACGCGGACCTCGTCGTCTACGACCCGCAGCGGCGGCACACGATCTCCGCGGCCACCCACCACATGGATGTCGACTACTCGTGCTACGAGGGCCGGACCGTCCAGGGTGGCTCGGATGTGGTCCTCTCGCGCGGCCGCGTCGTCATCGAGGACGGGCGCTACGTGGGGAGCAAGGGCCACGGCCGCTTCCTCCGGCGCGCGGTCGCTCGCGCCTACCACGTCTGACCCGGGCCAGGCGATGTTCGTGACGCTCGTCCATGTCCACGTGAAGCCGGAGCACGTGGACGCCTTCCTGGCCATCACCCGGGCGAACCACGAGGGCTCCGTGGAGGAGCCGGGCAACGTCCGCTGGGATGTCCTGCGCTCCGTGGAGGACCCCACCCGCTTCGTCCTCTACGAGTGGTACGTGGACGAGGCGGCGGCGCTCCGCCACAAGGAGACCGCGCACTACCACGCGTGGCGGGAGGCGGTGGCGGACTGGCTCGTGGAGCCGCGTGTCCCCGTCCGCTACACCGGGATCCTCCCCGAGGACCCACCCGTCCGATGACCCCCGGCGCCCCCTGGTCGCTCGGGCGCCTGCCGCGGATCCGCTTCGGGGCGGGGGTGATCGCGGAGCTCCCGGCGATCGTCGCTGCGCACGGGCGGTGCGCGCTCCTCGTCACCGGCGGACGCTCCTTCGACGCGGACGGCCGCGGCGCGCGGATCATGGCGGTGCTGGAGGCCGCCGGGGTGACGGTGGCCGGGCGGGTGATCGCGAGCGCAGAGCCACCCCCGGACGAGATCGATGCGGCGGTCGCGCGCTACCGGGATGCCGGTGTCGAGGTGGTCGTGGCGATCGGTGGGGGGAGCGCGATCGATTCCGGAAAGGCGATCGCAGGGCTCCTCCGCACGGGGACGCGGATCGCGGATCACCTCGAGGGGCTCCCCGGGGCCCGTCCGTGGCCGGGACCCGCGGTTCCGGTGGTCGCCGTCCCCACGACCGCGGGGACGGGGAGCGAGGCGACGCGCAACGCGGTGATCACGGAGCGCGGCCCGGAGGGCTACAAGCGCTCCTTCCGGGACGAGGCGCTCGTCCCGGCGGATGCCGTGGTGGACCCCGATCTCCTCGCCGGCGCACCCCCGGCCCTGATCGCCGCGAACGGCCTGGACGCGCTCACCCAGCTGATCGAGCCGCTCGTCTCCCCGCGGGCCACGCCCGCCACCGATGCGCTCGCGCGGGAGGGTCTCGCCGCGGTCCGCGACGGGCTACGCGCGTGGCACGCGGACCCGGACGGTCCTGGCGCGCCGGCCGCCCGTGCGCGGATGGCGGAGGCGGCGCTCTTCTCCGGGATCTGCCTCGCGAACGCGGGGCTCGGTGCGGTCCACGGCTTTGCCGCGCCGCTCGGGGCGCTCGTGCCGATCCCCCACGGGATCGCCTGCGGGGCGCTCCTCGTCCCGGTGACGGAAGGGACGATCGCGGCCCTCGCGGCGCGCGCGCCGGCCGATCCGGCGCTCGCGCGCTACGCGGAAGCCGGCCGGATCCTCGCCGGGGCGCCGGAGGGCGATGACGCGGGCGCGCAGACGGCGCTCATCGCCTGGCTCCGTGACCTGGTCGCAGCCCTCGCGGTCCCTCCCCTCGCCGCCTTCGGGATCGGCGAGCCGGAGATCCCCGGGCTCGTGGCGGGCGCGCGGGCGGCGAGCTCGATGCGCGGCCACCCGGTCGTGCTCACGGATGCGGAGCTCGCCGGGATGCTGCGCGCGGCCGGCGCCCGCTGAGGGACGCGGAACGAACGACACCCCCGGCGTCCGCCGGGGGTGGGCTCCGGTGGGCCGGACCCCTGCGCGGGGCCGGCGGACCTAGCGGGTGCGGGGGAAGCCGAGGTCGACCTTGCTCGTCGCCGGGTCGGGCCAGCGCGAGGTGACGACCTTGGACCGGGTATAGAAGGCGATCCCCTCCGGCCCGTACATATGCAGGTCGCCGAAGAGCGAGGCCTTCCAGCCGCCGAAGGAGTAGTAGGCGACGGGGACGGGGATCGGGACGTTGATCCCCACCATCCCGACCTCGATGTCGAACTGGAACTGGCGCGCCGCCCCGCCATCGCGGGTGAAGATCGCCGTGCCGTTCCCGTACGGGCTCTCGTTGATCAGCCGGACGGCCTCCGCGTAGTCCTTCACGCGGACGACCTGGAGGACCGGCCCGAAGATCTCGTTCTCGTACGAGTCCATCCCCGGCTTCACGTGGTCCATGAGGGAGACGCCGAGGAAGAAGCCGCCCGTGGACGGGTCGTAGAGCGGGTGCTCGCGCCCGTCCACGACGAGCCGGGCGCCCTGGTCCGCCCCGCTCTGGAGGTAGGAGGCGACCTTGTCCCGATGCTCGCGGGTGACGAGCGGGCCCATCTCGGCGGACGGGTCCGTCCCCGGGCCGACCTTGATCTTCGGCAGGCGGGCGCGGATCTCGTCCACCAGCGCGTCCCCGATGTCGCCCACCGCGAGGACGACGCTGATCGCCATGCAGCGCTCGCCGGCCGAGCCGTAGGCGGCGGAGACCGCGGCATCCGCGGCCATCCCGAGATCCGCATCCGGGAGGACGACCATGTGGTTCTTCGCGCCGCCGAGCGCCTGGACGCGCTTCCCGTTCCGCGTCCCGGTCTCGTAGATGTGCTTCGCGATCGGGGTGGAGCCCACGAACGAGATCGCCTTCACATCCGGGTGCTCGAGGAGGCCATCCACGGCGATGCGATCGCCCTGGAGGACGGTGAAGACCCCGTCCGGAACGCCCGCCTCGCGGACGAGCTCGGCGAGGAAGAGCGCGGCGGAGGGGTCCTTCTCGGACGGCTTCAGGATGAAGGTGTTCCCGCACATGATCGCGTTCGCGAACATCCACATCGGGACCATCGCCGGGAAGTTGAAGGGGGTGATCCCCGCCACGACCCCGAGCGGCTGGCGGATCTGGTAGACGTCCACGCCGCCGGAGGCCTGCTCGCTGTAGGAGCCCTTGAGGAGCTGCGCGATGCCGCACGCGAACTCGAGGTTCTCGAGGCCACGGGCGATCTCGCCGAGCGCGTCCGAGGGGACCTTGCCGTGCTCGGCGGTGAGGATCGCGGCGAGCTCCCGGCGCCGCTCGGCGACGAGGTTCCGGATGTTGAACATGATCTCGGTGCGCTTCGAGATCGAGGTCGCCCGCCAGGCGGGGAAGGCGGCCTTCGCGCTCGCCACGGCGCGCGCGACCTCCTCGGCGGAGGCGAAGTCCACGGTCCGTGCCTGCCGCCCGGTGGCCGGGTCATAGACCGGTCCGCTGCGACCGGAGGTGGACGGCACGCGTGCGCCGTCGATCCAGTGGGTGACACGGTCCGCGAGCGCGGCGGATGCAGGGGTTGCGAGCACCTGGGTCATCGGGGTCGACCTCGTCGGTGAGGGGGTCTGCGGCGATCCCGGCGCGCCGCGTCGTCAGGAGAACGATAGCGCGTCCCCCCGCGGGTGGCCGCGCGCGGTCCGCGTCAGCCGGCCGGGGCGATCCGGACGACCCCGGAGAGGACCGCCCCGGTATTCCCCCGCGCGTCCTCCAGGTTGAGCCGCCAGCGATAGCAGTAGCCCGCATCGAGACCGCGCGCCCGCACCGGACCGGATCCGAGGACCGCTCGGCTGACCGGCCGCCAGCCCAGGGGATCGCACCCCTGCCCGGCGAGCGGGGTCCGCTCGCGCTCCAGGCGCCGGAGGATGGCGCCGCCGAGCCCGCCGCGCTCCTGGTCCTCCCAGCGGACGAGGAAGGATCCCGTGGCCTGCTCCACGATCGTCCCCGGCGCGGGCGCCCGGAACCGGCCGGTCGGGGCGACCAGGTCGGGGAGGAGCGCACCGGAGACGATGACCGGCGCGGCGTTCCCCGTCCGGTCGCGCGGGGTGAGGAGCCAGCGATAGCAGCGTCCGGAGCGCAGGTCCGTCACGCGGTGTCCCACGATGGCGAGCTCCGGCTCCCCGTCCGCCGCCCACGCCGCTCCGGCACACGAGCCGGCCCGCGGCGGCGGAGCGCTCTGGCGCGCGATCTCCTGCATCGGGGCGACGCCCGACCCGGCATCCACGAGAGCGCCCCAGCGCAGCTCGGGGACGAAGCCGGTCACGGTCGTCCCGGATGCCGGCGGCCACGACCAGCGGCCGCCGGTGGGGGCATTCCCGTCCACGTTCAGCCGCAGGATCGCGGGGGCGCTCGTCCGGCCCGCGCCATCGATCGCGATGAGCGGGAGCTCGGCGCGGCCGGCAGCGGGATCCCAGGCGATCTCGACCTCACGGTCCTCGGCACCGGCCGCAAGCGTCCAGCCCTCCGCGGGATCGGGCGGCTCGGCGGCGAGCTGGGCGATCCCCGCGCCCGGGTCGGCATCCGCGGGGAGGACGATGCGCATCGTCCCGCTCCCCTTCCGGACCCACGCGATCGTCCCCGCGCTCCGCTGCCAGACGCCGGATCCGGTCGCGCGCGCGAGCGGCGCCGGCGGATCCACGGTGTCGCGAAGGAGGGCACCGGAGACGAAGCGCACGCTCTCCCCGTCCCCGTCGATGAGGCGGAGGAGCCAGCGATAGCAGCCGTCGCTGCCGGGGTCCGCCTGGTCGATCGACCAGCCGCCCGCCGGCGATCCCTCCGGGTCGAGGACCTCCGGATCCTCCACCGGACCGGCGTCCTCCCACGCGGCATCCACGCAGGATCCGGGATCGGGGGGATCGGCACGCTGGAAGCGGAGCCGGCGCTCGGACGCCGCGGCACCCGGGGAGAGCTCATGGAGGGCGACGGAGAGCGGCCCCGCGCCGGTGATCGTGGGCGTTCCGGGTGCCGGGTCATCGAAGATCCCGCGGAGCCCGCCGGAGCGGACCTGGACCGTGATGCTCGTCGTCCGGACGAGGGAGCCGTCCGCAGCGCGGATCGTCACCGCGAGCGGCCCCGCCGCGGCGCTCCCGTCGTGATGGAGCGTGACGCGCGCGGAGGAGCCCCCGGGTGCGGGTCCGGCGACCTCCGCGGTGATCCCGGCAGGGAGCCCCGGGACGGAGACCCGGACGGGATCCCGGTGCCGCCCGGAGCGCGTGAGCGTCACCTCGCTCTCCACGATCCCGCCGGGCGCGAGCTCGTCCGCGGGGGTGGTGGCGGAGATGGAGAGCTCGGGGAGGGTCCCGAGGGCGCCGGCATCGATGAGGCGGTCCGGGACGCTGTCCGGATCGGTCGCCGTGCGCCAGCCGAGCCCGGCTGCGGCAACGAGCGTCCGCCGGATCCGCTCCGGCGAGATCCCCGGCTCGGCGGCCGCCACGAGGGCGGCCACCCCGGCGACGAGCGGGGATGCCATCGAGGTCCCGGAGGACCATCCGTACCAGCCGTCCGGGAGGGTGGAGAGGATGCACTTCCCGGGCGCGATGAGGTCGATCTCCGGGCCGAAGTTGCTGAAGTCCGCGAAGGTGTCGTCCTGGTCCGGGGAGTACCAGGGGCAGATCTCCGACTGGCGCCCGCGACCGCCCGGCAGGCCGTCGAAGTCGGCGAGGGCGGAGACGGTGATCGCCTCGTCGTAGGCAGCCGGCTGGCGCGTCCGCGCGTCCACCGACTGGTTCCCGGCCGCCACGACGACCGTCGTCCCGTCCGCCACGAGCGCGCAGATCGCGGCATGGACGAGGTCGCCGGTCTCGCGGCCGCAATCACGGTCCTCGTGGCGCGGCAGCGTCCAGCCGATGGAAAGGTTCGCGACCTCGATCCTCGGCCGCTCCGGGTCCTCGCCGTCCCGCCAGCCGAGGATCGTCTCGAGACCGCACAGCTCCTGCGACAGGAGACCGGAGCCATCGTCCGCGATCACCTTCACCGCCCAGAGGCGGACCCCCGGGGCGGCGCCCACCACCCCGCGCGCATCGTCCTTCGCCCCGACCGTCCCGGCCACGTGCGTGCCATGACCGTGGCGGTCGCGCCACGCCCCCGGGGAGGGGCCGGTACAGTCGTAGCCGCCCGCGATCCGCAGGTCGGCGGATGGGGCGATCCCGGTGTCCACGATCGCCACGTCCGCGTCGATCGCCTCGTCCCGGCCGTCGATCCGGACCCAGGGGCTCCCCCCGACCCGCGCACGCCGGATCCCGGTGGGAACGACCTGGTCACCGAGCCGCGTCCGCCGCACGCTGGAGGATGCGATCTCCCCCGCGAGGCGGACGGGGCGATCCGGGACGAGGGAGGCCACCGAGGGATCGCGCCGGAGCGCGGCCAGGCTCCGGGCGGTGAGCGGCGCGGTGAAGCCATCGAAGATCCGGTGGTAGCTCCGGTCGGGCCGGATCCCGAGCGTCCGCGCGACGCGGGTCGCGGTCCGCCGCGCCACCGGATCGCCGATCCGTGCGGGGAGCGGCCCATCCGCACGGGCCGGCCCGGTGATGCTTCCGTCCGCGCGGGCGAAGGCGACGATCCAGCGGCCGGCCGGAGCGTCCACCGCGGCGATGGCCGGAGCGGCTGGAAGGAGCGAGGCGGCGGCGAGGAGGAGCGGCATCCAGCGGTGGGCCGGATGCCGCCGCGTCGTCGGCATGGCGTGGAGGATAGCCACCCGTTCCACGAGACCCCGGAGACGCGCACGACCCCCGGCCTTTCGGCCGGGGGTCGGAGCGGACCGGAGGGGGTGGTCCGTCAGGCGAGCGGTGAGGACGTCGGGTCGGGAGACGGAGAGGGCGATGCGCTCGGGTCGGGGCAGAGGTCGTCGTCCGAGTCGTCGCTGCCGATGCGATCGCCGCCGTGGTCATCCCCCGCGTCGTCGCAGTCGTCATCCCCGGAACCGTCGTCGTTCACGTCGTCGTCGCCGTCCTCGATCCCGTCGTCATCGGAATCGTCGTCGTTCGGGTCGGTGCCCTCATCGAGCTCGTCGCCGTCGTCCAGGCCGTCGTCGTCGGAGTCGGCGCTGAGGGGATCCGTCCCCTCCTTCGCCTCCTTGCGGTTCCGGAGACCGTCCTCGTCCTCGTCCTCCTTGCCATCGCGGATCCCGTCGTCGTCGGTATCACGGTCCGCCGGATCGGTGAAGGTCATCGTCAGCTCGTAGCCGTTGACGAGACCATCCCGGTCCCGGTCCCGGTCGCCACCGCGCCGCGCCTGGGCGGGGACGACGGCGGTCGCGGCGACGAGCGCGGCGACCGCGAGGGCGGTGGTGAGAAGCCGTGCGCGGCGGTCGATCGGATGAGCCATCGGTGGGTTCCCTCTTCCTTGCTGGAGCGGGCCGCTCTCGGCCCTGTCGTCATCCCTGAGGCAGAGAGTCGCGCCTCGGTTGCACCGGTGCGATAGGACCATCGGGATGGTCCGGAGCCACCCGATGGTCCGGGGGTCCCACGACGACCGTGGGGGCGGTGACCGAAAGGCCCCGGCCGATAGGCCGGGGCCAGGTGGGATCGACGAGGATCGGCCGATCAGTCGTCGTCCGGCTTCTCCGTCTCGCCGGGCTTCAACGTCTCCCCGGGCTTGAGGGTCTCGCCGGGCTTCAGCGTCTCCCCGGGCTTGGGGGTCCGGCGGTCCCGCTCCTCCGGCTCCTCGGTCTCGCGGGGGCGCTCCGTGCGCTGCGGCTTCGGCGTGGCCGGGCGCTCCGTCCGCTCGGGCTTCGGGGTGGCCGGGGCGGGCGTGGGGGTCGGCAGCGGCGTGGACGGCGGAAGCGTGGGCGCGACCGTGGGCGCCGGGGTCGGCGTGGGGATCGGGCCGATGGACGGCTCGGGCGACGGCGACGGGCTCGGGGATGGGGATGGCAGAACGCTCGGGACCGGGCTCGGGACGAGGGACGGCTCCGGCGTGAGCGAGGGGCTCGGCAGGGGCGACGGCAGGACGATCGCCGGATCCGGCTGGATCGCCTCCAGGACACGGATGACCCCCGCGGCACCCGCAGCGCCGCCGACGCCCACGACCCCGAGGGTGAGGACGACGAGACCGAGCGCCTGCGCCCGGACGAGAGCGGGGTAGCGGCCACGGCCGGCGACCGCGGCGGTCAGCCCGCCGAAGGCCGCTGCGATCCGTGCGGGCCGGAGCGAGGCGAGCGCCACCAGGTAGCGGCGCGCCGGCCGGTCCGCCTCCGCGGCGAGGCGGGCGAGGACGCGATCGGTGAGGTCCGGGGCCGGGGCGATCTCCGTGGAGCGCGCGTAGCGCTGGAGGATCTCCTCGACGGGATCGGCCGAGTCGCGGGGAGGGAGCCCCGGCCGGCGCGGATCGAAGGGGCCGCTCACCGGAGGCCTCCCGCGGCGAGCACGTCCCGGAGCTTCCCGAGGCCGCGGTGGAGCTGGGCCTTCACGGTCCCCTCGGGGCGACCGGTGGCGGCGGCGACCTCCGCCACGGAGAGCTCACCGAAGAACCGCAGCGCGACGACGGAGCGGTAGGGCTCCCCGAGACCCGCGACGGCGGCGCGCACGACATCCCGCTGCTCCGCGTCCAGGATCTCGCCGATCGGGGATCCGGAACCCGGGAGGACCGCCGCAAGGGCGTCGTCCAGGACAGCGGTCCGCGTCTCGCGGCGCGTCCGGCCGGATGACCGGCGCCACGACTCCCGGGTCGCGATCATCGCGAGCCAGGCGCCGGGCGGGCCATCCCCGCGGTAGCTGCCGAGCGATCGGTAGGCGAGCACGAAGGTCTCCTGGGTCGCATCCTCGGCATCTTCCACGCGGCCGAGGATCCGGTAGCAGGTCCGGAAGACGTTCGGCGTCTCCCGTTCCACGAGCAGGCGGAAGGCCTCTCCGTCACCGGCGGCAAGCGCCGCGGCGAGGGCAAGATCATCCACAACTCACCTGAGGCATCCGCCCGCCGATCCGTTGCATCGCGTCCACTCCCGTCCGGCACACGGCCGCCGGCTTCCCGCGCAATCTACCCCGCTGACCGGCCGGGCGTCGCGGCTCAGCCGGTACGGCCGACCGGGCCCGCGCCGGTGGCAAGGGCGATCCGCGGGCTGCGCCGGACGAGCAGGAGGGCGACGGCGATCGCCACGAGGGCAAGGAGGCCACCCGCGGCGAAGGCGGCGGCGACCCCGGCCGTGGCGGCGATCGCACCGGCGAAGAGCGCGCCGATCGGCGAGCTCCCCGCGAAGACGGTGAGGTAGACGCTCATCACCCGGCCGCGGAGCGCATCGGGGACGGTGAGCTGGATGATCGTGTTCGTGGTGGCCGCCAT
Organism: Chloroflexota bacterium; assembly: GCA_017853275.1. GTDB lineage: Bacteria > Chloroflexota > Limnocylindria > Limnocylindrales > CSP1-4 > JAFMJV01. The sequence continues at coordinate 21,371 of JAFMJV010000029.1, forward strand.
CGCGATGAGACCCCAGCCCACGACCGCCATGAGGAGCAGGGAGAGGGGGAGGATCCGGGAGAGGGCCATGAGGGTGATCGCGAGCCCGATCGCGCCACCCCCGGCGAGGAGGAGGCGGAGGGTCGGCGGGCGCCCGGCCGCCATCGCGAGGGAGCTGACGAGCGAGCCGAGCCCGACCGCCGCACCGAGGAAGCCGTAGGTCGTGGCGTCGCCGCCGAGGAGGTCGCGGGCCGCGAGGGGCAGCAGGACCTGGTTGTTCAGCCCGAAGACCGCCACGACCCCCACGACGCAGATCGCGAGGAGGATGACCGGCTCGCTCCGGACGTAGCGGAGCCCCTCGGCGAGCTGGTCACCCACCTGGCGGACGCTGTGCGGGCGCTCCGCCCGCGGCCGCAGGTGGAGCTCCGAGGCACGCATGGCGAGGAGGCCGACGATGACCGCCACGTAGCTCGCCGCGTTGAGGAGGAAGCACTCCTCGATCCCCACCGCGGCGATGACGAGCCCGGCGACGGCGGGACCCACGACCCGGGCCCCGTTGAAGAGGGCGCTGTTGTAGCCGATCGCCGCGGCGATCTCGTCCCGGCCCACCATCTCGAGGACGAAGGACTGGCGGATCGGCATGTCGAAGGCGTTGACGCAGCCGAGGAGGAAGGCGAGGACGATGACGTGCCAGACGGCCACGACGTCCGCGAGGACGAGGACGCCGAGGATGAGCGCCAGGAGGCCGGAGATGACCTGGGTCGCGAGGAGCCCGGCACGACGCGGCAGGGTGTCCGCGACGATCCCGCCGAAGAGGCCGAGGATCATCACGGGGAGGAACTGGGCGACCCCCACGATGCCGAGGAGGAAGGGGTCGTCCGTCAGCTCCAGGACGAGCCAGCCCTGGGCGACCGTCTGCATCCAGGTCCCGGGGAGAGAGATCAGCTGCCCGAGGTAGAAGAGGCGGTAGTTCCGGTGGCGGAAGACGCGCAGGCTCGTGGGCATGCGCGGGCGGATCGATCGTGCGGCGCCCGGGCCGCTCACCGGGGGATGCGCGGGGCGGGGCCGCGGCGGAGCGCCGGGCCCGGCCGGGTCACCCGGCCTTCCCTGCCTCCCGGGCCATCTCCGCGAGCCGGTCCACGAGCTCCTTCACGGCGCCCGCGGAGCGCCCGAAGGCGGCCGTCTCGTCCGCGGTCATCTCGATCTCCACGATCTTCTCGATGCCGCCGCGGCCCAGCTGGACCGGGACGCCGACGAAGAGCCCCTTCTGGCCGTACTCGCCCTGGAGGTAGGCGGCGCAGGGAAGGATCGCGTGGCGGTCGCCGAGGATCGCATCGACCATCTGGTAGGTGGCCGCCGCGGGCGCGTAGTAGGCGGAACCGGTCTTCAGGAGCGCGACGATCTCGGCGCCACCGTTCCGCGCCCGCGTCACGAGCTCCTCGAGGCGCGCGGCCGGGATGAGCTCCGTGACCGGGACGCCGCCGACCGTCGTGTAGCGCGGGAGGGGGACCATCGTGTCGCCATGCCCGCCGAGGACGAAGGCGCTCACGTTCGTGACGGAGACGCCGAGCTCCTGGGCGATGAAGGTGCGGAAGCGCGCGGTGTCCAGGACGCCCGCCATCCCGATCACGCGCTCGCGCGGGAAGCCGGAGGCCTCCATGGCGATATGGCACATCGCATCGAGCGGGTTCGTGACGATGACGAGGATCGCGTTCGGGGAGACCTTCGCCGCCTGGCTGACGACGGAGCGGACGATCCCGGCGTTCTTCGCGAGGAGGTCGTCCCGGCTCATCCCGGGCTGCCGCGCGAGGCCGGAGGTGACGACGATGACGTCCGAGCCGGCGGTATCCGCGTAGTCGTTCGTCCCGGTGACCTGCATGTCGTGGCCGAGGACGGGGGCCGCTTCCAGGAGGTCGAGCGCCTTGCCCTGCGGGAGCCCCTCGACGATGTCGACGAGGACGACGTCCGCGAGGCCGGCCTCGGCGATCCGCTGGGCGGTGGTCGCCCCCACGTTGCCGGCGCCGATGACGGTGACCTTGGGATGAGCCATGGATCGGGTGCTCCTCGGGGGTGCGGGGGCCGGCGGGGCCGGCGGGAACGGTCCGCCGATTGTACGACCCTCGCCCGCGCGCGGGCACGCGGACGGGCGGGAGCCGCCGGGGCGGCTATCCTCGGCGCATGACGACCGACCGCGACCGACCGTCCGCCCCCGCGCAGCGCTTCGATACCCTCACTGTCCACGCCGGCCTGGAGCCGGACGAGGCGACCGGCGCCGTCTCGCCGCCGATCTACCAGACGAGCACGTTCGCCCAGGACGGGGTGGAGCGGCCGCGCGGCGGCTGGGAGTACGCGCGGACCGGGAACCCCACCCGCGCCCGCCTGGAGCGCGCGATCGCGGCGCTGGAAGGCGGCACCCACGGGCTCGCCTATGCCAGCGGGGCAGCCGCCACGGCGGCGATCGCCCAGCTCGTCCTCCCCGGCGAGGAGGTCGTCATCTCGGACGATGTCTACGGCGGCACCTTCCGGCTCTTCGAGCGGGTCCTGCGGGAGATGGGCGTGGACGCGCGCTACGTGGACCTCTCCCGCGAGGCGCCCGGGGATGGCCCGCTCGATCGACTCCGTGGAGCGCTCTCCCCGCGGACGCGGATGGTCTGGATCGAATCCCCCTCGAACCCGCTCCTCAAGCTCGTCGATCTCGGGGCGATCGCCGGCGCGGCACACGCCTGGACCGGGGCCCGCGGCGAGCGGCCGGTCGTGGTCGTGGACAACACGTTCGCCTCCCCCGCGATCCAGCGGCCCCTCGCGCTCGGTGCGGACATCGTCTTCCACAGCGCGACGAAGTACCTGGCCGGCCACTCGGATACGGTGAACGGCGTCCTGGCGACCTCGCGCACGGATCTCTGGGAGCGCCTCCGCTTCCTTCAGAACGCGGTCGGGGCGATCCCCGGCCCCTTCGACTGCTTCCTCGTCCTGCGCGGGATCCGCACCCTCTCGCTCCGGATGGAGCGCCATTCCGCGAACGCGCAGCGCGTGGCGGAGATGCTCGCCGCCCGGCCGGACGTGACGCGCGTCCGCTTCCCGGGCCTCGCCACGGGCCCGCACGCGCACCCGCAGGCCGCCCTCGCGGCACGCCAGATGCGCCTCCCCGGTGGGATGGTCAGCTTCGAGCCGGCAGCGCACGGTGGCCGGAGCGCGGAGGAGCGGGCGCGCCGCATCTGCGAGGCCACGACGATCTTCACCCTCGCGGAGTCGCTCGGCGGCGTGGAATCGCTGTGCGAGGTCCCCGCCGTCATGACCCACGGATCGGTCCAGGGCTCCGCGCTCGAGGTCCCCGCGGCGCTCGTCCGCCTCTCGGTGGGGATCGAGGACCCCGAGGACCTGCTCGCCGATCTCGCCGCCGCGCTCGACGCCGCCTGAGCAGGCCGCCGTGCCGGGCAGTCGGTCAGGCGCGCGGGTAGCGCAGGCGGATCGTGGTCCCGCCGCCCGCGGGCCGCTCCACGAGGATCCGCGCGCCGTCCGCGTCGGCGAGGCGGCGGACGGTGGGGAGCCCGAGGCCGTGCCCGTCCGCGCCGCCGCCGACGGCCGGTTCGTCCGCGGCGAGGATCGCCACGCCCGCGTCCGGGAGACCCGGGCCGTCGTCCGTGACGGAGAGCTCCGGGCTGCCGTCCCCGGCGGTCGTCGTGGCGATCCGGACCGTTCCGCCCGAGCCGGCGGCAGCGGATGCGTTGAGGACGAGGTTGAGGAGGATCCGCTCCAGGGCGAGCCGGTCGATCCGTACCGGGCCGGCCGGCGCGAGGGCGGTGAGCACCCGTGCCTCCACCGGCAGGACGGCACGGAGGATCGGGAGCGCGGCCGCGGCCACCTCCGCGAGATCGGTCCGTTCAGGCGGGACCGGATCCGCCCCCTCCGGGATCAGGCGGTCGAGGATGAGCCGGCGGGCGCGCGTGGCGGCGATGACGAGGTCGGCGACGTCCGCGCGCGCGGGATGGTCGGGGGCGAGCGCCGCCTGGGCGAGCTCCGCGTGGGCGAGGACCGCGGTGAGCAGGTTCCGCAGGTCATGCGCGACGCCGTCCGCCTCCGCGCGTCCGTCCTCCGGCGCCATCCGCGCGTCCGGTCAGCCGGGCTGGACGCCGGGGGCGGCGTGGGCGTACGGCCCCTCCACGACGACCTCGCCGGCCTCCTCGGAGCCGTCCGGGCGGCGGAGACGGTAGTGGTGGTGGATCGCGGCGATGCCCGAGCCCACGGTGGCGCCGACCGAGCAGTACTTCGTGGCCGAGAGCTCGATCGCGCGGCGGATCGCGGCGGGATCCACGTCTCCGCTGACCACGTGGGTGATGTCGATCCGGGTGAAGAGGGAGGGGTGTCCCTCGCGCTGCTCCCCGCTCGCTTCGATGGCATAGCCGGTGAGCGGCTGCTGCTTCTTGCGCAGGATCGAGACGACATCCATGGCGGTGCAGCCGGCGACCGCGATCGGGATCAGCTCGGCGGGCCGCAGCCCGGTATCCCCGATGCCGTCGTCCATGACGATCTCGTGGCCGCTCCCGGCCTTCGCGACGAGCCGGAGGCCGTCGCCGTCCAGGGTGATCGTGCCGGTCTTCGTCGCCATCCTGCTCTCCGCCGTCCGGGCGTCCGCCGGGGACGCCACACCGGGCTGGAGGATAGCGGTGTTTGCGTGATTGCGCAAACGATTGAGCGTAGGGCGGCTCCGGCGCGCAGGTGGGGCCTCCGTCCCGGGGGCCTTCTCGCGGCAGCTCTCGCCGCCGCCCTCGCGGCCACCCCGGGCGCCGCCGCCTCCCCTGCCCCGGGCCCGGGGATCGCGGCGGGGGACGAGGTGATGCGCGTCCTCCTCGACGCCGCGTCCGCGGTCGACGCGGCGGACGCCGTCACGTTCACCCTCGACCTGCGCGAGGACGCGCCCGAGGAGCCCGGTGGCGTCCGTGCGATCCGCGCGGAAGGACGTGCCGATCTCGTGGCCGGGACCCTGGCAGCACGGATCCCGAGCGGTGGCTCGGTCCGGGACGGCCTCGCGGCAGGGATGGAGATCCACCTCCCGGCGGACCCGGCCGCCTCTCCCGTGCCGGGCGCCACCACCGACCTCCTCCCCTTCCTGGACCCGGCCGCGCTCCTGCGCAGGATCGCGGTCTACGTGGCGGAGGACCGGCTCCCCGCGGAGCGTCTCGCCGACCGGCCGTGCGCACCCGGGAGCTGCCGGGTGGTGCGCATCGCGCTCGGGGCGTGGCAGCCGGCGGCCGGCGAGCGGCCCCCGGTCGTCATCCAGCTCGCGCTCGATGCGGCAAGCGGCCTCCCCGTGGAGCTCCAGGCCACCGCCTTCGGCGGGTCACCCGCGGCGGGCGGTGGTGGAAGTCTCGTCCTCGTGGCGCGCTTCGCGGAGTGGGAGCTCGCGGCCCCCACCCCCTGACGCGCCGGACCCCCTACCCCACGCGGGGGCCGGCGGCCACGATCCGCTCCGGGACGCTCCCGGCGAAGCGCTGGAAGTTCTCCACGAACATCGCGGCGAGCTTGCGCGCCTGGGCGTCGTAGGCGGCGGGATCCGCCCATGTGCCGCGCGGCTGGAGGACGGCATCCGGGACGCCGGGGACGTGGAGCGGGACCTGGACGCCGAAGATCGGGTCCGTGACCGTCTCCACCCCGTCCAGGGCGCCGTTCAGGGCGGCGCGGACCATGTTCCGCGTCTCCTGGATGTTCATCCGGTGCCCCACGCCGTACGGGCCACCGGTCCAGCCGGTGTTCACGAGCCAGACCGGGACATCGTGGCGGTCCACCCGCTCGCCGAGCATCTCCGCGTAGACCGCGGGATGGCGGGGCATGAACGGGGCGCCGAAGCAGAGCGAGAAGGTGGCGGACGGCTCCTGGACCCCGACCTCCGTCCCCGCCAGCTTCGCCGTGTAGCCGCTGATGAAGTGGTACATCGCCTGGTCGCGGGTGAGCCGCGAGATCGGCGGCAGGACGCCGAAGGCATCCGCGGTGAGGAAGATGATCGTGGACGGGTGTCCCGCCATCCCGACATCCGAGGAGTTCGAGATGAAGCCGAGCGGGAAGGCCGCCCGCGTGTTCTCCGTGATCGTCTCCGCGTCGAGATCGAGGGTCCGCGTCGCCTCGTCCAGGACGACGTTCTCCAGGATCGTGCCGAAACGGCGCGTCGTGGAGTAGATATCCGGCTCGTAGACGTGGGAGAGCCGGATCGTCTTGGCGTAGCAGCCGCCCTCGAAGTTGAAGACGCCCTCCGGCCCCCAGCCGTGCTCGTCATCGCCGATGAGGGTCCGCTCGGGGTCCGCCGAGAGGGTCGTCTTCCCCGTCCCGGAGAGGCCGAAGAAGATCGCCACGTCGCCCTTCGCGCCCACGTTCACCGCGGAGTGCATCGGGAGGACCCCCTCGTCCGGGAGCCGGTGGTTGAGGATCCCGAAGGCGCCCTTCTTCATCTCGCCCGCGTACTCCGTCCCGCCGATGAGGATCTCCTGGCGGGAGAGGTGGACGAGGATGACCGTCTCGGAGCGCACGCCGTCCCGCTCGGGATCGGCGCGGAAGCTCGGGGCGTCCACGATCGTGAAGTTCGGCGCGAAGCCGTCCAGCTCGCCGGGGCGCGGCCGGATGAAGAGGTTGTCGCAGAAGATGCTCGCCCAGGCCGTCTCCGTGTAGGCCCGGAGGGAGCGCCGGTAGGCAGGGTCCGCCCCCACGAAGCCCTCCTGGACGAAGAGCTCCTTCTCCGCGAGGTGGGCGATCATCCGCGCCCGGATCGCGTCGTAGCGCTCCTCGGAGATCGGGCGGTTGAAGCCGCCCCACCAGACCTGGTCGTGGATCGCGGGCTCGTCCACGATGTACTTGTCCTGCGGGGAGCGGCCGGTGTGCTTCCCGGTCCGGACGACGAGCGGACCGCCGTCGACGATGATCCCCTCCCCGCGCCGGATCGCGTGCTCGTAGAGCGCGGCCGGGGGAAGGTTCGCGTGGCGGATGCGGCCGAGCGCATCGAGGGGGGCGGGAGCGGGGCGCGTGGACATGCTGCCTCCTGGGACCCCGGGCACGCCCACACGGCGAACCAGGGGGTCCATCGGGGACCGGCCGCGCGTGCCGGCGCCCCCGCGCCGGAGTCGGCTTTCGCAGTCCAGGTTCGACTGACCGAGGGCGATGCTAGCAGCCGCCGCAGGCCGCGGAAGGCCGATCCCGCACCGGCGGGCGGGAGGTCAGGGGTGGCCCGGACGGTGCGCGAGGTGCTCGAGGATGTCCAGCTTCGTGAGGACCCCGGCAGGACGCCCCTCGCTGACGACGAGGAGCGCCGAGGCACCGCCCGAGAGGACGGCGAACGCCTCGTCCAGGGTGCCGTCCACGCCGATCGTGGGGAGCGGCCGCGCCATCACCTCGCCGACCGTCCGCTCCACGACCGTGGGGTCCTTGTAGGCGCGTTCGAGGAGACCGCGCTCGTCGATCGAGCCGACGACCCCCTCGACCGCATCGTCCGCCCGCTCCGTCACCGGCATCTGGCTGATCCCGTAGCGCTGGAGGGTCTCGATCGCCACCGCGACCCGGTCCGTGGTCCGGGCGAGGACGACGCTCGGCAGGTGCTCGCCGTGGTGGCGCGCGGCGATGACGGAACCGACCCGCTCGTCCCCGGCCTCCATGCCGAGCATCCCGTTCGCGCGCATCCACTCGTCGTTGTAGACCTTGGAGAGGTAGTTCCGGCCGCTGTCCGGGAGGAGGACGACCATCACGGCATCCTTCCCGGCACCCGATTCGGTGAGCTCGCGCGCCACGGTGAGCGCGGCCACGAGGGCGGTCCCGCACGAGCCGCCGGCGAGGATCCCCTCCTCGCGGGTGAGGCGGCGCGCGGCGACGAAGGCGTCCCGGTCCGAGACGCGGACCCAGCGGTCCACGACCGTGGGGTCATAGGTGCCGGGGAAGAAGTCCTCGCCGACCCCTTCCGTGAGGTATGGCCGCGGCGTGTCGCCGGAGAGGACGCTCCCCTCCGGGTCCGCGCCCACGACGACGACCCCGGGGTTCTGCTCCTTGAGATAGCGCCCGGAGCCGCTGATCGTGCCGCCGGTCCCCGCGGAGAAGACCGCGTGGGTGATCCGGCCGTCCGTCTGGCGCCAGATCTCCGGCCCCGTGGTCCGGACATGCGCCGCCGGGTTCTCCATGTTGTGGTACTGGTCCGGCTGGAAGGCGCCGGGGATGTCCCGCGCGAGCCGGCGGGCGACGGAGTAGTACGACTCCGGCGATTCCGGGGCGACGTTCGTGGGGCAGAGGACGACCTCCGCGCCGTACGCCCGGAGGAGCGACTGCTTCTCCGTGGACTGCTTGTCCGCCATGACGAAGATGCAGCGGTAGCCCTTGAGCGCGGCCGCGATCGCGAGCCCGTGGCCGGTGTTCCCGCTCGTGGGCTCGATGATCGTGCCGCCGGGGCGAAGGAGGCCCGCGCGCTCGGCCGCCTCGATCATCGGGAGGCCGATCCGGTCCTTCACGGAGCCGCCCGGGTTGAGCGCCTCGAGCTTGGCGAGGACGAGCGGCTGGCGATCGGCGGCGCCCAGGTCGCGCGTGACGCGGGTGAGGCGGACGAGGGGGGTCTCCCCGACGAGCTCGAGGATCGATTCGGCGTACTGCATCGTGCCCGGAGGGTAGCGGAGCGCGGCGCCGGTGTCAGCCGGGGGGCATGGAGCCGCTCACGTCGCGGAGCGCCGGACGGTCGGATTCGAGCTGGTCCGCGAACGCGGCGAACCAGGGGTCGGAGGTGGCGACCGCGGCGGCGCGGAGGAGCCGGATGTGGAAGCCGTGGTACTTCGGGTGGACCACCGGGGCAGCCAGGTTGTAGAAGCTGTAGCCGCCGGGCCGGCGGAACCGCTCACCCTCCTCGCGGATCGTCGTGAAGGCCGCCTCGGTGAGCGTGCGGGCGACCGGGGAGCCGGTGGCCTGCCAGTAGTCGCGCAGACCGAGCGCCGCGTAGAGGTGCGCGTTCAGGACCTGGCCGCGCCGGCCTCCCGCGTAGTGCTCGAGCCAGAGGTGGCGGCCGTCCGGCACGTGGGCGACCCACGGACCATCGCGCGGGCCGGGGACGAGGAAGGCCCGGAAGAGCCCCTCCGCGGTCGCGAGCCACGCCGGATCCCCGGTGAGGCGGTGGAGCCGGACGAAGAGCGCAAGGGCCGTCCCCTGGGCGAGCGCGTTGTACCAGGGGGCGGGGAGGTCCTGGTCAGGGTTCGGCCAGTCGAACGGGACCCACAGGATCTCCCCCTCCGGCTGCAGGACCGAGCGCAGACGCTCCGCCCACGCGACGACGTTCGCGAGGTAGGCATCGTCCCCGGTCCGCACCCAGGCGTCGAGACGGCGGAGGGCCTGGAAGGTGATCCCCGACGGCGAGAGGACCAGGCGACCATCCTGGATCCGCGCGGGGACCCCGTCCGCGTCCCGGGGCGGGTCGGCGGCGACCGGCGGCAGGAACCGGTCGTGCGGGTAGAGCTCCTCCCAGGCGAGGTAACGGAGCGGGAAGAGGTGACGGGCGATCGGGAGGTCGACCGTCGCGATGGGGGCGGGGGAGGGATCGGCGGCCGCGGCCGGGCCGGCAGGAAGAAGGGCGAGGACGAGGAGGAGCGGCAGGACGGGACGGCCGCCGCGGCCCGGGGTCCGCCTCACCCGGCCTCCCCCGTGCGTGCCCGGACCCGGTTCCGGGCAAGGAGGGCGACGCCGGCCATCACGAGGACGATGCCGATCCAGCTCGCGGTGGGGAGCCCGCCGATCGTCCAGGCCCAACCGAGCCGGAAGGTCTCCAGCCAGATCCGGATCCCGCCGTACCAGATCATCCAGAAGGCGACCAGGTCCCCATCACGGAGACGCGCGCCGGCGCGCCGCGCGATGAGGAGCGCGATCAGGCCGCCGGCGAGATCGAGGAGCGATTCGTAGAGGAAGAGCGGGTGGAAGCCGGTCGTCGCCTCGGGCCACGCGGGGCAGGTCCAGGGCGCGATCCGGTGGGCGCAGTCGATCGCGATCGCCCACGGGAGGTCGGTGGGCGGGCCGTAGAGCTCCTGGTTGAAGAAGTTCCCCCAGCGGGCGATCCCCTGGGCGAGGAGGGTGCCGGGGATGACGATATCCAGGGCACGGAGGACCGGGACCCGCTCGCGCCGCGCGATGATCGCGATCCCGATCGCGGCGCCCGCGATCCCCCCGTAGAGCCCGAGCCCGCTGTAGGGCGGGAGGACGATCCGGAGCGGGTCGTCCGCGTAGCGCGCCCAGTCGCTCGCCACGTGGTAGAGCCGGGCGCCCACGAGCGCGCACAGGCCGACGAGGAGGAGGCTCCCGGTGACGCGGGCAGGGTCGATGCCGCGCCGGGCGGCCTCCCCGCGCGAGACGAGGAGGAGCACGCCGACCGCGAGGACGTAGCCAAGGCCGTAGAAGCCGATCGAGATCGGGCCGATCCCGATCCCCGAGGGCGGGATGATCCCGATGAGCGCGGGCGTCACGGGGGGAGGATACGCGAGCCTTCGGCCTCAGCCGCCGACGCGGAGGGTGCAATCCCCGCGGAGGAGCGTGAAGCGGTCCGGCCGGAGCGCGACCGTGAGCGTCCAGTCGCCGGCGAACGGGAGGGCGACCGGTGCCGTCCAGCCCTCGGTCCCGGCGACGGGGGTGGCGGCCACCGGGGCCTCGCCGATCGCCGGGTGGCGCAGCTCCAGGGTGAGACCGGCCGCGTCCGCCGGCACACCGCCAAGGAGGATCTCGTTCGCCCCCGGAAGGGCAGGCCGGAGGATGGCGGAGAGCGCGGTCTCCCCCGCACGGAGCGTGCAGCGCGCGGCTCCGTCCGGGCCGCCGTGCACGTCGTGGAGACCCGCGCGCGGAGCATCGAGGGCAAGGGCGCCGCTGAGCGTCGCGACCCCGGCGAGGAGGAGGGCATCGAGGAGGAAGAGCCTGCGGAGCCCGGACCGGCGCGGCTCGCGGGCGAGGTGCCGGCGGCCGAGCGCACCCGCGAGCGCGGCGATCGCGACGAGCCCGATCTTGGCGAGAAGGACCGCGAGCCACGGGGTGACCCCCGCCACGAAGCCCTCCGTGAGGCGCCACGTGAGGGCCGCGCCGGCGAGGGCGACGATGACGAGCGCGATCCCCGCGAGGCGCGAGAAGGCACGGGCCACCGCGAGCGCGGTCGGATCGTCCGTCCCGGTGTGGCGCTGGACGGCAAGGAGGGCGGGAGCGGCCCCCAGCCACGTGGCAGCGAGAAGGAGGTGGGCGGCCAGCAGCGCGACCGCGATGGGGTCACCCGCGGCATGGCCACCGGGCGCGATGAGGAGGAGCGC
>JAFMJV010000007.1 GCA_017853275.1 Chloroflexota bacterium
CTGAGCGGGGGCCGGACCGCCGGGGATGAGGGGCGCTGCGGCACTGGCCGCGCGCGAACGGGGTCACCACGCTCGGGCGAGGATCCGTTCCGAGGAGGGCCCGCGCGATGGCGAACGCTCCGCTCCCCACACCCCCGATCCCGGCACCCGCTCCCGCCCCGGCCGCCCGGCCGCTCCGGCCCTCGCGGCCGGCGATCGTCGCCGTGGGCGTGGTCACCCTCGTCGCGCTCCTCGTTGCGGGGGCCGGCGTGGTCCGGGGGATCCCCGGACCCGTGGTCCGGCCCGCAGATCCCGCGGTCGTCGCGTTCGCGGCCTACCTGGACGCGATCGCGACCGGTGACGTGGATGGCGCGCGGGCCCGCCTCACGCCCGTCGTCCAGCGGATCCTCCCGGAGGAGGAGTTCCGGGCGATCGCGGCCGAGCAGCGCGGAAGCCCGCAGCGGGCGTGGCTCGCGGCCGACCCCGTGGTCCGGGACGAGGGCCGCGTCCAGCTCAGCGTCCGCTTCGACCGGGTGGACCACCCCTTCCCGATCACGGAGCGGACGACGCAGACCGTCCGGGTCTCCCTCGTCGCGAGCGAGGACGGCTGGCTGATCGATACGCCGGTCATCGGCATGGACCGCTGGTAGCGGACGGAGGAGACGACGATGCCCACGATCCGCCGGATCTACTGGTACCTCGCGCTCACGGTCGGCCTCGCGGTCACCTTCGCGGGCCTCAGCCAGCTCGGGAGCATCGGCCTGGAGCTCCTCCGCCAGTGGGGGCGCGCCGGCATCCACCTCCCGCCGGACGAGCTGAGCCGGGCCGTCGCCTTCACGCTCGTGGGGCTCGCGATCTGGATCGGGCACATGGTCGCGATCGTCCGTGCGGTCGGGCGGGATGACCGCGGCGCCCGGGTGGAGCGGGGCTCCCCGATCCGCGCCACGGTGCTCACGGCGACGATCGTCGCCCTTCTCGCGGCGGTCGCCGTCTCCGCCTACCAGCTCGTGGACGAGTGGGTCGGGACCGCGTTCGGCGAGCGCTTCCTCACCTGGGAGCGCCTGGACGTGGCCGCGCAGACCGCGCTGATCATCGTCGCGCTCGCGCTCGCGATCCCGTCCATCGCGTGGCGGATCGCGGACCACCGCCGGGCGCCGGCGCACCTCGCGGACGATCTGGCGACCCGCGTCGGCGTCTACGGGCTCCTCGCCGGGGCCACCCTCCTCTCCCTCGTCGGCATCGCCGACCTCCTGGCTGCATCCATCCGGGGCATCGCCGGGATCGACTGGGAGACGCTCCGCGGCGCGATGGCGAGCGCGGTCGCGATGCTCGCGATCGGTGCCCCGGCGGTCCTCGTCCTCGGCTGGGCCGCGGGCCGCCTCGCCCATGCGGAGGACCCGATCGGGGTGGCGCATCGCCGCTCCCGGGTGCGCGCGGCCGGGTGGCAGGCGGTCGTCCTCGGCGGGGCGATCGCCCTCGGTCTCGGGCTCGCCCAGACGATCGGCGGCGCGGCTGCCTGGATCGCCGGGACCCCCGGCGTGGGCGACCTCGGGCTCCGGCTCCTGGACGTCGCCGGTCCGCTCCTCGTGGCCGTCCCCTTCGCCATCGCCGCGCTCCTCTCCGCTCGCCGTGCCCGCGGGGAAGGGCGCGTCGCGGACGGGGAGCCGGGGGCACGGACCGCGCTCCGCGTCTCCGCGCTCACCGTCGCGATGACGGGCGTCGTCCTCCTCGCGGACGGGGCGATCCGTCTCATCGTCATCGTCCTCTCGCCGATCCTCCCGGCCTCCACGGTCCTCCTCGGCGGGGGTGCCGGGGACCCGGATCTCGGCCCGGCGATCGGGATGCTCCTGGCGGGCCTCGTCCTCTGGGCGCCGGCGTGGGCGCTCCTCGCCACGCTCCGCAGCGTCGACCCGGTGGGTGAGGCTGCGGCGATGACCCGCCGTGGCGCGCTCGTCCTGACCGGCCTCGGCGCGCTCGTGGTCTCCGTGGTCTCCGGCGCCTTCCTCCTCGATCGGCTCCTGCGCGAGGCGCTCGGGGGACGGATCCCGGCGGACGGAGCGGGAGTCACCTCGTTCGCGGTCCTCGCGGTCGCGCTCGCGGTCCTCCTCTTCCACGCCGTGGAGCTATGGCGCGACCTGCGCCTCCTCCGGGGCATCCCGGTGACGGGTGATGCCGTGGACGTGGCGATCGCGGAGGAGCTCGACCTCGTCCTCCCGGGTGGCACGGACGTGGAGGCGCTGAACGAGCGGATCCGCGCGCTCCTCCCGCCGGGGACCACCCTCCGGGTCCGCCGGCACGCGCACGGGTAGCGGCGTCAGGCGGGGAGGCGGCCCGCCGCGCGGAGGAGGTCGAGGCAGATCTCGGCCGCCTGGAGGTGGAGGTCCACCACGGCCTCCCGGGAGCTCGCCGCCACGTGCGGCGTCTGGACCAGGTTCGGCGACCCGGCGAGCGGGTCCGTGGCAGGGTCCGGCGGCTCGGGATCGCGGACGTCCAGCGCCGCCCACGCGATCCGCCCGTCCGCCATCGCCGCCGCGAGCGCCCGCTCGTCGATCAGCCCGCCGCGCGCCACGTTGACGAGGAGCATCCCCGGCCGGGCATGGAGGAGGGTCCGCTCGTTCAGGAGATGGCGCGACTGCGGGGTGAGCGCCGCGCACAGGATGAGCGCATCCGCGCGCTCCAGGAGCTCCTCCAGCGGCACGATCGGCAGCTCGGGCCGCGGCTCCACGAAGGGATCCGCCGCGATCGTCCGCAGCCCGAAGGCCCGCGCCCGCTCACCTACCCGCGTCCCGATCCGTCCCGCCCCCACGATCCCCAGCGTCTTCCCGCGGATCCGCCGGATCCCGTCAACGTGCGCCGAGCGGCGGATCGCCGCCCACCCGTGCGCCTCCACGAGGTCCACGATCGGGACCACGGAGCGCCAGAGCGCGAGGAGGAGGGCCATCCCGTGGTCCGCCACCTCGTCCGAGCAGTAGCCGGGGACGTTCGTGACGGGGATCCCGCGGGCTGCGGCTGCCGCATGGTCCACCTGGTTCATCCCGATGCTGTAGCACAGGATCCCCGCGCAGCGCCGGAGCCGGGCGATCCGCTCCGCATCCAGGCGCGCCACGGAGGTGGCGATCACGACATCCGCCTCCTCGATCAGCCGGTCCGCCTCCGCGGGGTCCGCGGGGATGAGGAGCTCCACCCCGGCGGGGTCGAGGACCGAGCGCTCCAGCTCGTAGGACCAGGCGCCGGGGATCGGATCGAAGAAGACGACACGGGGTATGCGGGCGGGCATGGGCGGGAGCCTAGGGGCGGCCCGCCGCGGTGGTCAAGCCGCCCCGGATCGCGCGCGGAGAGCCGTCGCGCGGGGATGGCCGGATGCTAGGCTGCGGCGGGGGCCGTCACCGGGGCGGACCGTGTCCCCGGTGATCAGCGCCCCGGCCATGGTGAGGAGGTCCGGATGCGGTTCCGTAGGCTCGGGCTGGTCGTCGCCGGCGTGATGCTGGCGTCGCTCGGCGCAGGGGCGGTGAGCGCCCAGGACGGTGGATCCGTCCTGCGCGTGGCACGGCTCGCCGACCACTTCAACACGTTCCACCCCGTCCAGTTCCAGACCGGGAACCAGTTCCAGTGGTGGAGCAACATCTTCAACACGCTGGTGAAGGTGGACACCGATTCGCGCACCGTGGTGCCGGATCTCGCCGACACGTGGGAGATCTCCCCGGACGGCCTCGTCTACACCTTCAACCTCCACCCGGACGTGACCTGGCATGACGGCGAGCCCTTCACGGCCGCGGACGTCGCCTTCACGATCGACTGGTACGCGAACAACTCCACCCTGGACGACACGGGCGCGCTCGTCCCCGGCTACAAGGGCTACGTGCCGAAGTGGGGCCAGATCGTCGGCGTCAACGACGTGGTGGGCACCCTCAACGAGGACGGCTCCGTCACCCCGGGGACGGGCCACGTCTCCGGCGTGGAGGTCGTGGACGACCACACGGTGAAGCTCACCCTGGGCGCGCCGGATGCGATCTTCCTGCCGGGCCTCTCGGACCCGGCGAACGCGATCATGCCCGAGCACCTGCTCGCCGGGATGACCGCCGCGGAGATCGAGGCGAGCCCCTTCATCATGGGGACGCCCGGCGCCACGATCGGGACCGGCCCCTACAAGCTCGCCGAGTTCATCCCGGATCAGCAGCTGACCCTGGAGGCGAACCCGGACTACTTCAAGGGCGCCCCCGGCATCGACCGGATCGTCTTCAAGATGTTCGCGGACCCGGCGCTCGCGATCGCGCAGCTCGAGTCCGGTGACCTCGACCTCGCCTTCCGCATCCCGCCCTCCGAGTTCGACCGGCTCGCCGCGAACGAGGGGCTGAACGTCATCTCCGCGCGGAACCCGGGCGTCGTCCGGATCGTGATGAACACGGACACCGCCCCCTGGGACAAGCCGGAGCTCCGCCAGGCGATCGCCTACGCGGTGAACAAGCAGGCGATCGTCGACTCCTTCTACAAGGGCCGTGCCGAGGTCCTCTACAACCACCCCGGCTTCACGACCTACGACGACATCAACAAGTACGAGCACGACCCGGCCAAGGCGGCCGAGCTGCTCGCGGCCGGCGGCTATGCCGGTGAGCCCTTCAAGATCGTCTACGACTCCACCTTCCCGGACGCCGGGTCGATCATGCCGCTCATCCAGGCCGACCTCGTGGCCGCCGGGATCTCCGCGGAGCTCGTCCCCACGGAAGGCGCGGAGGCGTACGTCGCCACGCTCGGTGACCGGAGCAAGTGGGATGGCGCGATCGGCGTCGGCGGGAGCGAGGCGCTCCATCCGGACCGCTCGATGCAGTACTACTCCACCTCCGCGAGCCCGGCGTCGGGGAACTCGAACTACACGAATCCCCGGATCTTCGAGCTCTGGAACGCGGCCCGGGCGGAGCCCGATGACGCGAAGCGCGACGAGCTCTACCACGAGCTCGCGCTCATCCTGAACACGGACCTCCCGATGATCCACCTCTATGCCCCGAACCTCGTGATGGTCTCCACGAAGGGCCTGGGTGGTGGCTTCGCGGTCCACCTGAACGAGCGCGAATCGTTCATGAACTCCGAAGCCTGGACGCTCGAGCCCGCCGGCTGACCTGCGGTCCCGAACGCTGAAGATGGCGCCCATCGGCCTCCCCTCACCGGGTCGCGGCTGATGGGCGCCTACTTCATCCGGCGGATCCTCATCGCGATCCCGGTCCTGCTCGGGATCACCCTGCTCGCCTTCTTCGTGGTGAGCATGACCCCCGGCGATCCGCTCATCTCCCGGATGGACCCGGAGACGCTCGCGCGGATGAGCGCGAACCCGGAGCAGCTGGAGGCGATGCGGCGCCAGCTCGGGCTGGACCAGCCCGTCCCCGTCCAGTACCTGCGCTGGCTCGAGGGTGTCGTGCAGGGCGATCTCGGGTACAGCATCAGCACCGGGCGCGCGATCGTGGACGAGATCGGTCCGCGGATCGGCCCGAGCATCACCCTCATGCTCCTGGCGGCGCTTGTGGCGCTCGCCTTCGGGCTGCCGGCCGGGATCCTCTCGGCCGTCCACCAGTACGGGAAGCTGGACTACGCGCTCTCCGCGCTGACCGTCTTCCTCGTCTCCACCCCCACCTTCGTCCTCGGGCTCGTCGCGATCTACCTCTTCGGGGTCTCGCTCGACTGGCTCCCGGTGGGCGAGATGGTGACGATCGGGAAGGAGGACGACCTCCTGGACCGGCTCTCCCATTACATCCTGCCTGCGCTCATCCTCGGGCTGGTGAACGCGGCGCTCCTCATGCGCTACACGCGGGCGAGCATGGTGGAGGCGCTCGGCGCGGACTACATCACGACCGCGGAATCCAAGGGGCTCGCCTACCGGATCGTGGTCATCCGCCACGGCCTGCGGAACGCGCTCATCCCCGTCATCACCGTCCTCGCCTTCCTCATGCCGGAGCTGATCGCGGGTGCGGTCGTGACGGAGACGGTCTTCAACTGGCCGGGGCTCGGGCAGCTCTCCGTGAAGGCGGCCAAGGCGGGCGATCCCTCCCTGATGATGGGGATCGTGCTCATCGTGGGGACGGCGGTCCTCATCGCGAGCATCGTGGCCGACCTCGCCTACTCGATCGCGGACCCGCGGATCCGCTTCGACCGTGGCCGCTGAGACGCTCGCGCCGGCGGAGGCCGAGCGCGCGGAGCAGATCGTGGCCGGCGAGCACGAGGGGCTCGTGCGGATGGCGGTGCGCCGCTTCACCCGCCACCGCCTCGCGATGCTCGGCCTCGTCACCCTCGTCACGATCATCGCGATCGCCGCGCTCGCGCCGGTCCTCCTCCCCATGGACCCGATCACGCCCGACTACGAGAACCTCGGGATGCCGCCGAGCGCCGCGCACCTCCTGGGTGGCGACCTCTCGGGACGCGACGTCCTGGCGCGGGTGATCTACGGGACGCGCGTCTCGCTCATCGCGGGGCTCGGCTCGGTCGTCGTCTTCGTCTCCATCGGGACCGCGGTGGGGCTGATCGCCGGGTCGCTCGGCGGGGTGGCGGACCAGGTCCTCATGCGCATCACGGACATCTTCCTCTCGATCCCGCCCCTCCTCCTGATCATCGTCTTCATCTCCATCGTGGGGGCCGGGCTCGGCTCCGTCATCGCGGTCATCGGGCTCGTCTACTGGCCCCAGACCGCGCGCCTCGTCCGGGGCCAGCTCCTCGGCCTGCGGGAGGCGGAGTTCGTCACCGCCTCGCGGGTGATCGGCGTGCGGGAGCGGGAGATCGTGGTCCGGCACATGATCCCGAACATCTTCGGGCCGCTCACCGTGGTCGCCACCTTCGGCGTGGCGAGCGCGATCCTCCTGGAGGCGGCCCTCTCCTTCCTCGGCCTCGGGGTGAAGCCGCCCACGCCGAGCCTGGGCGAGATGATCGCCTCTGCACGCACCCCGAGCGTCCTCCAGGAGCAGCCCTGGGTCTGGCTCCCGGCCGGGATCGTCATCGCGCTCATCGTCATGTCCGTGAACTTCGTGGGCGACGGCCTGCGCGACGCGCTCGACCCCAAGGCATCGCGCCGTGGCTGAGACGCCCCTTCTCTCCGTGCGCGACCTCCAGGTGGAGTTCCGCGGCCGGCGCACGGTCCGCGCGGTGCGCGGGATCTCGTACGACCTCGCCCGCGGGGAGACGCTCGGGATCGTGGGCGAATCGGGCTCCGGCAAGAGCGTCAGCGCGCTCTCCCTCGTGGGGCTCCTCCCCCGGCGCGCGGGGCGGATCACCGGCGGCTCCGTCCGCCTGGACGGCCGGGAGCTCGTGGGGCTCGCCCCGGACGAGCTGCGCGGTGTGCGCGGCGCCCGGGTCGGCTTCGTCTTCCAGGATCCGCTCTCCAGCCTCAACCCGGTCCTCACCGTGGGCCGCCAGATCACCGAATCGCTGGAGGCCCACACGGGCCGGAGCGGTTCCGCCGCCACCACCCGGGCGATCGAGCTCCTGGAGCTGGTGGGGATCCCGAACCCGGCCCGGCGCGTGAAGGAGTACCCGCACCAGTTCTCCGGCGGGATGCGCCAGCGGGCGATGATCGCGATGGCGCTCGCCTGCGAGCCCGCGCTCCTCATCGCGGACGAGCCCACGACCGCGCTGGACGTCACGATCCAGGCCCAGATCATCGAGCTCCTCCGGCGGCTCCGCGAGGAGATGGGGATGGCGGTCCTCCTCATCACCCACGACCTCGGCGTGGTGGCGGGCTTCGCGGACCGGGTCGCGGTGATGTACGCGGGGCGGATCGTGGAGACGGGGGTGACCGAGGAGGTGCTCGCCGCGCCCGCGCACCCCTACACCGTGGGGCTCCTGCGCTCGATGCCGCGCCTGGACCGGGCGCGCCAGGGACGGCTCACCCCGATCGAGGGGTCGCCGCCGGACCTGGGGGGCACGCTCGTGGGCTGCGCCTTCGCGCCACGCTGCGCCTGGCGCATCGAGCGCTGCCGGTCCGAGGACCCGGATCTCGCCGCGGTGGGCGGGACGGCGGCGCACCGGGCCGCCTGCCATGCCCAGCCGACCCCGGCGGAGGTGGTGGCCGGACGACCCCTGCGGGACGGGGAGGGAGCGGCATGAGCGACGACGCGGGACGGCCCGACGCCCCTCACCTGGCGGTGGACGGGCTCGTGGTCCGCTTCCCGATCATGGGCGGCGTGCTGCGGCGGACCGTGGGCTGGGTCTCCGCGGTGGAGGATGTCTCCTTCGCGATCCCGCGCGGCCGGACGCTCGGGCTCGTGGGCGAATCGGGGAGCGGGAAGACGACGATCGGCCGCGCGATCGTGCGCGTGAACCGGCCCCAGTCCGGCACGATCCGGCTCGGCGGGGAGGACCTCCTCGCCCTCTCCGGCGAGGAGCTGCGGCGGCGGCGGCGCAGCTTCCAGATGGTCTTCCAGGACCCCCAGTCGAGCCTCGACCCGCGCCAGACGGTGGGCCAGATCCTCGCCGAGCCGCTGCGCACCCACGGGCTCCCCGCGAGCGGGGAGCGGAACGCGCGGATCGCGGAGCTGCTCGGGATGGTGGGCCTCGATCCGCGCTTCACGAGCCGCTATCCCCACGAGTTCAGCGGCGGCCAGCGCCAGCGGATCGGGATCGCGCGGGCGCTCGCGGTGGAGCCGGAGCTGATCGTCTGCGACGAGCCGATCTCCGCCCTGGACGTCTCGATCCAGGCGCAGGTCCTCAACCTCCTCGAGGAGCTCCAGGAGCGGCTCGGGCTCACCTACCTCGTCATCGCCCATGATCTCGCCGTGGTGCGCCACCTCGCCCACGACGTGGCGGTGATGTACCTGGGCCGGCTGGTGGAGATCGCGGACGCGGAGGACCTCTACGCCGCACCCGCCCACCCGTACACGATCGCCCTCCTCTCCGCCGTCCCCGTCCCGGACGCCGCCGCCGAGCGGCGCCGGCGCCGGATCATCCTCACCGGCGACATCCCCTCCCCTGCGGACCCGCCATCGGGCTGCCGCTTCCACACCCGATGCTGGCTCCGTGACCGGCTCGGGGGTCCGGAGCGCTGCCGCACGGAGATCCCGGTCCTCGCGCCGCCGGACCCCGCACGTCCGGGGCACCGGGCCGCCTGCCACTTCCCTGCCGAGGCCCGCGCCGCGATCGACCCGGCGACCCTCGTCCCCGTCGCCCGCGAGACCCCGGGCGCCTAGCGACCGAGCACGGAGGAGCCGCGATGCTGCACGCATGGGTGATCGGCCCGGTGATCGTCACCGTGGGCTACTGGGAGCAGATCGGCGTGGAGACGGAGATCGGCGCCCGGGTGGAGATCCGGCGCGTCCAGCCGGAGCCCGTCCCCGGCGCGAACCCCGGCGTGGCGGGCTTCCGCGTCCTCCCGGTGAGCGAGGGGATCTGGCGCGCCGATCTCTTCACGGGGCCGGACGGGCCGATCTACCACTACCACCCCGCCTTCTGCGACGGCGACGTGGGGGAGCGCCACCTCGATGCGCGGCTGAGCGTGGACCCGGTGGGCTGGACGATGGACCGGCTCGCGGATATCCGCGGCCTCCTCGCAGGCTCCGGCGCGGCGGACGTGGCGGACGCGGTCCCGCAGGCGCACCTCGACCTCGTGCTGCCCGCGATCCGCGCCGCCATCGAGCTCTCCTTCGCGCCGATCTCCGCGCACGCCGCGCGCGGGCGCTGACCGCGGGGAGGCGGGCCTCCCCTCAGGGCCGGGACGCGAGCGCCCCGAGCAGCGTGTCCAGGTGCATGACGAACTCGAGGGTGATCCAGACGCGGTCGTTCGCGTGCGTCTCCACCCACGGCCGCCAGGCGCCGTCGTCATCCTGGTGCGCCACGTACCAGTCGCCCATGCGCAGCGTCCAGTCGCGGTAGACCGGCTCGCCGGTCAGCGTGTAGAGGAGGCTGGAGCCCCAGGAGCTCTTGCACGCGGAGGGGTAGCGCAGCTGGGCCGGCGTGGCCGCGAGCGAGAAGGCCTGGTAGTCACGGGCGAGCGCGAGCCATGCCCGGTCCCCCGTGGCCAGGACGAGCCGGGCAAGGAAGCCCGCCGCGATCCCCCCGATCGTCCAGCGCTGCATCCGGTCCGCGCCGTTCTCCACCGTCATGTGCGGCCCGTAGCCCGGATCGCCGGGGAGCATCGGCCGCTGCCGGGCGCGGGACCAGAAGCAGTGGAAGGTCCGGGGGATCCCCGTGGCCGGGTCCTCGGAGGGGGCCTGCGCGGCTCGGATCGTGCGCAGGAAGCCCGCCACGCGGAGCGCGACATCGATGCGGCCCACGGCGAGCGCCGCGAAGCCCGCGCCACAGGCGTAGGGGATATCCATCACGTCGCTCATCGACCCGTCCGCCTCGCGGTCGTTCGCGAAGGCGCCGCTCACCGGGTCCTGCCAGCGGAGGAGCTCCGGGAAGAGGCCCACGGAGAGGTCGTAGGCCCCCACCCGCTGGGCGCCCACGATGAGCGTGGCATCGCGGTAGGACCAGTCCGTGCGGATCTTCCGCAGCGGGCCGTCGATCCGCCCGTCCGGGGTGAGGAGGTTCCGGCGGATGAAGCCGCAGACCGCCTCCGCGGCCTCCGTCTCCCCCACGAGCGAGAAGGTCCACGGCGCGCGGTAGTACTCGAAGCCACGCTCCGGGTCCCCCACGCAGCCGTCCGGCCGGAGCTGCGCGAGAAGGTAGTCCGTCCCTCGGCGCCGCGCCGTCCGGATGGCCGCGATCCGCTCCGCGTCCGGGGCGCCGGCGAGGCGCGCCATCCGCTCGCGGTCCGCCGCACGGGCGGGCTCCGTCCACCAGCCCGCCGCCTCCGGCCGCCGGCTCCCCGATTCGTCCAGGGTCTTGTCCGTCATCGTCCCGCCTCCCCACGCGCCGCCAGGGCCTCGTCCACCATCCCGGTCACGCTCCGCTCCGGCGCGTAGCCGAGGACGGCGCGTGCCTTCGCGGAGCTGACGATCCAGCTCGGCCGGGCGCCCTCGAGGGTGACGGTCACCACCGGCAGCCCGAGCCGGCGGCCCAGGTGACCGAGCAGCTCGGCCTCCGCGTACGGGGCGGCCGGCCCGATGTTGAAGGCCTCGCCCACCGCGAGCGGGTGGCGGAGGGCCCCCACGATCCCCGCCGCCGCATCCCGGGCGTCGTTCAGCGTGGAGATCGCCGTCCGGCCGTCCGGATCCGCCACGAGGTAGAGGGCGGGTCCGGCATCCGCGTGGGGGCGGAGGGCGGCGAGGAGCTCCCGGTCCGCGGCGGACGGGGCGCGGTGGGCTTCGATGCGGCGGATCGCCGAGGCGACCCACATCCGGCTGCCGAAGACCCCGTCCGGGTCGATCAGCTCCTCCGCATCGGCCGTGGCGCTCGGCCGGACGATCGTGACCGGGATCCCGTACGCACGCTGGAAGGTGAGCGCGAGCTCCTCCGCGGCGACCTTCGTGGCGCCGTAGACGCTCGCGGGGATCCGCGGGTGGGTCTCGTCCACCGGCGAGAAGGCGGGCCCGCCCCCACCCCAGTAGACGGCGTCCGAGCTGACGATGCAGACCCGGTCGGGTCGCGAACCGCTGTCCCGGATCGCGGCGAGGAGGTGGTAGGTCCCCGCGGCGTTCGCGGCGAAGAACTCGTCGTCGATGCCGCCCCGGCTGGTGAGCGCGGCGGCGAGGTGGACGATCGCCCGGGCACCGCGGACCGCGGGCACGAGGCTCGCGCGGTCCTCCAGGCGTCCCTCCACGATCTCGACCCCAGCCTGCGCGGCGAGCCAGGCGCGCCCGGGGTCATCCGGCAGGACGAGGGCCCGGACGGGGTCGCCGCTCGCGCGCAGGATCCGGGTGACGTGGCGGCCGATCCGCCCCGCGGCGCCGGTGACAAGGACGGTCATCGCTCCCTCCGCTCAGCCGCACCAGGCAAGGGCGACCCGCGCGAGGACCCGGGTCACCCGGGCCACGCTCGCGAGATCGACCCACTCATCCGGACCGTGCTGCCCCCCGCCGGACGGTCCGTAGTAGAGCGCGGGGATCCCCGCGTCCCGGAAGAACCGGGCATCCGCAGTCCCGTAGAGGGGCGCCGTCCGCGGCCGGCCGCCGTCCTCGGCCACCGCCTGCGCGAGCGCGGTGGCGATCGGCGCATCCGGGTCGATCTCCCAGCCCTCCGCGCGGAAGCCGTGCCAGCGGATCGCGGGCGGGTGCTCCCGCAGCCAGGGGTCCGCCTCCGCGATCTCCCGGACCCGCTCCGCGAGGAGCGCCTGGGCGCGGGCGACCGGCCAGCCGATGGGGAAGGAGAAGCGGATGCCGGCGCGGCAGGCGAGCGGGAGGGAGGAGGGCCAGTCGCCGCCCTCGATCGTCCCCACGTTCAGGGTGAGGGGCGCGGGCTCGGTGGGGAAGGCGGGGTGGCGGAAGCCGGCGTTCAGGGTTGCGGGGAGGCTCCGGAGGCCGGCGAGCAGGTCGAGCATCCGGTCGATCGCATTGACCGCAGCACCCGGCTGCCCCACGTAACCCGAGCGCCCCACGGTGGTCAGCTCGGCCCACAGGACGCCCGGGGTCGCCACGAGGAGCGCCTCCTCGCTCAGCTCCGGGATGACCGCGGCGTCCGCCCCCGGACCGCGCAGCCGCGCGGCGAGCGCCCCGTTCCCCGTGGCCTCCTCCTCGATCACCGATTCGAAGGCGAGATCGCCGCGCAGCGGGACGCCGCTCACGCGGATCGCGGCGACCGCGTGGAGCGCCGCCACGAGCCCGCTCTTCATGTCCAGCGCACCCCGGCCGTAGAGGCGGCCGTCCACCACCTGCGCCCCCCACGGATCGCGGGACCAGGCGCCCGGCTCCCCGATCGGGACCACATCCACGTGCCCCGAGAGGAGAAGGGATCGTCCACCCCCCGTCCCGGGGAGACGGGCGAGGAGGTTGGGGCGGGGATGGCGCCCGAGGTCCGCGAGACCGGCCCGCGGGTCGTCCTGGAGGGCGGCCGGATCCACCTCGTGGAGCGCGGCGGCGAGGCCCGCGTCAGCGGCGGCGCCATGGAGCATCTCCTGGGCCGGCCGCTCGTCCCCCACCACGCTCGGCGTGGCGACGAGCGCGCGGAGGAGATCGTGGTAGCGCGGCGCCAGCGCCTCCACGGAGGCGAGGACCGCGGCGAGGCGGGGGTCGCCGCTCATCGCAGCGCGATCCCGCCATCCACCGGGAGGACCGTTCCGGTCACGAAGCCCGCCCCGGGGGAGACGAGGTAGCGCACCGCGGCGGCCACGTCCGCCTCCGTGGCGACCCGCCCGAGCGGGATCCGCGCCGTGATCGCCGCGCGCATCCCCGGCGCATCCAGGGTCTGCCGGCCCAGCTCCGTCTCCACGAAGGTGGGGGCGACCGCGTTGACCCGGATCCCGTGCGGCGCGAGCTCCAGCGCGAAGGAGCGGGTGAGCATGATCAGCCCCGCCTTGGCCGCGGCGTAGGCGGTCCGGCCGGGGAAGGCGATGAGGCCCGCGGCGGAGGCGATATTGACGATCGCGCCCGCGGTCCCCGTCTCCACCATCCGGCGGGCGACCGCCTGGGCCACGTGGAAGGCGCCGGTGAGGTTCGTGGCGATCACCGCATCCCAGTCCTCGGCGCTCTGCTCCAGGACCCCGCCGAGACGCTGGATCCCCGCGTTGCTCACGAGGACCGTGATCGGCCCGAGCGCTTCCTCCGTGCGGGCGACGGCCGAGGCCACCGACGCCGGATCGGTGACCTCGAGGACCACGCCGATCGTCCGCGCCCCGGGGACGGCATCCGCGATCGCCGCCGCGGCCGCACGGGCGTCCGCCTCGTGGCGCGCGGTGCACGCGACCGCGTGGCCCGCGGCGGCAAGGTCCGCGGCGATCGCCCGGCCGATCCCGCGGCTCGCCCCGGTGACGAGGGCGACGGGAGGGGCGGGGGCGGGGGCGCGCTCGGGCATCCGCTCCATCCTACGGGCCGCTCATCCCCGCGGAGCGGCCCGCTAGCATCCCGGGATGACCGATCCGGCGGGGGATGCGCCCCTCCACGATCCCGCCCTCCAGGCCGCCGTCCTCGCCGATGCCGCGCTCGCCTTCTCCGGGATCCCCGGGATCGAGACGGTGGCCGAGGCGGACCTCGTCCGGACCTTCGCCCCGGGCCGGCCGCAACCGTACGTGAACGTGATCACCCGCCTCGCGATGCCGCCCGACACGCTCCCCGAGCGGGTCGCCGCCGTGGAGCCGGCCTACCGCGCCGCCGGCCTGCCGACCCTCTGGTGGGTGGACGCGGCGGCGCGCTCGGCAGGGCTGCTCGACGCGCTCCGGGCGACCGGGATGCGCGACCCGGGGCCGGAGACCGTGATGGCCCGGCGGCCGGGGGGAGAGCTGCCGGAGCCCCCGGCAGGCGTCGCGGTGCGCATCGTGGCGTCGATCGAGGCGCTGGACGACTGGATCGGCGTGATGGCGGGTGCGTACGGCTGGTCCGACCCGGCGCGGGCCGCCCTCATGCGCGGCCTCTACGATCCGCGCCTTCCCCACGGGCGGGACGGGGCACGGGTCGTCCTCCTCGCCACGCTCGCGGGCCGGCCGGTGGGGGCGGGGTCGCTCTTCCGGGCGGCGGGCCAGGGCTGGATCACGAACATCGGGACGCTCCCGGCCGCGCGGGGCCGTGGCGTGGGCCGGGCGGTCACCCGCGCGGCGCTCCACCTCTCGGCGGAGCGCGGAGACCCCACGACCTGGCTGGCCGCCTCGGAGATGGGCGAGCCGCTCTACGCCGGTCTCGGCTTCCGCTCCGTGGGCCGGATCGACCACCTCGTGGGTCCGGCCCCGCGCGGCTGAGCGCGGGCTGGGCCGCGGCCCGCCCCACACGCCCCCACCCGGCGCGCTATCGTCGCGCCACCGGGCCGCTCCGCACGGGAGAGAGCGGCCCTGCCGTGCAGGGAGAACGCCGTGCTCCGTCGTCACCGGCTCGCATCGCTCGCGATCGCCGCCTTCCTTGTCGCCGGCCTTGCCGCCCCGGTCGCGGCGGCGCCCACCTGGACCACGCCGGTGACCGCCACGGGAACCGCCGGCTGGGGCGGTGTCCAGAGCGTGGTCGCGAAGGATGGGACGGTGATCATCGTCCGGGCGGTCGGGGTGGGCGGGACCACGAACCGCCTCGAGGCGCGGGTCCGCGCCCCCGGTGCGAACCGCTTCCGCTCCATCGCCCAGTCGCCGGAAGGGGACTTCCTCGGCCTCACCTCGCTCGTCGCTTCGCCGGATGGGGATGGCTGGGCGGCCACCACCGCGGACGGCCCGGCGGGCGTGGCCGGCATCCGTCTCTGGCGCATCGATGTGACCGCCCGCCGCTGGGTGCCGGCCGGCCGTCCCTTCCGCGGCGCAGTGGAGCGGGACTACCGGCTCTCCACGGCGAGCCTGACCCGGGCCGGGGACGGCACCTTCACGATCGCCGGGATCGCCGCGCCCAAGAGCCCGCCCGCGGGGGACCCCGTCTACCGGATCGTGGTGGCGACCGGGCGAGCAGGTGGCAGCTTCGCGACCCGCTTCCTCACCTCGGCCGATGTCCATGCGACGACCCCGGGCATCGCCGGAAATGCGCGCGGCGAGATCGTGGTCCCCTTCATCCAGGGCTACGACCTCGCGGAGATGACGCCGCGGGTCGCCATCCGCTCCGCGTCCGGACGCTGGCGCACGATCACCCTGGGACCGGCCGGCGATTCGCAGCGGATCCGGGCGGCGATCGGGCCGGACGGCACGGTCGGCGTCACCTGGCTTGCGCCCGCGAACGCGCCCTTCACGGAGGTCGAGCTCGTCACCCTCGGCGCCGGCTGCGGGACCTCCTGCATCGCCACCCACACGCTCGCCACCGGGCTGCCCGCCAAGGACCAGATCGCGGTCGCGGTGGAGGCGGACGGCGATGTCCTGGCGGGCTGGGTCCAGCCGGACGGCTCCGCCACGCGGATCTGGCTCGCCCATGCGGACGGCGGGGTCCCCGCCCCCCAGGTCGTCTCGGAGGACGGACGGAAGGTCCGCCTGAGCGGGCTCGTCCCGATCGGGGGCTCACGGATCGGGATGATCGGCGTCCTCTTCACGACCGGCTTCGACGGGCTCGGCCTCCGCTACTGGCCGGTCCGCAACGGGACGGCAGGGAGTATGGTCACGCTCACCGGGAGCGAGGCCGCGGACGGCGCGGTGAACAACGAGCAGCTCGGCTTCGCCAAGGGCCTGGGGACGATCACCTGGATGCGGGGGACCTACCCAGCCACGACGATCTCGGTCACCGACCAGCGCCGCTAAGGCGCGCTGGGGAAAGGGATCGGATGGACGCGAACGAAGCCTGGTTCCGGAGCCGAGCGTGGAGCGTGAGCGGCAATCGTCTCGGCGGCCCACCGGACGGGAAGCGTCCGGTCGTCACGTCGCTCGCCCGGGAGATCCACCAGCCCCGTTCCGTCGATGAGGTCGTGCGGATCGTCCGTGCCCTTCCGCCGTCCACGCCGATCGCGTGCGTCTCGGGCGGCCACGGCTCGAGCGGATCCGCGCTCGTCGCCGCCCCGGATGCGGTCGTCCTCGACCTGGTCCACCTGAAGGAGATCACCTTCCACGAGGACGCGGACGGCCCGCTTGTGACGGTGGGCGCCGGGGTCGTCTTCCGCGAGCTGGTGGAGGCGCTCCGGGAGCAGAGGGGCGCGCTCCCGGTGGGGACCGGGCCCGGTGTCGGCGTGGTGGGATATGTCGTGAACGGCGGCCTGAGCGGCTACTTCTCGCGCCGGCTCGGGCTGCTCGGCCAGCGCGTGGAGCGGATGACCGTGGTGACGGCCGCGGGCGAGGTCCGGGTCCTCGGCACCGCAGATCCGGAGCTCGCGGCGATGGTCGGCGCAGGAAGCGCGCTCGGGATCGTGGTGGACGTGACGATCCGCGTGGCGCCCGCGAGCGCGATCCGGGAGGCCCAGCAGCGGGTCTTCGGCTTCGACTCGCGCGAGCGCGCCGTCCGGTTCACGCGCGGCGCCGTCCGGCTGATGCGTGACGCGATCCTCCCCGATCCCTCGGTCTCCCAGGAGATCGTCGTCACCGGTGGCGGCGCGATCGTCGTGACCACGACCTTCTTCGACTCCTTCATCGGGGATCCGGCCCGGTTCCTCGCTCCGCTCGAGGAGCTGGCCGCCTCTCTCGAGCTGCCGTTGCTGGCCGCAGCCCGCTGGGGCTCGTGGTACGAAGCAGCGGGGGCGCTGTGGCCGATCATCGAGGGTCAGTCCGGCGATCCGCTCGCCTTCCTGTGCCATGCGGTGGGGACGCGGATGGCACCGGATGACGCGGCGATCGACTACGTCTGTGACGTGATGGTCGGCGAGGCGCCGCTGGACGAGGCTCCGCTCTCGATCATCGAGATCCGGACCCTGGGCGGGGCTGCCGGCACCGGCCGCCCGATCCCGACCGGGAACCATCACCACGACTTCTTCGTGGACATCGTCACGATGTACGACGCCGGGCCGAAGGACGGTGCGGCGCGCCAGGCGATCCTCGACCGGACGAACGGGATCGTCGATCGCGCGCGCACCATCCCCGGGCTGGACGTCGACTTCAGCGGGACCCACTCGCAGCCCGACGACCCGGGCGAGCCACCGGCTGCGGAGCTGATCTTCGGCACACCGGAGGCAGCGGCCGGCATCCGTGCCCTGAAGAAGCAGCTGGACCCGGCCGACCGGTTCCGCTTCCACCCCTACGTGCGGATCCTCGACTGACCGCATCGGCGGCGGCGCGGAGCCGGATCCGGATGAGGCGGCCCTCTCGGATCCGGACAGGGCCGTGGGACGCGGCCTACGTGGCCTCGGATCCGCAGTCCTCGTCGATCGGGGCGGTGTTCCCGACCACGTTGGCGTTGAAGACCCCGATCCCGGGGCACCGGACGCCCTCCAGGAACGCGCCCGTCGGGTTGTAGAGGCCGCCGGCACGAAGATCCGCCTCGTTGCCGGTGATCCGCCCGGTGGAGGTGATGACGAGCGTCGCCCCGACGCCGTTCGACACGCCACCGCCATTGGACGTCGCGCGGTTCTGCTCCACGACCGTCCCCTTCCCCAGGGTGAGGTGGCCGCCGTTGAAGATGCCGCCGCCCAGGCCCGCCGTGTTGAGCGCGACCCGGACCCCACGCAGGACGAGCGTCCCGCCGTTGTAGATGCCGCCGCCGATCGTGACGAAGACGAACGACCGGCCCACGCCCCGGGTGATGAAGAGCCCGCGCACGGTGACCGTGGCCCCCGTGTCGATGAAGAGCGGCTGAACGAGGTTCCTGCCGTCCAGCGTGGGCCGGGCGGCTCCCGGCGGACGGATCCCCCGGATCGTGAGGTCCTTGCGGATCACCGCGGCGCCCCGGCAGACGCCGCGGACCGTGAGGGTGTCTCCGGCGCTGGCAGCCTTCACTGCCGCGCGGAGCGTGGCCGCGGTCCCGTCCGTCCGCGTGTTCGTGACGATGCACGTGGTGGAAGAGCCCGCCACCGGCCCGGCCGGCAGGAGCGCGAGAGCCACCGTGCCCGCGAGCACAGCACCCAGGATCCGCCGAGCCACGACCATCCGCATCCCATCCCTCCACGCTGCGGCCGGAGCATCCGCCCCGCGACCATCCTCCGGCATCCGGTCAAGCCCGGGCGATCGCGGGAGGCCTCCCGGGCGGCGCATCGACCATCCGGGTCAGCTCTCGCAGCCCACGCCGTCCCCGCCGCCATCGAAGCGGTGGGGGTCCGGTGGCAGGACGCGGAAGCGCCGATAGGGAACGTCCGCGCAGTCCAGGTCCGGCGGCGAGGGCGGGATGCAGACGTCCGGGTAGGCCGGATCGCAGCCCGACCCGCCGGCCGTGGCCCCTCCTCCGCCGGCCGCGGCTGCCTCCCCGCCGGGCGGGGTCCCCCAGAGGCCGATCCCCCGCTCCCGCGCGTCCGCCTGCGCCGCGAGATAGATGTCCACCCAGCGGACATCCGGCGGGTAGGTGACGACCTGCGCCAGGCCGAGCGACACGAGCGCGAGGTTGACGAAGACGAGCTCGCCGCCCGTCCCCTCCACCCAGACGTAGCGGAGGAGGCGGCCGTAGCGATCCGTCTCGCTGATATCCCGCTCGAGGAGGACCTGGCGCCCCTCCACGAGCGAGCGGTTCATCGCCGAGGCCTCCTTCCCCATCCACTCCACGGGCCGGCTGGGATGGACGGTCTCCGGCGTATCCACCCCGATGTAGCGGACGCGCTCCGGGCCGCGGCCGCGGTCCACCTCGATCGTGTCCCCGTCCACCACGGCGAGGACCCGGGCGCTCTCCGTCCGTCCGGCAGGTGCGAGGCCCGTGACCGCGTCCGCAGCCGGTGCCGGTGTCGCCGGGCGCGGGGTGGGCCGGGCGGTGGCGCGCGGGGTGGCCGCCGGGGCCCGGGTCGCCGGGGCGCCTGCCTGCTCCGTGACGGACGGAACGGGCGGCGATCCGCAGCCGGCCAGGACCGCCGCGAGGAGGAGGACGAGCGCCGACCGGAGCTTCACCCGCGCATCCTCGCCGGTCCGCGTGCCATCTGTCCGGCACGCCGCTGGACGGGGTACCAAGGAGCGCGGTATCGTCCCGGCCGGACCCCGGCGCTGACATCTGGCGCGCCTCGCGGGTCCCATGGGGGTGATCATGCAGCGCGCCGACCGGGATCCGTTCCACCGATGAACCTGGGCCGGCTTCTCCTGGGTGCCGCCGCCGTCCGCGCCGTGCGTGGCTCGGGCGGCGGGCGCAGCTCCTCGTCCGGCACCGGGACGGGGTGTCTCATCGGGGTCGTGGCGGTCATCGTCGCCCTGGGGATGGCCTGGGAGTGGGCCAAGGAGAACCCCGTCCCGTCGCTCATCGGCTTCGCGGTCGTGAGCCTCCTCGTCATCGCCTACCTGCGGTCGCGGCGCCCGGTCCCCCAGGTCCGGATCGCCACGCTGGACGGCTTCCTCGCGCTCACCCCGACCCAGTTCGAGCAGGAGGTCGCCGCCCTCTTCCGCGCCCTCGGCTACCCGCAGATGGATGCCGTGGGCGGCGCCGGCGATCTCTCCGTGGATGTCCGCGGCGTGGATCCCCAGGGTCGGACCGTCCTCGTCCAGTGCAAGCGCTACGCCCCGGACCGGCGGATCGGCTCCCCGGAGATCCAGCAGTTCTACGGGATGGCGCGCTACCACGACGCGAACGCGCACGCGGTCTTCATCACGACCTCGGGCTACACGGACGCGGCGATCGACGTGGCACGGCAGGTCGGCGTGGAGCTCATCGATGGACCGGCGCTCGTGTCCATCGCCGGGAAGGTGAACCAGGCCCTTGCCCAGGCGGCCGCCCGCCAGGCGAGCGGCGCCGAGGGCTGATCAGGAGCGTTAGCGCCGGACCGGGTAGCGGGACCAGAACTCCTCGTCCGACATGACGAGGTAGAGGATCCCCTCGATGAAGCCCACGATCCCGGGGATCACGGTCCAGAAGAAGATCAGGTAGAGGACCCCCTGGCCGGGCTTCCCGAGATAGAACTTGTGGATCCCGAAGGAGCCCAGGAAGATCGCGAGGAGCGCGGCGGCGAGGCGTGAGCGCTGCGCCGGGCCGTACATCCCGACGACCGGGCTGGGCATGGGCGTAACCTGCCGGACGCCACAGCGCGGGCAGATCTCGGCCCGCGGATCGAGCATGTTCGCGCACGCGGAGCAGTACTTCACCTGGGCCGGCGGCGGCGTTCCCGGAGCGTTGGTCATCATCTCCCCCTTCTGCTGTGGTGGATCGGTCAGGCCTGGGGACCGCGCGGGTCCTGCGGCGGCTGAGGCTGCTGCGGTGCGGACTGCCAGCCACCCTGCGCGGGGGGCTGCGGCTGCTGCGGGGCGGACTGCCACGACTGCGGCGCCTGTGGCTGTTGCGGCGCGGACTGCCAGGACTGGGGCGCCTCGGGCTGCTGCGGGGCGGACTGCCACGACTGCGGCGGCTGAGGCTGCTGCGGGGCCGACTGCCAGCTCGCGGGGGGCGCGGCGGGTGCCACGGGCGGCTGGGGCGCGGGCGGAGCGGCGGGGGTCCAGGCCATCGGCGCGGGCTGCGCGGGTGCCGCGCCCTGGTAGAAGCGCCACGCGGTGGGGTCGGCGTAGCGGCTGCCGCGCGGGGGCGGGCCCCAGCGGTTCGGGCCGGGCTCGCTGTCCAGCAGGAGGAAGACGAGGAGGACGAAGACGCCGAAGGGGATGATCGCGATCCAGAACCACCACCCCGAGCGGCCCACGTCATGGAGACGCCGGACGAAGACGCCGAGGGACGGGAGGAAGAGGACGAGCCCGATGAGAACGGAGACGAGCGAGATGAGCCCCGCGCCGGCGAGGAGCCCGTCCACCGTGGACGCGCCGTTCCCGAGGGCGGTCGCCACCACCGAGATCACGATCTGGATCGCGAGCAGGAAGAGCGCCCACCACCAGTATTCCGAACGGCTCGCCCGTCCGTCCAGCTGCGCGTACTTGCCGAAGACCGTCCGGATCGCCTCTCCCGGTCCCATCCCGCCCTCCGTGGTGCCTCCCGTCGCGGTCACGAGCCGCGCCGTGCGCATCATGCACCGTGCCGCGCGTGGGCGTCCGCGCGCCGCCGAAGGTCCCGGTACGACCGGACCATGGCCGGACCCCCGGATGGGTGGCTAGGGTGGAGCCCATGACCGCATCGATCCGTTCCCGCTCCGTGGCTGCCGCCGGCGCTGCCCTCCTCGCCGTCTCGCTCATCGCGGGTCCGCTCGCCTCCGCCCCCGTGGCGCGCGCCGCCGGGAGCACGGTCCTCGCGATCATCGGCGACCAGGGCTACGGGAACACCGCGCAGGCCACGGTCGCCACGATGGTCAACGGCTGGACGGCGGATGCCCTCGTCACCCTGGGGGACAACTACTACTCCGGGGTCGGCGGGACCGGGACCGAGCGCTACGACCTGGCCGCGGGTCGCTACTACTGCCAGTGGATGGCGGGCGTCGCCCCCGGCACCTGGTGCCCGTCCGGCGGGACGAGCGCCACGAACCGCTTCTGGCCCGCCACGGGGAACCACGACCACACGGATGCGGGGATCGCGAACTACACCGGCTACTTCGCGCTGCCGGGGAACGAGCGCTACTACGACGTCGTCATCGGCGACATCCACCTGATGATGCTGGACAGCCAGGCCGCCCTCGCGAGCGGGACCGAGCTCTCCGCCCAGCGCAGCTGGCTGATCGCCACGGCGGCGGCCTCCACCGCCCGCTGGCAGGTGGTCATCCTCCATCACCCGCCCTATTCCTCCAGCTCGAACCACGGCTCCACGCCCGCCTTCCAGTGGCCCTACGCGGACTGGGGAGTGGACCTCGTCCTCTCCGGACACGACCACACGTACGAGCGGCTCGCCGTGGACGGGCTGACCTACGTGGTGAACGGGCTCGGCGGTGCCTCCCTCTATCCCTTCGGGACGCCGGTCACCGGGAGCCTGGTGCGCTACGCGGGGAGCCACGGCGCGCTCCGCCTGACCTCCGATGCGGACGGGCTCCACGGTCAGCTCGTGGATACCGCGGGGACCACGCGGGATACCTTCGACGTGGTCGCGGAGACCGCGCTCACGATGACCTTCCGGGACGGTGACGGACCCACCGGTGCCTATGCCGGGACGCGGGACGCGACGATCTCCGGGGACACGCCCGGAACGGCGCTCGGAGCCGACACGACCCTCCTCGTGGACGGGGACGATCCCGCCGGCACCGGCCGCGATCTCGTCACCCTCATCCGCTGGAACCTCTCCGCCCTGCCCGCAGGTGCGATCGTCCGCTCCGCGAGCCTCCGCTTCCGCGTCACGAACCAGAGCGCCGGCGGATACGGCATCTGGGAGGTCCGGAAGGACTGGACCGAGGGTGAAGCCACGTGGCAGAACGCAAGCGCCGGGACCCCGTGGGCAGGCGCCGGCGCGAGCGGTGCCGCCGACCGGGGCAGCACGCGGCTGGGGACGCTGAGCGCGGCCGCCACCGGCGATCTCACCGTGCCGCTCAACGCGGACGGGGTGGCGCTCGTCCAGTCCTGGGTGGACGGGGCGGCGAACCACGGTCTTCTCATCGCGGACGCGGCCACCTCGGACGGTGCGGACCTCCACAGC
Organism: Chloroflexota bacterium; assembly: GCA_017853275.1. Lineage (GTDB taxonomy): Bacteria > Chloroflexota > Limnocylindria > Limnocylindrales > CSP1-4 > JAFMJV01. The sequence continues at coordinate 22,974 of JAFMJV010000007.1, forward strand.
CGGGAGAGCGGCACGATCGCCGCGCGCCCCGCGCTCGTCATCCGCTACGTCCAGGGTCCGGTCTCGCCCACGCCAGCGCCCACGGCGGCCCCCACGCCGCTGCCGAGCCCGTCGGCCGCACCCACCCCGGCCCCGTCGGTGGGTCCGACGCCGCTTCCCTCCGTGGCGCCGACCCCGGCCCCCACGCCAGATCCGACCCCGGCGCCGAGTGTGACCCCGGATCCGACGCCCGCGCCCACGCCGGACCCGACCCCTGCGCCCACGCCGGACCCGACCCCTGCGCCGACCCCCGCGCCCACACCTGCACCGACCCCCGCGCCCGTCGTGGCACCAGGCGCGTTCGGCAAGACCGCACCGCTCAACGGGGCGAAGCCCCGCGGGACGACGATCGCCCTCACGTGGGCTGCGAGCGAGCGGGCCGACCGCTACCTCGTGTGCGTGGACCGGACGCGCAACTCGGCGTGTGATGGCACGTGGACCGAGGCCGGCAGCGGCTTCGCCTTCCCTGCCGTGAAGGGCGTCACCTATGAATGGCAGGTCCGCGCCGAGAACGGTGGTGGCACGACGCTCGCGAACGGCGGTACGTGGTGGCGCTTCACCCGGAGCCGCTGAGCTCCGGGGTTGCGTTGGACGGGTTGACAGAGCGCCACCGGCTCCCCACCATCTGCATCCGGCGCCGCCCGGGACCGTGACGACGTGGCGGGACGCCCACCGACCGGAGTGACCGATGCCCCGCCCGACCCCCATCGCGCGCCGCCGCCCGACCCTCATCGCGACATTGGCCCTGGCCGCGCTCATCCTCCCGGTCCCGGTGGCCGCCGGCACCGTGACCGCCCCCGGCCAGGAGTGCTGGGTCTACAACGAGCGGACCTTCGCGATCACCGCGGATCTCGCCCCGGCGATCGCGGCAGCCGCCCCGGATGACCGCCTCGTGGTCCGCGGGATCTGCACCGGCAACTTCACGATCGCCAAGGACCTCCGCCTGCTGGGCATCGGCACCGTCGCGCTGAGCCGCGGCGTCCTCAGCGGTGGGGGTAGCGGGACCGTCCTCACGATCGAGGCGGGGAGCCGGGTCCGCCTGCGCAACCTGCGCATCGAGGAGGGGGACGGCGGCGCGGCCGGTGGGGGCATCGTGAACCGGGGCACGGCCTTCCTCCGGGACGTCCTCGTCCGCCGGAGCACCGCGGATGCCGGTGGCGGGATCCTGAACGAGGGCACGCTCGCCCTGCGCGGCGTCTCCGAGGTCCGCCGCAACACCGCGCGGGTGACCGGCGGAGGGGTGGAGAACGCCCCGGGCGCGACCTTCGTCATGCGCAACGATTCCAAGGTGAACCGGAACCGCGCACCACGTGCCGGCGGCATCCACAACGACGCCGGGACCGTGCGGCTCCGGGAGCGCGCGCTGATGCGCGGCAACTACGCCACCGTGGACCACGGCGGGGGGATCTTCAACGAGCCGGGCGGCTCCCTGATCCTCCGCAACCGCTCCCGGATCACGGAGAACCGTGCGGAGGAGGCGGGCGGCGGGATCGCGGGCAAGGTCTCGAACCGCCTGTGCGACCCGGACCACGTCTTCGCCAACCGCCCGGACGACTGCTACCGGGTGGACACGGCCGGCTGAGCCCGCCCCTCCCCGGCGGGGCGACGCTGCTCGGGTCCCCTTCCGGTCCCGGGACAGGACTGTGGTCATCCCCCCGGGGGACCCTCGCCCGGCGCACGGCTGGTACTTCCGACCCGTAGCCCCTCCCGACCTCCGCCTGCTTTCCTACCGGCATGGTCAGGCAGCGGATCCCGGAGGTCGAGATGAGCAGCTCGGAGAGCCAGGCAGTCGCAGGAACCACGCGGCGGCGAGGCCGGGCGCGTCTCCTCGTCTCCCTCGGGATCGGACTCCTCCTCACGCTCCCCGCCGGTGCGCCCGCGACGGCAGCACCGTCCGCCGCAGCGGCGCCGGCGACCCGGGACTCCGGGACCGTCCACCGCCACGCGGATGGCAGCCTCCACCGGCACGATGACCGCCCCGCGGATCCCGCTGTCGCGGCCCGCCGGGGGCTGATCACCGCCGGCCTGAAGCGCGCCTTCGGCGGCCCCTGCGCCGGGAACTACAGCATGCGCATCGGCGGCGAGCTCCAGTGCACCCACGGACCGGACGCCGCGCCCGAGGGCGTGAACGTCACCGTGAAGCGGTCCGTTCCGCAGCTCAAGGCGGACCTCGGGCGGAGCCCCTGGCGCGGTGCCCTCCGCACCGTCCGGCGGATGGCCGAGCGGAGCAGCGTGAACGGCGAGACCGCCGGGCTCGCGGACATCATCGGCCCCACCGGTGTCCCCTGCGTGGGGGACGGCGTCAGCGGCAAGCGGATCCAGGCGATCTACGCGGTCTCCTCGGACAAGCCGGACCGCTACACCTCCGTCGCCCCGCTGATCGACACCTATGCCGCCCACATGAACGCCGCGGTCGTCACGAGCGCCCGCGCCACCGGCGGGATCCGCCACCTGCGCTTCGTGACCAACCCGGACTGCCGGCTGAACGTGGCCAAGGCGGTCCTCTCCCCCACCGGGGATGACTCCTTCACGAACATGGTCACGGAGCTGAAGGCCCAGGGCTTCAACGTGGCGGGCCGCAAGTACCACGTCTGGATGGACGCGAACGTCTACTGCGGGATCGGTCACGTCTGGGATGACGACCGCGACACGACGACGAACGCGAACGCGAGCTCGATCTCCTTCGCCCGCTCGGACAACGGCTGCTGGGACTACGCGGAGCTCCACGAGGTCCTCCACGGGCTCGGCGCGGTCCAGAAGAGCGCCCCGAACGCGACCGCGGGCTACCACTGCACGGACGAGTACGACGTCATGTGCTACTCGGACGCCCAGGGCGTCCAGATGCAGATCCGCTGCCAGGCCTCGAGCAACAACACGCTCCTGGACTGCAACCACGACGACTACTTCCACACGAACCCCCCGGCGGGCTCGTACCTCGCGACGCACTGGAACGTGGCGGACAGCCCCTTCCTCCACGCCGCGGAGCTGGCGAACCCGAACCCCACGCCGACCCCCACCCCCACGCCGTCGCCCTCGCCGACGCCGGACCAGGGGACGACGAGCACGAAGACCTACACGGCCACCCTCCGCGCCACGAGCCCGGTCCGCACCTGGGAGATCCCGGTCGGCGACGGCGAGACGAAGACGCGGGTCACCTTCACGAGCCCGGCCGGGATCGGCACCCGGGTCCGGGTCCGGATCCTGGATGCGACCGGCGCCACGGTGGCGAGCCTCCTCCGGGTCAGCCCGGTGAACCTCACCGCGACCCTCACCGAGGGGGCCTACACCTGGCAGGTCTCGAGCACGAAGCCGGTGAAGCTGACGCTCAAGGTGACCCACACGAACCCCTGACGCCCGACGCGCTGCTCCTCCGCAACGCCGCGGGGTCCTCCGGGACCCCGCGGCGTTGTCTCAGCCGCCGGTGGCCGGGCGCTCGGGAGCGGGCCGTGCGCCCTGCGGCGCGATCCGGCGGCTCATGACGATCGGGATCTGCCGGCGCAGGCTGCCGGGGCCGGTGTGGACGCGGCGCGTCCAGCCTTCCGGGAGCGCGTACCACGCGATCGCCACGAGCTCGAGCGCCACGTAGAGCCGGTTGAGCTCGGGGTGGCCGCTGACCGGCGTCACGGCCGGGACGCCCACCGTGAGCCGGACGCCATGCCGGCGTGCCTCGCGCTCGATCCGGCGGGCGTGGAAGGGCGAGGAGACCACGAGGTAGTCGGCAGGGCCGGATCGCCCCGCGAGCGAGCGGATCGCCTCGCGCGTGGTGCCGGCGGGCCGGAGCGGGGCGACGGCATCCCGGGGGATCCCGCGCCCGGCCAGGTGGTCGGCCATGACATCCGCCTCGTCCACCCGGTCCGCCACGCCACCCGCGACGAGGATCACCGGCGCGAGACCCGCACGCCAGAGGCGCGCGCCATGGTCCAGGCGCGCGGCGAGCTCCGGGGAGGGACCGGAGGCATCCGCGGTCGCGCCGAGGATGACGATCGCGTCCGCCGGCCCGTGCGACCCGGTGGCCGCCCGGCGGGTGGAGCGCCGCAGGGCGAGGAGCTCACCGCCCACGATCGCTCCCGCCACCCCCGCCCCGGCGACGAGGACCCGGACCGCGGTCCCGATCGGGCCGCTCACGCGATGCTCCGCGTCCGCTGCGCATCGAGCCCCCACGCCGCGAGGATCGTCCGCGTGGCGATCCCCATCGCGTAGCCCACGGCGAGCGTGTCGTGCTCGTCCGTGGCGAGGAAGGCCACAAGGAGGACGGCGCCATCCGCCTCGATCCGGGCGACATCGTGGGCGAGCCCGGGGAGCGACCCCGTCTTGTGCGCGATCGTCACGTCCGCCTCCGTGGCCCCGAGCGGGATCCGGCTGTTCCGGACGGAGTGGCGGAGCGCACGGGCAGTGAGCGGATGACGCGCGGAGTCCGCCGCCGCGTCCAGGAGCCGGAGGGCGTCCCGGGCCGTGGTCCGGCCGGCGAGCGGTGCGGACGGGTCCTCCGGCGGGACGACGTGGGCATCGGTGGCCGTGCAGCCCGTCGCCGCGATCGCGTCGCAGACCGCGCCGATCCCCGTCATCCGGAGGAGGGCGGCGGCGGCGGGGCCATCGCTCAGCCCCACGGTGAGGCCGATGAGGTCGGCAAGGCCGAGACCGATCTCCGGGTCGAGCGCGTGGAGGAGGCTCGGGAGCGACGCCTCGGCGAGAAGATCCCGGATGGCGATCCGCCATCCGGCGGCGATCCGGCCCTCCGCACCGGCCCGCTCCGCGGCGATCGCGAGGGGGATCTTGAGGAGGCTCGCGGCGGGAACGGGCGCATCCGCCCGGACCTCCGCCTCCCAGCGTTCCGTCCCGCGCTCCAGCCGAGCTGCTGCTGCGCGCCCCGGCAGGTCCGCCCAGGCACGGAGGGCGGCCTCGGCCCGCGTGCGGGGATCCTCCGACATCCGGGTCACGCCTCCTGGCGCGCGGCGAGCCGGGCGAAGGCGCCACCGGCCCGGGCGAGGAGATCGGGTGCTCCTTCCTCCACGATCCGGCCGCCGGCGACCACGAGGACGCGGTCCGCCCCCTGGATCGTGGAGAGGCGATGGGCGATGACGATCCGAGTCGCCTCGGACCACAGGATCGTGCGCATGACGACCGACTGGGTGATCGTGTCCAGCGCGCTCGTCGCCTCGTCGAAGAGCAGGATCCGCGGACGCCCCACGAGCGCGGACGCGATCATCAGGCGCTGCCGCTGGCCGCCGGAGAGGAGCCGCCCATGCTCCCCGATCGGCGCCTCGAGCCCGCCGTCCATCGCCCGCACGTCATCGGCGAGGCCGGCCTCCGCGAGGAGATCCCAGCAGGCGCTTGCGGGGAGGGGCCGGCCGGCGCAGAGCGCGTCGCGCACCGTATCGCCGAGCGGGAGGGAGGCCTGGAGGACCGTCCCCATCCGCCCCCGGACGGCCACCGGGTCGAGGCCGGCCAGGTCGTGACCGTCGTAGGCGACGCTCCCCGTCCAGGGGGTCTCGAACCCGAGGAGGAGCCGGAGGAGGGTGGACTTGCCACCGCCGGACGGCCCCACGACCGCGACGAGCTCGCCGGGACGGACGTCGAGGGAGAAGCGGTCGAGGAGCGGCGGCGCATCCCGCCGGTAGCCGAAGGTGACGTCCGTGAGCGTGATCCGCCCGGCGAGCGGTCCCGGATCGCGGCCACCCTCCGGCCGCTCCGGGGCCGTCTCCACGATCGGGGTCACCCGTCCCAGGGTGGGACCGAGCTCGGCGAGCGCGGAGACCCGGGAGCCGAGCGTGGTGGCGGCCACGGCCACCTGGGCGACCGCCGCGTAGAGGGCGAGGAAGGTCCCTGCGGCCCCGGCGCTCCCCGGCTCGAGGCCCGGCGTGGGGAGGATGATCAGGCTGGCGATGACGACCGTGATGATCAGGAGGGGCGCCGCCACCTCGAGCGGCTCGCTCACGCCGATCGAGGCGAGCCGCCCGGCCAGCGCATTCCCGGAGGCGGCCTGGTCCGCTGCCCAGCGGCGGAAGGCGTGCGCCTCCGCGCCGGCCACTCGCCACGTCACGACCGAGCGGAGGAGCCCGGTCAGGGTGGCATCCGTGCGGGAGCGGGCGTCCAGGAGCTCCCGGAGCCGGGCGCGGCCGGTCCGCTGCGCGGCGACCGAGACGGCGAGGATCGCCGCGGTCGCCAGGGCCACCACGATCCCGGCCACCACGTCGGCGACCAGGACCCAGACGAGGCTGGAGAGCCCGAACGTCGCGGTGACGATCGTCGCGATCGTGCCGTCATCCACCTGGAGACGCGCCGCGGAGACGGCGTTCGCGCGCTGGGTGATCTCCCCCTCCGTCCGGGACCGGAAGAAGGGGACGGGGAGGCGGAGGAGGTGGGCGAGGATCGCCGGCCCGAGGACCGCATCGGAGAGGTCGCGGATGCGCACGACGAAGAGGCCCTGGCCGAGCGCGAGCAGGGCGGCCCCGAGCGAGCCAAGCGCGACGAGGACGAGGACGAGGAGGACGAGCCCGGGATCGCCCGCGGGGACGGCGATGCCGAAGATCGCCGCGGTGCCGGCGGGCAGGAGCAGCCCGACGATCCCGCCCGCGACCCCCGCCGCGAGGAGGCGGCCGATCTCGCCCGCGTGACGGCGCACGGACCAGCGGAGGAGCCCGCGCGCGCGTCCGTCCGCCGGCAGCCGCTCCGCCCAGGCGATCGCCGCCGCGTCCACCCGGGCGGCGGTCCGGGCGTCGAGCGGGGCGGTCCGCCGCGTGCCGCCCTGGACGATGAGCCCGGGCCGTCCGGGCCGGGGCAGGACGGCGGCCGGGCCGTCCGGGGTCGTGACGGTGAGCGGGCCGACGATCGATCGCTCCCACCCCGGCGAGAGCTGGATCGGGCGCCCGGGAAGCCCGTCCGGAGCCGCCAGCGCGCGGGCATCCGCGGCGGGATCGCCGCGGCGGGGCGTCACGATCGGCGGGGCGCTCCCATCCGCGGCCGTCACGAGCGCGGCCACCGCGTCCTCCACGGGATCGGGCCGCTCAGCCATGGATCAGCTCCCGGAAGCGCCCCACGTCGCGCAGCTCCGCGTACGTGCCCGACTGGACGATCCGCCCCCGGTCGATGACGACGATCCGGTCCGCGTCCCGGATCGTGGAGAGGCGGTGCGCGACGACGAGGGTCGTGGCACCCCGCGCGCGGAGCCGCTCCTCCACCTCCGCCTCCACGATCGGGTCGAGGGCGCTCGTCGCCTCGTCCAGGACGAGGATCCGCGGCTCCCGGACGATCGCGCGCGCGATCGCGAGGCGCTGGAGCTCGCCCCCGCTGAAGCCGCCCGCGCCCGGGCCCACCGGCTCGTCCAGGCCGAGCGGACGCGCGTCCACGGCCGCCTCGATCCGGGCATCGCGGAGGGCCCGGACGATCGCCGACTCCGGGATCGTCTCGTCGAAGAGGGTGAGGTTCTCGCGGATCGTGCCGGGGACCAGGAGCGGCGCCTGCGGGACATAGGCGAGCGCGGCGACCCGGTCGGCACGCGGCATCGCGAGCCGGGGGACCCCGTCGATCGTCACGGTCCCGGCCCACGGGCGGAGCTCACCGATCGCGATGCGGATGATCGTGGACTTGCCGCTCCCGCTCGCCCCCACGAGCGCGACCCGCGCCCCCTCGGGCACCTCGAGCTCCAGCCCGTCCAGGAGCGGGGGCCCATCCGGCGCGTAGCCGAAGCGGAGGCCGCGGAGGGCGAGCGCCGCCGGGCGCCACGGGATGGCAGGGTCCGGCGCCACCTGGACGACCGCGGGACCCTCCGCCTCCGGATCGAGGGGGAGCGCGCGGATCTCGGCGGTCATCGCGTCCGCGCTGCGCACGCTCGCGAGCAGGACGCCGAGCCAGACGAGCTGGCCCGCCGGCACGAGCATCTGGATGAGGAAGGTCTGCGCGCCCACGAGCCCGCCGAGGGTCAGCTCCCCTGCGAGGACGAGGAAGGAGCCGAGGCCGAGGATGAGGGTGAGCCCGGCGGCGATGGTGACCGCCGGGACGATCGCGAGCCGCTGGCTGTCCGTGCCGAGCGCGGTGATCGCGGCGGCCCGGCGGTCGCGCACGCGTCCCCATCGGGCGAAGACCCAGCCCTCCGCGGCCGTGGCCTTCACCGTCTCGATCGCGCGCACGATCCCGGTGAGCGTGGTCAGCTGGTCCACGCGCGCATCGTCCGCGGCGCGCTGCGCGGCCTCGCGCCCGCGGAGAAGCCGGACGGTGGTGGCCATGGAGAGCGCCACCACGGCGATGCCGGCGAGGGCGAGCCGCGCGTCCACGAGGAAGGCCGCCAGCGCGAAGACGGTGAGCCCGGTGACGTTGATCGCCAACGCGCGGGTGAGGAAGATCCCGGCCGAGACGGCGAGCGTCTGGGTGGCCGCCCCGCGCGCGGCGAGCCCGGACGCCCCCTCGCCGTCCACGACCGGGGCCGGCAGGCGGAGCACGTGCCAGGCCAGGCCCGCCGCGTCCGCGGTCGCCGTCCGGACCGCGTGCCGGGCGAGGAGGCGAAGCTGAAGCCAGGTCACGAGGAGCGCGATGACGATGAGGAGGGCGAGGAGGAGGAGGAGCGGCTGCTGCCAACCGTCCTCGCCGGCCACGAGGACACGGTCCACGTAGACCCGGACCACGATCGGCAGGGTGAGCCCGGGGATGAGGGCGAGGAGCGTCGTCGCGAGGAGCGCGGCAAGGACGGCCGGCTCACGCGGGACGCGGGGGAGGCGCGCCCGCGCCACGCCCGCGGGGGCCGTCATGGCGTGATCAGGTCGATCGGGCGCTCCCCCGCCACCACGACCCGCAGGGCGCCCACGGCCCCCGCACGCACCGTGATCGCAGGCCCCGCTCCGGAGCTCCAGGCGTACCCGCTCGGCGTCGCCGGGTCCCGGACGAGGCCCACGGTCACCTCCACGACCGGGCCGGCGGCGAGGAGGTCCTCCACGAGCGCGCGGTTCCCGGCCACGAGGAGGAGGGCACGCTCCTCGTCGACGGGGAGCGGCGCCACGGAGAGGACGGTGCCCCGCAGCGACCCCCACTGGGCGGATGGGACGCCGCCGAGATCGATGAGCGCGCTCATCCCCGGCTCCACGGCCCGGCTGTCGCGCGCCGGGACGAAGCCGGCGTAGATGAGCGGCACCGTCGTCGGCTCGATCGTGGCGATCCCCGTCCCGGCGGTCGTGTACGCACCTCCGCGGACGAGGACGGACGCGACCCGGCCATCGACCGGGCTGGCGATCGTCCGGAGGACGCCTGCGTCATCGCGGATCGTCGCGATCTCCTCCCCGGCCCGGACCTCCGAGCCCGGCTCCACGCCGATCGTCTCCACGAGACCCGCGAACTCCACCCCGACCTCGCGGAAGCCCCCGTCCGGCAGGACCATCCCGTGGCCGCCCACGGTCACGGGGACCGACCCGAAGAGGACCCAGCCGAGCGCCGCCGCCGCCGCGAGGAGGAGCCCCGCGAGGACGATCCAGGTGGGCCGGTCCGCCACCACGAGGCGCTCTCCCACGAGAGCGGAGGGATCCGGCGCCGGGACCTCCTCGGTGGGCGGGGTCGGTGGCTGGGTCATCGCGCGATTGTAGGAGGGGGCGGGCGCCCGGACCTCGGCCGGGACCGCTACGCTCTCCTGCGTGCGTATCGTCGGCCTCATGTCCGGGACGAGCGCGGACGGGATCGACGCGATCCTGTGCCGCGTGGAGGGGAGCCCGCCCGCGCTCTCCGTCACCGTGGATGCCTTCCGCGCCCTCCCCTTCCCTGCCGAGCTCCAGGCGCGGATCCATGCCGCGGCGGCGGCCGGGGGCGCGGACGCGGAGGCGATCTGCCGACTGAATGCCGCGCTCGGCGAGCGGTTCGCGGACGCGGCGCTCGCGGTCATCCGCGATGCCGGGTTCAGCCCCGCGGAGGTCGACCTCATCGGGTCGCATGGGCAGACCCTGTGGCACGCCGTGGATCCGGACGGCTCGGTGGCCGCCACCCTCCAGGTGGGCGAGCCCGCGGTCATCGCGGAGCGGACGGGGATCACGACGATCGCAGGCTTCCGGACGCGGGATGTGGCCGCCGGCGGGCAGGGCGCCCCGCTCGTGAGCACCCTGGACGCGCTCCTCTTCCGCCACCCCAGCGCGTGGCGCGCCCTCCAGAACATCGGGGGGATCGGGAACGTCACCCTCCTCCCGCCGCTCGCGGACCCCGCCTCGCGCCCGCTCGCCTTCGACACCGGCCCGGGGAACGCGCTCATCGACGAGCTCGTGCGCACGATCAGCCGCGGCGGGGAGCAGCTGGACACGGACGGCCGGCGTGCCGCGCGCGGCAGCGTGGACGAGGCCTGGCTCGCGGAGCTCCTCGCGGACCGTTGGTACGCCACCCCGCCGCCCCGGACCACGGGCCGCGAGCGCTTCTCGCCGGAGCTCGCCCGCCACCTCCTCCTCCACGGCCGGAACCGCGGCCTGGACGACGATTCGATCGTGGCCACGGTGACCGCGCTCACGGCCGGCTCGATCGCGGACGCGATCCGGCGCTTCGCCCCGGCCCCGCCCGCCGAGCTCGTCCTCTCCGGGGGCGGCGCCCGGAACCCGTGGCTCGTGGCGCGGATCGCGGCCCTTCTCCCCGGCGTCCGGGTCCTGGAGCTCGCGGAGCTCGGGGTGCGCGGCGAGGAGAAGGAGGCGCTCGCCTTCGCGGTCATGGCGCACGAGACGTGGCACGGGCGGCCGTGGAGCCGTCCCGCCTTCACCGGCGTCCGCCACCCCGTCATCCTGGGGAGCATCGTCCCCGGCAACAACCATGCCGCGCTCCTGCGGCGGACGCTCCGGGAGGGCGCGGGGTGAGCACGGAAGGACGGAACCCGCGCACGGAGCGGATCGACGAGCTGCCCACCCTGGAGGTCGTCCGGCTCCTCGCCGCGGAGGATGCGCTCGTGCCGCCGGTGGTGGCCGCGGCCGCGCCCGCGATCGCCCGCGCGGTGGACGGGATCGTGGCGCGGATGCGCGCCGGCGGACGGCTGATCTACGCGGGGGCGGGGACGAGCGGACGACTCGCGATGCTCGATGCCGTGGAGTGCGTCCCCACCTACGGCGTCCCGCCCGGGCTCGTGGTCGCGCTCGTGGCGGGCGGCGCGCCGGCGCTCTCCGGCTCCGTGGAGGACGCCGAGGATTCCGCGGAGGGTGGCGCTGCGGCCGTGCGGGCGGTGGGGACCGGGCCGCAGGACACCCTCGTGGGGATCGCCGCGAGCGGCCGGACCCCCTTCGTCCTTGGCGCGCTCGCCGCAGCGAAGGAGGCGGGTGCGCTCACCGTCGCGATCTCCTGCAACGACCCTGCGCCGATCCTCGCGGCCGCGGAGATCGCGATCGGCCTCCCCACCGGCCCGGAGCCGGTGGCGGGCTCGACGCGGATGAAGGCGGGGACCGCGCAGAAGCTCACCCTGAACGCGATCAGCACCGCCACCTTCATCCGGCTCGGGAAGGTCCACGGGAACCGGATGATCGAGGTCGCGGTGACGAACGAGAAGCTGCGCGGGCGGGCGACCGGGCTCGTGGCGGAGATCCTCGGCGTGGAGAACGGGGAGGCCGCGCGCCTCCTCGCCCTCGCGAACGACCACGTCCCCACCGCGGTCCTCATCGGGGCGCGCGGCCTGGCGCCGGATGCCGCGCGGGCACTGCTCGCGGCGCACGGCGGCGTCCTCCGCTCCGCCCTGGACGCGAGCGCACCCGCGCGCTGAAGGGGTCGGATGGACCTTCCCGGACCCGCCCGGGATGTCATCATGCGGACCGGCGGGGGCGGCACGGTGTCGCCCCCGGATCATTCTCGGAAGGGAGTCAGATGACCGCTCGATCGACGATCGTGCGAGCCGGGCTTGCCGGCGCGCTCGCCGCCGCTCTCGTCCTGCCCGCCGGCGCCGCGCTCGGCCAGGGCACGACGATCTCGTTCCTCACCCCGCCCTGGGGCGCCCCGCCGGATCAGGCCCTCCTCGACGCCTTCCAGGCGGAGAGCGGGATCACGGTGGATATCCAGTCGGTCCAGATGACCGACCTCTTCAGCCGCGTCCAGGTCGCGGCCGGCTCCGGCACGCCCGCCGCGGACGTCATCTTCCTCACGGAGGAGGCGCCCTCGAACATCGTGGCGACCGGGAACATGATGCCGCTCAACGACCTGATGGCGGGCGTGGACCTCTCGGACTTCACGAAGACCGACTTCTGGACGATGGACGGCCAGCTCTACGGCGTGCCGGTCTACAACCAGCTCGTGATGATGGACTTCAACGAGAAGCGGCTCGCGCAGGCCGGCTTCACGGCGCGCCCGGAGACCTGGGCGGAGCTGAAGGACCAGGCCCTCGCGATCAAGGCGCAGGGGATCGACGAGTACCCGATCGCGATGGGCGCGATCGACTGGTCGTGGTACCTCATCGCGCTCTCCATGGGCGACCCGATGTTCGACGCGGACCTCAACCCGGTCTTCGCGGACGAGGGCTCCAAGGGGCGTGAGGCGATGGCGACCCTCCTCTCGTTCTTCTCCGAGGGGCTGATCACGCCGGACATGCTCTCCGGCGCCACCACCCAGCACACCGCCTTCTGGAGCGGCAGCGGCACCTTCCACCAGGGCTGGCAGGGCTCGGTCGTCGTGGGCAACGGCGCCGATTCCGCCCAGGCCCCGGACGTCCGCTACCTCCGCCTCCCGGAGGCCGGCTTCACGTGGAGCTTCCCCGCGGCGATCGGCATCGGCGCCGGCAGCCAGAACGCGGAGGCCGCGAAGACCTTCATCGAGTGGTACACCTCCCCGGAGAACCAGCTCGCGATCTACAACGCGTTCGGGCTCTACCCGTCGCGCACCTCGGTCGCCGAGCAGCTCGCCGCCGAGGACAAGATCGCCGGCAACGACGTGATCGTGGAGCAGTCGGCGCTCGTCAACGAGCTCCCGCGCTACGCGCTCTGGTGGGGCCCCTTCACGACCGCCGTCTCCACGGCGATCCTGGAGGCCGCCCAGACCGGCACGCCGGCGGACGAGGTGATCGACGCGCTCGCGCAGGAGTGGAACGACCTCCGCGCCGAGTACGAGTGATCGACCGTCCCTGACGGAACGACGATGATGACGGCCCCCGTGTCACGAGCGATCGTGCGCGGGGGCCGTCGCGCGTCCCGGGGGCGCGGCGGATGAGCAGGATCCTCACCCGCGACCGCCTCTTCATCCTCGCCTTCCTCGTCCCGATCGTGGTGATCGTGGCGATCCTCGTCTACCTCCCCGCGGCGGACACGCTCCGGGCGAGCCTGACGAACCAGAACCTGCGCCTCGCGAACAAGCCGATCGAGTGGGTCGGCCTGGAGAACTACGGGCGGCTCCTCGCGGACGAGGAGTTCCTCGAGGTGACGATGCGGAGCATCCTCCTCGTGGCGATCACCCTCCCGCTCGAGCTCCTCATCGCGTTCGGCGCGGCGCTCCTTCTCAACGAGCACTTCCCCGGCCGCGGCGCGGTCCGGACGCTCGTCCTCCTCCCCTGGCTCGTCCCCCCGGTCGTCAACGGCTTCCTCTGGGGCTGGATCCTCAACGGGGAGTTCGGGGCGCTGAACGGTCTCCTGTGGCAGCTGGGGATCATCGGCGACTACCAGTACTGGCTCGCGGAGCCCTCCACCCAGATGCTGTGGGTCGCCGTGGTCCAGACCTGGACGCGCTTCGCCTTCCCCACGATCATCCTCCTCGCCGGCCTCCAGGGGATCCCGTGGGACCTCTATGACGCGGCCAAGGTGGACGGTGCGGGCGCCTGGCGCCGCCTCTGGAGCCTGACGATCCCGATGCTCCGCCCCTCGATCGCGATCGCGCTCGTGGTGGAGGCGATCGCCTCCTTCCAGATCTTCGATGTCGTCTGGACGCTCACCTCCGGGGCGTCGGCGGGCGGCGCGATCAACCCCTTCACGAAGACCCTGATGATCTGGAACTACGAGCTCGTCTTCCGCGACCTGCGGATCGGGCTCGGCGCGGCGCTCTCGTGGATCGTGCTCGCGATGTCGCTCGTCATCGGGCTCGTCTTCATCGCCCGGATCTACAACCAGGGCGTGCGGGACAAGTGAGATGACCCTCCGCCGGCGGCGCCTCCGCCTCCTCCTCATCTACCTCGCCTGCGCCGTCCTCCTCTTCTGGGCGCTCGCACCGATCTACTGGGTCGTGGTCTCGAGCATCTCCACGCGGACCGAGCTCTACGCTGCGCCGCAGAAGATCTGGTTCCCGTCGGCGCCCACGCTGGAGAACTACCTCGCGCTCTTCGGCGGCGGGGACGGCTACCGAGGCGCGAACGCCACGCCCACCGCGAACCTCATGCTCACCGGGCTCCGCAACAGCATCCTCACGAGCGTGAGCGCGGCGGCCCTCGTCACGCTCCTGTGCACGGGGGCGGGATACGTCTTCGCGCGGATGCGCTTCCGGGGGAAGGGGATCTCCTTCCTCTTCATCATGCTCCTCATGCCGCTCCCGCTCTGGGTCGCGCTCATCGCCCTCTTCTTCATCATGACCCGGGCCGGCCTCGTGGATACGATCCCCGGCCTCGTCATCCTCTTCACCGTCTTCCAGGTCCCGCTCGCGGTCTGGCTGATGGCGACCTTCGTCCGCGACATCCCGATCGACGTGGAGGAGGCGGGGCTGATGGACGGCGCCACCCGCTGGCAGATCCTCCGCCACCTCGTGGCGCCGCTCGCGAAACCCGGGATGGTCGCGGTCTTCCTCGTCACCCTTCTCACGACCTGGAACAGCTTCATGATCCCGCTCATGTTCACGCGGACGGACGCCGCCCAGACGATGACCGTCGTCCTCACCCTCTTCATCGGCCAGTACGAGGTGGCCTGGGAGGCGATGTCCGCGGCGGCGGTCGTGACGATGCTCCCGCCCTTCATCCTCGCCCTCTTCTTCCAGCGCTACCTCGTCCGCGGGCTGACGCTCGGCGCCGTCAAGGGATGAGCGCGGCGTCCGCGGCGGGCGACCCGGCAGAGGGGACGATCGCCCGGGACCGGCTCCCGGCGGGCGTCGGCCGCGCGATCGATGCGCGGGTGCGCGCCGCCATCCCCGTGGTCGCCCCGGCCGTCTCGGTCGCGGTCTTCCGCGATGGGGATCTCGTCCTCGATGCCGCGTGGGGCCATGCGGACCCGGAGACGGGGACGCCGGCCACGCCGGAGCTCCGCTTCGACCTCGCCTCGCTCACGAAGCTCCTCACCGCCACGCTCGTCCTGCGCGCCGTGAGCGCGGGGCGGGCAGGGCTGGACGATCCGCTCGCGCAGGCCGTCCCGGAGCTGATCGGTGCCGGGCCCCGCGGCGTGGACGGAGGCCAGGACCCCTTCGACCTCGTCATCGCACCCGCGCCCGCCACGCACGCCGGCCTGCGCGTGGACCCCGCGCTCCCCACCGTCCGCCAGGCGCTCGCCCACATCTCCGGGCTCGCCCCGTGGCGCGCACTCTTCCTCGCCGCCGGTCCTGTCCCGCCCGCGCCCCCGGCACCGGACCCGGTGGGATGTGCGGAGCGCCGCGCCGCGGTCCTTGCCGCGATCGGCGCGGCGCCCTTCGTGGACCGGCCGGGCGCGGCGATCCGCTACAGCGACCTCGGCTTCATCCTCCTCGGCGAGCTCGTCCGGCGGCGGCTCACGGAGCGCCCGGACGCGGAGCTCGATGCGCTCCTCGCCGCGCACCTCGCGGGTCCGCTCGGTCTGGCGAGCGTGGGGTACCGGCCGCTCGCCGCGGGCGTCGCGCGGACTCGGATCGCCCCCACGAGCGTGGATCTCCGCTGGCGCGGGCGGCGCGCCTGGGGCGAGGTGGAGGACGAGAACGCGGCAGGGCTCGGCGGGGTGAGCGGGCACGCGGGGGCCTTCGCGACCGCACGGGATGTGGCGGCCTTCGGGGAGGCCTGGCGGAGCGGGGATCCGCGCCTCGGGATCGACCCGGGCCTGCGCGCGGATGCGGTCCGCGTGGTCGCCACGGAGCCCGGGGAGGCGCGAGGGCTCGGCTGGCAGCTGCGGCCCGCGGACGGCTCCGGGATCCTCGGCCCGCTCGGCGCGGACGCCTACGGCCACACCGGCTTCACGGGGACCGCGCTCGCGGTGGACCCGGGGCGGCGGCTCGTGGTGGCGATCCTCACGAACCGCGTCCACGCGGGCCGCTTCACCCCCGGGGTGGACGCGCTCCAGCACGACCTCCACGCCCTCCTCGCCGGATGAGGCACCCGGGACCCGCCGCGCGGGCGGGGATCGCGCTCCTCCTCCTTGTGCTCGCCGGGGCCGGCGTGCCGGGCGGGGTCGCCGGCGCCGGCGAGGTGACCCTCCGCCTCCTCTGGCCCGCGTGGACCGCCCAGCCGGGGAACGACCTCCTCGCCCAGTTCCGGCGCGAGACGGGGATCGCGACCGAGCTCCGCCCCCTCGACCACCAGGGGATCGCGCGCATCGAGGCCGAGCCGGATCCCCCCGTGACGCTGGAGGCGGATGTCATCCGGCTCGCCTTCCGGCGCCCCCCGACCTGGGTCGCGGACGGGCGGATCCTCCTCCGGCCGCTGGACGATCTCGTGGCGGGCACGGACCTCTCCGACCTCGTCCGGGTGGAGACGTGGCGGACGGAGGCCGGGCTCCTTGCGCTCCCCGTGGACGACCAGCCGATCCTCCTCGAGGTGAACGGCCGGCGGCTGGCGGCAGCCGGGGTGACGGAGGACCCGAAGACCTGGGCGGAGCTCGTGGAGACCGCCCGTGCGCTCCGCGACCGCGGGGTGGACCCCCACCCGATCGCGATCGCGCCGGGCGAGTGGAGCTGGGAGCTGATCGCCCGCTCGATGGGCGACCCCTTCATCGGCCCGGAGGGCGAGCCGCTCTTTGCGGCCGCAGGCTCGCCTGCGCGGCAGGCGCTGGCGACCCTCCTCGCGATGGCGGACGAGGAGCTGATCGACCCGGCGATCGTGGCCCGGGAGCGGAGCCCGCACGCGACCTTCTGGGACGGCGGCGGGACGATCCACATGGGCTGGCTCGGCTCGCTCGCCGTGGCGAACGGCTCCTATTCCCGGCAAGCCCCGGACGTCCGGCCCCTCCCGATCCCGGAGACCGGGGCCACCTTCAGCGTCCCGGGCGCGATCGGGATCACCGCCGAGAGCACCGTTCCCGCGGAGGCGTGGCGCTTCCTCACGTGGGTCGTGAGCGAGGTGCCGCAGCGGGCGCTCTGGGAGCGGACCGGGCTCTTCCCGGCGCGCAGCTCGGTGGCCGCGGCGCTCGGCGCGGAGGGCGCGATCGAGGGCTGGGCGGCGATCGCCCCGCAGCTCCCCCACGTCCAGGCGCGCCCGATCCTCCTCCCCTGGTGGGATGCCTTCGAGACGGAGGCGGACGCGCTGATCGTGGCCGCGGCGCAGGACGGGACGCCCGCGGACGCGGTGGTGGACGCGCTCGGCCTCCGCTGGGCCGAGCTCCGCGCCACCGCGGGAGGCTGACGGCCGGACGCCGCCGGCCCCCGGGTCCCGCGCCGCGCTATCCGGCGCGCGGCGCGACGATCGCGCGGGTCGCATCCTCCGGCCGGGTGATCCCGCACAGGCCCATCGCGTTCCGCAGCTCGTCCGAGAGGAGCGAGATCACCCGGGCGACCCCGGCCTCGCCCCCCACCGCGAGCCCCCAGTGGACGGGGCGGCCCACAAAGACCGCGCGCGCACCGAGCGCGAGCGCCTTCAGGACATCCGTCCCCCAGCGCACGCCGCTGTCGAGGTAGATCTCCGCGCGTCCGGCCACCGCATCCGCCACGGCGGGGAGCGCCTCGATCGAGCTCATCGCGTGATCCAGCTGCCGCCCACCGTGGTTGGAGACGACGATCGCGGGGTAGCCCTCCGCCGCGGCGATCGCGGCATCCTCCGGGGTCATCACGCCCTTGAGGACGATCGGAAGGCGGGTGATCCCGCGCAGCCAGTCGAGCGTGCGCCAGGTGAGCCCGGCCTCGATCGCGAGCCCCTCCGGCCACGGGTCCGGGAAGACGGTCTGCGCCACGCCGTGCGTCTCCCAGTCCCCGTTCCGGTACTCCAGCGGACGCCAGCCGAGGCGGGGCGCATCCACGGTGAGGGCGAGGGCGGAGAAGCCGGCCGCCTCCGCCCGCTCCACGATCGCCCGCGTGATCCCCCGGTCGTTCATCCAGTAGAGCTGCATCCAGCCCGGCGCACCGACGGCGGCGACCTCTTCCGGGGGCGTGCTCGTGGAGGTGGAGAGCATGACGAGCGACCCTGCCGCCCGGGCCGCGCGGGCCGTGGCGAGCTCACCGTCCGGGTGGGAGAGGCGGTGGAGCGCGGAGGCGCCAAGGAGGATCGGCGTCCGGACCGGCTGCCCGAGGACGGTGGTCCCGAGGTCGATCTCCCGCACGTCGTGGAGGATCCGGGGACGGAAGAGCCAGCGGGAGAAGCCCTCACGGTTGATCCGCGCACCCTCCCCGGAGCCGGCCCAGCCGTCCAGGTAGTCCCGGAGCGGAGCGCTCATCCGCTCCCGCGCCGCGCGCTCGATCTCGTCGACGGACCAGAGGCCGGAGACCTCGTCCGGGGAGAGCCAGGGCCCGGTGACGTGCGCCATCGTCCTCCCCCTCAGGCCGGCGCGAGGCTCTCGTCGCCCGCCACGGGACCGGCATCCGGCGCGTGGGGGAGGACGAGGAGGGCTTCCGGAGGGAAGGCGAGCCGGAGGTGGTCGCCGATCCGCGGCGGTGCCTCGTGGGGGTTGTTGAAGGTATCCAGGGCGACGACCGCGTCCACCCCCTCCACGCGGACCCGGATGCGCACGATCGAGCCGAGGAAGGTGACGTCCGACACCGACCCGTCCAGGCGGTTCGCCTCCGACCCGCCATCACCGATGACGATCGCCTCCGGACGCAGCGCGACCGTGGCGCTGCTCCCGGACGGCGCCTCCACCGCGGACGCGGCGCGGAGCTCCCGGCCGGCGATCCGGACCCGCCCGGAGGCAGCATCCGTCACCGTGGCGGGGAGGAGGTTGAGCGTCCCCACGAAGCGCGCCACGAACTCCGTGGCGGGCGCGTTGTAGATCTCGGAGGGCGTCCCGGTCTGCTCGATCCGGCCCTGGCTCATGACCACGATCCGGTCCGAGAGGGAGAGCGCCTCCTCCTGGTCGTGGGTGACGTAGACGGTGGTGATCCCCAGCTGGCGCTGGATCGCCCGGATCTCCTGGCGCAGGGAGAGGCGGATCTTGGCGTCCAGCGCGGAGAGCGGCTCGTCCAGGAGGAGGACGCGCGGGCGGATCGCGAGCGCGCGCGCGAGGGCGACGCGCTGCTGCATCCCGCCGGAGAGCTCGTAGGGGTACTTGCCGCCGGACTGGGGGAGGTGGATGAGCTCCAGGAGCTCCGCCACGCGCGCCTTCCGCTCCGCGGCGGGGACCTTGCGCATCTTCAGGCCGAAGGCGATGTTGTCCGCCACGGACATGTTCGGGAAGAGGGCGTAGGACTGGAAGACCATCCCCACGTTCCGCCGGTTCGCGGGCACCCGCCCGATCTCCTCGCCCGCGATCCGGATCGAGCCTGCGTCCGGGAGCTCGAAGCCCGCGATCATCCGGAGGGTCGTCGTCTTGCCGCAGCCGGACGGCCCGAGGAAGGAGACGAACTCGCCTTCCGCGGCATCCAGGTCGAAGGAATGGACGGCGACGTGATCGCCGAACTGCTTGCGGATGCCGGAGAGCGACAGGAACACGGGCGATCCTCCCTGGGTCACGGGGCACCGGCGGGTTGCGTCCGCCCCCGGTTCGCGCGGCCGATGATGACGATCGCGAACATCGCCGCCCACGTGATCGCGAAGCTGATGATCGAGCCCGCGGCGGGCTCGTAGGCCTTGTTCTGGCCGAGGAGCGAGAGGTAGGGGCCGAAGGTCTTGGTGCCCATGAAGCTCGCGATCGTGTACTCGCCCATGACGATCGCGAGGGTGAGGAAGGCGCCGGAGAGGAGCGCGCCGCGGAGGTTCGGGAAGATGACCGACCAGAGGACGCGCGGCCAGCCGGCGCCCAGGCTCTGGGCCGCCTCCGTGAGCGTGCGCAGGTCGATCGTGGAGAGCCCGGTATCCACCGCCCGGTACATGTACGGGAAGGAGAGGACCACGTACGCGCCCACGAGGACCGCCTCCGTCCCGAAGGTGGAGTTGAGGAAGGCGAGCGGTGGCGGTGCGTAGATCCGGATGAGGCCGAAGACGAGCACGACCGGCGGGATGACGAAGGGCATGAGCGTGATCAGCTCCACCACCGGACGGGCGCGCGGGACCTTGAGCCGGACCCAGTAGGCGGTGGGGACGAGGAGGAGGAGCGAGACCGCGATCGTGATCAGCGCGATGCGGAACGAGGTGAGGAGGCCGCCCACGAACTTCGGGTCCTTGAGCACGAGCTCGTAGGCGGCGAGCGAGGGGCGGATGAACTCCCCGGTCACCGGGTCCTTGTAGGCGGCCCGGAGGGAGAACTCGATCGTGGCGATGAGCGGGATGACGAAGTAGCTCACCCCGAGGAGGAAGATCAGCCACGCCCACGGGGAGCCCCAGCGGCGGCGGCGGCGCGGCGCGGTCACGGCTGCGGTCACGAGCGGAGCCACCGCTCGGAGCGCCGGCGGAGCCAGACGTAGACGAGGATCATCACGCCCATCACGAGGACCATCCCCATCGCCATCGCGTAGCCCAGCCCCTGGTTCCGGAGGACGTCCCCGCGGATCTGCGCGCCGATGACGACCGGGACGAGCGGGATCGTGCCGCCCGTCAGCTGGAAGGCGGTGGCCTGGGCGCCGAAGGCGTTGCCGAAGAGGAGGATCGTGGTCCCGAGGAGGGTGGGGAGAAGGATCGGGAAGGCGATGTGGCGCCAGTACTGGCGGCCGGTGGCCCCCATGTTCTCCGCGGCCTCGCGCCATTCGCGCCGGAGGCCCTCGATCGCCGGGGCGACGATGAGGAGCATGAGCGGGAGCTGGAAGTAGAGGTAGACGAGCGCGATCCCGAGCTGCGAGTAGATCGTGAAGCCGGTCGCCTTCAGGCTGACCCCGAAGACGTCCTTGAGGATGAGCGTGATCAGCCCGTTGTTGCCGATCGTGAAGACGAAGGCGAGCGCGAGCGGCACGCCCGCGAAGTTCGAGGCGACACCGGAGAAGGTGAGGAGGCCGGTGCGGAGCGGGCGGGGGAGCCCGCCGCGGACGACCGCCGCCGCGAGGAGGAAGCCGCCGATCCCGCCCCCCACGGCGGAGATGAGGCTGACCGTCACGCTGTTCCAGAAGGCAGCCACGATGTACGGGTCGCCGAGCCCCGAGTAGTTCTCGAGGGTGGGCTCACCCGTGCTCGTCTGGAAGCTGCCGATGACGAGGAAGGCGATCGGGAGGAGGAGGAAGCCTGCCGAGAAGAGAAGGAAGGGCAGGAGCCCGAGCCATGCGAGCGGGACGCGCCGAGGCGCCGGGCGGATGCCCGGCGCCTCGGACGTCGCGGACCCTGCGGTCACGACGCGGTGCGTCTCGCGATGGTGCTACGTCCGATCAGGCGTCCGGGTCGATGACCTCGACGCCGACGACGGTGTCCCAGCTCCCGGTGATGAGGGCCTTGGCGGCCTCGAGCTGCGCGAGGGTCGGGAAGACGGCGCCGGTGACGTCCGGAAGGGCGTCCATCAGCTCCTGCGGGATGACACCCGCGGCCTTCATCGCCTCGTAGCGGATCGGGTAGCAGTAGCCCTTCATCCAGATCAGCTGCCCCTCGTCCGAGTAGAGGAACTCCTGCCACAGCTTGGCGGCGTTCGGATGGGGAGCATGGGCGCTGATCGCCTGGACGTACATGCCGGCGAAGCGGCCGGTCGCCGGGACGACGACGTCGATCTCCGGGTTGCCCATGAGGGCGTCCCGGTTCGCGAGCGCGTTGTAGTTCCAGCGGATCGTGACCGGGGTCTCACCCTGGGCGATCGTGCCGGGCTTGGCGACGGTGGGGACGAAGTTCCCCGCGTCCACGAGCTGCTTGAAGAAGTCGAGGCCCGGCTGGGCGTCGTCCAGCGAGCCGCCGTTGGCGAGCGCCGCCGCGTAGACGGTCTGGATCGCCTGGTTGCTGGAGCGCGGGTCACCCGCGAGGGCGACCATGCCCGCGTACTCCGGCTTCAGGAGGTCCGCCCAGTCGGCCGGGCTCACCGGGACGAGCGCCTTGTTCACCTCGAAGGTGAGGACGCCGTAGTAGTCGCCGTACCAGTAGCCGTCCGGGTCCTTGGCCGTCTCCGGGATGTCGTCCCAGGTGGCGACCTTGTAGGGCTGGATCAGCCCCTCGGCGATGGCGGCGGGGCCGTAGGCGAGGCCGACGTCGATGACGTCCGGCGCCTGCGGGCCCATGTTGCCGATGTTCGCCTTGATCGCCTCGAGCTCGTCCTGCGAGCCGGCGTTCGGGTCGAGCTCGTTCACCTCGAGGCCGTACTTGGCCTTGAAGGCGTCGATCATCTCCCGGTAGTTGCACCAGTCGTCCGGCAGGGCGATCGTCGTGAGCGTCCCCTCGGCCTGCGCGGCCGCGATGAGCTCGTCCATGGACATCGTGTCCTGGGCTGCTGCCGGGACGCCGGCCGCGATGATCGCGGCGGCTCCGACGAACGCCAGGGACGCAGAACGGGTTCGACCCACGCTGGTCTCCTCAGTTGATCGGCGGCTCGGTCGCGGGGCACTCGCTCCCGGATGGCCAGCCGTCAGGATAGGAGGCTCGGGGCGGGATGTCATCCCTCTCTTTCCGTTCCGTTAACGGGGTGTCGCAGAGCCCGGGATGGCAGGCAGGCGGGTCGCGCGTAGAATCGCCGGGACGGTCCGCGTCGCGGCCCGCGCCGCCCTGGGGAGCCCACGGATGACCGATCGCCGCCCCCGCACCATCGCCGCGCTCGCCCTCCTGGCCGCGCTCGCCCTTCCGCTCGCCGCCCCCGCTGCGGCCAAGCAGAGTGGCGCGGAACAGGGCGGCGCAGAGCCCTCGCCCACCCCCGCGCTCACCTGGGCGCCGCTCGTCACGCCGCCACCGATCGTCATCCCCGGACCCCTCACCCCCCAGGCGCTCGCGGACGGGTACGTGCTCGGCGCGGCGGACGCCCCGGTGGAGGTCCAGGTCTGGGAGGACTTCCAGTGCCCCTTCTGCCGGCGCTGGGCGGAGCAGGTGAAGCCGCTCCTCATCGAGCGCTACATCCTCCCGGGAGAGGTCCGGCTCGTCTTCCGCCCCCTCTTCTTCCTCGGCGAGGAATCGCGCTGGGCGGCGGTGGCGGCGGACCTCGCCGCGGAGCAGAACCACTTCTGGGCGCTCCACGACCTCTTCTACGCCAACCAGATGGGCGAGAACGTGGGGAGCTTCTCGCTCGACCGGATCCTGTCCATGGCGGAGGCGGCCGGCGTGGAGATGGAGACCTTCCGCGCCGGGCTCGTCCTGGATGCCGCGCGGGCGCGCTACGCGCAGCTCGAGCGGTCCGTCCTGCCGGATGCGGTGGCCTGGCAGGTGGACCGCACGCCCACGGTGATCGTCAACGGGGTGAAGCTGGAATCGCCGGACTGGGAGAGCGTGGATGCGGCGATCGCGGCCGCGCTCGCCCCGGCGCCGAGCCCGGCCCCCTCCCCTGCCGGCTGAGGGGCGCGCCCCGGGTCAGTCGTCCAGGGCGAGGGTCGCCTCGATCTCGATCTTCATCCCGGGGAGCGGGAGCGTGGCCTGGACGGTGGTCCGGGCCGGGCGGTCCGCGGGGAAGCGCTCCGCGTAGACCGCGTTGAAGCGGGCGAACTCCCTCACGTCCGCGAGGAAGACGTTCACCTTCACCGCGCGGGAGAGGTCCGCGCCCGCGAGGGCGGCGATCGCGGCCAGGTTGTCCAGGGTGAGCCGCGTCTGCTCCTCGATCGAGCCCTCCACGACCGCGCCGGTCGCCGGATCGACCGGCCCCTGGCCGGAGATGTAGAGGAGCCGTCCCGCGGCGATCACGCCATGGGAGTAGGGCAGCGTCTGGGCCACGCCGGGGCGCATGAGGGTCTGGCGCATGGGCTCTCCTCCTGGGGATCGGATCGGGATGCCGGCCACGGTGGCCCGCCGCCCCATCATCGCGCGCCCGGGCCGTCCCGCGCGGGGCGGATCCGCGTCAGCCGGGCGGCTCGACCCGGAGGAGGACCTTCAGGGCATCCCGCTCGTCCAGCCGCCGGAAGGCGTCCGCGAAATCGGCCAGGGGGACGATCCCCGAGATCAGCGGGGCGATGTCCAGCCGTCCCGAGACGAGGAACGATTCGACCTGGTACCACGTGGCGTACATCAGCCGCCCGTTGATGCCCAGCACGGTGGCGCCCTTGAAGATGATGTCGTTCGGGAGGTCGAGCTCCACGGGGCGCGATGGGAGCCCGAGGAGCGCCGCGCGGCCGCCGTTGCGGAGCGCCCGGAAGCCCGCCCGGATCGCGGACGGCGCGCCGCTCATCTCGAGGAGGACCTGGGCACCCTCCCCCGCGGTGAGCTTCCGCACCGCGTCCGGCCAGCCCGGATCCGTGGCCGGGAAGGTGGCATCCGCCCCCATCCGGCGGGCCTGCGCGAGGCGGTCCTCCTCCACGTCCGTGGCGATGATCGTGCCCGCCCCCGCGGCCCGCGCGATCGCGATCGCCATCAGGCCGATCACCCCGGCGCCGGTGACGAGGACGGAGCGACCGGAGACGCCCGCCGCCATCACCGTGTGCATCGCGTTCCCGAGCGGGTCCATGATCGCCGCGATCTCGTCCGGGATCGCCGGGTCCACGGGCCACACGTTCTCCTCCGGGAGAAGGAGGTAGTCCGCGAAGGTCCCGTCCCGGTCCACGCCGAGGATGTCCACCGTCTCGCAGATGTGACCGTTCCCCGAGCGGCATGGCTCGCAGGCGCCGCACCCGATGTGACCCTCCCCGGAGACGCGCGCGCCCACCGCCACCCGGCGGACGGCCTCGCCCACCGCGGCGACCGTCCCCACGAACTCGTGGCCAACGGTGAGCGGCGGGGCGATGCGCGAAGCGGCCCACGGGTCCCAGGCCTGGATGTGGCGGTCCGTGCCGCAGATCCCCGCGTAGCGCACACGGATCAGGACGTCGCGCGGACCGGGCCGCGGGACGGGGATCTCCGCAAGGAGGAGCCCCGGACCGGCGGTCTCCTTGCGGAGCGCGCGCATCCGCTCCGGGAGGAAGGTCACGCGGCCCCGTTCGCGTCGCCGGCGGAGATCGCGGCGAGGACCTCCGGTGCGGTCATCGGGAGCGTGGCGAGACGGGCGCCCGTGGCGGCGGCGATCGCGTTCGCGACCGCGGCCGCGCCGCCGCAGACCGGTGCCTCGCCCACGCCGCGCGCGCCGAGCGGGCCGTCCGGGGCGGGGACCTCCACGATCCGCGCCTCGATCGGCGGGATCGCGCTCGCGCGGGGGACCGCGTAGTCCATGAAGGAGCCGGTGATCGGCTGGCCCGTCTCGTCGAAGCGGAGCGCCTCCCAGAGCGCCCACCCGAGCCCCTGGACGGCGCCGCCGCGCATCTGACCCTCGATGAGCGCGGGGCTGATCGCCTTCCCGGCATCCTGGATCAGGACGTAGCCGAGGACGGTCACCTCGCCGGTCTCCTGGTCCACGCGGACGTGGGCGAGATGGCCGGTGGAGCCGGGCGCGAGCGCCGGGGTCTCGGTGGATCCCTGGCCCTCGATCGGCTGGCCGTTCACGCCCTTCCCCTCGCCCCGTGCGGCGAGCGTGGCCACGGGGATCCCGCGCTCCGGGGCGCCCCGGGGCCGGACGATCCCGTCCACCACCTCGAGGTCCCCGGGCTCGATCTCCATCTCCTGGGACGCGTAGCGCAGGAGCCGCTCGCGTGCCTCGGTGGCGGCGGCCACCACGGACCGGCCCACGCTGTAGGTGACGACCGAGCCGCCGCTCGTGGGCGAGGTGAGCGCCACGTGCGCGTCCGCCACGATGACCGTGACATCCTCCGGGCGGATCCCGAAGGCATGCGCGGCGAGCGCCTGGAAGGTGCCGGTGGTCCCGCTCATGTCCACGACCCCGGTGATCAGGGTGAGCGTCCCGTCCCCTTCCAGCCGCGCGGAGACCGAGGCGGGCGCGCACGCGCCGGCCCAGACGCCGACCCCGAGGCCGACCCCTTCCCCCGCGGGGAGCGTGGCGCGGCCGGCCCAGAGCGGGTGCCGCTCCACCTCATCGAGGATCGCGGAGACGCCGATGACCGGCCAGGGGGTCCCGTCCGCCATCGGGTCGCCGGTCTGTGACAGGTTCCGGCGGCGCAGCTCGAGCGGGTCGATGCCGAGGCGCCCGGCGAGCTCGTCCAGCGCCGATTCGATCGCGAAGGAGGCCTGGGGGCCGCCGGGGCCGCGATACGAGCCGGTCCCCACCCGGTTCGTCTCCACGCCGAAGGCCTGGATATCGAGCGCCTCCCAGCGCCAGGGGCCCGCCACGAGGATCGCGGCGATCGATTCGATCGTCCACTCCGACCATGCGCCGGAATCGAAGACGAGGCGGGCGCGGAGGCCGGTGAGCGTCCCGTCCGCGCGCGCACCCACCTCCAGCTCCAGGACGGATCCCGGGGCAGGGTTCGTGGCGAGGATGTCCTCGCGCCGGGTCATCGCCACGCGGACCGGGCGGCCGAGCGCGAGCGCGGCCCCCACGGCGAGCGGATCCGTCACGAGGAGCTTGGATCCGAAGGCACCGCCGAGGGGGGTCCCGCGGACCCGGACCTTCGCGAGCGGGAGCCCGAAGATCTTCGCCAGCTGGCTCCGCGCGTACTGCGTCCCCTGCGCCGCGACCGCGAGCTCGACCCCGCCGTCCGCGGTGGGGATCGCGGTCGCCGCGTGCGGCTCGAGGTAGGCCTGGTAGACCCACGGGGTGGTGTAGCGGCGGCGGATGACGACATCGCTCGCGGCCAGGGCGGCATCGATCTCGCCACGCGCATGGTGGTGGCGGCCCACCACGTTCCGGGAGAGCGCGAGGGCGGGCGCCGCCGCCTCCTCGTGGCCGCCGATCCCGGCATGGATGCTGCGGATCTCCTCGCCGTCGTGCTCCTGGGCACGCTCGCGGGCGAGCGGCGAGGACGGATCCATGGCGGCTTCCGCGTCCAGGACGACGGCGAGCGGGGTCGCGTTCACCCAGACGCGCGCGGCACCGTCCGCGGCAGCCTCCGGCGTCTCCGCCACCACGAGCGCGATCGGCTGGCCCGCGAAGACCGCCTCGCGGCCGGCGAGCGGCGAGAACATCCGCATATCGCCCTTGCCGCGGATCGGCAGGTCCTCCGCGGTGAGGACCGCCACGACGCCGGGGACGGCGAGCGCCTCCGTGGTCTCGAGGGAATCGATCCGGGCGTGGGCGTAGACGGAGAGGACGAGCCGGGCATGGAGAAGGCCCGGGACGGCCTCGTCCGCGCAGTAGCGGATCGAGCCGGTGACGCGCTCGCGGGCGTCCGGCCGGGCACGGCGCCCGCCGATCACGGCACTCTCGGGATGGACGGGTGCGGTCATCGTCGCTCGCCTCCTGCTCGCTGGGTCGCGCCCGGAGCGTAGCGCAGCGCCGACCTGCCCGCGCCCCCGGGACGGCGCATCATGCGCAGGCCGGTGACCGCCGGTGGGTGGCCGGCGGAGGACGGGTGGGGATCGAGATCGTCGCGGGGCTGGGGGCCGCGCTCTGCTGGGGGATCTTCGCCTGGATCGGGACGGTCGCGGCGCGCCGGATGGGCGGCTGGATCGTGAACCTCGGCGCCACCCTCTTCACGCTCGTCGTCATCCTCCCCGCCTTCCCCTTCGCGTGGCCGGAGCGGCTCGCCGACCCCGGGACGACCGCCATCGTCATCCTCGCGATCGCCGCCCTGTGCGTCCTCCTCGCGGATGCGCTCACCTTCCAGCTCCTCACCGTGGCGCCGGTCGCCCTCGTCTACCCGATCTTCGCGAGCAACAGCGCGATCGTCGTCCTCCTCGCGGTCCTCATCCTCGGCGAGACGCTCGTCCCGCTCCAGGTGCTCGCGATCGTCCTCGTGGCGGTGGGGATCTTCGCGATCGCATGGCGGCCGGAGGAGCGGCCGCTCCGTGCCCGGCGGCGTGCAGCTGCCCTCGCGAGCACGGTCGAGCCGGGTGACACGCCGGCTCCGGCGCCCCGGCGCTCGCTCGGATCGCTCTTCGTCCGGCCCGGGGGTGGCGCAGGACGGCCCGCGGACCAGGCCTCGCTCGCGGTCATCGCCGCGGCGCTCGGTCTCATGGTCCTCGCCGCGGTCGGCGTCTTCCTCGGCGCCACGCAGATCAAGGAGCTCGGCTGGTATCCGCCGCTCCTCGTGGAGCGCGGGCTCCAGTCGATCCTCATCACCGGGCTCCTGGTGGGGGGGCATCCGCCGGCCGCCCGGCTCCGGGAGATCGGACGACGCTGGTGGGCGGCGCTCCTCGTCATGGGCGTCCTCAACGCGGTGGCCGCGATCTTCTACGGGCTGGGGAACCAGCTCGGCTCCACGGCGGTGACCGCCACGATCACCTCCACCTTCGTGGCGGTGCCCGTGATCCTGGGGATCGTCGTCTTCCGCGAGCGGCCGGCGCGCCGCCAGGTGGCGGGGATCGTGGCCGCGCTCGGCGGGACGATCCTCCTCGGCGCGGCCTGATCCGGCCGCGGCCGCGGATCAGTAGCCCGCGCCCGCCTCCACGACGTTGATCTGCGGCTCGCCCGCGAGGTCGCGGCGGAGCTGCTCGGCGAGGATGACCGCGGTGAGGTGCCAGAGGTGGTCGCGATCCCCGATCGCGGAGATGTGCGGGGTGACGAGGAGGTTCGGGGCCGCCCAGAGCGGGTCATCGGGTGGGAGCGGCTCGGGGGTGGTCACGTCCACGATCGCGCCGCCGAGCCGGCCCGCATGGAGCGCCGCCCCGAGCGCGGCCTGGTCCACGAGGGCGCCACGCCCCACGTTGTGGAGCCACGCATCCGGGCGCATCCGCGCGAGGACGGCCGCGCTCACGATCCCCCGCGTGGCCGGGGTGAGCGGCGCCGTGAGGAGGAGGTGGTCCGCGTCCGCGACCGCGTCCGCGAGATCCCCGGGTGCCACCCAGCGGTCCGGGATCATCCCCTCCGGGTCCCCGGTGCCGGGCTCCCGCCAGCCCGGATCCGCGCGCCGGTCCGGGTCGCGCTTCACCGCCGTGATCCGGACGCCGAGCGCGTCCAGAAGGCGGGCCGTCTCGCGGCCGATGCTCCCGTAGCCCACGATGACGGCCCGCCGGCCACGGAGCCGGAGCCCGGCAAGGCCGCTCTCCGCGCCCTCCCAGCGGCGCTCCGCGTGCGCGGCCATCCGGGCAGGGATCCGCTGCGCCGCGTGGAGGACGCCCGCGACCAGGTACTCCGCCATGTGGACCGCGTGGATCCCGCTCCCGTTCGTGACCACGATCCCGCGCGACCACGGGTCGAGCGGGGGGATCCCCTCCACGCCTGCCGCCGCGGTGAAGACCCAGCGGAGCCGGGGCATCCCCGCAGAGCTCATCGGGACCGTGCTCGCCACGAGGATCTCCGCCTCGGGGTCGATGAGCGCATCGACCCACGCCTGGCTGTCCTCGCCCCCGTGGATGATCTCCAGGCGCGGGTGGACCGCGGCGAGGAGCGCCCGGTCCGCCTCCGTGAAGGGATAGACGGAGCGGACGCGGATCCGCCCGGCGCCGCTCATCCGGCGACCGTGGCGATCACCTCCGGCGAGAGCGCCGACACATCGGCGATCCCGCACATCCCGGTCTCCTCCGCGAGCTCCGTGGTGAGCGCACCGAGGACGCGCGTGACGCCCTCCGCCCCGCCGCACGCGAGGCCCCAGCAGACGGAGCGGGCGGAGAAGACGGCGCGGGCACCGAGCGCGAGCGCGATGAGCGCATCGGTCCCGTTCCGGACGCCGCCGTCCAGGTAGACCTCCGCCTTCCCGGCGACCGCCGCCACGACCCCGGGGAGGGCGTCGATCGCCGCCACGGAGCGGGCGACCTGGCGGTTGCCGTGGTTCGAGACGAGGATCCCGCGGGCCCCCGAATCGAGCGCGCGGCGGGCGTCATCGCCGTGGAGGATCCCCTTGGGCACGATCGGGAGCGAGGTGATCCCGGCCATCCAGGAGAGGTAGCTCCAGTCGTTCTTCGCCGTGAGATCGTGCGTGGAGGCGCCGTGGGCGAGCGTGACGCCGGCGGGGAGCCGGAAGCCGACCGAGGCCGGGGTATGGGAGACGGGGAGCGGCGTGTTCACGAGCGGGACGATCGCCTTGACGCCCGCTGCCTCCGCCTGGCGGATCACCTCCGCGAGCGCGTCGCGGTCCACCCAGTTGTAGAGCTGGAGCCAGAGCGTGGCGTCCGGGGCGGCGGTCGCGATCTCGCCGATCGGGATCGTGCTGTTCACCGGGGCGATGAAGATCGCGCCGGCGGCCGCGGCACCCCGCGCCATCGCTGCTTCCCCATCCGGATGGAGCGCCTTCTGGATCCCGATCGGGGCGATCCCGATCGGCGTCCGGACCTCCGTGCCGAGGACGGTGGTGGCGGTGCGCACGGCGGAGACGTCGCGCAGCACGCGCGGCAGGAGCCGGAAGCGGCGGAAGGCGCCCGCGTTGTCCGAGACCGCGGCCTCACCGGAATCGATCCAGCCGAGGACGGGCTCGGGGAGGATGAGCCGCGCGACCTCACGGTAGTGGCGGGGGTCGAGCCGGTCGAGCAGCGCGTCGCTCATGCGGGGTCTCCTTCTCCTCGGGGGCGCCACTCTCCGGGCGCCGGGCCATCGTAGCGACCGGCGCGGGGCGCGGCGGGGCGGTCCGGCGCATCCGGGCCGGCGCTAGACTCCCGGTTCGGGCCCGACCACCGGTGGCCGGGCCGGCACCGATGGAGGCGGCATGGGCGCGACACTTCCCCGGATCGTCACGATCGTCGATTCCGAGGGTCTTCTCGCGCCCGGCATCGAGCGGCTCCGGGAGCGCGACGTGGAGGTCCGGATCCTCCCCGCCGGGACCCCCCAGCCCGAGGCCGCCCGCCTCGCCGCCGGATCGAGCGCCCTCCTCGTGGGGACCTCCACCTTCAAGGCGCCGGAGCTCGACCTCCTCACCGGCGTGCGCCTCATCGTGCGTGCGGGGATCGGCTACGACGTCATCGACCACGTGGCCGCGGCCGAGCGCGGGATCTGGGTGGCGAACGTCCCGGACTACTGCGCGGACGAGGTCGCGGACCACACCGTCCTCCTCCTCATGGCCGCTGCCCGGCGCCTGGACGAGGGGCTGCGGCTCTTCCGCGATGCGGGCCGCTGGCTGATCTACGAGAAGCTCTCCCCGGTCTACCGGCCCTCGGAGCGGACGCTCGGCATCGTGGGCATGGGCCGGATCGGGGCGCGCGTGGCGGCCCGTGCGGCGGCCTTCGGCTGGAAGGTGATCGGCCACGATGCGGTCCTCCCCCCGGAGACGATCCGCGCCCGGGGTGCCGAGCCCGTCTCGCTCGAGGAGCTCTTCCGGCGCTCCAACGCCGTCACCCTCCACTGCCCGCTCTCGGACGAGACGCATCACCTCGTGAACGCGGAGCGGCTCGCGCTCATGCCGCGCGGCGCGATCGTCGTGAACACCTCGCGCGGCGGGCTCATCGACATCGATGCCCTGGATGCGGCGGTCGTCTCCGGCCAGGTCTCCGCGGCCGGGCTGGACGTGCTGGAGGACGAGCCGAACGTCCGGATGGACCAGCCGATCCTCACCCGCCCGAACGTCATGGTCACCTCGCACCTCGCGTGGTACTCCGTGGATGCGCGGCGCGAGCTCGCGATCCTGTGCGCGGAGGAGGCGATCCGCGTCATCGAGGGGGGCGAGCCGCGGAACCCGGTGAACCGGCCCGTCCGCTGATGGCCGGTGCGCGTCCCGGCGACGCGCGCCGGACCCTCCCCGCGGACCTCGAGCGGCTCCCCTGGCCGGAGATCGCGCGGCGTGCTGCAGAGGCGCTCCCGGAACCCACGCGGCGCTACTGGCTGACCGGTGCGCGGGACGGCCGCGCGATGGAGGAGAGCGCCGCTGCCTGGGGCGCGTGGTGGATCCGCCCCCGCCGGCTCGGCGGCGAGGAGGACACCCCCATCCTCGCCACGCACCTCGCGGGGACCCCGGTCGCTCACCCGGTCGTGGTGGGCCCGTCCGCTGCGCACCGGCTGGGGACGCCGCGCGGGGAGCTCGCCACGGCGGAGGCGGTCGCGGCGCACGGCGGGCTGATCGTGGTCTCCACGAGCGCGACCGTCCCGATCGAGGAGATCGCCCGCGTGCCGGGGATCCGCTTCTGGTTCCAGCTCTACCCGCTCGCGGATGCCACGGGGACGGAGGCGATGGTCCGGCGTGCCGTGGACGCGGGGGCGGAGGCGATC
This sequence comes from Chloroflexota bacterium, assembly GCA_017853275.1. Taxonomy (GTDB): domain Bacteria; phylum Chloroflexota; class Limnocylindria; order Limnocylindrales; family CSP1-4; genus JAFMJV01. Next base: position 55,256 of record JAFMJV010000007.1, read on the forward strand.
GTCCTCACCGTGGACATGACCGCGGACGGACGCTCCGGCGACCTCCCGGCGAGCGGCTTCGTCACGCCGGCGGGGATCGGCTACCCGATGCACCCCGCCGAGGTCGCCCGGCTCCCGCGGCTCGACTGGGGCTGGGCGACGGCGCTCGCGGGGCGCGCGGGGGTCCCCGTCCTCCTCAAGGGGATCCTCCATCCCGCGGACGCGCTCCGGGCGGCGGAGCTCGGCTTCGCCGGGGTCGTCGTCTCCACGCACGGCGGGCGGACCCTCGATTCCGTCCTCCCCTCCGCGCTCGCCCTGCGCGAGATCGCGCCCGCGGTGGGCGGACGGATCCCCCTCCATGCCGATTCCGGGATCCGCCGCGGGAGTGACATCCTGAAGGCGCTCGCCCTCGGCGCGCAGGCGGCGTGGGTCGTCCGGCCGGTCCTCTGGGGCCTCGCCCTCGCGGGTGCGGAGGGCGCCGCGGCGGTCATCGGCCGGCTCGTGCGCGAGCTCGCGGAGGAGATGGCCTTCGCAGGGATCGCGGGCGTGGATGCGATCCCGGACGACCTCCTCGTCCCCCGGATCCCCCTCCCTCCCCCCTGGCAGCAGGAGATGGCATGACGGCCGAGACCGCGCACTGGTGGTGCACCGCCCCGGGGGTCGCCGAGCGACGCCTCGAGACCCTCCCCGAGCCCGGGCCGGGCGAGCTCCGCGTCCGGGTCGCGTACACCGCGATCAGCCCCGGGAGCAACCTCCACGTCTGGCGGACCGGGGGATACGGGCCGGGTGGCGCGAGCGTCCCGGAGGACCTCGTCTACATGGGGAGCGGCATCGTGGAGCGGACCGGCCCCGGGGTGAGCTCCGTGGCGGCGGGCGACCGGGTCGTCATCCGCGGCGTGGGCCACCAGGCGGCGATCGTCGTCCCCGAGGCGCGCGTCGTGCGCGTGCCGGACGGGCTCCGGCTCCGCGACGCGGCGCTCTCCTACCTGCCGAGCTGGGCGGTGAGCGCCCTCCACCTCGGACGCTATGCGGCGGCGGAGACGATCGTCGTCACCGGGCTCGGGCTCGTGGGCTGCTCGGCCGCGCTCGTCGCGGAGCGGATGGGGGCGCGCGTCCTCGGGCTGGACGTGGATCCCGTCCGGGTCGCCTTCGCGGAGACGCTCGGCCTCGGGGCGGTCGCGCAGGTCGGGACGCCGGAGGGCGCGGCTGCGGAGGCTGCCTTCCTCGCCCCGGGCGGTGGCCCGGACCTCGTCCTCGAGACGACCGGCGCCTATGCCGGGCTCGGCGAGGCGATCCGGGTCGCGCGGGACTGGACGCGGATCGCGCTCATGGGGATCCACCGCCGCGCGCCGTCCGAGGCGGAAGCGGCCGCGCTCCACCGGGCCCTCACCACCTACCCCGCGAAGCTCCACTACGGGCGGCTCTCGTTCATCGGGGTGGGGAGCGACCCGGAGGAGCACCCGGTCCCGGGGCCGTCCCGCGCGACGCCGCGGACGAACCTCGCCTGGGTCCTGGAGCAGGCTGCACGGGGGATGCTCCCGATCGGCCGGCTCGTCACGGAGGTCCTGCCGCCGGATGCGATCGGATCGGCGCTGGACCGGATGGCCGGCGGGGAGACCCGTCTCGTCGGCGTCGTCTTCGACTGGGCAACGGGAGAGGAGTGAGAGGATGACGAGCGTGACGCGCTACCCCCGGACGATCCTCGTGGCCTGCCCCACACCGTGGGACGCGGACCTCGAGCTGGATGAGCCCACCTTCCGCGCGGAGGTGCGCGCCGTCCTTGCCGCGGGCTACACGGACCTCTACATCTTCGGGACCGGCGGGGAGGGCTACGCGGTGGACACCGCGCGCTTCCGGCGCGTGACGGAGGTCTTCGCGGACGAGGTCCTGGGGAAGCCGGGGATCCGCCCGATGGTGGGCGTGATCGGGCTCTCCACGGCGATCATCAACGAGCGGATCGCGATCGCCCACGCGATCGGCTTCCGGACCTTCCAGATCTCGCTCCCCGCGTGGGGTGCCGTGAACGACACGGAGCTCCTCACCTTCTTCCGGGGCGTCTGCGGGGCGTGGCCCGATTCGCTCTTCCTGAACTACAACCTGCCGCGCACGAAGCGCGTCCTCAACGGGCGCGACTACGCACGGATCATCCCCGAGGTCCCGAACCTCGTGGCCACCAAGACGACGAGCGGCGGCCTTGCGGGCGCGGAGGATCTCCTCCGCCACAGCCCGGAGCTCCAGCACTTCATGGGCGAGGGGAACTTCCCCCACGGGGCGATGCTCGGGGAGTGCTCGCTCCTCGCCTCCTACGCCGAGCTCTCGCCGGCCAAGACGAACGCCCTCTTCCAGGCCGGCGTGGCCCAGGATACGGCGACCCTCTTCTCGCTCCAGCACGAGCTCCAGCAGATGCAGACGGACCTCTGGTCCACGCCCGCCAGCGCGGTCCACATGGACGGCGCCTACGACAAGATGCTCGTGAAGCTGGGGATGCTCCCGGGCTTCCCCCTCCGGCTCCTGCCGCCCTATGCGGGCTACACGGAGGAGGACTACCAGGCGATGCGCCGGATGCTCTCCAGCCGCTGGCCGGAGTGGCTTCCGGAGGGTTAGCGGGGGTCGCGCGGCAGCGCGGGCCGGACGTCGCTCGCGAAGAGCGCGAGGTCCTCGTGCTCCGGCCAGCCGGTGAAGACGAGCTGGAAGGCATCGATGCCCAGCTCGGCAAGCCCGCCGAGGTGATCCACGAGCTGGGCCGGGGTCCCGGCGAAGGCGGGGATCGCCGGCCAGGCGGGGGCGGCCCGTCCCCGCGCAGCCGCCTCGTCCCGGTCGAGGGTGACGGTGAGGTAGAGGGAGCGCCGGAGCGTCGCCGGGTCCCGCCCCTCCGCCGCGCACGCCGCGTCCAGCCGGGCGAGCGTGGAGCGGACCTTCTCCGGCGGGCGGCTGAGCATGTTCCACCAGTCCGCGTGCCGGGCGGCCACGCGCATCGTGGCCTCCGCCTCCCCGCCGACCATGACGATCGGGGCCGGGTCCGGGCGGGGGTAGCAGGTGGCCCCGGCGAGCGGGAAGGGGCTCTCCGGCCGGTCGACCGGACCGCCGGTCCAGAGGAGGCGGATCGCCGCGAGCGCGGCGTCGAGCTCCGCCACCCGCGCCTCCGCAGGCGGGAAGGGGATGCCGTACGCGCGGTATTCCGCCTCGTCCCAGCCGGCCCCATAGCCGAGGATCGGCCGCCCCGGGCGGATCCCGTCCGCCGCGGCCGCGGAGGCCATCAGGGCATCCAGGCTCGCGATCATCTTCGCGAGGAGCGGCGGGTGGCGGTACCCGACCGCCGCCACGATCGGCCCGATCGAGATCCCCGGGTGGCGCGAGGCGACCCAGGCCAGGAGGGTCCAGCACTCGAGCCGGAAGCGCTCCCCCGTCATGAAGTGGTCCGAGATCCAGAGCGAATCGATCGCATCGCCGGCCACCGCGAGCGCCCGGTCCAGGTCCCGGACATAGGTGACGGGGTCCACCCGCTCCAGCCCGCGCTGGCCGGAGGGCGGGTTATAGCCGACATGGATCGGGCGGGTCATCGGGTGCTCCGGGCTGGTAGGACGACCACATCGTAGCGAGCGCGCGCGGCTAGACTCGGCCGGTCGGCCGAGACGAGGTGGAGGGGAAGATGGGGCTCATCGACATCAGCGGTCCGATCCGCGACGGCATGTGGTACTACGGCGAGCCGTACCTGGATATGCCGGTCCACCCGGTGCGCGTGAAGGAGGTCGACTTCCCGCCCCCGTACACGGGCCGGATCTACACCCAGGAGCTCGAGATGTGCGTCCAGACCGGCTCCTACCTGGAGACCGCCGCGCACGCGATCAAGGGCCGCGAGGAGATCGACGACGTCCCCCTGGAGCGCTCCTGGATGGTCCCCGCCGTGGTCATCCATACCCCCAAGGGGCCGCTCGAGAAGGTGACGCTCGCGGAGGCGAAGGCGGACCTCGCCGCGCAGGGCCTCACGATCGAGAAGGGCGATGCGGTCCTCTTCCATACCGGCTGGGACTCCGCGTACCACGACCCGCAGCGCTACCTGACGCAGATGCCGTACATCGCGGGCGACCTGATGCACTGGGTGATGGACCACGAGCCGGGGATCATCGGCTGCGACACCCCGCGCGCCGATTCCCCGACCGATCCGCAGCACTTCTTCGAGCGCTTCTTCTCCACGCAGATCCTCCTCCTCGGCTGCGTGACGAACCTGGGCGCCGTGCCGCGCGGCGGCCCCAAGACGCGCCTGTGCGCGCTCCCGCTGCCGATCGACGGCGCGTGCGCCTCTCCCGTGCGGGTCGTCCTCGTCACACCCTAGGCGCACGCCGGGGCGCGGCCGCGCCGGTCAGCCCCGGCCCCACTCCCGGGCGATCCCCTCGGCGATCCCGATCCGTGGCCGGCCGAGCGTGCGCTCGAGACGCCGGATATCGGCGACCCAGCTCGGCGACGGCTCGGCGCCCCGGACGAAGCGGGGCGTCGCCCCGACGGCGCGCGCGAGGTGCTCCACGAAGGTGACCCGGGAGACCGCCTCGGGCCCGGCCACGTTGACCACGCGCGGCGGACGGGCGACCTCGGCGGCGCGGATCGTGAGCGCCACCGCATCGTCCACGTGGATCGGGTTCATCCACGGACCGTCGTCCGCGCCGGTCTCGATCGGCGCACCGGCCGCGAGAAGCTCGAGGAAGCGCAGGATCATCGGGTTCGACCCATCCCGCGCGTAGGGTGCGTAGTAGCGGAGGGACGAGACGGCGAAGGGCCAGCGGTAGGCGAGGAGCGCCTGCTCCGCGAGGTGCTTCGTCAGGTTGTACGGGTTCGGGGGGCGGGCGGCGGCCCGCTCCGAGACCGCGCTCCCGCTCGGCCCTGCCCCGGCGATCCCCCCGGTGGAGCCGTAGACGAAGCGCCGGACGCCGGCCCCGGCAGCCCATTCCAGGAGGGCGAGCGCCCCGGTCACGTTCGTCCCCGCGAGCTCCATCAGGCCGGGGTCGCGCCCGTACGGGTCGTCGATCCGGGAGGCCTCATGGATGACCACCTCGATCCCGGCGGGGAGGGCGGCGGGGTCGAGCCGCTCGAGATCCGCCTCCAGCCAGGTGACGCCGGCCGGGGCGGGACCGGGCGGACGGCGCACGAGGGCCACGACCTCGTGGCGCGCCGCGAGCGCCGGGAGGAGATGCCGGCCCACGAAGCCGGTGGCGCCGGTGAGCAGGACGCGCATCAGGGACGGACCGTGAGGTCCGAGCCGGCCTCCGCGGGGAGGAGCCCGGGTCTCGTCCGGCCGCCGAAGCGGTCGCTCATCCCGCGGCCTCCGCCGGCTCCCGGGCCAGGCTCCGGCCGTCCCCGGCGTCGAAGAGGTAGAGGCGCGCCGGGTCGTAGAAGAGCTCGACCCGTTCGCCGTGGCGGACCTCCCGGCGGACGTCCAGGCGCGCCGTGAAGCGGCTCCGGGCGGGCTCGGCGAGGAGCGTCTCCTCGTCCTCCGTCCGGGCGGCGACCGGTCCCGCGTGATAGCGCGGCGCGTCCACCGGGAAGACGATGAGCTGCTCCGCCCCGAGATGCTCCACGACCTCCGCCTCCACCGGTAGCCGGACCGCCGTGGAGGTGCCGTCATCCGCGGCCACATCCGCGGCGCGCAGCGCGAAGTCCGCCGGCCGCAGCCCTGCGATCACCTGCGAGCGCGCCCCCACCCGTGCCCGCTGGGCTTCCGTGAGCGGGAGCCGGTGGTCGCCGAGGCGCAGATCGCCGTCCGCGACCTCCGCGATCGCGAGGTTCATCGCGGGAGAGCCGATGAAGCCGGCCACGAAGGCGTTCGCGGGCTCGCGGTAGAGCCGGCCCGGCGCGTCCACCTGCTGGATCTCGCCGTCGAGCATGACGCAGACGCGATCCCCCAGGGTCATCGCCTCGGTCTGGTCGTGGGTGACATAGACGGTCGTGACGCCGAGCCGGTCGTGGAGCCGGGCGAGCTCCGCGCGCATGCTCACGCGGAGCTTGGCGTCCAGGTTCGAGAGCGGCTCGTCCATGAGGTAGACGACCGGCTGCCGGACCATCGCGCGCCCGATCGCGACGCGCTGGCGCTGGCCACCCGAAAGCATCCCCGGCCGGCGTGCCATCAGCTCGCCGAGCCCGAGCGCCCCCGCGATCCCGCCGACCCGCTCGCCGATCACCTCCCGCGGCGTCCGGCGCCGGCGCAGCCCGAAGGCGAGGTTCTCCTGCACGTCCATGTGGGGATAGAGCGCGTAGCTCTGGAAGACCATCGCGATATCGCGCTCGGAGGGCGAGAGGTCCGTGACATCCCGCTCGCCGATGAGGACCGCACCGTCCGTCACCGTCTCCAGGCCCGCGATCAGCCGCAGGAGCGTGGACTTCCCGCAGCCTGACGGCCCCACGAGGACGATGAACTCGCCGTCACCGATCTCCAGGTCCAGGCCCCGGATCGCCGCGAAGCCGTTGGGGAAGACCTTGCGGATCCCCGAGAGCGTGACCGAGGCCATCCCGATCCTCCCTACCGGCCCGACGAGATCGTCGCGAACCCGCGGTCGAGCTGCCGCTGGATCGTCGCGAAGAGGGCGAGGACCGGGACGGTCCCGAGGAGCGCCATGAACATCAGGCGCTGCCAGTCGATATCCCACTTGCCGATGCTCGCGAAGACGCCCACGGAGACGGGCTGGTTCTCCGGGCTCGCGATGAGGAAGGTGACCGCGAAGATGAACTCGTTCCAGCCGATGATGAAGGCGTACATCGCGGTCGCCACGAGCCCCGGCACGGAGAGCGGGAGGATCATCCGGAAGAGGATCCCGAGCCGGCCGTACCCGTCGATCCGGGCCGCCTCCTCGATCTCCACGGGGATCGAGCGGAAGAAGCCGGTGAGGAGCCAGATCGAGAAGGGGAGCGTGAAGGCGGAGCCCGCGATGATCACGCCCTCCATGCTCCCCAGGAGGCCCGTCTCCTTGTAGAGACGGAAGAGCGGGATGAGAAGGACGACCGGCGAGAACATCTGGGTGATGAGGACGAGGTCGAGGAAGAGGCGCCGTCCCCGGAACTCGTGGCGGGCGAGCACGTAGGCGGCCGGCACCCCGGCGACCATCACGAGGATCGTGTTCCCGATGGCGATCGTGAAGGAGTTCCGGAAGTAGCCCCAGATCGAGGGGTCCGCGAGGGTCCGCTGAAGCCCCGAGAGGTCGATCGTGTCCGGGATCCAGTGCGCCGGCCCGGCCAGCTCCTGGGGCGACTTCAGCGCCGTGGAGAGCATGACGAGATACGGGAAGGCGCTGAGGATCGTGAAGAAGACGATCCCGCCCCAGAGGAGGAGCGAGAGCCCGAATGGCCGGTCGCCGGGGGAGCGGCGGGAGCGGGCGCGCACGGGGCGGGCGGCGGCAGCCATCAGCCCACCTTCGTCCGGTGGATGAGGAGGTGGACGTAGGCGAGGCTGAGCGCGAGGAGGGCGCACAGGACGACGACCGCGAGCGTGGAGGCCATCCCGAAGTCGAGCAGCTGGAAGCCCTTCTGGTAGAGCCACGTCGCGAGGATGTCCGTCCGGTTCACCGGACCGCCGCCGGTCATCACGAAGATGATCGGGAAGCTGTTGAAGCAGACGACGAAGTTCGCGAGGGTCGTGATGAGGAGCATCGTCCGCGTCAGCGGGAGGGTGATCCGGACCGTCTGCGCCACGCGGGAGGCGCCGTCGATCGAGGCCGCCTCGTAGAGGTCCCGCGGGACCGAGCGCATCGCCGCCGCGAGCATCACGCCCGTGAGGGGGACGGAGACGCAGACCCCCACGAAGATCAGCGCGACCCACGCCTGGGGGACGTTCGCGAGCCACGCGATCCCGCCCTTCGCCGGCCCGAAGCCGGCGAGCGTGTGGTTGACGAGGTTCTCCGGCTGGAAGGCGAAGCCCCACACGACCGCGGAGAAGGCGAGCGAGGTCGCCGCGGGGAGGATGACGATCGTGCGGAAGATCGCCCGGCCCCGGAAGCGCTGGACGAGGACGATCGCGAGCAGGTAGGCGAGGACGGTCGTGATCCCCACCACGCCGATCGTCCACAGGAAGGTCTGGCCGGTGATCTTCCAGAAGAGCGGGTCGTTCCAGAGCTTCACGAAGTTGTCCACGCCGTTGAACGTGCCCGGGTCGTTGATCCCCTTGTTCTTCTGGAAGGCGAGCCAGATCGACTGGAGGGTGGGGTAGAGGAAGACGAAGCCGAGCAGGAGCGCGGCAGGCAGCAGGTAGAGGTAGGCCGTCTCGATCCGCCGCCGCCGGCGCGGGCTGCGTCCGAGCGTGACGGACCCCGGGACGGTGGGGCGATCCGAGGACCGTCCCACCCCGACCGCAGGCGCCGACGCCTGAGCGGTCCGTCCCGGGGCCGTCATGGGTTCCAGGAGCTCGCGACTACTCGAGGCCGGCGAGACCGTCCACGATCGCCTGGCAGGCGACCTCGGGGCCGGTCCCGTCAAGGAACATCGTGGTGATCGCGTTCGTGCCGATCTTGTCGAACTCGACCCAGTTCTTGTCCAGCGGCACGAACTTCGCGCTCGGCAGGGCGTCCGTGAAGGCCTTCGTGGGGCCCTCCTGGAAGTCCGGCAGGGCGAAGTGCTCGGTGTAGACCGGGAGGAAGCCGCGGTCCTTCACGAAGCGCAGGTTGTGGTCCGGCTCCATGAGGAACTCGACGAAGGCGATCGCCGCCGCCGGGTTCTTGCTGTCCTTGAAGATCGCGTAGACGTCGGTCACGCCGACGGTCGCCGCGTTCGTCCCCTGCGGGACCGGGAAGGTGGAGAAGGTCACGTCCGGACCCTTCTCCGCGATCATCCCGGTGAGCCAGGGCCCGCTGATCGTCATCGCGGCCTGGCCGCTCGCCATCGTGGCGACCTGCTGGTCGAAGGTCCCCGCGGTGACGTCGGACTGGAAGAGGCCTTCCTTGTTCATCGTGTCCCAGACGGTGAGGCCCTTGACGCAGGCCTCCTGGTCCACGGAGAGCTTGCCGTCCTTGACGAGCTCGCCCCCGTTCGTGAAGTAGACGTAGTTGAACCAGGCGGCCATCGCCTCCTGGCCCTTCCCCTCGTAGTAGAAGGGGATCTCGACACCCGCGGCCTTCAGCGCCCGCGCGTCCTCGAGGAGCTCGTCCCAGGTGGCGGGCGGCGCATCGATCCCCGCCTGCGCGAAGAGGTCCTCGTTGTAGAAGACGGCCCGCGCGGATGCGCCGTAGGAGAGCCCGGTGAGGCCGCCCTGGTAGCGCGCGCCGTCACGGAGCGCCGGGTCCATCCGGCCGAGCAGGTCGGCGCTGTAGCCCGCCTCCTCCCAGTCGAGGAGGACGCCCGCGTCCGCGAGCGGCGGGAGCCACGAGCTGGCGATCTGGGCGACATCGGGCGGCGCGCCACCGGAGGCCTGGGTGGTCAGCGAATCCCGGTAGGTGTCCAGGTTCGGGATCTCGAGCGTCAGGTTGACGTTCGGGTGCAGCGCGTTGAACTCGGCCTTCATCTCGTCGAGCCAGGGCTGCATCTTCGCGTCGTAGGCGAGGAAGTCCACGCGCAGGTCGCCGGACAGCTCGTCCTGCCCGACGGCGGCTCCCGCCGCCAGGGTCGTCCCCACGAGCGCGGCGAGCGCGCCCGCGATGACCGCCCGGCTCCCCGGGCGAGTCCTCGTCTCCATCCGTTCCTCCTCTTCAGGGACCGCGCATCGCACGGCCCACCGGTGACCGCCCGCCGGCGGAGAGCGGTCGGACCAGTCTGCCAAATCCGTGCGGGGGTGGGAACCCGTTCCTGCGCGGTCGGGCCCCGGGCGGATGGGTCGCCTCGCTAGACTCGCCGCAGCCCACCCCCCCAACCAGCAGACGAGGTCGATCCCGTGAGCGCACCGGTCCGGCTCGCCGACGCCCGCCACCTCATCGACGGCCGCGAGGTCGATTCCGTCTCCGGACGGACCTTCGCGACGATCGACCCCTCCACCGGCACGGAGCTCGCCCGGGTCGCCTTCGGCGAGGCCGAGGATGTGGACCGGGCCGTCCAGTCCGGACGACGTGCCTTCCAGGCGGGGAGCTGGTCCCGGCTCTCCCCCGGGGAGCGCGCGAAGCGGATGCGCAGGCTCGCCGATCTCATCCACGCGGACGCGGACCGGATCGGCGCGATCGAATCACGGGATACCGGGAAGCCGTTGGGACAGGCGACCGCGGAGGTCCACGTGGGCGCGGACTTCCTCACCTACTTCGCGGGCCACGCGGAGCTGCCGGACGGCCGGACCTACCCGGTGGATGCGGGCTACTTCGTCTACTCGAAGCGCGAGCCGTACGGGGTGGTCGGCGCGATCTCGCCCTGGAACTACCCCTTCCTCCTCGCCTGCTGGAAGACGGCGCCGGCGCTCGCGGTGGGGAACAGCGTCGTCCTCAAGATGGCGGAGCAGACGCCGCTCTCCACCTCCGAGCTCGGCCGGCTCGCGCTCGAGGCGGGGATCCCGGCGGGCGTCCTGAACATCGTCCATGGGGACGGCCCCACGACCGGCGCATCGCTCGTCGCCCACCCCCACGTCCCCAAGCTCACCTTCACCGGCTCCACCGCCGTGGGCCAGGCGATCCTGCGCTCCGCGGCGGACCACGTGAAGAGCGTCCACCTGGAGCTCGGTGGCAAGACGCCGAACCTGATCTTCGCGGACGCGGACATCGACCAGGCGGTGGCGGGCTCCCTCTTCACCGCCTTCTACAACACGGGCCAGATCTGCACCTCGGGCTCCCGTCTGCTGGTGGAGCGCTCCGTGGCGGACCGGGTGATCGCCGCCTTCGTGGAGCGGGCGGGGCGGATCCGCGTGGGCGATCCGGCCGCGGGCGGGACCCAGCTCGGGCCGCTCATCTCCGCCGAGCAGCACGCGCGCGTGACCGGCTACATCGCGGAGGGCCTCCGCGAGGGGGCGACCCTGGCCCTCGGCGGTGGCCGCGGGGCGGTGGAGGGGAGCAACGGCTACTACGTGGAGCCCACGATCTTCACCGGCGTCCGGCCGGGGATGCGCATCGCCCAGGAGGAGATCTTCGGGCCGGTCCTCTCCGTCATCACCTTCGATGACGAGGAGGAGGCGCTGCGGATCGCGAACGACGTGATGTACGGCCTCGCGGCCACCGTCTGGACCACGGACCTCCGGCGCGCCTTCCGCGTGGCGGAGCGCCTGGAGGCCGGGATCATCTGGACGAACTGCCCGCACTACCTCCCGGTCAACGTCCCGTACGAGGGCCACAAGCTCTCGGGGCTCGGCGAGGACCTGGGGATCGAGGCGCTCCAGACCTTCACCCACCTGAAGACCCACGCGATCAACCACGGCGGCGGATCGATGGGCTGGGCGTGAGCGGCCCCGGAGCGGCCGAGCTCGCCGCGATCCGCGCCCTCTTCCACCCGGCCCCCCGGACGATCTACCTCGATACCGCGACCTACGGGCTCCCGCCCGGACCCACCGTGGCCGCGATGGCGGAGGCGATCGCGGCGTGGCAGGCGGGGACCGCGCACTGGAAGGACGACTGGGACGAGCCGCTCGAGGAGACCTCGGCCCTCTTCGCGGACCTCATCGGGGCGCCCCGGGGGACGATCGCGCGGATCCCCCAGGCGTCGGTGGGGACCGGGCTCGTCGCCGCGCGGCTGGGCCCCGGCGATGAGGTCGTGGTCCCGGAGGACGAGTTCACCTCCACCCTCTACCCGCTCCTCGTGGCGGAGCGGCGCGGGGCGCGGATCCGCCAGGTCCCGATCGATCGCCTCGCGGATTCGATCGGCCCCGCCACGACCCTCGTCGCCACGAGCATCGTCCAGATGCAGACCGGCCGGATGGCGGACCTCCCCGCGATCCTCGGGCGCGCGGAGCACGCGGGCGCGCGCGTCCTCCTGGACGGGACGCAGTCGATCCCCTTCGTCCCGCTCGAGGAGCACCTCCCACGCGTGGACTACCTCGTCTGCTCCGGCTACAAGCACCTCCTCATGCCCCGCGGCGCCTCCTTCCTCTACGTGCGGCGCGATCGCTGGGACGCGCTCGAGCCGCTGAACGCGAACTGGCGCGCGGCGGACCTCCCCTTCGGCCGCTACTTCGGCGGGCCGCTCCACCTGGCGCCGGACGCCGCCCGCTTCGACGTCTCGATGGGCTGGATCACGTGGATGGGCGCGATGGCCTCGCTCCGGCTCCTCGTGGCCTGGAAGTCCGCCGGGGTCCTCCCCGGGGTCGTGGCCCATGCCCGCGAGCTCGCCCGGCGGACGGGGGTCCCCCATGAGGGGGGCACGCTCGTCTCCGTCCCCACCCCGGATCCCGCAGCGGCGGGCGTCGCGCTCGCCCGCGCGGGGATCAAGGCCGCCCTGCGCGGGACGGGGATCCGCTTCGCGCCGCACGTCTGGACCACGGAGGCGGAGATCGTGGAGGCGGCGGAGGCGATCCTCCCCTTCCGCGGCTGATCTCCGCGCGCGCTAGACTCGTAGCACTCGTGCTCTGTGCGCCGGCCGGCGCTGCGGTCCGAGCGTGGCAACCCCGATCCACCCGTTCGTCCGGCCGGGCGGCGGAGCGACGCGCTCCGTGCGCAGAGAACCCGCCGCGCGCCCCGGGTCGCCGGCACCATGCCTGAGCGGGGGTCCCGCAGGGCCGGAAGGAGCACCGGATGACGAAGCGATCGCGATTCGAGCGGGCCCGGCGGGACGCTCAGCAGGAGGATGTCGCGCGGATCGAGGCCGCCTGGCGTGCCCGTCTCCCCGCGGACGTGACCAAGGAGTTCGCGCGCTCCGTGGAGGCGGCCCGCACCCGCGGCCCGATCCCGCCGCCGCCGAACCAGCCCCCCGGCACGATCCCGAACCCGCCCCGGCCCGGCCACGAGCCGAAGCCCAAGAAGGCGGAGACCCGCGGCTCCCGGCGGTCCGGCTGATGGCGCGCAAGCGCAAGGTCGCCTGGACCCCGCGGCCCTCCCGCGGACCTGCTCCGGCGACCGCCCGGCCGGCCACCCCGCCGACCGTCGCGATCATCGATACGAAGGCCGGGCGCGGCCGCGCGGACGTTCTCGCGGGGAGCCGCGTCCTCGTCTCGGGGACGGGGCCCTTCGCGGGCGAGACCGGCGTGGTCGAGCGCGTCATCGGCGGGGTGATCCCCGCGGCGCTCGTGCGCACGGAGAGCGGCCGGAGCGGTCGGGTCCGCCTGGTGGACTGCGAGCCGGTCCGCGGCCGCCCGGAGAGCGCGGCCCCCACGGAGAGCGCCGCGGCAGAGCCCGCGGAGGGCTAGCCCGCCCCCGCGCGGAAGCGCGGGATCAGGCCCCCGCGGCGCGCGGGACGCGGAAGCCGTCCGCGACCCGCCGGTCCAGGACGAGCGCGCCGCGCAGGATGACGACCTCGGGGTCCCGGAGCGCGGAGATCCGCGCGAGCGGGTCCCCGCGGACCGCGATGAGATCGGCCGCCCAGCCGGGCTCCACGTAGCCCACCTCGGGGAGCCGGAAGAGCCGCGCGTCGTTGATCGTGGCCGCGGCAAGCGCGTCGCGCGGGTGCATCCCGAGCTCCCCGTAGATCTCCAGCTCGCTCACCATGTCCCCGATATGGACGAGCGGCGCGCCGCCGTCGTTCCCCGCCGCGATCGGCACGCCGCGGGCGAAGGCGATCTCCAGCGTCCGCAGCAGGGTCTCCGAGAGCGCCCGGCACTTCTCCACCACGTAGTCCGGGATCCCGAGCTCCGTGCCACCCTCCAGGATCGCCCGGTCCGAGAGGATCGTGGGGTCGAGGAAGGTCCCGCGCTCGAGCATGAGCGCGATCGTCTCCGCCCCCATCCCATGGCCGTGCTCCACGGAATCGACGCCCGCCCGGACCGCGTTCCGGCCGCCGTCGTCGCTCTCCACGTGCGCGGCCACCACCCGGTCCGCCTTGTGCGCCTCCTCCACCGCGGCGGCCATCTCCGCCTCGGTCAGCTGGGGCGCGCCGGCCCGCTGGTTCGGGGTCATCATCCCGCCGGTCGCCATCAGCTTGATCGCCGTGGCCCCGGCCTTGATCTGGCCCCGGACGCCCTTCCGGACCTCGTCCGGCCCGTCGCACTCCACGCCCATCCAGTGGCCGTGGCCGCCGGTCATCGTGATCACCTTGCCGCAGGTGAGCATCCGCGGCCCGAGGATCTCGTCCCGCTCCACCATCGCCCGGAGCGCGATATCGATCCCACCCACCGCGCCCACGTCACGGATCGTGGTGACGCCGCTCTCCACCACCTCGCGCAGGCGGCGGGCGGAGCGGATCGCGGTCTCCGCGGGCGTCTCGGCGGCGAGCGTGGCGCCGGGGTCCGGAGAGCCGTCCAGGGTGATGTGCGCGTGGGCGTTCATCAGGCCGGGGACGAGCGTCAGGCCGGCGAGCTCCACGATCCGGGCGCCGCGGAGCGCGGGCGCGTCCTCCGGGATCCCGCCGGGATCGATCGCGAGGATCCGGCCGCCATCCACGAGGAGATCCGCGCGCTCGTGCCGGAGCCCGCGTCCATCCGCGACCCGGGCGCCACGGAGGAGGAGCCGCTCGTCGCGGCGTGCCGAGACCTGCTGCATCGCTCAGGCCGCCTGCGGGACGCGCGCGCCGCCGAGCCAGACGTCGCGCGGCGTGCCGAGGACGGCGAGCGTGGCGAGCGGGTCTCCGGGGACCACGAGGAGGTCCGCGGGTCGGCCGGCGAGGAGGCGCCCGGCCACCTCCCCGGCCCCGATCGAATCGGCGGCCGCGCTCGTCCCGGCGACGATCGCCTCCATCGGGGAGAGCCCCGCCTCCGTCAGCGCATCGATCTCCAGCCAGCCGCGGCCGGGGAGCGAGCGGCCCCACGGGGAATCGGAGCCCGCCATGATCCGGGCGCCGGCGGCGCGGAGGCGGCTCACCGTGTCCAGCTTCGCGTCCCAGAAGCGCTGCGTGGAGACCTCCGTGGCGAGCTCGTCCGCGGTGAGGGTCCCGCCCGCGGCGCGGACGTCGCGGAAGTAGTGGATCCAGGCGCGGATGTCATGCATCGTGGGGTTCACCCAGGCGCCCTGGCGGACGATCCGCTCGGTGAGGTCGGGGCGGTAGGCGTAGGTGCCGGTCTCGTCGAACATCGAGCAGTGGATGACCATGTCCACGCCGGCATCCAGGACGTCCGAGATCGCCTGGTTCGGGACCGCGTGGGCGCCCGTGAGACGCTCGCCGCGGTGCGCCTCGTCGATGATCGCGGCGAGCTCGGCCGGGGTGAAGGCGGGGCGCCAGATGTGGGAGGAGCGGGTGCTCCCGCCGGACGCGACGATCTTGATGAAGTCGGCGCCCTCCTTCACGAGGCCCCGGACGACCTGGCGGACCCCGTCCACGCCGTCCGCCTCGCCACCGAAGAAGTGGAGGTGGCCGCCGGTGATCGTCACCGGCCGCCCGCAGACGAGCATCCGGGGACCGGGGAGGACGCCGCGCCCGATCGCATCCTTCAGGTCAAAGGCCACCCGGCCCTTGGCGCCGTTCTCCCGGAGCGTGGTCACGCCGGAGCGGAGGGCGGCCATCGCGTTCGCCGCGGCCCGCAGGAGGAGGAAGCTCTCCTCCTCGGCGCCGATCACGTCCCCGCGCGTGGAGTCGCCGGGCGCCACGAGATGGGTGTGGCCGTCCACCAGCCCCGGCAGGATCGTGGCGTCCCCATAGGCGGTGACCGGGGCATCCGCACCCTCCGGCGCCCGGATCTCGGACCGGCGCCCGATCGCGCGGATCGTCGTGCCCTCGAGGAGGAGCGCAGCATCCGCGAGCGGCGGGGCGCCGGTGCCGTCGATGAGGCGGTCCGCGGTGAGGATCCGGAAGGGGCTCGGCGCGCTCAAGGGTCCCTCGCTGGGTGGCGGGCCATCCCGCTCCGGCCGTGTCCCGCCGGGGCCATGGGAGGCTGGGCGGGAGCGTAGCGGAGCCGGGGGCGGGCTGCGGGCCCGGCGGGACGCCCCGGCGTGGGCCGCCGATGCATATCCCCCCTTGTCGTGCCCCGCAGACTACTCGTATAGTGCGCCGCGTTCCGGGGTGCTGTGCCCCGGGAGATCCGGAGGTGATCGACCGTGTCCTCTCGTATCGCCCGGGTGAGGCCGGGCTCGCTCGCGATCGCGCTGGCGCTCGTCGCCGGGGCGATCGGAGCCCCCGCCGTGGCCGCCGCTCCCGCGGCCGGCCGGACCGTGCCCAGGCCGGTGAGCGTGGCCGCCGTTCCCACGAGCGGCGCCCGGACCTGCGCCGTCACCCTGAACGGGACGAGCTACCGGAGCCTCGCCGCCGCCACCCAGGCGGCCGTGGATGGCGACACGATCCGCGTGCGGGGTGTCTGCCCGGGGATGGCGATCGTGGAGTCTGATATCACGATCGTCGGCGTCCGCACGGCGACCTCCGGGGCCCCCACGGTGACCGGCCAGGGCGCCGGCCGGCCGATCACGATCTGGCCGGGGTCGGACGTGACGATCCGCAACCTCGTCATCCGGGATGGCTGGAGCGGCAACGAGGGCGGCGGGATCTATCTCGAGTTCTCCGCCGTGACGCTGGACGGCGTCACCATGATGCGCAACCGGGCGGTGCGCGGCGGCGCGATCTACGCCTACCAGTCGTCCGTCACGCTCGACGGCGAGACGCTCCTCCACCGGAACCGCGCCTACTTCGAGCCGGGCGGCGCGGTCTATGCCGGTGACTCGACGGTCGTGATGAACGACACGAGCCGGGTCACACGGAACCGGGTCATCGACGACCACGCGGGCGGCTTCGATCTGAACCGGTCGGACCTGACGATGAACGACCGGTCCCGGATCGACCACAACGTGACGATCGGGGACAACGGGGGCGGCGTCCGCCTCCAGGCCTACGACCAGAACAGCTACACGATCACGCTGAACGATGACGCGCGGATCGACCACAACCGCGCGTGGGACGGGTACGGTGGCGGGATCTACGCCGGGGGCGACGATGTCAACGTCGTGCTCAACGACCGCGCGTCGATCGACCGGAACGTCGCCGACAGCGGCGGCGGCCTCTTCGGCCAGTACGACCTCACGATGAACGGTTCGTCGCAGATCTTCCGCAACACCGCCGAAGCGAGCGGTGGCCTCAGCTTCAGCGGCACCAACCTCCTCCTGACGATGAATGATTCGGCGCGGATCGCCCGGAACGTGTCGGAGGATTCGGGCGGGGGGATCCGGCTCGGCGGCAGCACCACGCTGACGATGAACGGGACCTCGGCGATCCTGCGCAACGCCACCCTGGGCGACGGCGGTGGGATCTACATGTACGACGGGCCCACGGTCGTGATGAATGACAGCGCACGCGTCGCCGGCAACATCGCCGGCGGCCTGGGCGGCGGGCTTACGGTCGAAGTCGCCACGTTGACGATGAACGGCTCCGCCGTGGTCACGGGCAACCGCCATTCGGCCGCCGAGAACGGTGCCGGGGTCGCCTGGTGCAACAGCACCCTCAACGGGGTCACGGCCCTGACGAACGTCCTCGGGAACCTCGCCCCGAATGGCCCGATCGGCAACGACGCGGCCACGAACGTGGCGCAGCACTTCGGCTGCTGACCGACCCCGGCGCCCCGTGAGGGGTGCCGGACCGGACGTTCCTTCCGACCCGCCGCGGGCCTGCCGGCCTGTGGCGGATCGGTGATTCGGGGGGGGGTAGCCCCCCACCTTGGCGGCCATGCTCCCTGATCCGTGGTAGCGTCCCGGCGTTTCGGCACACCGTGTGCCATCCAGCCCAGCGGAGGGAACCAGCTTCATGTCCACGTCCATCGGTGCCCGGTCGCGGCGGCTCGCCGTCGCGCTCGGCGCTGCGCTCATCGCCGGATCGTTCGCGATCCCGGCCGCGGCTGCCGTGCCGCGGGGGGTCGGCCCCTCGGCCGCGGATCTCGCGAAGATCGTGCCGGCCTCCGGCGCCAAGGCGTGCGTGGCGCGCCATGACGGCGTCGCCTACTCCACGCTCCAGGCCGCGGTGGATGCCGCCGAGCCGGGTGAGGGCGTGACCGTCCAGGGGACCTGCGCGGGCTTCACCTTCGTGGACAAGGACCTCACGATCCGCGGCGTCCAGACCGCCACGTCCGGCAAGCCCACGCTCACCGGGCAGCGGGCGGTCCCGATCCTCGCGGTCGCCGGGCTCCTGCTCGCCGGACCGAAGGGCGATGCGCCCGGCTACGGGCACAAGGTCACCCTCCGCGGACTCCACATCGTGGACGGGGTCTCGTCCTCCTACGGCGCGATCACCCTCCTCGACGGCGCCCACCTGACCGTCGTCGACTCGGTCATCGCCCGGAACCGGGGCACTGCCGCGGGCGCGATCCAGGGGACGCAGGACCTCATCATCGAGCTGCGCGGCTCCACGGAGGTGCGCAAGAACCGGAACCCGGACAGCAACGGCGGCGCGATCGAGGTCACGAACGGCAGCCTCCTCATCATGCGTGGGACGTCCTCGATCCACCACAACCAGACGCGCGACAGTGGCGGGGGCGGCGTCCTTCTCTACTGCGGATCCTCGGTCGAGATGCACGACGACAGCTCGATCCACAACAACCGCGCCGGCGACAGCGACGACGGCGGCGGGATCGAAAGCTACGAACCCTGTGACGGCCGCAACCAGATCGTGCTGAACGACCGCGCCTCGATCCACTCGAACTTCGCCACGGACGACGGCGGCGCGATCGAGGCTTGCGAGACGGATATCTTCCTCAACGACGACGCCTCGATCCACAGCAACACCGGGGAGCAGGGTGGCGGTGTCTACCTGGATTGCGGCTCCACGCTCACGCTGGAGGACCGCGCCCGGATCACGGACAACGTCGCGGGCGAGGACGCCGGCGGGGTCTATACGGAAGGGTCCTCTGTCGCGCTCCGGGGCTCGTCGCGGATCTCGGGCAACCGGGCGGTGAGCGAGGATGGCGGTGGCCTCGAGGGCTTCAACTCGTCGATCACGCTCTTCGACTCGGCGCGCATCTCCGGCAACCGCGCCGCGGGGTACGGGGGCGGGATCTCCATCGGCGACGGATCCGTCACCCTCAACGGAAACGCACGGGTCACCGGCAACCGGTCCGTGGGCGAGAACGGCGGCGGCGTCGTCCTGTACTTCAACGCGACGCTGACGCTCAACGACTCCTCGTCCGTGACCGCGAACCGTGCCGCCATGAACGGCGGTGGGATCGGGGTCTACGGTTCCAGCACGCTCACCTTCAACGGCAGCCAGCTCATCTCCAACAACGTCGCCGGGATGGCCGGCGGCGGCGCGTGGGTCGAGTGCGGCAGCGCGGTGAATGGCACGGGCACCTACACCGGGAACACCCCGGACGGCCTCGTCCTGGAGTTCTGCTGACCGACCCCGGCGCCCCGTGAGGGGTGCCGGCTGACGTGACTCCTTCCGACCCGCCACGGGCCTGCCGGCCTGCGGCGGGTCGGTCATTTCCCCGGGAGCGCGTCGTGACCCCCGCGTGACCTTCCTGTGCCATCCGGCCCGATGCGCTGCGCGCCCGGCGCCCGCTACGGTCCCGGGACAGAGGAGGAACGGTATCGATGATCACCCTGACCACATCCGGATCGGCCGATCGGCGACCCCGCGGCTACACGCAGCGCGCGCTCGCGCTCTGGCCCCGTCTCGACCGTCAGCGGCTCCGCCAGGCGCAGGACGACCCGATCCGGATCGCCCGGATCGTCTCGGCGCGGACGGCGCTCCCCGTGGAGACGATCCTCGGGATGCTCGGCGCCGACCCGGCGACCGCCCGCGCGGCGCGGCCGGCACGGGTCCGCACCCGCTTCCACGTCCTCCCCTGAGCGCGCGTCAGCCGGGCGGGACCGCGCTCGCCACCGCCCAGCGCCCGCCGGGATCGCAGACCGCGTCGTAGGCGCGCAGCCCACCGTCCGGCCGCCGGACCACGTGCATGTCCTCCGCGTGGATCGCGTCCACGCCGGTGCCCCCGTACCCCTCCCCTTCCACGATGATCGCGCCCGGGCCCCAGCGGACGCCGTCCACGGACCGGGCGCAGAAGAGCCGGGATCGGTAGCCCGAGAGATCGGCGGCGATGGACGCTGCGGCGAAGTCCCGGCTCGTCCCGCGGGCGACCGCATCCGGATCCGCGCTCGGGTGGAGTGGCGCGGGAGCTCCCGCGGGGCGATCCTCCCAGGCGCTCCAGAAGAGACGCCACGGCTCGCCGTCCGTGGCGGGTGGCACGATCTGGGCCGCCGTGATCCCCGCCGAATCGTGGGTCCCCGTCCGCGCCGGGACGAGCGTCTCGGGGGCGAGGGTGAAGGTGAGGCCGTCCGGGGTCCGCGCGACCGCCGCCTCCTGGGTGAGGACCGGCGCGCCATCCGGGCCCGGGACGTGGCGCTTCACCGTGCAGACGAGCCGGCCACCCGGGCCGTCTGCGTCCGCGAGCCAGCGCGGTGCCCCCACCCCGAGCGGGGTGACGATCCGGAGGCCGGGCTCCCAGCGCCAGTCGATGAGGTCCGCCGAGCGGGCGCTCGCGATCGCCGTGGGGCGGTCCGCGGGACCCCGGACCTCCACGTAGCAGCGCCACGATCCGTCCGCGAGCCGCGCCACGGAGGGCGCGAGGATCCGCAGCGATCGGTCCGGGACCGCCGGGTCCGGGGCAAGGCGGATCCCGGGCTCGGGCGTGAAGCGGAGACCGTCCTCGGAGATCGCGCTGAGGATCACCCCCTGGCAATCGGGGAAGGGGCGCTCGGGGCCGATCGCGGTGTAGAGGAGCCGGACCCGCCCGTCCGGGAGCAGAACGGCGCCGGGGGCCTGGACCTTGCCCGCGTCCAGGGGCCGCGAGCCGGCGACGCGCAGCCCGGGCTCCCGGACCCAGCGCGGCTCGGGCGCGAGGATCACGGGTGGACTGCGACGCGCGCCCAGCGGGCGGGTCGGGTGCTCCCCGTCCCGCCGTACCAGGCGGCGAAGAGCTCCCCGTCCGGGAGGAGGCAGCCGCGCGGGTGGCCGAACTGCCAGGCGCCCATGTCATTCCAGTATTCGTCCGCGGAGCGCGCCTCCCCGACCCCCGCATCGAGCCCTGCCTCCGAGGCGTAGAGCTCGAGCTCCCCGGCCCGGTCCCAGGTGCGCCCGAAGTCGTGGGAGAGCGCGACCCGGATCCCGGCGGGCGACCCGCGATGCGTGTAGAGCGCGGCGAGCCGGTCGCCGCCGAGGGCGATCGGCTGACAGTGCTGGCCGGGGAGCCCGGTGGGGACGGGGGTCGTCCAGCCGCGGCCGTCCGGGTCGGCCCACGCGATGTGGACATCCCGGTCCATCCCGCGCGCGGGCTCGTGGGTCCAGAACATCGCCACGAGCCGGCCGCTCTCCGGGTGGACGGCGATCCGCTGGTCCCAGTAGAAGGTGGCGTTCGCCGGGTCGCGCGCGACGATCGTCTCGTCCGGCCAGCTCCGGCCGCCATCCCGGGAGAGCCGGAGGTGCGCGGCGGGGACGCCGGGGGCCGGGTCCTCGTACTCCTTCCAGTGCTCGAAGGGCTGCGCGAGGACGCCACCGGGGAGCGAGAGGAGCTCGCCGGTGGGCGAGGCGCCCGGCCATGGCGCGAGATCGACCCGCCGGCGATCCGTCCAGGTCCGGCCGCCATCCCGCGAATCGAGATGCCAGACGCTCATCGGGAGGAGCCCCTGCGTCTCGGGGTGGACCCAGAGAGCGCGACCGTCCAGACGGTCCACGTAGAGGACGGAGGCCACGACCCGGCCCGGCTCCGGCTCCGCCAGGTACCAGCCGCGCGTCTCGCCCTGCGCGCCCGCCCAGTCGCGATCGCCGAGCCCGAGATAGCGGAGCGCCCACGTCTCCCCGCGATCCGTGCTGGCGAGGATCGCGGTGTGCCCGTCCGGCCCTTCCCGGTCCGATCCGAGCCGCATGGAGACGAGGAGGGTCCCGTCCGTGGTCGCCAGGGCAGAGAGCGAGGAGGCGGAGCGCTCGTTGACCGGCGCCGTCCGCGTATCGAAGACGATCCCGGAGCCGGTGATCCGCACGCCATGGCCTCCCGCCGGAGGGCGCCGGCGCCGTCGCGGCCGGGGCGGGGCCGCGGGCCGAGTCTACCGGCGCCGGACGGCGCGGATCGGCCGCTCCCGGCCCCCCGGCGCTCGCTAGGATGCCGCTCATGCCCATCGTCCGACCGACCCACGACATCCGGCCCGGCACCCCGGTCGCCGAGCTCGACACCCCCGTCCTTCTCCTGGACCTCGACCGCTTCGAGCGGAACGCGCGCCGGATGTGGGACGTGATGGCCGCCAACGGCGTGGGCTGGCGCCCGCACAGCAAGGCGCACAAGTCGCCGGAGATCGCCCGGATGCAGATGGCGATCGGCGCGCACGGCGTCACCTGCGCCAAGGTCTCGGAGGCGGAGATCATGGTGGCCGGCGGCGTCCCGAGCGTCCTCATCGCATACGAGCCGCCGCTCCCCGTGAAGTGGGAGCGGATCGCCGCCCTCCAGGCGCACGCGGAGGTGATCGCCTGCGTGGACGCGCCGGAGCACGTCGCGATGGCGAGCGCGGCCGGCGTGCAGGCGGGCGTGGAGGTCCCGGTCCTCGTGGAGCTCGAGATCGGGATGGACCGCTGCGGGATCCGCCCCGGCGAGCCTGCGCTCGCGCTCGCGCAGCGGGTGATGGATGCGCCCGGGGTCCGCCTCGCGGGCGTCATGGGCTACGAGGGCCACTGCCTCACGGTCTGGCCGATGGAGGAGAAGATCGCCGCCGTGAAGGGCGCGCTCGGCCAGGTCGTGGAGACCGCGGAGCTGCTCCGCTCCCGGGGGATCCCGGTCGGCATCGTCAGCGTGGGCGGCTCCGGCTCCTACCTCCAGGCCGCGCACGTCCCCGGCGTGACGGAGCTCCAGGCGGGCGGTGGCTGCTTCGTCGATCGCTTCTACGCGGAGGAGTGCCATCTCGCGGAGCTCGGCTTCGAGTTCGCGGCCACCGTCCTCGCGAGCGTCTCGGGACGGCCCACGCCGGAGCGCGCGATCCTCGATTCGGGCTTCAAGACGATGTCCGAGCGCGACACGGTGAAGCCGCTCCCGATCGGCCTCGAGGATGCGGAGGTCGTCTACCTGTCCGCGGAGCACATGAACCTCCGGCTCGGACCCGGGGCGCGCCAGCTCGCGATCGGCGAGCGGGTGGAGTTCCTCCTCGAGTACTCGGACACGACCTTCTTCCGCCACGACGCCTTCGTCGCGCATCGCGGCGGGGTCGTGGAGCGGATCATCCCCATCGCCGGACGCGGGAGGCTCACGTGAGCGAGGCCACCTTCGAGACGATCCTCGCCGGCGGCGAGGTCGTGGACGGGTCCGCGGGGGCCGTCCCGGTCCGCGCGGACGTGGGGATCCGCGCGGGGAGGATCGCGGCGGTCGGGGACCTCTCCGGCCAGGGTGCCCGGGAGCGGATCGACGCCACGGGCCGAGTGATCGCACCGGGCTTCATCGACGCCCACGTCCACTCGGAGCACGCCCTCCTCCACGGGGAGCCCGCGGACCGCTTCGGGGCGCTCGTCCAGGGCGTCACGAGCCATGCCACCGGCGCGGACGGCTTCGGCTGGGCGCCGCGCGGCCCCCACGATCCGGCCTCGCTCTGGCGCTCCACCGTCTTCGCCTACGGATCGCGCGAGATGGTCCCGGAGGCACGGACCGCCGCGGAGTACCTCGCCGCCTTCGCGGGCCGAAGCCCGCTGAACATCGTCCCCTTCGCGCCCCACCAGGCGATCCGCTACGCCGCCTGCGGCTGGCGCCCGGGCCCTGCGGACGCAGCGGAGATGGAGACCCAGCACGCGGCGCTCCGGAGCTGGCTGGACGCCGGGGCCTTCGGGCTTGCGACCGGCCTCGACTACCAGCCTGCCGCGAGCACGGCCACGGACGAGATCGTCGCCCTCGCGCGGGTGGTGGCGGAGGCGGGCGGGATCTACGCGCCGCACATGCGCTACGCCCAGGCGACGCGTGCCGGCGCCTACCGCGAGAGCGCGGAGATCGGGAAGCGCGCGGGGATCCCCGTGGCGATCGCCCACGAGATCGTGGATGACGAGAGCGAGCCGCTCATCGATGCGGCGCGCGCGGACGGCGTGGACCTCACGATCGACTGGTACTGCTACCCGGCAGGCTGCACGCACGTCCTCGCGATGCTCCAGCCGGAGGACTACGTGGGCGGCACGGACGGCGCCCTCGCGCGGATCCAGGACCCGGCGGAGCGCGCCCGGATCGGGAAGATCCTCGAGCGGGCGCTCCTCCACCCCGAGGAGGCCCCGGAATCGGCGACCCAGGAGGAGGGCGTCCGCGCCTACTTCTCCGCCACGCGGAGCGGGCGCTACATCGGCCGGACGATCCCGGAGGTCGCCGCCGAGCAGGGCCGGAGCGTCGCCGAGGTCGCGATCGAGATCATGGAGGAGGAGCTGCCGGACGCGGTCCTCGTCTACAAGCGGGGGATCTCCCAGGCGCAGCTGGACGCGGAGGTCCGCCGGACGGTCCGCCACCCCGCCTGGACGCTCACGAGCGACGGCCTCTACCACGGTCCCCTCCCCCACCCGCGCGGCTTCGGGACCTACGTCCGCTTCCTGCGCTACGTGGTGCGGGACCTGGGCGCGCTCAGCCTGGGCGACGCGATCCACCGGATGTCCGGCGGGGTGGCGGACCGGCTGCGGATCACGGACCGCGGGCGCGTCCGGGAAGGGCTCGCCGCCGATCTCGTCGTCCTCGACCCGGCCACCGTGGGCGAGGGGAACGACTGGGACCATCCGCGCCGGTCACCCACGGGGATCGCGGCCGTCCTCGTCAACGGGGAGGTCGTGGTCCGGGACGGCGCCGCCACCGGGGCGCTCGCGGGGCAGGTCCTCCGCCGCCGCTGATCCGGGGCCGCGGAACGCGGCCGGATCGGTCCCGAAGCGCCGGCGTCAGGCCGCCAGGCCGCGCGGGTCGTGCGCGATCCGGCCGCGCTGGAGGACGAGCGCGACCTCCTCGAGCCGGCGCAGGTCGGCGAGCGGATCGCCCTCCACGAGGAGCAGGTCCGCGACCTTCCCTGCCTCCACCGTCCCGATCTCGTCCGCGAGGCCGAGGAGGCGGGCGCCGTTGACCGTGCCCGCGCGGATCGCGTCGATCGGCGCGAGGCCGTGATCCCAGGCGTTCCGGATCTCCCGCGCCAGGTGCTCCGGGAGGACGCCCTTCACGCCGCAGTCGGTCCCCGTGGCGATCGGGATCCCCATCCGGATCGCCGATTCCGTGGATCGCCGATGGAGCCGCGAGAGGACCGCCTGGCGCTCCACCTGGTCCGGGCTCCGGCCGGGGAGCGCGCTCCAGACGTCCGTCACGGTGAGCGTGGGGACGAGCGTCGTGCCGCACTCCTTCATCACCGCGAGCGTCTCGTCGTTCGCGAGGAAGGCATGCTCCACCGACGCGACCCCGGCGCGGGCCGCGTTCCGGACCGCCTGGTCGCCCTGGGCGTGGGCCATCACCCGCCGCCGGAGGCGCGCCGCCTCGCGCACGACCGCGGCGACCTCCGCCTCCGTCATCTCCTCCACGCCCGCCACCGCGGTGGTGAGCATCGCGGCCTCCGAGGCCACGACCTTGATGTGATCGGCGCCGTCCCGGACGTTCGTGCGCACGGCGCGGACGAGCTCCAGCTCCCCGTCCGCCTCGCGCCCGAAGAGCCAGCCATGCCCCCCGGTGATCGTGAGGGCGGGCCCGGCGGCAAGGAGGCGCGGTCCGGGGGTGTCCCCCGCGGCGATCGCATCGCGGAGGACGACGTCCAGGTTCCCGGGCGCGCCCGCGCTCCGGGCGGTCGTCACGCCGGCGCGCAGGGCGGCGGCGGCGCTCCGGGCGGCGCGGAGGATCGTCCGCTCGTGGGGCTCCTGGCCGAAGAGCGCGAAGCCATCATCGGCGAGCGGGTCGATCGGGTAGTGGCAGTGGCAGTCCACGAAGCCCGCGAGAAGGGTCCGGCCGCTGCCATCGATCCGGCGGGCGGTCTCCTCGCCGGCGGGCGGCGGGCCCGGGCGGTGATCGCGGATCGCGACGATCCGCTCGCCGTCCACCACGACGTCGACCGGTCCCCGGGCGCCGTCGGCGATCCCGTCGATGAGGCGGACCTTCTCGATGACGATCATGGGCGGGCGGCTCCGGTGCGGCTTCGTTGGGCCCGCTCATCATCGCCGCCGCGCGCGCGGACGGCACGCCGGACGTGCACGGACCTGCGATGCTGCGCGCCATGGTTGCCGAGACCATGGACGAGCACGCGATCCGCGAGATCTCGCCTGCCTGGATCCCGATGCCGGACGGGACCCGCCTCGCCGGCCGGATCTGGCTCCCGGCATGGGCATCGGCCGAGCGGCCGGTCCCCGCCCTCCTGGAGCTGATCCCCTACCGGACCCGGGATCTGACCGCGATCCGGGACGAGGCGCTCCACCGCTCCTTCGCGGCCGCAGGCTTCGCCTCGGCCCGGATCGACATCCGCGGCAGCGGCGATTCGGAAGGGCTGATCCCCGGCGAGTACCTCGCGCAGGAGCTCGCGGACGGGTGCGACATCATCGCCTGGCTCGCAGCGCAGCCGTGGTGCACGGGACGGGTCGGGATGTTCGGCAACAGCTGGGGCGGCTTCAACGCGCTCCAGGTCGCGGCGCTCCGGCCGCCCGCGCTCGGCGCGATCGTCACCTCCTGCTCCACGGACGACCGGTTCGGCAACGACATGCACTACCGGGGTGGGGCGCTCCTCACGGACATGCTCGACTGGGGGGCGACCTTCCACTGCTGGATGGCGCTCCCGCCGGACCCCGCCGTGACGGGCCCGGGCTGGGCGCAGGCATGGGCCGAGCGGATCGCCCTCGCGGCCGAGGCGCCCGCGATCGCCGAGTGGTTCCTCCACCAGGAGCGGGACGACTTCTGGCGCCATGGGTCGGTGGACGAGGACTACGCGGCGATCGAGGTGCCCGTCCTCGCCGTGGGCGGCTGGACGGACGGCTACGCGGACGCGATCCCACGCCTCCTCGCGGAGCTGCCGGGGATCCGGATGGGGGTCGTGGGGCCCTGGGCCCACGGCTACCCGGATGGGGCGCGTCCCGGGCCCCTGATCGACTTCCTGCGCCTCGCCACCCGCTGGTGGGAGCGCCACCTCGCGGGGGTGGAGAACGGGATCGATGACGAGCCGGGCTACCGGGTCTTCCTCCAGGAGGGGCTGCCGCCCGACCCGGCCCGGACCACGACGAGCGGCCGCTGGATCGCCGAGGACGGGTGGCCGTCCGCGCGGATCGCCGCGCGCTCCTGGGCGCTCGGGGCGGGGGGCCGGCTCCGGCCGGACGAGGATGCGGCGGATGGGACGATCGTGACCGTCTCCACGCCCGCGACCGTCGGCCTCTCGGGCGGAGAGTGGTGCCCCTACGGCACGGGCGGGGACGGCCCGGAGCTCCCGGGCGACCAGGCCGAGGACGACGCACGCTCGGTCAGCTTCGATGGGGAGCCGCTCGGCGCGCCGCTCGCGATCCTCGGGGCGCCGGTCGTCCAGCTCGCGCTGCCGCCGGGGGAGCGACCCGGCCTCGTCATCGCGCGCCTGTGCGACGTCGGGCCGGATGGGCGCTCCACGCTCGTCTCCACCGGGATCCGCCACGCGGGTGCGCCGGGTGACCCGGGTGCGCAGGACGGGATCCTCGAGGTCCCCCTCCGCGACACCGCCTACGCCTTCCCGGCGGGCCACCGGATCCGGGTCGCGCTCTCCACCACCTGGTGGCCGATGGTCTGGCCGGAGGCGATCCCCGGGTCGTTGCGCGTCCGGACGGGCGCGAGCCGGCTCGTCCTCCCCGTGCGGCCGGCGGACCCGCCCGGGACCGCGGCCCCGGAGCTCGGGACGTCGTCCCGCCCACCGGCGGCGGTGGACCGGCTCGATCCGGGTCGCTCGGAGCGGATCGTGGAGCGGGACGCGGACGGAACGGTCCGGGTGACGAACACGATCGACGGCGGCCTCATCCGCCTCCACTCCACCGGGGTCACCTTCCGGGCGACCGGCCGGGACCACGCCGCGATCCGCGAGGGCGACCCCGGGAGCGCGGAGGCGAGCGCCGAGCGGAGCGTCCTCCTGCGCCATCCCGACGGGACGGAGATCTCCGTCACCGGCAGCCTCCGGCTCACGGCGGACCCGGAGAGCTGGCATCTCTCCGGTCGGATCGTGGCCCACCGGGACGGGACCCTCGTGGCGGACCGCCCCTTCACCCGCGCGATCCCGCGCCGGATCCCCTAGCCCCGGGCCGCGTCCGCCCCGAGCGCCACGATCCGCGCCGCGAGATCGGCGAGCGAGCCGGTGGCGGACTCCCCGGTGAGGCGGTCCTCCCAGCGGACGCGGACCGCTTCGTCCGCCGTGCGCGGATCCACGAGCGCGGCGATCCGGGCGGCATCGAGGAGCGGCCGGTCGCCATCCGAATCGCCGATGCCCAGGATCACCTCGGCCTCTCCCGCGACGCGCGCGAGGACGGCGGCCTTGGACGTCGCCTGGGCGGTGTTCCCCGAGGCGAGCCGGGCGGCCGCGCGCCCGTCCTCCACGCCGACCTCCCAGCCGTGGATATCGGCCGGGTCGATCCCCAGCCGGCGCGCGTGGGCGCGGAGGACGGGAGCGGGGGCGCCGCTGATGACGATCGGGCGGATCCCGCCGGCATGGAGCGCCGCGAGCAGCTCCGTGGCGCCGGGGCGGAGCCGGTCCGCGGCCGCGACCTCCTCCGCGAGCGCCTCGAGCTCCGCGACCGGCCGGCCCGCGATGACCGCGAGGTAGACCTCCTCCGCGAGGTCGGCGAGATCGCGGTACGCGAGCGTGCCTCCGAGATAGGCGGCGAGGGCGGCATCGAAGCGCTCCGCCGTCCGGGCGCGCTCCCCCGCATCCCGGACGAGCCGGTGGAGCCAGGGGGAGAGCGTGAAGCCCGCCCGGAGCGTCCAGTCCCAGTCGAGGAGGGCGACCCGGGCCCGCGGCGCGCTCACGCGCGCTCCCCGAGGGCACGGAGGAGGTTCTCGAGGTGCATGACGAACTCCAGCGTGATCCAGACCCGGTCGCCATCGTGGCGCTCCAGCCACGGCCGCCAGGAGCCATCCCCACCCTGGTGGACGGCATACCAGTCGCCAAGGCGCATCGCCTGCGCACGGTACGCCTCCTCGCCGGTCGCCGCGAAGAGCGCCCCGGCCCCCCAGCTCGTCTTGCACGCGCCGGGGTAGCGGAGCATCGCCGGGGTCGCCGCGGTGGGGAGCGCCTGCCAGCGCCGCGCGAGCGCGAGCCAGCCGCCCGTGGGGTCCGCCGCATGGAGCCCGCACAGGAAGGCGGCGGAGATCCCGCCCGCGGTCCAGCGCTGGTTCCGGTCCGCCCGATGATCGAGAAGCATCCAGTCCTCGTAGCCCGGGTCGCCCGGCTCCATCGGCCGTCCGAGGCTCCGGGACCAGGCGATCCGGAGCCGGAGCGGGAGGCCGGTCGCCCGGTCGATCTCCGGCTGCTCCGCCCAGAGGCGGGCGAGGAAGCCGCCGATCCGGCGCGCCACGTCGATCCGCCCCGCCGCGAGCGCCGCGAAGCCGACCCCCGCCGTGTAGGAGACGTCCGCGTGATCCGAGGGGCTGCCGTCCGGCAGCCGGTCATCCGCGAACGATCCGCTCGCCGGATCCTCCCAGCGCAGCAGGTCAGGGAAGAGGTCGCGTCCGAGATCGTGGACGCCCGCCATCTCCGCCCCCACGACGAGCGTGGCATCCCGGTAGGCCCACTCCGTCTCCACGCCGCGCGCGGGAGCATCCAGGCGCCCCGCGGGTCCCCGGAGCGTCCGCCGCAGCTGGTCGCAGACGCGACGCGCGGCCTCCTCCTCCCCGGCGAGCATGAAGGTCCACGGGCCGCGGTAGGTCTCGAACCCGTGCGCGGGATCGCCGAGCGCGCCGTCCGGGGCGAGGCGGGCGAGGAGCCAGGCGGTCCCGCGCCGGCTGGCATCGCGGTAGCGGGCGATCCGCGCGGCATACGGCATCCGCTCCATCCGGCGCAGCCGGACCGCGTCGAGCTGCCGCTCGGGCTCCTCCCACCACGACGTCCCGGACATCCGCGCCGACCTCCCCGGCGGCCGGACCCACCGATCGGGACGCGCCACCGCTACGATCGCCTGCGTCGGAAGTGGCGCAGGCGGCGAGGGAGAGGATGACGGAGCGGTTCGCAGGACGCGTGGCGGTGGTGACGGGCGCGGGGCGCGGGATCGGGAGATCCGTGGCCGAGCGGCTCGCGGCGGATGGAGCGGCGGTCGCGGTGGTGGACCGCGATGCGGCACCGGCGGAGGAGGTCGCCGCGGCGATCACCGCGGCGGGTGGCCGGGCGATCGCGATCGCCTGCGACGTGACGGACCCGGCGGCGGTCCGGGCGATGGCCGAGCGGACGATCGCACAGCTCGGGGAGATCGCGATCCTCGTGAACAACGCGGGGATCCTGCGCTCCACGAAGGCCGCGGAGATCGACCCCGCGGAGTGGCACCTCGTGGTGGACGCGAACCTCACCTCCGCCTTCCTGTGCGCGCAGGCGGTCCAGCCCTCGATGATCCGCGGCGGCTACGGCGCGATCTGCAACCTGGCGAGCATGGCCGGGCGGGCGACCTCCACCCTCGGCGGGGTCCACTACACGACCGCCAAGGCGGGCGTCCTCGGCCTCACCCGCCACCTGGCCCGCGAGTGGGCACCGCACCGGATCACGGTGAACGCGATCTCGCCCGGGATCGTGGATACGCCGATGGTCCGCGCCTCGCGGGACGCGGAGGGTCTGGAGGCGGTCCGGCGCTCGATCCCCTTCCAGCGCTTCGCCGATCCGGCCGAGCTCGCGGCGCTCATCGCCTTCCTCGTCTCGGACGAGGCGCGCTACATCACCGGCGCGAACGTGGATATCCACGGCGGCGAGCTGATCATCGCGTAGGGGCGCGGCGGCGCCGCGGCCCGCTCAGCCGCGGTCGAGGACCCGCCCGGGGCGCGCCGCGTCCACCTGAACCCCGTCCCGCAGGACGAAGGCGCCGTTCACAAGGACCTGCTCGATCCCGGTGGGGAAGCGGGCGGGGGTCTCGAAGGTCGCCTCGTCCCGGACGGTCTGCGGGTCGAGGACGACGAGGTCCGCGAAGGCACCCTCCGCCACGACGCCGCGTCCGGCGAGACGCGCCCGGGCGGCCGGGATCGAGGTGCTCATCGCGACCGCGCGCTCCAGGGCGAGCGTCCCCTCCTCCCGGACGAGCCGGCCGAGGAGGCGCGGATAGCAGCCATAGGAGCGGGGATGCGGACGGCCGGCGCCCGTGGGCCCGTCCGGGTCGAGCGCGATCCCGTCCGAGCCGATCGCCCCGGCGGGATGCTCGAGGACCGCGCGGAGGTCGTCCTCGGAACGCCCGAAGGCGACCATCTGGACGCGGTCCTCCGTGCGGGCGATCAGCTCCAGGCAGGCGGCGTCCGGCTCCAGGCCCATCGCCGCACCGGCATCCACGATCGACTTCCCGAGGACGAGCGGGATGAGCGGCGCATCCACCAGCGAGACGAAGACCTCGTCCCAGCCGAGATGGAGGGTCGCCCGCCACTCCTCCCGGACCCGCGCCCGGACCGCCGGGTCGGCGAGGCGGGCGGTCACCGCGGGGCTCCCGCCTTCCTGGGCCCAGCCGGGGAGGAGCTGGGAGAGGTTCGCGCTCCCCGCGAGGTAGGGGTAGATATCCGCGCCCACGTCCAGCCCCTCCGCGCGGGCGGCGTCGATCCGCTCCAGGGCCTGGCGCACCTTCCCCCAGTTCCGGCGCCCGGCCACGGCGAGGTGGCTCACCTGGAGGCGGCAGCCGGTGGCGCGCGCCACGGCGAGCGTCTCGTCCACGGCCTCGAGGAGCGTGTCGCCGTAGTTCCGCATGTGGACGGCGAAGAGGGCATCGTGGCGGGCGACCGCGCGCCCGAGCGCGGCGAGCTCCTCGGGCTGCGCGAAGATCGCGGGCGGATACATCAGCCCCGTCGAGATCCCCACCGCGCCCTCGGCGAGGGCACGCTCCGCCTCCGCCTCGATGCGCGCGATCCCTGCCGCATCCAGCGGCTCCGCCGAGGCGCCGCCGACCGCGATCCGGAGCGCGACGTGACCGGTGAGGACGGCGGCATTGAGGGCGATCCCGGACGCGGCGAGGGTGGCCCGGTAGCCGGCGGTGGAGTCCCAGGCCAGGGGCACGGAGCGGTCCAGGTCCACGATCCCCGCCGCGCTCCGGACGGCCGCCGCGACCGCCGCGGGCGCCGGGAAGGGGGTGAGCCCGCAGTTCCCGGTCACCTCCGTCGTGATCCCCTGGTGGACCTTGCTGCGCGCCCGGCCGTCCGAGAGGAGGGTCCAGTCCGAGTGGCCGTGGAGATCCACGAAGCCGGGGGTGAGGAGCTTCCCGTCCGCCGCGATCCGCGTGCGCGCGGCGCTGCCGGAGAGGTCGCCCACGGCCACGACCCGGTCGCCCCGGACCCCCACGTCCGCGCGCCGGGCGGGCGCCCCGGTCCCGTCCACGAGCGTGGCGCCGGTGATCGCGAGATCGAGCTCCATCGGGTGCGCGCCTCCATCCGGGCGTCCCGGCCGGTCCTTCCGGCGGACGCCCCCCGCGATGCTAGCCGTCCGGCGCGGGCGCGGAGGCCGTAGGCTGGCGGCCACAGAGGAGGGTCATCGGATGGACCGGATCGGCGTCGGCTTCGTGGGGCTCGGCGGGATCGCCCGTTCCCGTCATCTGCCGGGCTTCCGGGCGCTGCCGGGGGTGGAGGTCGTCGCCGTGGCCGCGAGCAGCGTGGAGTCCGCGCGGCGGACGGCGGCCGAGCTCGGGATCCCGCGCGTGCATGACGACTGGCCGTCGCTCGTCGCCGACCCCGCGGTCGACCTCGTCGTGGTGGCCACGTGGCCGGACCTCCATGTCCCGGTCACCCTGGCCGCGCTCGCCGCGGGGAAGCACGTCCTCTGCCAGGCACGCCTCGCGATGGACCTTGCGGAGGCGGACGCGGTCGCGGAGGCGGCGCGCCGGCATCCCGGGCAGGTCGTCATGGTCGTCCCCTCGCCGATGACCCTGGCGTGGGATGCCACGATCGCGCGCCTCATCCGCGAGGGCACCCTCGGGGAGGTCCGGAGCGTCCGGATGGCGAGCTCCGGCGGGGTGACGGCGAGCGACCCGTGGCGCCGGCTCCGGCGCCACAGCGGGAAGAACGTGATGTCCCTGGGGATCCTCTACGAGGCGCTCCTCCGCTGGCTCCCGGCGGCGGTGAGCGTGAGCGCCACGGGCCGGATCGCCGAGCCGGAGGTCCGCCTCGCGGACGGCCGGGTGGAGCGTGCGGATATCCCCGACCACCTCGTCGTCGTGGCGGAGCTCGCCGGCGGCGCGATCCTGACGATCGACCTCTCCGCCACCCCGCGCCCGGAGCCGGACGGCGTGACGATCGCCGGGACGGCCGGTGCGCTCACCCTCGCCTGGGACCCGCCCGCGCTCCTCCGCCACCGGCCGGGAACGGGCTCGGCGCCGGCGCCGGTCCCGGTCCTGCCCGGCGAGGCGGGCGGCTGGCGCGTGGAGGAGGAGATCGTGGCGGCGATCCGGACCGGCGCCCCGGTCACCCGGACGGACGTGGGCACGGCGGTCGCCTACATGGCCTTCACGGATGCGGTGGACGCCGCGCTCCGCAGCGGCGGACGGGTCCCGGTCCGCGCCGGCTGAGGCCGGGTCCGGCGGCGTCGGACGATCGTGATTGGTTCCACACCCAAGTCCGTGGTATCGTTTCCTGACGCTCGGGCGCACCGCCCGGAGCGAGCACGCCTTCTGACCCCGGACCGACCCGCCGGTCCGTGACCCGCCGGGCGCCTTCGGGCCCCGGCGGGTCGAACTTTCCCCGGCGCCCCGTCAGGGAGCCGGCGACGGCGAGGCGGCCGGCAGGACCGGGACCCCATCCCCCGGCAGGACGGTGAGGTCCGCCCCCGCGAAGGCGCGCACGCTGATCCGCGCGAGGCTCCCATCCGCGAGGAGGGTCGCCACGACCTCGTCCAGCGCGGCCCCGAGCGAGGCGCCGTCCAGGACGGCCGGGTCACGCGCGATCCCCACCGGGACCCATGCCACGGGGAGCCCGAGGGTGACCACGGGGAGGCCGAGGGCGACCTGCTCCCGGACCGTGGGCCACGAGGCGAGCCAGCCGTCCGGCGGTGCGCTCCCCGCCGCGAGCGGCGTGATGCACTCGGCGTCCGCCGTCACGGGCCACGCGAGCGCGCCGGCCGGCGGGAGCGCGGGGGGCGGAAGCTCCGGATCGAGGACGAGGAGCCCGGAGAGCCAGGCCGGGCCCGTCCGCGCCGTCTCCGTGCAGACCGTGCGTCCGGTCAGCTCGTCCGGGAGGACGATCCCCGTGCCCGTGGCCGCGGCGAGCTGCTGGGGATCCCACGCGTACGGGAGGGAGAGGGCGAGGCGGAGGCGGGTCTCGGGGATCGCGGGGACCCGCGCGATCGCGATCTCCGCGAGCGCACCCCAGCCACCCGCGAGGATCGTCTCCGCGGGAAGCGGGACGAGGACGGCCTCGACACCGAGCCGGCGAGCGACCTGGCGCGCCACCTGGATGTCGAAGCCGACGTTCCGGCCCTCCGGCGAGAGGCGCGACCACGGGCCGTCATCGGCGTCGATCGCGATCCGGATCCGCCCCTCCGCGAGGATGCGGGCGAGCTGGTCCGGCGTGCCGGGGACGGGGGTGACGACCGGCGTGGGCCGCGGGGTGGGGATCGCGGTGGGGGCCGGGGTGGGGGCGATGGTGGGGCGCGGCGTCGGCCGCGGCGTCCGGATCGGGACGGCAGTGGGCGCCGGGGTCGCCGTGGGGGCCGGCCCGAGGGAGAGGACATAGTCGATGCGCGTCCCGCGCGGGACGACCGACCCGGCCGCGGGATCGGTCTCGATCACCGCGCCGGCCGTGACGCGGCGGCTGTGGCGCGCGCTCCGGTCGCCGGGGATGAGATCCGCATCCAGGAGCTCGGTGATCGCGGCGCTCTCCGAGAGCGTGCGGACGTCCGGCACCGCGACCGGGGCGGGGGTGGGACGCGGCGTGGCCGAGGGCCGTCCAAGGGAGACGACATAGGCGACCGCGCTCCCCGGCGGCAGGCTCTCGCCGGCAGGAGGCTCGGTGGTGATGATCGTGCCGGCGGGGAAGGTGAGGCTCGTCCGGGCGCTCCGGGGCCCTGCCCGGAGACCGGCGGCGAAGAGCTCGGTGAGCGCATCCGCCTCCGCGAGCCCGGTGACATCCGGGATCCGGACCGCAGCGGGGGCCGCGGCCACGATGAGGTAGACCGGCCGGTCCGCGGCGAGCGCGGTCCCGGCGGGCGGCTCCTGGGAGAGGACGGTGCCGCGGGGCGCGGCCGTCGTCCGCTGCTCGGTGATCCGGAGCTCGATCCCCCGGCGATCCGCGAGCGCCACCGCGGCGGTCCGGCTGAGCCCCACGAAGGAGGGGACGCGGAGCGGGGCAGGCGTGGGGGCCGGCGTGGGCGTGGGGGTGGCGATCGGACCGGAGGCGGCAGCCGCGGCAAGCCCGTCCGCGACGACCTCGACGAGCTCCGCCCACCGGCCGGTGGAGAGTCGGAGCCGCCCCTCCGCCTCGATCCGCGCCAGCTCGTCCGGGAGGACGGTCCGCGCGAGCTCCGTCCCGAGGCCGATCGCGAGGTCCGGCCGATCCGGGGCGACGAGGAGGATCGCGTCCCGCGGATCGAGCTGGTCGGCATTCACCGCCCGGAGATCCGCCACGAGGGTGGCGGCCGGGAGGATCCCGGAGTCGCCCGGGACGACCGCCCAGAGCCAGCCCCCGGCGGTGGCCGCGGTGAAGCGGTCCTGCGCCGCGGCGACCCGGGCGGCGTCGGGCGCGAGGAGCCCCGCGGGGTCCGTGATCAGGCTCCCGAGCCGGGGGACCTCACGGACCGCGAGGGGGGCCTCCGCGAGGATCGTCCGTCCGCGGAGGACGCGCAGGATGTAGTCCCCCGGGGCGGGGGCGGGGAGCCGGGCGAGGACGGTATCCCAGGCGGG
>JAFMJV010000070.1 GCA_017853275.1 Chloroflexota bacterium
CCGGATCGGTGCCGGCCCGGTCTTCCGTCTCCAGCCGGTCCGCGCCGCGGACTGACCACCACCCGTCAGTCGGGGCGCTCCCCCGCGGCGATCCTCAGCCCGATCCGGTCGATCGCCTCCGGAAGCTCCGCGATCGACCGGATCGTCTCGTGTGCCCCACCGGCACGCAGGGCCTCGGCAGCACGCTCCGCTCGGGCTGCGCGGTCGAGCGGATCGAGTGCCGCCAGCGCCTCCGCGCCGAGCCCGATCTCGTTCCCGGTCTCCGTCACGCCGACCGCCCAGGCGCCCGCGTTGCGGCCCTCGCCCATATCCACCTTCGTGTCGCCCACCTTCACGGAGCGCGCGGGGGGGAAGACGCGCAGCGCCTCCAGGGCCCGCAGGAGCATCCACGGCTCCGGGCGACCCGCGGGGACGTCGTCCGCCGCCACGAGCGCGTCCGGACGGAAGCCCGCCTCCGCCGCGAACCCGGCCGCCAGCACCGCGGCTCGCCGGAAGTAGCCGGTGGTGGATCCGATCGCGATCCCCCGCCGCCGCAGCTCACGGACCGCCTCGATCGTCCCCGGGATGAGGTCGGCATGGCGACCGATCTCGTCCAGCTGGACCCCCTGGAACTCCGCGTAGAGCGCATCCGCGTCCCGTTCCGTGGGCTGGGTCCCCACCTGCTCGGTCCAGCGGTCCGCGATCCCCGGATCCGCGAGGAGCATCCCGATGTGCGCGCGCTTCGCCATCCCCATCGGTCCGCGGGCTTCCCCCTCAGTGAGCTCGATCCCGCGCGATGCGAAGGCGCGGCTCACCGCGGCGACCGGCGCCCGGGACCCGAAGTCGACCGTGGTCCCTGCCCAGTCGAGGACGACCGCGAGGATCGACCGCCCCCCATGCGTCGTGTCGCTCATCGTGCAACCTCCTGCGATCGGATGATCTCCCCCAGGGATGCCGAGAGTGCCTCCACCACCTCCACGGAGAGCGCCCCGAGGAGGCAGATCCGGAACTGCTCCGCAGCGGCCGGGCCCATCCCGGCGTAGATGACGTACCCGCGCCGCTTCAGCTCCGCGTGGAGCGTCTCGTAGCCGATCCCCTCCGGCAGCCGGATCGCCCGGATCGACGAGGAGCGTGCTTCCTTCGCCACCACCGGCTGAAGGCCGAGCGCGGCAAGCTCCCGGTCCAGGACTCCGATCCGCTCGCGGTAGAAGGCACGGCGCGCCGCCGGCCCCTCCTCCGAGAGCTCATCGAGCGCAGCTTCCAGGGCATAGACCGCCGGGATCGGCGGGGTGAAGGGGACGCTCCCCCGGGACGCCGCGTCGAGGTAGGCCGCGAGATCGAGATAGACCGTGGGCGGACGTGCCTCCCGGACCCGGACGATCCCCTCCGGGGAGAGCAGGACGAAGGAGACTCCGGGGAGGCCGTGGAGGCACTTGTTCGCCGTCCCGGCCACGAGGCCGATGCCCGGCAGGGTGAGGTCGAGCTCCTCGGCCCCGAGCGAGCTGATCGCGTCCACCGCGAGGAGGCGGCCCCGCTCGTGGCACACGGCGGCGATCTCGGCCACCGGGTTGAGCATCCCGGTCGTCGTCTCGTGGTGGACCACGGCGACCGCATCGATCCCCGGGTCGGCGTCGAGGGCGTCCGCGATCTCCCGCGGCTGTGCCGGCTCCGTCACCTCCCAGCTCAGCTCACGCCGCTCGATCCCCGCCCGTTCCGCCATCCGGGCGAGACGGTCGCCGTACGTCCCGTTCCGGACCACGAGGATGCGCCGGCCGGGCCGCACGGAGGCGATCGTCATCGCCTCCATCGCGCTCGTGCCCCCGCCGCCGACGAGGACCGCCTCCCAGCCCGGTCCGGCCCCCACGGCCATGAGGAGCTTGGACCGAACGCGTCGGGCGATCGCCCCGTACTCGGGCTCCCGGTGGCACAGGTCGGGCCCGGCGGCGGCCCGGTGGACCCGGTCCGTGGTGACCGTAGGGCCGGGGTTGAGCAGGACGCGCTCGCGGTGCGCCCGCGACGCGGACCAGCGCTCGGCATCGAGCGCCGCCAGGCCCTCGATCGTGACCATGGCATCCGGCTCCGTCCAGGTCAGGCGCCGGTCCGGACGACGCTCCCCCGCGAGGAGCGCCACGACCGCCCCCGCTCCAGTCGCGCTGCCGGCCACGATCCGACCGGGCTCCGCGGCGACGATCCCCGCCCTCCGGATGTCGTCCACGTCCAGCCATGCCGTGGTCGCCATCGTGCGCGCGTCTCGTGCCGCCGTGTCCGGCACGAGACGGTCGGCCACCTCTGCGAGCGCCGGCGTCGCGGGGTCGCCCGCAAGCGTCACCCCGCCGCCGTCCTCCGTGATCCGGCGCAGCTCGGCGGCGAGCGCGTCGTGCTCCTCTACCGGGATCCCGGCGAGGATCACGATCCAGCGGTCGATCGCCCGCCGGGTCGCCCAGCGGTGCGCGGTCTCGGGGAGCAGGGCGACGGGCATACGTTCCTCCTGGGATGCGGTGCGCCACGAGCGTGGTGCGGGTCCGTTAAGGCAACGTTCGCCGACCGTTATCCGGCGACGTACGCCGCGTTGACGTGGGCCGGGTCTCCTGAGGGTCCCGCGGGGAAGCCCCCGGGCCGCGCCGGGTCGGAGACCATCCGGCAAGGAAGGAGTCGACCGTGACCTCTCGTTCCACGCACCTCGCGGCGATCGCGGGTGCCGCTCTCCTCGTGGTGGGTGCCGCCCCGGCGCTCGGGCAGGATGCCGACTGGGCCGCCCCCTACGATCCGGCGAAGGCCGCCGAGCAGGCCGCCGAGTTCCAGACCTACGGGATGCCGGACAGCTGGGCGAACTATGGCGAGTCGATCGCCCAGTTCTGCGCCACGATGCAGTTCGACCCCTGCACGCGCGTGGATACGGACATGTCCTCCCTCGAGGAGATCACCGCGTTCGACGCCGAGAAGGCGAACCCGGTCGCCGCCTTCGCGGATATCGGGATCATGTTCGGCCCCATCGCGGACGCGGCGGGCGTCGTCCCGGCGTTTCTGCCCCCCAACGCGGATGTCCTCCCCGAGGGCTTCAAGTCCGCGAACGGCGGCTGGTTCGCGACCTTCACCGGTGTCCCGGGCTTCAACGTCAACGTCACGGCGCTCGAGGAGCGCGGGATCGCGATCCCGACGACCTGGGCGGACCTCGTGAAGCCCGAGTACAAGGGCCTCATCGGGATCGGCGTGATCGGCGAGTCCGGCACGGCGACCACCTCCTTCATCGCCATGAACCTCGCGGCGGGCGGCACGGTCACCGACTTCGCCCCGGGCATCGAGTACGGGCGCGCACTCCTCCCGAACATCGAGGGGGTGCCGGAGGCGTCCACCGCCGAGATGGAGCGCGGTGAGGTCCCGATCCAGGTCAAGTACGACTTCAACCTCATCGCCCAGGCGAACGAGCTCGCGGCCAAGGGCCTGGACGTCCGCACGGTCATCCCGGCCGACGGCTCGCTCTACGCGGCCTCCGCGCTCATGCTCAACGGCTACAACACCGCCGAGATGGACCTCACCAAGGCGTTCGCCGAGTGGGTCCTCTCCGACGCCGGCCAGACGATCTTCGCGGAGTTCGGCGCGCGCCCGATCCGCTACGTCCTCGGTGACCTCCAGCTCCCGGACGAGGCGAAGGCGAAGTGGCTCCCGGATGCCGACTACGCGGCGGTCCAGGCAGCCGATCTCTCGCAGACCTCGATCGAGGCGGTCAAGGAGATCTGGGAGGTCGAGGTCCTCGGGCAGTAGGACCGCGCCCTCCCAGCGGTCACGTCCCGTGGCGACCCACGAGACCGTGACGCCGGACCGCATGACGCCGGGGCCGACCCGGGCCGGGGACCTCCTCCCCCCGGCCCGGTCGGCCTTCGGGCGTCTCCGGGAGATCGCGGGCCTCTGGCTCCCGGCGCTCCCGCTCATCCTCGTCATCGCGCTCCTCCTTCTCGCTCCGGCGCTCTCGCTGGTGATCGGAAGCTTCCGGGACGCGAGCGGCTTCTCCATCGATCCGTGGATCCGCGTCATCACGCGACGCGGCGACCAGGCCGCGATCCTCACCTCGCTCGCCCTGGGCGCCACGGTGGCCACCCTGTGCACCCTGGTCGGCGCGCCGGTCGCGTGGGTCATCTCGCGGATGCTCCCTGGGCGGCGCGCGGCGTGGCTGGCGCTCTTCACCGTGGCCGGGAATTTCGGGGGGATCGGCCTCGGCTTCGCCTACTACGCGATCCTCGGCACGGTGGGGATGCTCACCCTCGCGATCCAGGGGGTGGGGATCGACTGGGTGCCGCCCCGGCCCTCCTCCTTCGGGGGGCTTGTGATCGGCTACCTATACACGAACGTTCCGCTCTTCGTCCTCCTCACGATCCCCTCGATGGGTGCTCTCCGCGATGACTGGTGGGAGGCGGCACAGGTGGCGTCCGCCACGCGCGCGCAGTTCTGGCGGCGGGTCGGCCTCCCCGTCCTCGCGCCCTTCATCGCGGCCGGCTGGCTCCTCATCTTCACCTGGTCGATCGGGATCTACGGCCTCGCCTACGCGCTCGCCGGCGGTGGCGCGGCGATGACGACGCCGCTCATCACCCTCCGGATCGGGGACATCCTGGCCACGGACTTCACCGAGACATGGCGGGCGAACGTCCTCTCCGTGATCCTCATGGCGATCGCGATCCTCTCCC
Source organism: Chloroflexota bacterium (assembly GCA_017853275.1). Classification (GTDB taxonomy): domain Bacteria; phylum Chloroflexota; class Limnocylindria; order Limnocylindrales; family CSP1-4; genus JAFMJV01. The sequence goes on from JAFMJV010000070.1 coordinate 4,659, forward strand.
TCCTCGCCTACCGCGTGACGTTGCGCCGTGCCGTGCGGTGGTTCCGGTGAGCACGGCCGGGCGCCGGATCCTCCTCGGGGCGATCGTCGTCTACCTCATCCTGCCGCTCGTGGCCGTCTTCCTCTACTCCGTGGCCACGGTCTGGCAGAGCCGGATCCTTCCGGATGGCTACACGCTGGAGCACTACGTTGCGGTCGCGGTGGACCCCCGGGTCCAGGGGGCCGTCCTCCGCTCGCTCGCCCTGGCCGTCCTCGTGACCCTCATCGATATCGCGATCGTCGTTCCGGCGGTCTTCTGGGCCCGCGTCCGCAACCCACGGATCCGGCCGATCATCGAGGTGGGTGCGGCGATCCCCTTCGCGCTCCCCTGGGTCGTCATCGCCTTCGGCATCGATCGGCTCGTGGGGGAGTGGGCACCGTCCTGGCAGACCACCTTCCCCGTTCTCGTGCTCGCCCAGTCCGCGATCGCCTTCCCCTTCTTCTACTGGGCCGTGGACGGGGCGATGGCAGCCACGGGGATCGCCCGCCTCACCGAGGCCGCAGAGACCTGCGGTGCCCGTCCGATCCAGATCCTGCGCCGGATCGTCCTCCCGATCATCCGCACGGGTGTGGCCACGGGGACCGTCCTCGTCTTCGCCGTCAGCTTCGGGGAGTTCGCGCTCGCCCGGATCCTTGTGGGATCGAGCTACGACACCTTGCCGCTCTGGCAGGCCCAGGCGCTCCTGCGCACGGACGATCAGCTGAACGAGCTCGCCGTCACGACCGTCCTCTCCTTCCTCGTCCTCTTCGCCCTCGCGGCGTGGCTCGTCGCCCGCGGCCGGTCGAGCGGGGCATCGCTCGCCGCCGGCGCACAGGTCGGCACCCCCACGGAGGCCCCCCGATGAGCAGCGTCAGCCTGCGCGGTGTCGTCAAGCGCTACGGCAGCGTCACCGCCCTGGACACGGTCGATCTGGATGTCGCCTCGGGTGAGCTCGTCGCGCTCCTCGGACCCTCCGGGTGCGGGAAGACGACCCTCCTGCGCACGGTCGCCGGCCTGGAGCGCCACGACGCCGGCCGGGTCGCGATCGATGACGAGGACCTCTCCTCGGTCCCGACCCGGAGCCGCCCGATCGGGATGGTCTTCCAGTCCTATGCCCTCTTCCCCAACCTCACGGTCCGCCAGAACATCGCCTTCCCGCTCGAGGTCCGGGGCCGGCCCGCGGCCGAGGTCCGGCGCCGCGTGGACGAGATGCTTGACCTGTGCCACCTCGGGATCCAGGCGGACCGCTACCCGAACCAGATCTCCGGTGGCCAGGCACAGCGCTGTGCGCTCGGACGGGCGCTCGCCGCGTCGCCCAAGGTCCTCCTCCTGGACGAGCCGCTCTCGGCGCTCGATGCGCTCGTCCGGGTGCGGCTGCGGGACGAGATCCGCCGCGTCCAGCAGCAGGTCCGGATCACCACGCTCTATGTCACCCACGATCAGGCCGAGGCGATGGCGATCGCCGACCGGGTCGCGGTGATGAACCACGGCCGGATCGAGCAGCTCGATCACCCCGCGGCGATCTACGACGATCCCTCGACCCCGTTCTCGGCCGCCTTCGTGGGGAGCCGGAACGCGGTCCCCGTCGTCGTGCGCGACGGCGAGGTCCGGATCGGACCGGCGCGCCTGCCCGCCCCGGTCGGGACCGCGGGGACAGACCGCCTCGTCGCGTACTTCCGGCCCGAGGAGGTGGAGCTGAGCGATGACCCGGAGGATCTTCCCGTCCGGGTCGAGCTGGTCGTCTTCCTCGGGCCCGTGACCCGGCTGCACCTGGACGCCGAGCTCGACGGTGGGCCGGTCCGCTTCCACCTTGACCTGCCCTCCCGTCAGGCTGCCGCCCATCCGGTCGGCAGCCTGCGGCGGATCCGGATCGACCCGTCCCTCGTCCGACTCTTCCCTGCCGCGACGGAGGTTCACCCGTGACCATGACGCCGTTCCCGATCCCGCCCTCGGTCCTCATCCTCGCCCTGGACGGCTTTCCTCCGGACGCGATCACGGCCGAGCTCACGCCGTCGCTCGCGGCCCTGGCCCGACAGGGAGCCAGCGCCCCGACCGGGGGGATCGCCCCGCTGCCCTCCAGCACCCATCCCGGCCTCGCGGACCTCCTCACGGGGGCGAGCGCCGAGCGTCACGGGATCCGTGCGAACGGCCCGGCCGACCCGGCGATCCCGGGCTGGGCGGGGAGTGCCACGGTGCGCGTCCCGACCCTCCTCGCCCGCTGCCGTGCGGCGGGGATCCCGACCACCGCGGTCGCCGGCGATCTCTCCCTCTACCCGCTGCTTGGTCTCGCCGACGCGGATGGGACCTGGCCGGAGGGCCCCCGCATCCCGTACGGCATGCCCCTCGATCCTCTCGGGGGTGTTCCCAACGAGGCGGTCGGGACCCGGGCGATCGTCGCCCTCACGATGCGCCGCCACGGGCCGGTGGTCGCCTTCGTCCACCTCAACGAGGCCGATACAGTGGGCCACCTTCACGGCCCCTCATCACCCGCCGCCCAGGACGCCTATCACGAGACCGATCGGCTCGTGGGCCGGCTCCTCCGCTCGATCTTCCCCGACTGGTGGCGCTGGATCGTCATCGTCGTCTCGGACCACGGGATGGAGGAGGTCCGGGATCCGCGCGGGGTGGACCCGCTGAAGCTCCCCGGTGTCGCCGCCATCGCGGATGCGTGGGTGAGCGAGCACGGGAGCGCCTGGCTGCACCTCCGGCCGGGCGTGGACGACACGGCCATCTCGGCCGCGCTCGGGCCGCGTCCCGAGGTCACCGGTTGGGAGCGACGAGGCCCCGTCCTGCGCATCGACGGCCGGCCGGGGATCGCGTGGGAGGAGGGGACGATCCGCTACCAGGGGATGCACGGCGGTCCGACGACGAGCCGGACGGTGGCGATCGTGGGTGGCGGCCATCCGCTCGTGCCGCGTCTCGCCACGGCCGTCACCGCCGAGCCCCCCGCCCTCCGTGACTGGGCGCCGACGATCGCCGGGACGCTCGGGATCCTGCTGCCCGAGGCGGAGGGCCGGGACCTCCTCGCCGATCCCGCGGCCCGGACCGACGAGGCCGCCTGAGGGGCGCGGCTCTCAGCCCTCCAGGACCCGCTTCAGAAGGTCGTGGTCGCGAGCGGCGATCGCGTAGCGCTGGCCCCGCTCCGTCCGTCCGGCCGGCACGGCGAGACGGAGGTCGACCCCGGCATCGGCGAGCCGGCGGAAGAGCTCGGCGCGCGCCGGGGCATCGTCCGCGATCTCGATCTCCACCACGGCCAGGGGGATGTAGCGCAGCCGGCCCCGCGAGAGCGCCGCGCGCAGGGCGGGTCCGTCCTCGGCGCCGACCGTCACGAGCCCGGTCGCCCCGTTCGCAAGGACGAAGAGCGAGCCGACATCCACGCGCGCCGCGGCCGCCGCCTCGAAGACCCGCGCGACGAGCCCGGGGGCATCGTCCGCGGTGACCATCAGGTATTCCATCGTTCCCTCTTCCCGCGGCCGACCCGGCCGCGCCCCCGGCATCATCCCGGGTCGCCGGGTCCGCGGTCAACCGCGAGTCACCCCGCGGCCTCGTCGAGCGCGATGACGAGGCTCCCCCACGGACCGATCGACGCCACCGGCTGCCAGGCCGTCACGCCGCCCTCCGCGGTCACCCGGGGGTCCGTGAGGGCCGGGGCGCTGCCGTCGCTCGCCCAGAGGAGGCGGGCACGCGGCGTGCCGCAGAGCGGTCCCGCGGCGAGCGTGAGCGCAGGCGCTGCCACCGGCTTCCCGGAGAGGTTGTGGAGGACGACGATCCGCTCGGGGCCGTGCGTGCGCAGGATCGCCGCCACCGGCCGCGCGTCGGCGGTGAGCGTGAGGGTCGTGGCGGCCGCGCCGAGCGCCGGGTGCGCGCCGCGGAGGCGGATCAGGGCGCTGTAGCGCGCCCGGAGCGAGCCTCCGTCCGCGACCTGGGCTGCCACGTTCCGCATCTCCGCACCGGGCTCGAAGGGTTGCCAGGGGACCCCGGCGGTGAAGCCGAACCCCGGCCCGGTCCCGTCCCAGGGGAGCGGTGCACGGATCCGCTCATCCGGCTTCTGCCCGGGCATCCCAAGCTCCTCCCCCTGCCAGACGATCGGGATCCCGGGCGCGGTGAGGAGGACGGCGGCAGCGAGCGCGACCGGCCCGGCGAGCTCCGAGAGACGCGAGGCGATCCGCTCCTGGTCGTGGTTCGCGAGGAAGGTCGCGGGCCACCCCGGCGTCCCGCTCGCGCCGAGCGCGGCGAGGTCCGCGGCGAGCGCCGCCCCGTCCCCGCGGGCGATCGCCGGGACGAGCCCGTCCCCGAAGGCGAAGTCGGTCACCGCGTCCAGCGCGCCTCCAGCGCGGTAGGCCATCCCCGTCTCCCGGGAGTCCCAGACCTCGCCGAGGACGAGCGCATCCGGGTCCAC
>JAFMJV010000030.1 GCA_017853275.1 Chloroflexota bacterium
TCTCGGGTCGATCCCCGCCGCGCTCGTGGAACGCCGGGACCACGCGCCCGCGCTCATCCTCGTCACGCTGGGGACGGTCGCGGTCTCGCGCGCGATGAGCCTCCACCAGCGCGGGGACCGGATCCAGGACGGCCCGTGGCTCCTCACCGGTCTCCTCCTTCTCACCGCCGCCCTCCTCCTCCCGCGCGGCGACGGGCGCCTGATCACGGCCCGGGGTTGGGACCGCCTCCTCCGGCTCGCGATCGGCGCGGGGATCGCGTGGGGCGCCTACGAGCTTCTCACCGTGCGGGACGCGCTCCCCTTCCCGAGCCCGGCGGGCCGCCTCCTCGAGGGCGACGACGCGCGTGCGCTCGTCGTCATGGCCGCGATCCTCGCGATCAGCGGGCTGCGCGAGCGGCCGCCCTTCGGCCGGCTCCAGCTCCCCCTCCTCATCGGGGTCTTCGCGGTCCTTGGCGCGTGGTTCATCCACGTCTTCCAGGACCCGCCGATCGATGTCTGGGTCTGGCAGAAGCTCGCCGTGGAGCACCTCCTGGCCGGCGGGAACCCCTACGCGATGGACTTCCCGAACATCTACCCGGATACGGGCTACTACCCACCCGGCCTCGTCGTGGACGGCCGCGTCCAGGCCCCGTACCCCTACCCGCCGATCACCCTCTGGGCGTACCTCCCCGCCCAGCTCCTCCTGGGTGACCCGCGCTACGCGAACCTCATCGCCCTCCTCGTGGGCGCGGCGCTCATCGGTGCAGCCCGTCCCGGCCCCCTCGCGCGTGGCGCCGTGGGGCTCCTTCTCCTCGCACCCACGAGCCTCTTCATCCTCCGTTTCTCGTGGACGGAGCCGATCACGGTCGCCACGCTTGGTCTGACGCTCTTCGCGGCGCTCCGTTCACCCCGTTTCCGCGGGATCGGCTTCGGGGTCTTCATCGCCACGAAGCAATACCTCGTCGTCCTCATCCCGCTCGCGATCCTCCTCCTCCGGCCCGGGGAGCGATGGCGCGACCTCCTCCGGCTCGGCCTCGGGATCGTGGCCGGGATGCTCCTCTTCGCCGTCCCCTTCCTCCTCCGCGATCCGGCGGCCTTCGTGGACGGGATCCTCGGCTTCCTGCGGATCTCGATGTTCCGCCCCGATTCGCTCGGCTTCGGTCCGGACCTTGCGCCACTCGTCGGCGGGACGGTCCCCCTCTGGGTGGCCCCCACGGTGGCGGCGATCGCGACGATCGTCGTGCTCATCGGCGCGCCGCGCACCCCATCCGGCTTCGCGCTCGCGAGCGGGGTCGTCCTTCTCGCGACGATCCCCGTCCTCCACCAGGCCTTCCCGAACTACTACCTCTCCGTGGTGGGGGCGCTGTGCGGCGCGCTCGCGGTCGCGCTCCCGGAGGGATCCAACGCCCGCCCCGCCGAGGCGGAGGCCACGGCCGAAGCCGAGCCTGCACCACCCACGGACCTGACCCCGGCGCCGGTGGCGATGACGGAGCCGGCCGGTCGCGCGGGCTAGCGCCCCACGGGCGGGATCGTCAGCTCCGGCGGGAAGCGGTCCGTGGGCGCCTGGACCACCTCCACGATGATCCCCTCCACCGCGGGGTGCTCGTAGTAGGCGAAACGGCCATCGCGGGAGCGGCCGAAGCCGTTCCCCGTCTGGACCGCCACCCAGCCGTCCGCCTCCACGAGCGCGGCGGAGGTCGCGAAGTCGTCCGCATAGATCGCGATGTGGTGGAGCGAGGCGCCCCGCCGCTCGAGGTATTCCTGCCAGATGCTCTCGCCGGAGAGCGGCTGGACGAGCTCCAGCATCACCTCGCCGGAGAAGGCGAGCGCGTGCCGGATCCGAAAGTCCGCCGACCGGCCGCGATAGGTCATCCCGGTCAGCTCCGGCGCCCCGATCGTGTACAGGTTCCAGGGGCCGATCCCGAGGTGCTCCGCCCACGCGCGCGCCTGCGCCTCCACGTCCGCCACCACGAGCGCGATCTGGCGCACCGGCTTGCCGAGGATCGAGCCGCCCGGGAGCTGGGGGATCGGCGGGGTCGCGGGGGTCGTCATGCAGGGTCCTCCTGGATCAGGCGGTGCTCCGGCACGAAGCCGAGGAGCTCGCGGCAGCGGGTGACATCGAAGATGCTCTCGCGCCCCACGAGCGGGCGCCGGAGCGGGGTCGTGGGATGGTAGCGGGCCATCAGCTCCGCGCTCGGCAGGGGGCTGTTCGTATCCGGCGCCATGACGTTGATGACGTGGTGACCGGGGATCTCCCGCTCCACCGCGAGCGCGAAGGCCCGCGCCCCGTCCCGCGTATCCAGGTACGCCCACAGCTCGTGGGCGCGCGTGCCGGGGTCCGCGGCGATCGCCGGCGCATGGTGGCGGTGGAAGGCGAGCGGCGCCGTCCCGGAGATCCGGAGCGCGATCGCCTGGTAGCCGTGCCGCCGGTGCATCGTCCGCAGCGTCGCCTCATCCACCTCCTTGGAGAGCGCGTAGGGGTCGGAGCCGATGTTCGGATGCTCCTCGTCCACGGGCCCGTAGAGCGGCGAGATCGGCGTAGGCGACCAGGGGATCCCGAGGAGCGAGATGCTCGACGCGATGACCACCCGCCCGACGCCGGCCACGCCCGCCGCCTCGAGCGCGACGAAGGTCGCCTGGGTGTTCGTGGCGAAGACCTCGAGCGGCGTCCCGAGGACCGGCGCGGGGATCGCGGCGAGGTGGATGAGCGCGTCCGCGCCCGCGCAGGCGCCCGCCATCAGCGCCTCGTCCCGGCTATCCCCGATCCGCCAGCTCACCCGGGAGGGGTCCGGGACCGGGGCGTCCATCGCAGCCACGAGCTCCGGGGCCTGGGCCCGGTCCGCCCGCCCGCCCGTCCCCGGGTCCGCGGTCCCGGGCGCCGCCCGGTCCACCGCCACGACCTCGTGGCCGTGGCGGACGAGATCGGCCACCACGTAGCGCCCGATGGCGCCCGCGGCTCCCGTGACGACGACGCGCATCAGCTCTCTCCCTGGATGGCGGCCAGCAGGCCCTGCATATATCCGATCGCATGCGCCCGGGCCCGGTGCCCGTACGCGGAATCGCCGCTCATGTGCGGCACGTGATCGTCCAGCAGGAAGCCGTCGAAGCCGACCCCGATGAGCTGCCGGATCACCGCCGCCGCGTCATAGCTCCCCTCGCCGAGGAAGCACTCCTCGAAGCGCGGGACCGTCCCCTTCACCTGCCGGAGATGGACGTAGAAGATCCGTCCGCGGGGCCCGAGCAGGTCGATCGCCCGCCGCACGGCCTCCGGCCCACCCTCCATCTCCGAGACGGTGCCGAGACAGAGGTCCATCCCCCACGCGGGGCTGCCGCCGGACCGCTCCATCGCCCAGGCAAGGTCGTCCGGGCTCGTGAAGAGACGGGCCACGCCCCCGATCGATGGGACCGGGGGATCGTCCGGATGGAGCGCGAGCCGGACCCCCGCGGCCTCCGCGACCGGCAGGACCGCGTCCAGGAAGCGGCCGTAGTTCCGGCGCATCTCCGCGAGCGACGCCTGCTCCGTGGGTGGTGCCTGCGGGTAGACCACCTTGTTCCCCAGGTGGACCAGGTCCGCATCGAAAGCGGTCACCGTCGCGCCGCCGCGCCCCGGCGCATCAAGGTCGGTCCGCCAGACGAAGGTGGGCATGAAGTGGTGGCCGAGGAGACCGATGCCCACCCGGCCCATGTTCCGGATCGTCGTGCAGTAGCGCTCGAGCTGATCCTCCCAGCCGGGCTTGCCGAGCATCACCTTGTCGTAGAAGGCGACCGGCACGTTCTCCAGCGCCTCCAGGACGAGCCCTTCCGCAGCGACCGAATCGCGGAGCCGGCGGAGGTCCGCCTCGTGCCACACGCCGTCCTCGCCGGGGATCGCGGGCGTGTTCATCTGGAAGGTGGTGACGCCGAGCTGGCGTGCCCACGCCGTGGTCTCGGGGTCCACCGTGTGGACCTGGCCCACCCCGATCCGGATCCGTGCCTGCTGCATCCACGCACGGTAGCAAGCCGCGCCCGTGCGTCGCGGGCCATCCGTGCGCGATGCGCTTCGCTACGCTCGCCCGACGTTCCGGCGCTCGCCGGGCATCGAGCAGGCATCCAGGAGGTCGCGGTGAGCGAGGTCATCATCCAGAAGCGGTTCATCCCCCGCGTGGGCGAGGGGAAGAACCTGCGCGTCGCGCTCCGCGACATGTCCGCCGCGCTCGTCGCGAACGGCTTCCCGGAGATGGAGATCTGGGCGCCCACCCACGGCGGGCACAACGTCCTCGTGACCGTGGAGCGCTACGCCACGATGGCCGCCTGGGACGAGTACAACGCGACCGCCACGAGCTATCCCACGCTCGTCTCCGGCGTCTTCGACGGGATCTATCCCACGACGATCACGCCCTACGACACGGAGATCCTGCGGCTCGTGGACAAGCGGGAGATCCGCTGATGGCCACGGAGAAGCCCGCCACCGTCCGCGTCGCGGGCCGCGACCTGCCCACCGGCCGGATCGCCCCCACCGCGGAGGGCCCCGCGACCCCCTGGACCTGGCCGGTCCCCCCGCTCACCCATCGCTACAACCAGGCGATCACGGAGGTCTTCGACCTCGCCGCGGACGGCCGGCGCGTCGCGGTCATCGAAGGGGCGCTCTGGCCGCCCGTGGGCACGAGCCTCTCGCTCCACGAGGACGAGGGGCACCTGCGCCGCGGCGTCGTGGAGCGGATCGAGCTCGCGCTGGAGTCGCGCCGCCCCGCGACCGTCCGCGTCTACGTGGCGCTCACCCGGGAGCCGATCGGGGAGTGACGAACGACGACCCGGTGGGCGCGCTCGCCGGGTCGTTCCTCGTCATCGGGCGCCGCCGCCCCTGACGACGTGGCCGGCCGTTCGTTGACAGCCCGCATCTCCTCCTCGTAGTCTCGTTGCTCCGGATCCGTGCACCCAGGCGTCTGACCTCGGGCGATCTCCGGATGGGGGGAGGACCATGCGGGATGGACGCGGCTGCGCGCTCTTCTCCTGATCGAACGTCGCCCGGCGGTCCCCTCGCCTGCACCGTCGATGGCCTGAGCGTCCGCTACCGGGGCACGGGCCAGGTCCTGGACGATCTATCCATGGCCCTTCCGGCGGGGTCCGTCACGGCGTTGATCGGTCCGAACGGCGTCGGCAAGTCGACGCTCCTGCGGACGATCGCGGGCTTCGAGCGGCCGACCTCCGGTCGCGTTCGGGTCGATGGTGTGGACGTGCACGGGGGCGGATCGGCCGCCCGCGGGTCCACCGGCTTCCTGCCGCAACGCGTCGCCCTCTATCCCGCGTCCGACGCGCGGGCGCACATCGCGTGGGCGGCCGCCGCACGACCTGGGTACGACCGTGGGATCCCGGAACGGATGCTCCGGGATCTCGACGTCCCGATGGATCGCCGGACGGACCGGATCTCCGGGGGCCAGCGCGTGATCGTCGCCCTCGCCCTCGTGCTCGGGACGCGGCCGGCGCTTCTGCTCCTCGACGAGCCCACCGAGGCGATGGATCCGCTCGTCCGCCTCGAGGTCTACGGGCTGATCCGCGACCTCGCTCAGCGCTACGGGACATCCGTCCTCGTCGCGACCCATCAGCTCGCGGAGGCGACCGCGGCCGCGGACCGGTTCCTCGTCCTCGGAGGGGGCCGGATCACCCTTGATGGCGACGCTCCCACCCTCCTTGCGACGCACCGCACGATCCACGCGGACGCGCCTCTGCCGCCCGGGGCTGCGTGGGTCGCTGCCGTCCCGGGCGGTGGTGCGGACCGCCGCGTGGTCATCCGGATCGATCCGGACCGACCCGTGGCCGGTGATGCACTGACGCTCGATGATCTCCTCCTCGCCCACCTCGCCGCGCTGCGGTCGGCGACCGGGCCGGCGGTGACGCGGTGACCGCGCTCGCGCGGATCCTCGGGCGGCAGCACCGTTTCGAGATCGCTGCGATCGCCCTGTTCACGGTCGTGCTCGTCCTGGCAACGCTCATCGCGGGCCTGCGCCTCCGGGAGCTCGAACCGACCGACGCCTGCGTGGACGCGTGGCTCGGGCTCGGGCCGGACGGGGCCCCGTGCGCCATCGCGGCCTGGCTCTCCCTCCGGAACGGCGAGGTCGGGCTGCTTGGGCTCGCGTTCCTCGCAGCGCCCTTCCTCGTCGGGGCGGTCGCAGGTTCGGTGCTGCTCGCCCGCGAGATCGAGCTCGGGACCGCGGCACTCGGCTGGGCGCTCCAGCCCCGACGCGCTCGCTGGATCGCGCCGCGGATCGCCGCCGCCCTCCTCCTCGTCATCACCACGATGGCTGCGATCGCGATCGCCGGCCGCTTCCTCTGGTCCGCGGCGGACCCCGCGATCGACCCGGCCTTGTCGTTCGCCCGTTACGGTCTGGACGGCCCGCTCCTCATCGTGCGGGGGGTCACCGTGTTCGCCATCGCCGTCCTCGCCGGAGCGATCGTCGGCCGGCAGCTGCCCACGGCGATCGTCATGCTCGGCCTCACCATCGTCCTCTGGCTGGCCATGCAGCATCCGTTCCCATGGGGCGTTCCCACGACCTGGGTCCCGCTCGACGCGCAGATGACCGACGCTCGGAGCGGCGGACGGGCGGAGCTGTCGGATCCGGACCGGATCGTGGGGTACGGCTTTCAGTCCCCGGACGGGGTCGTCCGCTCATTCACCGATGCGGCCGCGTCGGCGCCGGCCGGCCTCGACGACGACGCGCTCGACGCCTGGGTCCGCCAGCAGGCGACGGAAGTGGTCGGGATCGTCCCCGGCGCAGAGGCGGGTTCCGTGGCCCTGCGGGAGTCGCTCGCGCTCGCCGGTGTCGCGCTCGCCGCGCTCGCCGGGTCGTTCCTCGTCATCGGGCGCCGCCGCCCCTGACGGTCAGGCCGCGGGCGCGTTCCCTGCGTCGCCGGGGCGCATCACCTTGAGGACCTGGCCCACCTGCTCGGAGGGGAGGACCGGCGCGTCCTTGCGCAGGAAGCACGAGGCGGCGCGGTCCGGATCCACCCGGAAGAGGGGCGGGATCTGCGTCCAGCATTCCTCCATCGCCCGGGCGCAGCGCGGGGCGAAGCGGCAGCCGCTCGTGCTCCGGCGCGCCTGCTCCTCCGTGATCGCCGAATCGTCCTCGCCCCAGCGCTGGGTGCGGTCCGGGAGCGGGATCGAGGAGACGAGGAGCCTGGTATACGGGTGCTGCGGGTCGCGGATCACCTTCTCCACCGAGCCGACCTCGGTCACCGTCCCCTGGTAGAGGACGACGATGTCGTCGCAGACCTGGTAGGCGGTCGTGAGGTCGTGGGTGATGTAGAGGAGGGAGATCCCGAACTCGCTCACGAGCTTGCGCAGCTCATCCAGGATCGTGGCGCGGAGGGACGCGTCCACCATGGAGACCGGCTCGTCCGCCATGATGATCCTCGGGCGCAGGAGGAGCGCCCGGGCGACCATGATCCGCTGCCGCTGGCCGCCGGAGAGCTGGTGCGGGTAGCGGCCGAGCGTCTCCTTCGGCCGGAGCCCCACCATCTCCAGGGCTTCCTCGATCCGCTTCTGCTCCTCGCCGGCGTAGAGCCCGAAGTTGCGGAGCGGCGTCGTGAGGACGTGGTCCACCTTGTAGAACGGGTTGTAGACCTCGAAGGGGTCCTGGAAGATCGGCTGGACCTCGCGGCGGTAGGCGAGCCGCTGGGCCTTGTCCATCTTCGTGATGTCCACGCCCTTGTAGAGGATCTGCCCCTCGGACGGCTTGATGAAGCCGAGGAGGAGGCGCGCCATCGTCGTCTTGCCGGACCCCGATTCGCCGGCGATCGCGGTGGCGGTCGCGGTCCCGTCCGGGAGGACGAGCGAGGCGTCGCGGAGCGCGACGGTCATGTTCGCGGGCGTCTTCCGGACGCCGCTCTGGAAGACCTTCGTGACGTTGCGCAGCTCGAGCAGCGGCGTGGCGCTCATCCGGCGACCTCCTCCTGACCTTCCATCGCCGGGCCGGTGAGCTCCAGCGGGGTCGCCGCGTCCATCTGGACGGAGGCGGGGAGCGCCGGGAGCGCCGGGTTCGCCGGGTAGAGATGGCAGGCCGCGCGCCGGTCCGGCGCGAGCTGCTGGACCGCCGGCACGTCCTGGTGGCAGCGGTCGAAGGCATACGGGCAGCGCGGGTTGAACGCGCAGCCCTGGGGCAGGTTGAGGAGCGCGGGCGGCAGGCCCGGGATCCCCACGAGCTTCCCCTTCGCGGTCAGCTTGGGGAGGCTGTCGATGAGCAGGCGCGTGTACGGATGGCGCGGGTCCGTGAGCATCTCGTCCACCGGGCCGATCTCCACGAGCCGGCCGGCGTACATGACGCCGATGAGGTCCGCGAACTGGGCGATGAGGCCCATGTCATGGCCGATGAGGACGACCGCCGAGCCGATCCCCTCCTGGAGGCGGCCGAGCGTCTGCATCACCTGGCGCTGGACCACGACGTCCAGGGCGCTCGTGGGCTCGTCCGCGATGATCACCTTGGGGTTGAGCACGGTGGAGATCGCCATCACCGCGCGCTGCTTCATCCCGCCGGAGAGCTCATGCGGGTAGCGCCGCGCCACGGTGGGTGGGAGACCGACCCGCGCGAGCTGCGCGGAGATCCGCTCCTCCATCCCCTTGCGCGCCGCGCGCCCCTCGTGCGCCTCGATCGCGTCCGCCATCTGGTTCCCGATGCGCATCACCGGGTTGAGCGAGTTCATCGCGCCCTGCGGGACGAGGGCGATATCCCGGAGGCGGACCTCCCGGAGCCCCTTCTCGTCCAGCTTCAGCATGTCCGTCTCGCCGAGGAGGACCTCGCCGCCGACGATCCGCCCGGGGGGCCGGGTGAGGCGCATGAGCGCCGTCGCCATCGTCGTCTTGCCGGAGCCCGACTCGCCGATCAGGCCGAGCCGCTGGCCCGGCTGAAGGGAGAAGGAGACATGGTCCACGGCGGGGACATCCCCGTTCGGCGTCCCGTAGCTGACCTGGAGGTCGCGGACGCGCAGGACCGGGTCGCCGGTCCCCACGGTGACGCGCGCGGGCGTCGTCTCGGTGGTCATCCTGCCGCCTCCCTCAGCCCTGCCGCAGCCGCGGGTTCGCGAAGCGGTCCATCCCGGCGGAGGTCAGGAAGAGCGCCATGAAGATGTAGGAGATGACGAAGACCGGCGGGAACCACCACCACCACATCCCGCGCAGGACCGCGGTGTACTCCTGCGACCAGTAGATCGTGATCCCCAGGGTCGGCGTCTGGATCGCGCCCAGGCCGAGCGCCTCCAGGCCGATCGAGGCGAGCATCGCGCCCGCCACCGCGCCCACGAAGCTCGCGGCGATGAAGGGGAGGAGGTTCGGCATCACCTCGCGGAAGACGAGCCCGAGCGGGCTCACCCCGTTCGCGCGCGCCACCTCCACGTAGGAGCGCTCCCGGATCGAGAGGACCTGGGCGCGGATCGTGCGGGTGGGGAACATCCACGAGAGCGCGGCCACGGTGAGCGCCATGATCTCGATCGTCATCTGCTCGATGTTCGCGGCGATGACGACGAGGATCGCGATCCCCGGGACGGTGAGGAGCGAGTCGGAGATGATCCGGATCGTGGCGTCCGTCACGCCGCCGAAGAAGCCGGCGATGAGCGCGAGGACGACGCCGATGACGGTCCCCACGATCCCCGCGATGAGGCCGATCTTCAGCGTGTTCGGGATGGCGAGCATCATCACGCTCCACAGGTCACGCCCCTGCGCGTCCGTGCCCAGCCAGTGCTCCCAGCTCGGGGGGAGGCGGGGGATCGCCGCGGTGACGTCCGCCATCTTGGGGTCCACCGTGAAGGGCCCGATGAGCGCGACGAAGGCGAGGATCCCCAGGAGGATCAGCCCCCAGACGAGCTGGCGCGTCCAGCGCGGGTCCTTGCGGGTCCGGGCGATCCGCGCGCCGAGGCCGCCGGATGCCGGGATCGAACGGGTCGCAGTGGTCATCGGTGGCGCCTGATCCTCGGGTCGATGAGGGGGTAGGTGAGGTCGATGATGAAGACGGTGAAGGCGAGGGTGATGATCAGGACCATGACGATCCCGTTGATCACGTAGATGTCCTTGTTCACGACCGCCGCGAAGAGGAGGCCGCCGAGGCCGGGGTAGTTGAAGATCGCCTCCACGAGGATCGCCCCCGAGACGACCGTGGCGAGCGCGAGCGCGAGCGCCGTCACCTGGGGGAGGAGCGCGTTCCGCAGCCCGTAGCGGATGAAGATCCGCGAGCGCGGGAGCCCCTTGGACTCCGCGTAGGTGATGTAGTCCTCCCCGAGCACGCTGACCATCAGGCTGCGCATGCCGAGCGCCCAGAAGCCGACCGCCCCGAGGACGATCGAGAGCGACGGGAGGATCGCGTGGTGGGCGATATCCAGGATCGATTGCATGTTGAAGGCAAGGATCGTGGTGGGGCTGAAGCCGTTCGCCGCCGGGAAGATGCGTACCGCGATCGCGAACAGGTAGATGAGGATGATCGCGAGCAGGTAGTACGGGATCGTGGACATGATGAGGAGCGGCGAGGCCGCCCAGCCCACCGCGCGCGGCACCCGCGGCCAGACGAGGAGCGCGCCGAGGAGCGAGCCCACGACGAAGGCGATGAGGGTGGAGACCACGAGCAGCCCGACGGACCACGGGATCGCGGCCTCGATCTTGTCGATGACCGGCTGCCCGAAGTTGATGATCGAGACGCCGAGGTCGAAGTGGACGAGGTCCACCCAGTAGTTCAGGTACTGGTTCCAGAGCGGCTGGTCCAGGCCGAACTTGGCGTTGTACTCGGCGATGAGGGCCGCCGCGTCGAAGGCGACCTGGCCACCGTTGGCCTGCATCTTGGCGAGCGCCGCAGCGACCGGATCCCCGGGGATCATCCGCGGCACGAGGAAGTTCACGGTCCCGGCCACGAGGATGACGATGAGGAGCTGGATCACGCGGCGGCCGACGTAGCGCAGCACGTCGGACATCAGACTGCTCCTCCTCCCGGACCCCCGGTGCGGCCCCCTGGGCCGCCCTCTCCTCCTCCGTACCGGCACTCTGCCGATACCGACTTGACACCGCCGGGTCCGGTTGGCTACGGTCCGCTGACGTGCCGCAAAGGATTGCAGCGGCGCGGCGGCGGTGTCAAGCCGACGCAGGAATGCCCGGAGGAGGGAAGACTCGATGGGAGTCACTCATCACGGAGCGAACGATCGGACGCGGGTCCGGCGGACGCTCCTCACGGGGCTGGCGATCGCCGGCCTCGTCGCCACGGCTGTGCCGATGGCGGCACCGGTCGCGGCGCAGGATGGCCTCCCGGAGGTCCCCCGCGAGAAGACGTTCGTCTTCACTCCCTGGGGCTTCGCGACGGAGCTCCCGAACCCCGAGAACTGGAACCCCTACAACCAGGGCCCGGCGTTCAACAACCAGCGGGAGATCGGCCTCAAGGGGATCATGGAGGCCCTCTTCTACACGAACCTCAACACGGGCGAGCTGATCCCGTGGCAGGGTGAGTCCTACGAGTACAACGAGGACTTCACGGAGATCACCCTGAAGCTGCGCGACGGCGTCACCTGGTGCGATGGCACCCAGATGACCTCCGCGGACGTCGAGTACACCCTCGAGTCCCTGCGCGATGCCGATCCGAGCGTCACCTACGCGTCGATCTTCGCCGAGTGGCTCGAGGACGTCGAGGTCGTGGACGACCTGACCTCCGTCATCCACCTCACGAAGCCCGGTCCGCGCTGGTTCAAGGACAACCTTGCGCTCGGTCACGAGAACCACATCGTGATGCTCCCGAAGCACATCTTCGAGGGCCAGGACTTCAAGGAGTTCACCTTCTTCGACCTGGCCAACGGCCTGCCCTGCGGAACCGGCCCGTACAAGATCGTGGCCACCAGCCCGCAGCAGTACGTGGCGGACCGCCGCGACACGTGGTGGGGCGTCGAGACCGGCTTCGCCGAGCGCATGCCGAACCCCGAGCGCCTCATCCTCATCCCCGTCGCGGATGACGCCGCGATGTCGAACCTGCACATCACGAACGCGGTCGACACGGGCAACCCGCTCCAGCCGGGCACCTTCGTGGCGTCCAAGGAGCAGAACCCGAAGATCCGCTCGTGGTCTGCCGAGGGTCCCGTCTGGGGCGCTCCGGACGGCTGCGGCTACAACTTCATCTTCAACAACATGAAGGCGCCGTGGAACGACGTGAACGTGCGCCTCGCGATCAACTACGCGATCAACCGCCAGCAGATCTCCGACATCGGATATGAGGGCGCGAACTATCCGATCGTGCTTCCGTTCTCGGCCTACATGGCCCCGAACTGGGTGCCCGGCCGGATCCAGGAGCTCCTCGACAAGTACGATCGCGGCACGCCCGATCCGGCCAAGGTCGATGAGCACATGACCGCTGCCGGCTACGAGCGCAACGCCGATGGCAAGTGGGCCAAGGATGGCGAGGTCCTGACCGTTCCGGTCTACGGCCCGACCTTCTTCCAGCCCTCCTTCCCGATCGTCCAGAAGAACCTCCAGGACGCGGGCTTCGAGTCCACCCTCGAGGCCGATCCGGCGAGCGACTGGGTCGACAAGTTCACGAACGGCAACCACGACACGCTCGTGCTCGTGCACTGCGGCAGCCTTTCCGAGCCGTTCGACACGCTCAAGGACCTGCACACGAAGTTCACGGCGCCGATCGGTTCGCCCCTCCCGGGCTCGATCATCGCCGGCCAGCGCTACAGCAACCCGGAGCTCGACGCCATCCTCGACAAGATGGAGGCGATGACCCCGGACAACGCGCAGGACTCCGAGTACATGGACCTCGTGGCCCAGGCCGTGGAGATCTACCTCCGCGACATGCCCGAGATCATGCTCACCGAGGAGCTCCACGTCGTCACGTACAACGAGACGTACTGGACGGGGTATCCCACCTCGGATGACCCGTACATCGCTCCGTACCCGTGCTGGGAGGCGATCAACCTCCTGATCCACCGGCTCGAGCCGGCGGCCGCGTAAGCGGATCGCGGAAACGCGAAGAAGGGACCCCCGGCGGGCGACCGCCGGGGGTCCCTTCGTTTCCGGCATCCTTGTGCGCATGACCACGACCGATCGGCCGCCGCTCGTGGCGGTCACCGGGGCCTCCGGCCACCTGGGCGCGACCGTCGTCCGGGCGCTCCTCGCGCGCGGGGATCGCGTGCGGGCGCTCATCCTCGGCGATGACGACCTCGGTCTCGCGAGCCTCCCCATCGAGCGGATCGCGGGGAGCGTGACGGACCCCGCCGCCGTCAGCCGGCTCGTGGACGGGGTGGACCGTCTCTATCACCTCGCCGCCCTCATCTCGATCGACCCTGCGGACGACGCGCGCGTCCACGCCACGAACGTGGGTGGGGCGCGCACGGTGGTCGCCGCCTGCCGGGCCGCCGGGACCCCCCGGCTCGTCCACGTGAGCTCGATCCACGCGCTCTCCTCCGCTCCGGAGGACCGGCCGGTGACCGAGGACCGGCCGCTGGCGGAGGGACCCGGTCTGCCGGCCTACGACGCGTCGAAGGCGGCGGCCGAGCGTCTCGTCCGGGATGCGATCGCGGACGGCCTGGACGCCGTCATCCTCAACCCCACCGGCATCATCGGGCCGGATGACCTGCGCCCGTCCCACATGGGGGAAGCCCTCCTCCGGATGGCGACCGGACGGATGCCCGCGCTCGTCTCCGGCGCCTTCGACTGGGTGGATGCCCGGGACGTGGCGGCGGGGATCCTCGCGGCCGCGGACCGGGCCCCGGCGGGGTCCCGCTACCTCCTCGGCGGCCACCGTGCGAGCGTCGCCGAGCTGGCTGCGCTCGCGGACCGGGCGACCGGCCGGCACCACCGCCGGGTCGTCCTCCCGATGTGGATGGCACGCGCCGCCGCGCCGGGTGCCGTCCTCCTCGCCCGGCGCCTCGGGCAGCGTCCGCTCTTCTCGCCCGGGTCGCTCCATGCGCTCCGCCACCACCGGGAGGTGAGCCACGCGCTCGCGGAGCGTGAGCTCGGCTACCGGCCGCGGCCGCTCGCGGAGACGGTCGCGGACACGATCGCCTCCTTCATCCGCGACGGGCGGATCCCGGGGCCCGCGCCGGGCGGGCGCTAGGCGGGAGAGGCCGGCCGCGGCGGAGGGATCTCACCCGCCTCCCGGTGTGCAGCCACGAGGAGCTCCGACCGGGACGGAAGGGGCCCCGCCCCCGCACGCGAGAGGATGGCCACGAACTCCACGGCCGGCGTCCCGTGGATCTGCTCTTCGCGGAAGGTCGTGGCGCCGATCGCCGCGAGGTCGGAGATGACGAGCCGGAAGCTCGCGGGGGTGAAGATCCACGCGTGGCAGTCCACGTACGGACTCCCGGTGGCCTCCTGGCGGAACCCGCCATGGGCGTCCCGGACCGACGCCGTGCGACGGAAGGTCCCATCGCCCCCGAGCTGCGCGAAGCCGGCGAGGAAGTCGAACCGGTTCCCCGGCGTGTGGCGCGCCCGGCCCTCGAGGGCGGCCTGGAGGAGGCCGCCGGTCGTGGTCATCGGGCGGAAGAAGTCGAAGGTCCGGCGCCGGTCCGGGAGGACGAGGAGGATCCGCCCACCCGGGGCCAGGACCCGGTCGCACTCGCGGAGGAAGCCGAGCGGGTCCGTCAGATGCTCGAAGACGTGGGAGGCGACGACCAGGTCATAGCGCTCGTCGCCCACGAGCTCCGAGATCGGCTCGCCACGCCAGACGTGATCGACCTCCTCGATCCGGGCCACGTCCACGGCCGGGTCGTTCCGGTACTTCTCGCGGAGGGCGGCCGCATCGTCGTGGTCGATCGTGGTCACCCGGGTGCCATCCGCCCTGGGGTAGATCGGCCGGAAGCTGGGGCCGACCTCCAGGACGTGGCGGGGCGGCGGCACGAGGCCCCGGATCGCTGCCTCGCGGCCCTGGTCATACGAGACGACCGGCGACCGGGCCGGGGTGGCGCCGCTCCCGCTTCCCTGCTCCGGCAGGGGTGTGCTCGGTGCCATCCCTTCCCGGTAGGTGGCCACCATCAGCTCCTCCCGGGTGCGGGCCGGCGCGCCACCGTCGCGGGAGAGGATGACCACGAACTCGATGTGGCCCGTCTCGTGGAGGCTCTCCTCGCGGAGGATCGTGGCGCCGATCTCCTGGAGGTCGGAGAGGATGAGCCGGAAGCTGGACGGGGTGTAGACCGTTCCATGGCAGTCCCGGTACTCCGCGGCGCCGATCTCCGCGTGGTAGGCCCGGGCAGCCTGTGCGAGGTCGACCCGCGGGCGGAAGGTCCGGGTCTCTCCCCGATCCAGCCAGGCGCCATCGCTCAGGTGGACGTAGTCCGCCTCGGAATCGAAGCGGCTCCCCGGCGTGTGCCGCGTCCGTCCCTCCAGGTGCGCCTGGAGCACTGCACCCGTCGTGGTGACCGGGCGGAAGAAGTCGAAGGTCCCGCGGCGGTCCGGGATCGCGAGGAGGACCCGGCCTCCCGGGGCGAGGACCTTCTCGCACTCCACGAGGAAGCCGAGCGGGTCGGGCAGGTGCTCGAAGACGTGGGAGGCGACGATCAGGTCATAGCGCTCCTCGCCCACGAGCTCCGAGATCGGCTCGCCACGCCAGATCCGGTCCACCTCCTCGATCCGGTCCACGTCCGCGCCCGGGGCGTTCGCGAACTTCCGCCGGAGGGTCGCCGTATCCGTGTGATCCAGCGTCGTCACGCGGTAGCCGTCCCGCCGCGCGAAGATCGGCGAGGCGCCCGGCCCGATCTCCAGGACATGACCAGGCGCCGGGACGAGCGCACGGAGGGCCTCCGCACGCCGGCCGGCGTAGGCGAGGAGGGGCGCGCCGGAAGGGAGGGGGAGCTCCACGCGGATGACCGGAGCCGAGGGTCCGGCGCCGGTCGGAGGCAGCGGAGGCAGGCCCCGAACGCGCCGGCCCGGTAGCGCGCCGCGGACGCGCTGCGCGAGCCCCCCTGCTCGCGCCCGCATCAGTCCTCGAGGTACTTCTGGCTCTCCGGCATCCAGCCGAGGAGCGTGCGCGCCTTCGAGAGGTTGTGCGCCTCCTCCTTCTCGTCGCCGGCGATGAAGACGGCATCGAAGCGCCCGTGACCGGTCTTCACCGCCTCGAGGCCCGCGAGATAGGCGCGCGCGAGATCCTCCTCGTCCGTGACGTAGAGCCCGGGGTGGATCGGGTTCCGGCGCTCCGCGAGGTACTGCTCACGGGTCCGCGGCCCGGTGATCCGGAGGGCGATGATGCGCATGTCGAACCAGCGCGCGAAGTAGGCGCAGATCTGCTCGCCGAGCCCCTTCGTCATCCCGTAGGCGGAGGGCGTGTCCAGGGGGGTCATCTCCTCGCCCGGGTACCAGTCGCGCTTCCGGTAGTGGACGGACATCGTGGAGGTGTGGACGCCGGCGCGGATCCCCATCCCCTGGGCGGTCCAGAGGAGGAGGTGGAGGCCGAGCGTGTTCACCTCGTAGTTGTTCACGATCGTCGTGAGGTCCTGGTCCGTCTTCTCGCCGCCCTGGGGGCTGCGCATGACGAGGTTGATGAAGGTGTCCACCCCGTCCAGCGCCTTCGCGACGTCGTCCGGGTTCGAGATCGACCCTTTCACGTACTCCACGAGGCCGTCGTGCTTCGGCGGGACGAC
This sequence comes from Chloroflexota bacterium, assembly GCA_017853275.1. Lineage (GTDB taxonomy): Bacteria > Chloroflexota > Limnocylindria > Limnocylindrales > CSP1-4 > JAFMJV01. The sequence goes on from JAFMJV010000030.1 coordinate 16,546, forward strand.
ATCCAGGACGCGCAGGTCATGGACCTTCGCGAGATACGGGGTGATGAACGTCCCCACGAGCCCCGAGCCCCCGACGACGAGCACCTTCATCCTGCAGCGACCTCCAGCTCCGCGACGATCTCCTCCCAGGGCGCCGCGAGCGCGCGCCGGTGGGCATAGACGAGGACCGAATCGACGATGTCGCCGTCCTCCCGGACGACCCGGTGGAAGTTCCCGGCGGGCATGACGAGGAGGCACGGCCCCGCGTAACGGACCTTCTTCACCGTCTCCGGCGTGGGGCCGTTGAGGAGCCAGCCCTCGCCCCCCGCGAGGACGATGTACTCGTCCTCGTCATCGTGGCGGTGGACCGGGACGTCCACCGGGGCACGATCCCACGACGCGCCGCGCGAGGCCATGACGAAGAGCGTGTCCTCGCCGGTATCGAGCGGAAGCGTGTAGCCGTTCTCGGGCTGCGGATAGGGGAGGACGCGGACCGGCCGCGCCGGCGCCGCTGCGGCTGCCGGTCCCTTCCCCGCCGCGCCGTCCGCCGCCGCCGCGGCCAGGCCCGGGACGACCCGGGCGGGGAGGCGGGGCGCATCGTTCACCACGAGGTCCGCGAGCCGGACGCTCCCCTGGGTGGCCCGCGGGCCCACCTGGGAGAAGATGTCGATCACCGCGCCCGGACGGGTGAAGAAGGCGACCGGCGCGGGCGCTCCGGCATCCATCGCGATCGCGTGGCGGTTCCCCGCCGGGATGACGAGCGTGCAGGGCGCCGTGAAGCGCTCCTCCACCGTGCGCGCCGCGTCCGGTCCGTGGCGGAGCGTGCCGCTCCCGGCCGGCACCACGACCTGGAGGTCGTGGCCGGGATGGATCCACGGGCCGCCATCGAGCCCGCCGATGACGATCGTCGTCCCGTCCACCCCCGTCTCGAAGGCGAGGACGGCCTGGTCCGCGGAGGCGTCCGCCGGAAGGGCGACGACCCACGCCTCGCCCTTGGAGCCGGTGACCGGGCGGTCCGCGTGGACGGGGTGGTCGCCGGGGACGCCGGCATACGAGCGGCCGGTCGCGGGCCCCGCGACGACCCCCGCCTCCGGCGTCCGCGTCCCGGACCGCGTCATGCCGGGAGCTCCAGCCCGATCCCGCGCTCCTTCGCCTTCCGGTAGACGACCTCGGCGACCGCGACGTCCTCGATCCCGATCCCCTGGAGGTTGCACACGATGATCTGGTCCGCGCGCGTCCGGCCGGCGCGCAGGCCCCCGGAGATGTCGTGGATCGCCACCACGCGGTCCCAGCTGATCCGGCCGAGCTCGCCGGCGCGCATGATCTCGCCGGCCTCCACCTTCGCGTTGTCGATGTCGTCCACGACGACCAGGTCCGCCTTCTCGTAGAGGGCGGGGTCGATCTCGCCCTTCCACCAGCTGTTGATCCCCGCCGCGATCACCGTCTGGCCGGGCTTCACCTGGTCCGCCATGAGGACCGGGTCCGCGGACGCCGTGATCGTGACGATGACCGCCGCGCCGTCCAGCGCCTCCTCCGCGGACGCGGCCGCGCGCACGCCGACCCCGGTGCTCTCGGCCATCCGCGTGGCGAAGGCCTCGCGCTTCTCCTGCGTGCGGCTCCAGATCCGGACGTCCGTGGCACCGGTGGCCGCCACGACCCCGTTCACCTGCATCGTGGCCTGGAAGCCCGCGCCGATCACCGCGACCGGTCCGCCGGATGCGGCGCCCGCGAGGAGCTTCGCGGCGTAGCCCGTGGCCGCGCCGGTGCGCAGGCCGGAGATCCGGCCGCCGCCCATGACGGCGAGGAGGCCGCTCCCGTCCGTCCCGTAGAGGACGATCTGGAAGGAGGCGCCCTTGGGGGTCACGGTGTACGTCTTGTGGCCGACGATCCCGTGGGTCGTCCAGCCGGCGGGCATGAGGTTGTAGTTGCCGCCCGGATAGGCGACCCGGACGCGGGGCTTGTTCACGATCTCGCCGCGCGCACGGGCCTGGAACATCTCGTCCAGGATCGCGAGCGTCTCGTCCATCGTCAGGAGCTGGGAGATCTCACCCTCGGTCAGGTAGAGCGCCATCGGGAACCTCGTCTCGTCTGCGTGCGGGGGCCGCGCGCCGGAAGGCGGACGGCCGGGGGCCGGAGCGTTCAGGATACGGGAGCGCCGCGGGCGGAGGAGCCGTGCCGCAGCCGAGGAGGCCCACCGCGATGATCATCGACAGCCACTGCCACGCCTGGACGACCTGGCCGTACGACACCTCCGTCCCCGATCCGCAGCACCGCGGGATCGTGGAGCAGCTCCTCTTCGAGATGGACCAGCACGGGGTGGACCGCTCGGTCGTCATCTGCGCCCGGATCGACCACAACCCGGAGAACAACGAGTACATCTTCCAGGCGGCGCGCCGGCACCCGGACCGGCTCGTCCAGTTCCCGGACGTCGATTCCGGCTGGTCGCCCGAGTACCACACGCCGGGCGCCGTGGACCGGCTGCAGCGTGCGATCGACCGCTGGGGGATCGCGGGCTTCACCCACTACGTGAACGCGGAGAACGACGGCTGGCTCGTCTCGGACGAGGGGATGCGCTTCTTCGCGCGCGCCGCGGAGGCGGACCTCATCGCCTCGATCGCGCTGAACGGCGCGTGGCTCGCGGACCTGCGCACCGTGGCGGCCGCCTTCCCCACCCTGCCGATCCTCATCCACCACCAGGGGATGGCGCGCGCGGAGGAAGGCCCTGATTCGCCCGGGCTGCGCGAGGTGCTCGCCACCGCTGCCTGCCCGAACGTCATCGTCAAGGCGTCGGGCTTCTACTACGGGATGCCGGATGACCGGAAGGCCGAGTACCCCTACGACCCGCAGCGCGCGATCTTTGCCCGGATCGTGGAGGCCTACGGGCCGGACCGGCTCGCGTGGGGGTCCGACTACCCGGTCTCCCCGTGGGTCGCCACCACCTACCGCCAGACGCTGGACATCCTCCGCGTCCACTGCGCGGATCTCCTCCCCGGGGACGCGATGGACCGGGTGATGGGCGGCACGATGGAGACGCTCCTGCGCACCCGGCGCCCGGTCCCCGCCGCGGGCTGAACCCCGGCCGGATCCGCCCCCTCAGCCGCGGCTTCGCCGGACCCGCGGGTCCACGAGCGGCAGGGCGAGGTCGATGACGAAGGTGACGAGGGCGACCCCGAGGACGAGGAGGAAGAGGACCCCGCGGACGGTGGGGAAGTCGTAGTTCAGCATCGCGTGGACGAAGAGCCAGCCGAGGCCCGGGTAGCTGAAGACCGCCTCCACGAAGAAGACCCCGGTGACGATCGTGCCCAGCGCGAGCGCCGCGGCGGTGAGCTGGGGGCCGAGCGCCGGCCGGACCTCCCAGCGGAGGAACCGGCTGCGGGGCGCCAGACCGAGCGATTCGCCGTAGGTCGTGTAGTCCGTCCCCGCCTCGCTCGTCACGAGCGCGCGCATCGAGACCGCGAAGGTCCCGATCCCCGCGAGCGCGAGCGAGGCGATCGGCAGGACGGCGTGCGCCGCGAGGTCGAGGGCGATCTCCACCGGGTCCGCCCAGCGCTGGAGGGGGGAGATCGCGTTCCCCGTGGGGAGGATCCGCGCCCAGACGCCGAGGAGGGCGACAAGGAGGAGCCCGATGATCCACGCGGGTGTGCAGGCGGCGAGGAGGATCGGCAGCCAGGCCGCCCGCGTCCGCCCGCTCCGCCCCGGACGCGCGAGCCACGCACCCGTGAGCGTCCCCACGACCACCGCGATGAGCGTCCCGGTCCCCACGATCGCCACGGTCCAGGGGATCGCCCGCAGGATCGCCGGCCCCGTGCGCGTCTCCCAGGGGCCGCGGACCCAGTCCGCGAGCTGATCGAGCCAGGGGCGCGGGTCCTGCTGGATCCGCGGCAGGAAGCGCTCCACGAGGAAGGCGACCCCCACCGCGACGACGACGAGGGTCGCCGATCGGAGGAGGGCGCGCAGGATCGTCAGGGCGACCGAGACGGCCGCTGACCTCCCCCCGTACCCGGGGCCGCCCACGGGACGGGGACCCCGGTCAGGCGCCGCCGGCGATCCGGCCGCCCATCATCCAGGCGAAGGCGAGGACCGTGGCGTGGGTGTTCGCCCGGATGCTGTCCGGCATGATCGAGCTGTCCACGACGCGGAGCCCCTGGACACCGCGCACCCGGCAGGCCGGGTCCACCACCGCGAGGGGATCCGAATCGAAGCCGAGCCGGCAGGACGAGCTGATGTGCTGGCCGGTCATCACCGTCCGGTGGACGTAGCCGAGGAGCGCGCGATCGTCCGCGAGGTCCGCGGGCTCCGGCAGGAAGGCCGGGCCGAGGATCTCCTTGAGCGGCGCCGTCTCCGCGAGCGCGAGGCTGCGCCGGATCGATTCCGCGAGCCGGTCCGCATCCCGCGCCTCGGAGAGAAGCCGGAGGTCGATCTCCGGCTTCACGTCCGGGTCCGCCGAGGTGATCCACATCCGGCCCTTCGAGAGCTGGAGGTTGTTCACCGCCTCGATCCGGAAGGCGCGGCTCCCCGGCGTGGGCCCGGGGATGACGGAGTTCGGGTAGAGCATCATGTCGCCGCGGAGCGGGGAGCCCGTGGCGGTGTAGCGGGTGGAGACCTGGAGCCACGGCACGGACGGGGTGAGCGCCGGGTCCGCGCTCTCCTTGAGGAGCCAGCTGATCCACGTCTTCGGGTGGTCGCGGACCCCCTCGCCGACGCCCGGGACGTCGCTCGTCACGGGGATGCCGAGCTTGCGCAGGTCGTCCGCCGGCCCCACGCCGGAGAGGAGGAGGAGGTGCGCGGAGCCCACGGCGCCGGAGGCGAGGATGATCTCGCCCGCCCGGAGCGTCTCCGTGGAGCCGTCCGCACGCCGGATGACGACGCCGGTCGCCCGGCCGTCCGCGATCTCGATGCGCACGACCCGCGTGTGCGGCCGGATCTCCAGGTTCGTCCGGGCACGGACCTCCGCGGTGAGGAAGGCCACGGCCGGGCTCATCCGCCAGCCCGCGGACTGGTTGAGGGGCATCGGCGCCACGCCGTCCGCGTCCGGCGCGTTCGCATCCGGCGCCGCCGGGTAGCCGGCCTCCAGGCACGCACGGTAGAAGCGCTCCTGCGTCTCCACCCAGGTGATCCGCGGCCAGCGGTGGATCGGGACCGGGCCCGTCCGGCCGTGGTCCGCGTCCTTCCCGTGCGGATCCGATTCGATCGCGCGGTAGGCCGCGAGCATCGGCTCCCAGCCCCACTCGGGACCGGCCATCTCCGCCCAGCGCGCGAAGTCCTCCGGCACGCCGCGCAGGTAGATCGTCCCGTTGATCGAGCCCGACCCGCCCATCACCTTGCCGCGCGGGATCTGGATCCGCGGGCTCGTCTCCGAGCCCTTCGCGCTGTACGCCCAGTCCAGGCGCTGGAGCTGGTCCAGGACCGAGACGCCGCCGAAGGCGAGCCGGACGAGCTCCGGCGCCGCCGCGAGGATCGGGATGTCCTCACCCGCCTCCAGAAGCGTCACCCGCCGCGCGGGATCCTCGGAGAGACGGTTCGCGAGGACGCAGCCTGCCGAGCCGCCTCCCACGATCAGGGTATCGATCGCCATCTCGGTCTCCTCCTCGTCCGTCTCGGTCAGACGCGCTTGGGGGCCTCTGCGCCGGTCCGGTTCGCGATCGTCCGGGGGAGCAGGTCGTAGCGGGTCTCGTGGCCGGCGAAGAAGCGGTCCAGCTCCTCCACCATGATCGTCAGGTTGCGGCCCCGGCCATCCTGCGCGGCCGCCGCGGTATGCGGCGTGGCGAAGACGTTCGGCAGGTCGCGGATCGGCGAATCCTCCGGGAAGGGCTCCGGGTCGAAGACGTCCAGGCAGGCGGTGATCCGGCCGCCCCTGAGCCGCTCGATGAGCGCGTCGCTCTGGACGATCTGGCCGCGCGAGACGTTGACGAAGGTGGAGCCGTCCGGCATCCGGGCGAACTGCTCGCGGCCGAGCATCCCCTTCGTGGCCGGCGTGATCGGGGCGAGGCAGACGACGACGTCCTGCTCCATCACCTGGTCGAGCGAGGTGAAGGTGACATCGAAGATGTCCGCCAGCTCGCGCGGGACGTACGGGTCATGGATGTAGATGTCACAGCCGAAGGGCATGAGGAGCTCCAGGAGCCGCCGGCCGATGATCCCGCAGCCGATCATCCCCACCGTCCGCCCGGTCAGCTCGCGCGGGATGAAGGCCCGCGAATCCCAGGGCACGGAGTGGAACCAGGGCGCGCGGCTCATCACGCCGCGGTACTGCTCGCTCCCGTTCCGGAGGCCGAGGATCATCATCATCAGCGCCCATTCCGCGACGCCGTAGGACGAGCCGTTCGTGGTGTCCACGGTGCGGATCCCGCGGGCCCAGGCGGCCTCGGTGTCGATCCGGTTCGCGAAGCGGTCACCCTCCAGCTCGCCGATGAAGCGGAGGTTCGGGCAGGCATCCATGATCGCGGGCGTGATCCGGGGCGCGCCCATGCTCACGATCACCGCGGTCGCGTCGCCGATCAGCTCGATCAGCCGCGCGTCCTCGGCCGGATCGGAGGGCGGCGCCTCGATATAGCCCTCCGGGCGCGCGAAGGCGGCCATCCGGACGTCCGCGAACTCGCGCAGGACGGCGATGGCCGGGTGCTCCTCCACGACCGTGAGGAAGGTGGCGTTGCAGGCGATCGCGACGCCTGGCTTCTGGTCGGACATGCGGTGCGCTCCTCCGGGGTGCTCGGTCCCCGCATGGTACGGCGGGGCGGACGGACGATGGAGGCCCGATGCGCGACGGGTGGCGTCGCTCGCGGGCCCGGCGTCCCCTACTGCGTCGCGATCGCGGAGCGCCGGCCCCGCAGGACGTACTTCTGGATCTTCCCCGTGGCGGTCCTGGGGAGCTCGTCCACCACGTGGTAGGCGCTCGGGCACTTGAAGTGCGCGAGGTGCTCCCGGGCGAAGGCATGGAGCGCGCCGGGGTCCACGGTCGCGCCGGACCGCGGGACCACGTACGCGTGCGGCGTCTCCCCCCAGCGCTCGTCCGGCATCCCGACGACGGCGACCTCCGCGACCGCCGGATGGCGCAGGAGGACCCCCTCCACCTCCACCGACGAGATGTTCTCGCCGCCGCTGATGATCACGTCCTTCAGGCGGTCGCGGATCTCCACGAACCCGTCCGGGTGGACGACCGCCGCATCGCCGGTGTGGAACCAGCCATCGCGGATCGCGTTCGCGGTCGCCACCGGGTCATCGAAGTAGCCCGCCATCACCACGTTGCCGCGGACCGTGATCTCGCCGGTCGTGGCGCCGTCGTGCGGGACCTCGTTCCCCGTGAGATCCACGACGCGCAGCTCGCCCGATGCCACGAGCTCCACGCCCTGGCGCGCCTTGATCCGTGCCCGCTCGTCCGCCGGCAGCGCGTCGTGCTCGGGGCGTCGCTCGTTGATCGTGATCATCGGCGTCGTCTCGGTCAGGCCGTAGATGTGGAGGATCTCCCAGCCGAGCTCGCCCTCGACCCGCGCGATCGTGGCGGCCGCCGGCGGCGCGCCGGCCGTCATCACCCGCAGCCGCCCCGCGGCGGGGCGCCGCAGCTCCTCGGGCGCGTTCGCGAGGCCGATGAGCACGGTCGGTGCCGCGCACAGGAAGGTGATCCGCTCCTGCTCCACGAGCTCGAAGACGTGCGCCGGATCCGGCCGCGGCAGGCTCACATGCGTCCCCCCGATCGCGGTCACGATCCAGGTGAAGGTCCAGCCGTTGGCGTGGAACATCGGGAGCGTCCAGAGGTAGCGGTCGTGGGGCGTCATGGGCACGTGCGCGAGGACGTCGAGGACGTTGATCGCCGCGTTCCGGTGGGTGATCATCACCCCCTTCGGGCGCGCGGTCGTGCCGCTCGTGTAGTTGATCGTGATGAGGTCGTCCTCATCGATCTCCGGAAGCGCCGGCCGTGCGTCCGGGTCCTCCGCGAGGAGCGGCTCGAGAAGGTCCCAGCCTGCGCGCGCCCCGCCCGAGAGAAGGACGAAGGCTTCCACACCGGGCAGCTCATCCCGGATCGATTCCACGGCGGGCGCCAGGTCCGGATGGACGAAGACGACCCGCGCGCCCGAGTGCCGGACGATGTATGCGAAGTCGTCCGCGGCCAGGCGGAAGTTGACCGGGACGAGGACCGCCCCGATCCGCGGCACCGCGGTGAACGCCGTGAGCGCGGTGTGCGAGTTCGGCGAGATGAGCGCCACCCGGTCGCCGTGCCCGATCCCATAGCGGCGCTGGAGAAGCGCGGACCAGCGGTCCGAGCGCGTGAAGAGCTCGTGGTAGGTGAGGCGGACGTCCCCGTCCACCACCGCCTCGCGCTCCGGGTAGAGCCGCCAGGCGCGGCGCATCATCTCGATCGGGCTGAGGGCGACCTTCATGGGCGCACGGTACTCCCCGCGGCCCCTGGTCGGGCCCGCCCCACGCCCCCCGGCCCGGTCAGCTTCCTTCCGGGAGGGCCGGATCCCAGCCCGCGCCGCGCTCCACGACGCGGAGCGAATCGCCATCCGCGACGAGCTCGTGGCCGGCGCGGAAGCGGACGCCGCTCCCCCAGGTGTCCAGTCGCAGGTCGTGGATCCCGTTCGCACCGCGCGCCGCGGGCTGCGGCCAGACGGTGAGGAGGGTGAACGGGCGGTCCGTGTCGTTGCGCAGCCGGTGGAAGGTGCCGCGCGGGACGAAGACCGTCATCCCCGCGTCGATCCGCCACGGCCGGCTCCCCTCGCCGGTGTCGGGATGGCCCCCGAGATCGAGGATGCAGCTCCCCTCGACCGCGATGTAGATCTCGTCGTTGTCCGGGTGGTTGCCGCCGCCGAGGGCGTAGTGCGGCTCCACGACGCCGCGGTTGACGAGCGTGTCGTGGAGGCCGGTCAGCTCGTTCCCCAGGACGTGCTGGGAGTGGTAGCCGGTATCGCCCGGGTGGGTGAACGGCTCGATGTCGTCCATGCGCATCACGAGGTAGGGGCGGTCGCTCACAGGATCATCTCCTTCATGCCGAGGCCGGCGTGGCTCCCGCCGGGGTTGAGGGCCAGGTTGCCGCCGTCCACCGGGAGGCCGACCCCGGTGACCATCGAGGCGGCGGACGAGGCGAGGAAGAGGATCGGGCCGACGATCTCGTCCGCCTCGCCCATCCGGTTCATCGGGATCCCGGAGAGGACGCGCTCCACGAGCGGCCGTCGCTCTGGATCGTCGATCGCGCGCCGCCAGCCATCGTTGATGAACTGGCAGGGGAGGATCGCGTTCACGCGGATCGCGTGCTGCGCCCAGTCCACCGCGAGCTCGCGGGTCATCTGGAGGACGCCCGCCTTGCTCACCCCGTACGCGAGGTTGCCGCGGCCGAGGACGGAGGCACCGGCGATCGATGCCACGTTGACGATCGAGCCGCCCTCCCCTTGGGCGATCATCCGCCGTGCGGCGCGCTGGGCGTGGTGGAGGTAGCCGGTCAGGTTCGTGGCGAGGACGCGGTCCCAGATCTCGGTCGGGAACTCCTCCGGGCGGCCCTGCATCGGGTTGATCCCCGCGTTGTTCACGAGGACGTCGATCCGGCCGAAGGCGCGGTCCAGCGCCGCGAAGGCGCCATCCACGGACGCGGCGTCCGCGGTGTCGCACGTCGCGGTCTCGCAGCGCGCCCCTTCCGCGGCTACGAGCGCCGCGGTCTCCGCGAGCCGCGCCGGGTCGATATCCGTGAGGAAGAGCGATGCGCCCGCCCGCGCGAAGCCGATCGCCGTCACCCGCCCGAACGCGCCGCCCGCACCGGTGACGAGCGCGACCGCGCCATCGAGCCGGAAGCGCTCCGGTCCGAGCGGCCGATCGCGTCCCGAGACACCCATCTCTCCCTCCTCTGGCTCGCGGCAGCCCGCCGCCGTGGCTACCCTACGGCAACGGCAGGACGGCGGAGCGGAGGTTCGGAGATGGTGGACGCGGCGGGCTGGCGGGTCCTGGTCACGGGCGGCGGGAGCGGCATCGGGCTGCGCACGGTGGAGCTGCTCGTCGCCGATGGCGCGCGCGTCACCGCGCTCGATGTGGACGAGGCGGGCCTGGCGCGCGCTGCTGCGCTCGGCGACCGGGTGACGACCGTGCGCTGCGACGTCCGGTCGCGGACCGACGTGGCGGCGGCGGTGGCGGCTGCGGAGGCGGCGATGAGCGGCATCGACCGCGTCGTCTGCTCGGCGGGGATCTTCCGCTTCGTCCCGTTCGCGGAGATCACCGACGAGCTGTGGCAGCGGACGCTGGAGATCAACCTCACCGGCACCTTCCTCGTCTGCCATGAGGCGGTGCCCCGGCTCCTCGCCGCGGGCGGCGGCCGGATCGTGACGGTCGCCTCGATCGCGGGGGTGCGGGCGGGGCCGAACAGCGCGCCCTACATCGCGTCCAAGTGGGGGCTCGTGGGCCTCACGAAGGCGATGGCGGTGGAGCTCGCGCCGCAGGGGATCATCGTCAACGCGGTCGCGCCCGCATCGATCCCCGAGACCGGCATCGGGAAGTCCTCGCTCGAGCAGAAGATCGAGATGGGCTGGGGGACCACGGTGGAGGAGACGATCGCGAACCAGGCGAAGAACTATCCGATGCGCCGGCTCGGCACGTCGGACGATGTCGCCCGCTGGATCCGCCACCTCCTCTCGGACGAGGCGGCCTGGATGACCGGCCAGGTGCTCTCGATGGACGGCGGCGCGACGGCGGGGTAGGGGGAGGGGACGCCTCCTCGCCCCCCGGCCCTCAGCCCGCATCGGGCATCGGCGCGATCCAGATGCCGGGGGACGGGTCCCACGTCCACCAACGCGCGGTGCCGCACGGCCGTTCCGCCATGGTTGCGTTCAGCTGGCGGCAGGCGGGTCGAGCGGGGGCGTGATCAAGGAGTCGTCGGCCTGAACGCGATGCCATCCGGCTTCGCCGGCACCTCCTCTCCGCCGCCTCCCGACCAGATGACGAAGTCCTGGCCGGTCCACGACCGCAGCTCGCCCGTGCGACTCCGGTCTCGCGTCCGAGGCAGCCGATAGCAGGTGCCGGTGACCGGATCGAACGCGTCATGGAACCCGTCGGTGACCACCCGACCAGTCCAGACCGCGTAGTCGGTCGAGACGCGGCAGGGGGTGTCGATCACCTTCCACGCTGCTGATGGCCCGTCAAACGCGCCGTCCACGACCTGGCCTTCGACTCGACTGCCGTACGAGAGGTAGACGAGCTGATCCCCAGCGAGGACGGGTACGTCGGTCGAGCGACCGAGCGGTGACAGCGGCGCCATCGTCCAGACCTCTGTCGCCGGGTTCCAGCTCGCGACGCCTGGTGGCATCCCTGCCGCCAGGAGCTCCCGGCCGGTCCAGAACAGGCGAACGGGCCCAGTCAGGCCGGTCGGCGGTGCCGCCAGCGTTCGCCAGCAGTCGGACTCCGGGTCGTAGGCGGCGAAGCCGGGCTCGTCGGTCAGCACCACCGCGCGCTCGTCCATCCAGGCCACGGCCACGACCTGACCGCCCACCGGTGCCGGGGGCAGTCGTCGCCAGTCGTTGGACGACGGATCGAATGCCGCCCCCAGCGACCGTTCGGAACGATCCCACACGAGCAGCTCAACGCCCGTCCAGATCGCATGTCCCGGGATGTGTGCGTCAAGCCCGAACGGTGCCGTCCGCATCTCCCGCCATCGATCCTTGCCTGGGTCATACGTCGCCGTGCGACCCGTGGCCGCGTCCAGGACCAGCAACCTGCTGCCCGTCCAGACCCCCAGCGGGCCGGTCGAGGCGAACGGCGCAGGCGCAAGGCGCCTCCACTCGCCCGGGAGCAGTCCGCTACCACCCGCCATCACCGGGGATGGCGAGACCCGGCTCGGTCCGGTCGCGTCAACCGTCGCCGATGAACCGCCGGCCTCGTCGGACGGAGCGACGAGAGGGCCGTCGCTCGGGGTGGCCGGCGTCGGCCGACACGCAGCCGCCGGCGAGGGCGACGGGACGATCTCCGCGGAAGCGCGCGGCGCGTTGACCAAGCCCGTCGCGGCGAGGACGATCAGGGCAGGGAGCCAGGGTGGACCAAGCGCACGACGAGAGCGTCCGCGGTCGAGGACTCGCCCGTGCTCACCTGGCATGCGACGTCACTCGACAGGCCAGACGCGCACTCGACCACGCCCGGGATTCGTCACTGCAGCGCCACCGAGAGGGCTTCGGGCGTCCCGTGACCACCATCAGTGGAACACCTCCAGGTTCCAGTACTCGACCGCCCACCGCACCTTCGCAAAGTAGATGTCACGGTACTGACCCAGTGACGGTTGTCGCTCCGAATCGGCGATGCCAACAGGCACGACGTAGTAGACGCCCTGGATTGGATTGGTGGTCGCATATATGGGCGAACCACTATCGCCAGGGTTCAGCGTGTGACCGCTGTACGTGTCCATGCTCGCACCGTGTACTGTCGGGTGCGGGGTCACAGTGTCGCTCTGCCAGGAAGCCTGCGCAGACACCACCCAACCACACTCGATACTGTCCGACTGACCGAGCGACGCGCACAGAATCTCACCTTCTACCGGGTACTCCGCATCAGTGATCCCCGTCACGTCAGCATCCGCTACGCGAGCCGCCATGGCTGTCTCGCCCGGCGGATCCTGGACACCCACTCGCATTACGTCGCGGATATACGACCCATTAGGATCATATGCGTTACCTTGTTCGACGCCGATCTTGCCAGAGCCACAAGTTGCGCAAGCATAGTGTTGCATTCCGTGGTTGTACCACGTGTTGGAGCCGGCGTATCCGCAGTGACCTGCCGTCAACCACTGGTTCGCGGGACTGCCGTTCCAGTTCTTAACGAGGAACCCAAGCGAGCAATAGCTACTGGTGTCGAGGGCGCCTTTGAACACTTTGGCGCCCGCTCGGAGCGGATAGCAGTCAGTCCTTGGGTTACAGTCCAGATCCGTGATGTCGTCGGCGCCGCGGAGCACTGCTGACACGCCCAAAATGGCGGCGAAGTCAGGGAGAGATGCTGACGCTGCCTCTAGGTCCTGCGGCGAGACGTCAAGCACAAGTCGGTTGTGGCGCTGGTCGATCGCGTAGCTTAACAAGCGGATATCTGCGACAAGGGACCAGATTCGTTCAACCGCTGCTGCGGCGTCCTCGAGCCTCGCGTAGGTTGTGTCGGCCCGCTCCACTCGGTACCCCGGGCCGAAGGTCGGTCGGGCGTGGTCCAGCTGATTGAGCGTGGCATCGGTCCAGTCAGTAAGCATCACGACCAGCTGGCCGTCGTGTCGCTGATCGAACCAAGCCCCGCTGAAGGTTGTGAGCTTCTGCGCGGTCGGGAGGAGACGCTGCTTCGCTTCTTGAGCGAACGCCATCCGGCCGACCGGATCGACCTCTTGTTCCTCGGCGGTCGTCATCGGGAATCCCCAGCGGACGGACACCTCGGGCGACTCGAGTAGCCGTGCTACATCGGTTTCGTCCGCTGGCAACCCAAACGACCAGCGAGCGGTGACAGCTGCTTCGATATCGCGCTGCGCCGGTGTGCCCGATGCGGACAGGGGCCCGGGGCCGAGAATGCCCGTGATCATCAAGGCTATCCCCGAGACGAGCACCGCCCGACGCGGTGATCCCATGTGACGCTCTCGCAACCAGCTCCCAGCGCGACTGACACGCATAGCCCGTACCCCCTCCAGCTTGGCCAGTGCCACCTCGACGGCTGGCTCGATCTCCCGCCGACGGCCCGGTAACGCGCCGGCCTCCCGGCCCTCAGCCCGCATCGGGCATCGGCGCGATCCAGATGCCGGGGGACGAGTCATCGACGCGGCGCATCACGAGCGTGCCGTCGTCGAGGACGAGGTCGGTGAAGACGGCGCCCAGCGCGCCGGACCAGGCGAGCGATTGATCCCACGTCCTCCCGCGATCGTGCGAGACGAGGAGCCAGCTCCAGTCCCCGTCATCCTCGCCCAGCCACGACCGCCCGAGGATCACGAGCGTGTCGCCCTCGGCCGCCCAACCGCTCGGGACGACAGGCTGGCGGTCCAGGACGAGCTGCGGCCGGCCGCCGGGGCCAATGAGCCATGCCGCGAGCCGGTTGCCGTAGCCGACCGGGAACCGTGGCTCGGGATCGTGCTCCCCGAGGAGCATCGTCCAGCCGCCGTCACCGGCGACCTCCTGCGCGCCGCCCCACTCGTAGCCGGGCGGGAACGCGGCGCCCGCCCACCAGCGGACGCCGTCGCGCGAGAAGACGGCTCGGTAGTCCACGTCGAGGACGACGCCAGTCAGGAGATCGCCCTTGCGGCCGAGCGACTCGATCGCGACGACCGTCGATCGCGTCCCGGTCACCCGGATCGGTGCGGGCTCCCATGGGCCGCCCCGGACGCTCTCCCAGGCGACGAGCCGCCCGGCACCTTCGCCGGCCGCGAGCGCGACCCCGCCGGCGATCGATGCCCAGCGGGTCGCGCTCGGCGCGGAGCCGCAGCACCGGTTCGGCCCGAGCCGCGAGATCGCGATGAGCCGGTCACCGGCAGCCACGATCGCGGGGAAGTCGAGCACCCAGCCGTTCGGGTAGCCGGCAGGGACGCCGAGCTCGATGCCTGCGCCTCGCCGCCATCGGCGCCCATCGTCCGACAGGAGGACGGAGATCCACTTCGTCCCGAAGGTGATGGAAGGCCGGGCGTCGATCGTCGTGAGCGCGAGCCCGTCGCCGAGCGCGTGGAACGACGTGAACGAAGCGGGGCGGATCGGCTCGGGGAGCCGCCGGCGTGCCCACGCACGGCCATCGGGCGACGTCCAGGTCGCGACCACGGCCGCGCCATGCGGACCGCCGGGCCGCAGCTCGAGCATCGCGAAGCCGCCCGCCCAGCGCATCAGGCCCTCGAGCCGGTTCGTTGCGACCGCCCTGGAAAGGTCGACCCGCTCCCACGTGAGGCCGCCCGGCGCCTCGCCGCTGCCCGGGTCGAACGGGATGTCGGGGATCGGGACCGCCACCGCGGGCGTCGGTGACGGGACGGGCGATGCGATCGGAGGTGCGACCGATGGCGCCGGTGCGACCGATGGCGCCGGTGCGACCGATGGCGCCGGTGCGACCGATGGCGCCGGTGCGACCGATGGGGCGGGCGACGGCGACCCTGCCGCTCCCTGCGCCGACCCGACCGTGCTCCCCCCGAGCAGCGACCCCGTGACCAGGACCAGGACCAGGACCAGGACCGACCGCATCGCGTCCCCCCGCTGGTGCAGCGCTGCAGGCGCCGTCCGCGGGACCCTACCACGCCCCCCCCGAGCGTCAGAAATGCCCTCTCTGCGGTCCACCGACCGGTGAAGCCGCGGTACAGGATCGGTGGTCATCGTGGGCGGCATGGACCAGCCGATCCCGCGCGACCTCCC
>JAFMJV010000071.1 GCA_017853275.1 Chloroflexota bacterium
GCCTTCATCTCCTCGGGGGGCACCTCCAGGACCGGGACCACCAAGGGCTGAGGTTCCCGGACCACTCCTCCGTCCACGCCACGCGGTCCACCGTCGCCCACCTGCGGCGCGGACCGGCGTGCAGCTCTGGGCGGTCCTGACCGGCTTTCCCCGGATCGCCGGCTCGAAGGTGATGTGCTGCGGTGGAGGCCGATGAGATGAGCGATCGCACCGACGATCCGCGGACCAGCCGGTTGGCGAGCTCCGGCGAGGAGCAGCTCCGTCCCCGCGACGCCGATACGGAGCCCGATGTCGAAGGGCACGTGATGTCCGGCGGGTTCGGTGATCGGCGTGGTGGCCGCGCTCGCGGGGGCGGGGTCGTGACCCCGCCCGGCGCCGCGGATGAGACAGCCGGGGACGAGTCCCGCTAGTCTCCCCCCGTGACCGACCGACAGGACCCCAGCGCCGCCCTTGCCGCGATCGCGGCGGTCGCGGCGCGCACGGAGGTGGCGCGCCGCCTCGACGGTCGTGCCGAGACCGCGCTCCTCCAGGGGATCGTGGATGCCGCCGCTGCCCTCTTCGATGCGGAGGCCGCATCGATCGCCCTCCACGAGCGGGATCCCGACCGCCTCCGCTTCCGGGTCGCCGCCGGCGTCCAGGGGCAGGGGGTGATCGGCGTCGAGATCCCCACCACGAAGGGGATCGTGGGCTACGTCTTCTCCACCGCCCAGCCGATCGCGATCTCGGACGTCATGTCCGACCCCCGCTTCGACAAGGCGACCGCCCAGCGCACCGGCTACGTCCCCCGGGCGATCGCCGGCGTCCCCCTCATCGACGGGGAGACCTGCATCGGCGTCCTCCAGGTCCTGGACAAGCGCTCCTCGCCCACCTTCACCCTGAAGGACCTGGAGCTGATGGGCGCCTTCGCCCGACAGGCCGCCGCCGCGATCGAGGCGACGCGGGTGCAGCGGGAGACGACCCGGATCCTCCAGGCGGCGCTGCGCACGATCGCCGCGGGCGAGGTGACGGAGGAGACGATCGACGCCGCCCTCGCTCCCGTGATCGCGGAGCTTGATGCGGATGCCGAGGATCCCTTCTGGACGATCGTGGACACGGTCGCGCGGATCCGCGGGCTCGGTGAGCGGGAGCGCGCGCTCGTGGCGGGGATCATCGAGGTCGCCGCGCGCCATGCCTCCACCTCGGTCCGCCGCCCCTACCGCTCGTGAGCGAGGGCTCCGGGGAGATCCGTCCGGCGTGGACGGAGCCGTTCATCGGGGACCGCACGGGGCTGGTGCGCGGGATCCGGCTGGACGCGATCGACCGTGCCTGGGCCTTCGACGGCGGGACCGGTGCAGGGGTCCGCGTGGCGATCATCGATTCCGGGCTCGAGCGTGACCACCCGGCGCTCGGCGGTCGGGTCGTGGAGAGCATCGCGATCGAGCTCGGTGAGGAGGATGAGCGCGTCGTCCCGGACGAGGCCGGCGACCTCTACGGCCACGGGACCGCCTGCGGCGGCATCATCCGCACCTTCGCCCCGGAGGTGGAGCTCATCTCGGTCCGCGTCCTCGGTGCGGACCTGAAGGGGAAGGGGAGAGCCTTCCTCGCAGCGCTCGACTGGGTGATCGAGCAGGGGATCCCGGTCGCGAACCTCAGCCTCTCCTCCCGCTCGGAGAGCCTCTTCCCTCACTTCCACGACCTGGCGGACCGGGCGGCCTTCGCCGGGACGACGCTCGTCTGCGCGGCGAACAACCACGAGGGGGCGAGCTATCCCTCCCTCTTCTCCTCCGTCGTCTCCGTGGCCGCCCACGAGATCCCCGATCCGTGGACCTGGTTCCACAACCCCCACCCGCCGGTCGAGTTCGGGGCGTGGGGGGTGGACGTCCCCGTGGCCTGGAAGGACGGCGGCTCGATCGTGGCGACCGGGAACTCCTTCGCGGCCCCCCAGATCGCCGGGCTCGTCGCCCGGCTCGTGGGGAAGCACCCCGGCCTCACACCGTTCGAGGTGAAGGCGATCCTCGCCGCCACGGCGTCGGCGCCGACCGGCGCGGCCTAGGCCCCTCCCGGCGGATCCGTGCGTGGACTGATCGGGGCGTATCGCGACGTCCTCGCGAACCGGGACCTCGCGCGCATCTTCGCGGGCTTCCTCATCGGCTCGCTCGCCGACTGGATCTCCGCCATCGCCCTCATCATCCTGGCCTGGGAGACGACGGACGGGGACCCCTTCATCGTGGGCCTCGTGGGCGCGATCCGGGTCATCCCGTACCTCGTCCTCGGCATCCCGGCGGGCTACGCAGCGGACCGCTTCGACCGGCGGCGGCTCCTCCTCGTGTGCGGGAGCGCGCGCATCCTCGCGATGGCGGCGATCGCGCTCATCGCGGCGGCCGGTGCCGGGGCGCCCGTCGTCGTGCTCGCGGCGATGGCGGCCACGACGATCTCCGTCTTCTTCCAGCCCGCGATCGGTGCGCTCCTCCCCGCCCTCTGCCGGGACGAGCGCCAGCTCGGCCCCGCGAACGCCGTCTATGCCTCGCTCGACATCCTCGCGGTCCTCGGCGGACCGGCGGCAGCCGCGATCGCCCTCGCCCTCGTCCCCTCGATCCCCTTCGCCTTCGCGCTCAACGGCGCCATCTTCGGGGTCGCGGTCCTCATCCTCCGTGGCCTCCCTGCGCGGGGCCGGCCCGCGCCGCCCGCGGCCGTGTCCGGCGCGCGCGCCGACGCCGCCGCCGCGGCTGCGCGCCCTGCGGCCGGCGTGGACTCCCGCGCGACCCGGCCGATCGTTGCGCTCCTCGTCTTCGAGCTGATCCACAGCTTCATCGTGGGCGGGCTCGTGGTGATCACCGCCTACCTCGCCTACGACATCATCCGGGGCGGGGACGTGGGGACGGCGGCGCTGAACACGGCGCTCGGCGCCGGCGGCGCGGTGGGGGTCGTCATCGGGGGGATCCTCGTCCTCCGCCGCCGGGTCGAGCCCCCCTTCCTCACCGGGGTCATCCTCATCGGTGGCGGCCTTCTCGCGCTCGGCGCGGTCGCCACGCTCCCCGCGCTGATGGCCGCCCTCTTCGCGATCGCGCTCGGGTCGCTCATCACCTCGATCGTGGGCGGGACCGTCTACCAGCGGATGGTCCCGGACGGTGCGCGCGGGCGGATGCTCGCTGCGCTGGACACGATCTGGGAGGTCGTCTACGCGCTCGGCGCCTTCAGCGTCCCGTCGCTCATCGTCATCCTCGGCTTCGGGCCGCTCGTCCTCGCCTGCGCGGTCGCGCTCGCCGTGACGGGGCTGATCTTCGTCGCGGTGCTCGGGCCGTGGCGGACGCAGCCCGAGGGGGACGCCCCGATCCGGGCCCATCTCTCGCGGGTGCCCGCCCTCTCGGCCCTGGCGCCCGGCCGCCTCGCGCGGGCGGAGCGGCGGGCGGAGATCGTCAGGATCGCCGCCGGGGTGACGATCATCCGCCAGGGCGATCCCGCGGACCGCTTCTTCGCGATCGCCGCGGGCGAGGTCGAGGTGACCCAGGTGGCCGCCCCGGACGATGCCCCGCGGGTGCTGCGCCGGATGGGCGTGGACGAGGGCTTCGGCGAGATCGGCATCCTCGCGGGCTCGCCGCGCACGGCGACGGTCACCGCGGTCACCGATGCCCTGCTCGTCGCGCTCAGCGCGGCGGACTTCCTCGAGCTCGTCGGGGTGGGGGAGCCGTCCGGGCCTTCCTCGGTCGCCCTCGCCTTCCCCTGGCACCGGTGAGCGCGCTCGCTGCTACGCTTCCGGCGCGATGACCGACCGACGCCGCTACTACCTGACGACCGCGATCGCCTACCCCAACAACCGTCCGGGGCTCCATACCCTCTACGAGGTGATCGGGGCGGACGTCCTTGCCCGCCGCCACCGGATGGCCGGGGACGAGACGCGCTTCCTCACCGGGACGGACGAGCACTCGGTGAACATCCACCAGCGCGCCCAGGAGCTCGGCCTCGAGACCCGGGACTTCATCGACGGGATGGTCCGGCTCTTCCGCGACGCCGAGGATGCCCTGCTTATCGCCCCGGACCGCTTCATCCGCACGACGGACCCGGATCACCGGCGCGCCTCCCAGGAGATGGTCCGCCGCGCCTTCGCGAACGGGGATGTCTACCAGGGCTCGTACGAGGGCTGGTACTGCCCGAACGAAGGCTTCCGGAACCTCACCGACCTGATCGAGGAGGCGGACGGGGTCCGCTGCCCGAACCACCCCGACGTCCCCCTCCAGTGGCTCACCGAGCACAACTGGTTCTTCCGCCTCTCGCGCTACGCCGACCGTCTCCTCGCCTGGTACGCGGAGAACCCCGGGGTCGTGGAGCCCGAGTACCGGAAGAACGAGATGATCGCCTTCATCCGGAACGGCCTCGAGGACATCTCGATCAGCCGCGAGACCTTCAGCTGGGGGATCCCCTTCCCGATCCGCGCGGACGGCTCGGAGGCCGTCCTGCCGGACGGCACGCCGGACCCCTCCGCGGGCGTCATCTACGTCTGGTTCGATGCGCTCATCAACTACATCACCGGCGCGGGCTTCCCGGACGACCCGGATGCCTTCGCGCGCTGGTGGCCCGCGGACCTGCACATCGTGGGGAAGGACATCAACCGCTTCCACACGATCATCTGGCCCGCGATGCTCATGAGCGCCGGGCTCGAGCCGCCACGCAAGGTCTGGGTCCACGGCTGGCTCCTCACGGGCGGCGAGCGGATGAGCAAGAGCCGCGGCAACTTCCTCGACCCGCACGACATCGTGCGCACCTTCGGGCCGGACGGGGCGCGCTACGTGACCCTCCGCGAGGTCGCCTTCGACAAGGACACCGAGGTCTCGTGGGAGTCGTTCGTCCGGCGCTACAACGCGGACCTCGCGAACGACTTCGGGAACCTCCTGAACCGCTCCCTCTCCATGACCGGCCGCTACCTGGACGGCGAGCGGCCGGCACCGGGGATGGGCGGTCCGCTCGCCGCGGCCTGGCCGGGGATCGTGGGCCGCTACGTCGCGGCGCTCGAGGGCTGCCTCCTCCACGAGGCGCTCGGCGTCCTCTGGGAGTTCGTGGGTGCGGCGAACCGCTACGTGGATGCGGAGGCGCCGTGGACCCTCGCGAAGAGCGCGAAGGCCGGTGACGCGGATGCGGAAGGACGGCTGCGGGTCGTCCTCGGCGATCTTCTCGAGGCCTGCCGGCTGATCGTCTTCGCCGTCGCGCCCTACCTGCCGGCCGCGGCGCCGCGTGCCGCGGAGCAGCTCGGGATCGCCTGGCCCTACGGCCCGGACGGGAACGGCGGACCGCCGGTGGATGGGCTTCTCCGCTGGGGCGCCGGGCCGGCGGGCGGCACGATCGGCGGCGCGGCGCCGCTCTTCCCGCGCCTCGAGACCGAGCCCGCACCCGCGGGCTGATCCCGCGCCGCGCCCGGCCGCCGGTCCGATGCGCCTCGTCGATTCCCACGGCCACCTCCAGACGCGTCCCTTCGACCCGGATCGGGACGCGGTCCTTGCGGCCGCACGCGTCGCCGGGCTCGCGCGCATCCTCGTCCCCGGCTTCGACCCCCGGACCTCGGTGGACGGGATCGCCTTCGCCCGGGCCGCGGGAGACGTGGAGAGCTCCGTGGGGATCCACCCGCACGTGGCGGCGGAGGTGGACGACGCGGCATGGGCGGCCCTCCGGCCGCTCGCGGACGATCCGCTCGCGGTGGCGATCGGGGAGACCGGGCTGGACTACGACCGGGGCTTCTCCCCGCGCCCGGCCCAGCTCGCGAACCTGCGCCGCCACCTCGCGCTCGCCTGGGAGACGCGCAAGCCGCTCATCCTCCACTGCCGCTCACGGGCGGGCGAGCGGGATGCCCAGGACGAGCTCCTCGCCGAGCTCGCCGCGGCCGGCGTGGGGTCCGGCGACTGGCGGGAGCGGCTCGGCGATCGGCCCCCGGCGGTCCTGCACTCCTTCTCGGGCCCCGTGGATTACGGGGAGCGGGCGCTGACCATGGGCTGCGCGATCAGCTTCAGCGGGCTCGTCTTCCGCGCCGGCGAGGAGGCGTCCGCAGAGGTCGCCCGGATCGTGCCCGCGGACCGGCTCCTCGTGGAGACGGACAGCCCCTACCTCTCCCCGCCCGGCGCGCCGCGGCGCCGGAATGAGCCGCGCTGGGTCGAGGTGACCGCCCGCTGGGTGGCGGAGCGACGGGGGGAGGATCCGGACGCGCTCGGCGAGGCGCTCGTGCGCGCCTACGACCGCTTCACCGGCCGCGCCTGAGCCTCCGGCCCCCGGCGCGTCAGCCGGCGATCGCCCGGGCGAGCTCGCTCCCGGACTCCTCGTCCTCGAGCCGCCACGCGAGCCCGCCATCCTCCAGGCGCCAGGCTGCGCCCGCCGGCCGCATCCCGGGGAGCGCGGGCCGGAGGTGCTCGAGGCGGATCCGCGTGAGGGCGGGAGGAGGAGGGTCGAGACGGGTGAGCGTCTCATCCAGGAGGTCGAGGTAGGCCGCATTGTTCAGGTGGCCCATCGGATCGGCATCCCGCCGCCGGAGGGGGAGGGGGACCCGGAGGTCCGCGGGACGCTCCGCCGGAAGGTCGATCCGGGTTGCCTGGAAGGGGCCCGCCATGGGGGCGAGGGCGACGATCTCGTCCGGGACGCGGACCGGACGGCCGGCCTCGTCCACGAGCGCCCAGTCCACGAGCGACTCGGCGACCGGTGCCCCGCGTGCGTCCCGGATCCGGCTCCGGCGGCGTGCACCCACGCGGCGCCACCCGATCAGCTCCGTCTCCACCTCGATCGTCTCGCCGTAGGGCGCGCAGCCGGTGAGCACGAGGTCGAGGCCGCGGGCGAGCCAGCCGATCCCGCGCGCGGCGTACCAGTCACGACCGAAGCCGACCGCCTCGCTGTGCTGCCAGGCGGCATCCTGGAGATAGCGCACGAGGCCGGAGGGTGGCACGCAGCCGTCCGGACCCGCCTCGTCGAAGCGGACCCGGAAGGGGACGCGGAAGGAGGCGACCGGCTCCATGGGCCGAGTCTAGGGCCTCCCACGGGAGGGCCCGGCTTGACAGCGGGGAGGGCCATCCCCTACATTCTTGGCACTCTCGACCCGAGAGTGCTAATCACAGGGCATCCGGGCCTCGGCCCGCGTCGATGCGCCGGCCGTACGCGCCGGGACCGACGGACCGGCCACGGCTCCTCCGAGCCGGACAGCCGCCCGGGTGCAGGCTTCGCAGGACAGATCTCAGGAGGGACCTCGCATTGGCTTCCGCCGCTGCTTCCAAGCTCCGCCCGCTCGGTGACCGCGTCGTCATCCATCCCACCCCCCGGGAGGAGATGACGAAGAGCGGCATCGTCCTGCCGGACACCGCGAAG
The DNA here is from genome assembly GCA_017853275.1 of Chloroflexota bacterium. Taxonomy (GTDB): domain Bacteria; phylum Chloroflexota; class Limnocylindria; order Limnocylindrales; family CSP1-4; genus JAFMJV01. Next base: position 7,312 of record JAFMJV010000071.1, read on the forward strand.
GAGAAGCCCCAGGAGGGGACGATCGTCGCCGCCGGCCCCGGCCGCCTGGACGACGACGGCGACCGCGAGCCGATGGACGTGAAGGTCGGCGACAAGGTCCTCTACGCCAAGTACGCGGGCACCGAGTTCAAGGTGGACGGCGAGGAGTTCCTCATCGTCAGCCAGAAGGACATCCTCGCGGTCGTCGAGGGCTGATCCCGGCCCCGGCCGCCCCCAGCCGGCCGGACCCGCGAGGGCCCGGCCGGTCCCGTCTCCCCGTCCTCATCCCCACCCCCTGTCAGGAGATCCACGCATGGCCAAGCAGCTGATCTTCGACGAGACCGCCCGCCGCTCGCTCAAGCGGGGCGTGGACCGGCTCGCCGACGCGGTCAAGGTCACCCTCGGGCCCAAGGGCCGGAACGTCGTCCTGGACAAGAAGTTCGGGGCCCCCACGATCACCAACGACGGCGTCACGATCGCCCGCGAGGTCGAGCTCGAGGACCCCTTCGAGAACATGGGCGCGCAGCTCCTCAAGGAGGTCGCCACCAAGACGGACGACGTCGCCGGTGACGGCACGACGACCGCCGTGGTGCTCGGCCAGGCGCTCGTCACGGAAGGCCTGAAGAACGTCACCGCGGGTGCCAACCCGATGGTCGTGAAGCGCGGCCTGGACAAGGGCGTCGAGGTGATCGTCGCCCGGCTGCGCGAGAACGCGCGCCCGGTCGAGACCCGCGAGCAGATCGCCGCGGTCGCCGCGATCAGCGCCGCGGACCCGGAGGTCGGCGAGCTGATCGCCGAGGTGATGGACAAGGTCGGCAAGGACGGCGTCATCACCGTCGAGGAAGGCCAGTCGATCGGCCTCGACAAGGAATACACCGAGGGGATGCAGTTCGACCGCGGGTATATCAGCCCGTACTTCGTGACGAACTCGGACCGCATGGAAGCGGTCCTCGAGAACCCCGCGATGCTCATCACGGACAAGAAGATCTCGAGCATCCAGGAGCTCCTCCCGGCCCTCGAGAAGGCGGTCGGCCTCGGTCGCCCGCTCTTCATCATCGCCGAGGACATCGAGGGCGAGGCCCTCGCGACCCTCGTCGTCAACAAGCTCCGCGGCACGATCAACGTCCTCGCCGTCAAGGCGCCGGGCTTCGGCGATCGCCGCAAGGAGATGCTCCGGGACATGGCGATCCTCTCGGGCGCCACGGTGATCTCCGAGGAGGTCGGGCGGAAGCTCGACTCCGTCGGGCCGGAGGACTTCGGCCACGCCCGCCGCGTCGTCGCCACCAAGGACGACACGACGATCGTGGACGGCGAGGGTGATGCCGGCGAGATCAAGGGCCGGATGGCGCAGATCAAGGCGCAGATCGAGGAGACCACCTCGGACTACGACCGCGAGAAGCTCCAGGAGCGCCTTGCCAAGCTCTCCGGTGGCGTCGCCGTCATCAAGGTCGGCGCGGCCACCGAGGTCGAGCTGAAGGAGAAGAAGCACCGCAT
>JAFMJV010000031.1 GCA_017853275.1 Chloroflexota bacterium
CAGCCCACCGCACCGTTTTCGGAGGTCCGCATGGCCCGCATCGCGATCGAGATGCCCAAGCTCGGCTACGACATGGAGGTCGGCACGATCGCCGCCTGGACCCGCAAGGTCGGCGACGTCGTGAGCCGCGGTGACGTCCTCGCGGAGATCGAGACCGAGAAGAGCACCGTCGAGATGGAGGCGCTCGCGGGCGGCACGCTCGTGGAGATCGCCCTGGAGCCCGGCAAGGAGGTCCCGGTCGGGACCGTCATCGGCTGGCTGGACGACGGTCAGTGATCGGGACCCGGGAAGGAGCCGCCGCATGAGCGAGGGACGTCACCCGGTCACCTTCGACCGGATGCGCCAGGCGATCGCCCGGCGGATGGTCCAGAGCAAGCAGACCGCGCCCCACTTCTACGTGACGCGGGAGCTGGAGATGGACGCCGCGCTCGCTGCGCTCGCCGCCGCGAACGAGGGCCGGCCCAGGGAGGAGCGCCTCACCGTCACCGCCCTCCTCCTGAAGGCGGTCGCGCGCTCGCTCGCCGCCTACCCGGCCTTCAACGCGGTCTGGGAGGGCGAGACGCTCCTCCGCGTGGACGCGGTGAACCTGGGCGTCGCGATCGACCTCGGCGACGCGGGCCTCATCGCCCCGGCGCTGCTGGACTGCGGCACGAAGAACGTGGAGACGCTCGGCACGGAGCTGCGCGACCTCGTCGCCCGGGCGAAGATCGGGAAGCTCCGGGCGCCGGAGATCTCGGACGGCACCTTCACGCTGAGCAACCTCGGCGGCCTCGGCGTCTCCTCCTTCACCGCGATCATCACCCCGCCCCAGGTCGCGATCCTCGCCACCGGGGCCACCGACGAGCGGCCGGTCGTCCGGGACGGCCAGGTCGTGATCCGCCGGATGATGTCCGCCACCCTCAGCTCGGACCACCGCGCGGTGGACGGCGCGGGGGCTGCCCGCCTCCTCGCCGATCTCCAGGAGCAGCTCGCGGGCGCGGCGGGCTGGCTCGCCACCCCCTAGCCCCCGCCGCGCCGCCGCAGAGGAGCTCCCCATGCAGGCCGGCGCCGCCCGCGTCGAGATCACCCCGCCGCTCCCGGTGGACGTCCTCGGCTATGTCCGCCGGCCGGTCTCCCCGCGGCGGGTCCACGACCCGCTCCTCGTCACGGGCGTCGTCCTCACGAGCGGCGGCGTCAGCGTGGCGATCCTCGCGGCGGACGTCACGAACCTGACCCCGGCCTTCGCGGAGCGGATCCGGGCGCGGATCACGGAGGCCACCGGGATCCCGGGCGCCAACGTCCTCCTGAACAGCAGCCATACCCACGCCGGCCCCTGGCCGGGGGGAGCCTACAAGCTCGGCGGCGAGACGGACGACTGGACCGATCTCGAGCTGCGCTACTGGGAGAGCGTCCCGGACCTCTACGCCTCGTGCGTCGTCCGGGCGCTCCGCGACGCCCGCGAGGCCCGGGTGAGCGGAGGCGTGGGCCACGCGCCGGGGATCGCCGTGAACCGCCGGGAGCGGACCCCGGATGGGCGGACGATCCTGGGCTGGAACCCGGACGGCTTCCTGGACGATTCCGTCCCCACCCTGCGCATCGACGCCCTGGACGGCAGCCCGATCGCCACGCTCGTCGGCTTCGGCTGCCACCCGGTCGTCGTGGGGCCGGACGTGGATGCGATCGGCTCGGACTTCGTGGGGCCCCTGCGCGAACAGGTGGAGGCGCTCCGCGGGGGCGGGGTCGCGGTCTTCCTCCAGGGGGCGGCCGGGAACGTCCTGCCGCTCGAGGCCTTCCATGACCGGCTCGGACCGGAGGTCCCCTTCGGGCGGCGGCTCGGGCTGGAGGCCGCCCATGCGGTCGTGGATGCCGACCCGCGCGCGATCGCGGTGGAGAAGGTCGACTTCGGCTCCGTGACCCCGATCTCGCTCTACCGCCGGCGCCCGGCAGCGGTGCAGCCGGAGCAGACCGTCCGGACCGTGCGCCGGATCGTGGAGCTCCCCCTCCTCGCCGCACCCACCGCGGACGAGCTCGACCGCGAGATCGCCGAGCGCGAGGCGGACCTGGCGCGGCGGATCGCAGCCGGCGAGAGCCGGGTGACGACGAACCCGGTCCGCTACCACCTCGTCTGGGCGCGCCGGATGCGCGAGCGGCTCCGGAGCGGTCCGCTCCCCACCACGTCGCCGGGGGAGATCTGGGCGGCGCGGATCGGTGACTGCGCGGTGGTGGGGACGCCGGGCGAGATCTTCGGCGAGATCGGGGCCGCCGTCCGGGCCGCCTCCCCCGCGCCCGTGACGATCTTCGCGGGCTACTCCAACGGCGTCCTCGGCTACGTCGCCACGCCCGAGGAATACCCGTATGGCGGCTACGAGCCCGCCGTGGCCCAGCGCGGCTACGACCACCCCGCTCCCTTCGCCCCCGAGGTCGCCGGGATGATCCGCGACGTCTCGCTCGCTCTCCTCGCCGAGCTCTTCCCGGAGGCCCACGCATGAGCGCCACCCCCCTCCCCTCCCTGGACGCGGCGATCGCCCGCGCGGACGAGCGCCGGCTCGCCCTCCGTGAGCGCCTCGCCGGGCGCCGGGCCCGTCTCCCGCTCCGCTTCTGGCGCCAGCAGGCGCACTTCACGACCCCCGCCGAGGAGGCGATGGCGCGCAAGGCGGTCGAGGGCGGGACCGCGCCGATGGCCCGGATCCTCGAGCGCTTCGGGGTCAGCCCCGCGGAGCTCGCGGAGCGGCTGGGGACGGACCCGGCGCTCGTGGAGGGTCTCCTCGCCGCGCCCCGCCGCTCCCCGATGGTCATGCTCGACGCGGAGGATGCGCTCGCGCTCACGGACGAGGCCGCCGCGGCCGGGCGGACCGGGGCGGCGAACGTCCTCGCCGAGGCGGACTGGTCCGGGGGCGGGCCGCGGACCCTGCGCTTCTATCGTCCGCCGGGGCTGAACCTGGAGACGACCTTCCGCGAGCTCTACACGCTCCTCTGGTCCCTCGTGGAGCGCTGCGGGCCGGACCGCGTCCCGCTGGACGGCCTCGTCATCCCCAAGGTGGAGCACCCCGATGAGGTCGCCTTCGTCCATGAGTCGCTGACGGAGGCGGAGCGTGCGCTGGGGATGCCGGTGGGCGGGATCCGGACGGCCTACCTCGTGGAATCGGGCTGGTGCGCGGGCCGCCTGCCGGAGGTCGCGGCGGCCGCCGCGGACCGGCTCTGCGCGCTGATCTTCGGGCTCGCGGACTACAGCGCGGACCTCGGCCTGCCCACGATCGGGAACACCCATCCGCTCGCGGACTGGGCACGGGCGGAGATCGTGGCGATCGCGGGCGGCGTCGGCGTCCCGGCGATCGACGGGATGACGCTCGACTACCCGGTGGCGGACCCCGCCCTGGATGCCGCCGCGAACCGGACCCGCTTCCTCGACCGGATGGCGCTCGTCCACGCGGACGCGGTCCGGGCACGGGACTTCGGGATGCTCGGCAAGTGGGTGGGCCACCCCGCCCAGCTCTTCGGCGTCCTCCTCGCCTACGAGGCGGGCTTCCGGCCGGAGGCGCTGGAGGCGGAGGCGGAGAAGCTCGCGGTCTACCACCGCTCGGTCCACGAGGATGGGAAGGGCGCCACGATGATCGGCGGCGTGATGTCCGACCGGGCGACGGACCGCCACGCGCGGGTCGTCCTCCGCCAGGCCACGGCGCTCGGGCGGTTCGATCCGCGCCGCGCCCACGCGCTCGGGGTGATCGACGACACGGAGCTCGCCGAGGTGACCGGCGGATGAGCGGCGCGGATCCCCGGCCGGCGGTCCCGGGCTGGGAAGGGCGCTACCTGGACGACTTCCGGGTGGGCGACCGCTACCGGCATCCCCATGGCCGGACGATCACCCAGACGGACAACACCTGGTTCAGCCTCCTCACGAACAACCCCCACGACCTGCACTCCAACGCGGACTACGCGTCCCGGACGGAGTTCGGACGGCCGCTCGTCGTCTCCACGCTCGTCCTTGCGATCGTCACCGGGCTCTCCGTCCCGGACGTCTCGCAGAACGCGGTCGCGAACCTCGGCTGGGACCAGGTGAGGCTGACGGCACCGGTCTTCGCGGGCGACACGCTCTACGCCGAATCGGAGGTCCTCGAGGTCCGTCCGTCGCAGAGCCGGCCCGGCCAGGGGATCGTGCGCGTGCGGACGCGCGGCCTGAACCAGGAGGGGACGGTCGTCCTCGAGTTCGAGCGGGCGGTCCTCGTCTACACCCGGGCGGCACGGCCGGAGGCCTGACGCCCGCGCGCTACGGCCCGAGGCGCGGGTCGAAGAAGTAGGTGAAGGATCCCTGGGCCACGAAGCCGAGCCGGCGGTAGAGCCCGAGCGCGGCCTGGGACGAGGTGAGGACGATCCGCTCCGCGCCCCGGTCCGCGGCCATCCCGATCGCGGCCGCGGTGATCCAGGAGGCGACCCCCATCCCGCGCGCCTCCGGGACGACATCCACGTGGTAGATCCCGGCGGTCCCTTCCTCGTCCAGGAAGATCGAGATGCTCGCCACGGGGAGGCCGCGGCGGCGCGCCACGAGGTGCTGGAGGGGCTCCCCGGAGCCGAGGCCGAGGGAGAGGTGCATCGCGAGCCACGCCTCCGCCGTCCGCTCCATCCAGTCGCCGCTCACCGCCCGGACGAGGACCCAGTCGCGGATCGTCTCCGGGTCCCGGACCTCCACCACGGAAAGGCCGGGGACCGGCCGGACGGTCGCCATCATCCGGGCAAGGAGCCGGGGCTGCGGGTCGAGCGCCATCGGGGTCTGGCTCGGGATCGGCATCAGCCGCACCGCCTTGAGGAGCGGGACGAGGTCCTCGCCGGTCCCACCCGAGCCCAGGTACCAGCGCCACGGGACCTTCCGGGAGCTGAGGTCCTCCGCGATCGTGCGCACCGCCATCGGGGCGCTGTCCGGACCCCAGCCGGCGCGCGCCACGGCGTTGAAGAAGCCGCTCGCGAGCCCCGTCCAGAGCCGGAGGTGGGTGGGGCGCTCGTCGAAGAGCGCGCCCGGATAGCGCGCGAGGAAGCGGAGGAGGGCGGCGTGGTTGCGGTCCGCGAGGCGGTCGATCCGGACGCCGGGAGGCGGGCTCGGCGGCATCGCGGCCGGGGGCGGGGGAGGTGGCATCGTCCGGATGACCTTACCCGGTGTTCTGGAGACCGGCCGCGACGCCGCTCACGGTGAGGTGGACGAGCCGGAGGAGGGCGGTCCGCTCGGGGTCGCCGGGCGGGAGCGGGCGGAGGGCGGCGAGGAGCCGGACCTGGAGCTCGGAGAGCGAATCGATGTACGGATTGCGCAGGTCGATCGAGCGCTGGAGCTCCGGCATCGCGTCCAGGAGCCGGGTCCGCCCCGCGATCCGGAGGACCGCGGCGCGCGTCCGCTCCATCTCGGCGCGCAGGACCGGCCAGATCGTGGCGGCCTCGTCCCCGGCGAGGCCGGCGTAACGCTCCGCCACGGAGAGGTCCGCCTTGGCGAGCGCGAGCTCCACCGTGTCCAGGACACCGGCGAAGAAGGGCCAGCTCCGGTAGAGCTCCCGGAGCCGCTCGGTGGCGCCCTCCCCGGCCGCGGCTTCCCAGCCCTCGATCGCGCTCCCCACCCCGAACCAGCCGGGCAGGTTCAGGCGCGACTGCGACCACGCGAAGACCCACGGGATCGCGCGCAGGGTCGCCATCGTCACCGCCGGGGTCCGCCCTGCCGCTGCCCGCGCGCTCGGGCGGGAGCCGATCGCGAGCCCGGCGAGCTCCTCGATCGGGGTGGCCGCCCGGAAGAAGGCCTCGAAGCGCGGGTCGTCCCAGACGACGGCGCGGAAGGCGGCGCGGGAGCGGGCGGCGAGATCGTCCAGGATCGGGACGCCGGGGGCCTCCGCGGCCCGCGAGCGGGCGTCGTGGCGCGGCGAGGAGGCGAGGAGGACGGCGTTCGTGAGGCGCTCCAGGTGCCGGAGGGCGAGCGCGGGGTTCGCGTAGCGCGCGGCGATCACCTCGCCCTGCTCGGTGAGCTTCAGGCGCCCCGCGACCGCCCCCGGCGGGCTGGCGAGGATCGCCCGGGACATCGGGCCGCCGCCCCGTCCGATCGCGCCGCCGCGGCCGTGGAAGATCGTGAGCTCCACGCCGCGCCGCGCCGCGACCGCGCTGAGCGCCTCCTGCGCCCGGTAGAGCATCCAGGAGGCGGCGAGCGTCCCCGATTCCTTCGTGGAATCGGAGTAGCCGAGCATCACCTCCTGGCGGCCGCCGCGGGTCGCGAGGTGGGCGCGGTAGGTCCGGTCGGCGAGGAGGGCATCGAGGATCGGGCCGGCCTCCACGAGCGCGTCCGCCGATTCGAAGAGCGGCACGACATCGAGGACGGGGACCGTGGGCCCGGCGGCCCGGGCGAGGGCGAGGACGTCCAGGACGTCCCCGGGGCCGCGGGTGAAGCTGATCACGTAGCGCCGGCACGCCTCCGGTCCGAGCGCCGCCTGGATCGTCGCGATCGCCCGGAAGGTGGCGAGGACCTCGCCCGCGCTCACCCGCGAGGAGACCTCCGTGCCGAGCGCGGCATCCGTGGGCCCGCCCGCGCCCGCGGCGTCGAGGACGGCGAGCGTGGCGGCATGGACCTCGCTGTGCTGGCGGACCTCGAGACCGAGCGCATGGAAGCCGAAGGTCCCCACCTGCCAGGCGAGGTCGCCGAGCTCGCCGTAGGCGATCCGGCCGAGCCTGCGCGCCACGAGGTCATCCCGGATCTCGTCCAGCTCCGCGGCGAGCGCCGCGACCTCGGGGTAGCCACCGGCGATCTCCGGGTCCTCCGCCGGACGCCCCTCCACGATCCGGATCCGCGTGCGGCGGAGCCGTTCCGCGATCGCCCCGAAGCGGCGCCGGTAGGGCTCGGTGGGGAAGCGCCGGCGCAGCTCACCCTCCACGCCGGGGAGCTCCGCCGCATCCGCGGCCAGCCGCACCCGGAGCGGGGCGCCGAGCGCATCGTCCGGGACGACCGCGGCGACCGTCTGCATGAGGCGGCGCGCCACCGCCTCGTAGCCGCGGAGGACGTGGTCGGCCTGGATCCGGATCGCGGCGAGCGTCGTCTCCGCGGTCACGTTCGGGTTCCCGTCCCGGTCGCCGCCGACCCAGCTCCCCCAGCGCAGGAAGGGGGCGAGCGCGGGCGGACGGGTCCCGGAGCGTCCGCTGTCCGCGGCGGCGCGCGCGGCGGACGGGCGGGCGGCGGCGATCTCGTCCATCGCCTGGTCGATCGCACGCCCGAGCCGGGGGGCGACGACGAAGAGCGTCTCGTCGAAGAAGGCCATCACCGTCCGGACCTCGTCCAGCGGCGAGGGAGCCTCGGAGCGGAGCGCGGAGGTCTGCCAGAGGAGGGTGATCTCCTCGCGGAGCCGGCGCCGAAGATCGGCGTCCTCGGCGTGGGTGAGGCGCGGGTCGTCCATCCGCTCCAGGAGCCGGTAGCAGCGCCGGAGGGCGAGGAGGGTCGTCCGGCGCCGGGCCTCCGTGGGATGGGCGGTGAGGACGAGGTCGATGCGCAGCGCGGCGGCGAGCGGCCCCGCGTGCGGCCCGAGCTCGCCGAGGGCGGCGGCGATCGTCCCGTGCCCGGCTCCGGATGGCCCGCTCCGGCCGAGCCGGCGGAGCCGGCGGACCTGCTGCTTCTCCTCCGCGAGGTTCGTGAGGAGGAAGTAGAGGGAGAAGGCACGGATCAGCCCCTCCGCCCCGGCCGGGTCGATCCCGTCCAGCTCCCGCTCGATCGCCCGGCGGGCGGCGTCGGACCCCGTCCGCCGGAGCTCGATCGCGGCGCGCCGCAGCCGCTCCACCCGGTCGAGGAGCCCGGAACCCTCCTGCTCCACGATCACCTGGCCGAGGAGCGCCCCGAGGAGCTTCACCTCGCGGGCGAGCGGATCCCGGGCACCGGCGCTCCCGATCCCGCGCGGCTCGGCGCGGATCGCGGGGTTGCGCGGATCGGGGGCAGGTGCGGGGGCGGTCATGGCGACCGACAGGCTACCCCCTCGGCGGCGGAGACGGGTCCGCGGCGCCCGGCAGAGCACCGGACGCGGGCAGGGCGGGCGTCGGCTAGGCTCCCCGCGTGGAACCGCGACCTCCGACCGCCGCTGCCGCGCACGCCCGCGCCACCCTCGAGACGCTCGATCTCCACTGCGCGGGTGAGCCGCTCCGGCTCGTGACGGCGGGGATGCCGGAGGTCCCGGACCTCCCGATCCTCGCCCGCCGGCGCTGGGTCCGGGACGAGGCCGACTGGGTGCGCCGGGCGCTCCTCCTGGAGCCCCGCGGCCACCGGGACATGTACGGGGCGATCGTCCTGCCAGCCCACCGGCCGGATGCGGACCTCGCCGTCCTCTTCCTCCACACGGAGGGCTACAGCACGATGTGCGGGCACGGGATCATCGCCCTCACGACGGGGCTGATCGAGGAGGGCCGGGTCCCCGCGACCCTCCCGCTGACGACCCTCCGCTGGGAGACGCCCGCCGGGCTCGTGGTGGCGGAGGCCGGGGTCGCGATGGGCGCGCATGGCGGCCCCGAGGTCCGGGAGGTCCGGTTCCGGAACGTCCCGTCCTGGCGGGAGCGGACGGGGATCGTCGTCGCGCCCGAGGGCGTCGCGCTTCATGAGGCAGCCCGTGCGCGCGGCGGGGTGGCGGTCGAGCTCGCCTTCGGCGGCGCCTACTACGGGGTGGTGGACGTGGCCGAGCTCGGGCTCCGCGTGGAGCCGGCGGCCACGGAAGCGCTCACGAGGGCGGGTGCCGCGATCACCGAGGCGCTCCGGCGGAGCGTCCAGCCCGCGCACCCGGAGGACCCCGACCTCTCCTTCGTCTACGGGACGATCCTCGTGGACCACGACCCGGCCTCGAGCCCGGATGGCCGCGCGCGGGATGCGACGCTCCGGAACGTGACCGTCTTCGCGGACGCGGAGGTGGACCGCTCGCCCTGCGGGTCGGGGACGAGCGCGCTCCTCGCCACGCTCGCGGCGCAGGGGAGGCTCCGGCCCGGAGACGAGATCGTCAACGCGGGGATCACCGGGGAGGCCTTCCGCGGTCGCCATGAGGGCGATCTCATGGTCGCGGGCCGGCCGGCGATCGCGACGAGCGTGGCCGGGAACGCCTATCTGACCGGACGCCACACGTTCGTGGTGGACCGGCGCGACCCGCTCGGGGCAGGCTTCCTCCTCCGCTAGGCGGAGGGGTCCTCCACCCGCCGGGCGGCGGCCGCCACGAGGAGCGCCGCGAGCCGGGCACCCGCATCCTCGTGACCGCGCGCGCGGTCCTTCAGCCAGCCGGCGCGCCCCACGACCGGCTCCATCCCCTCGGTCGCCCGCGCCCCCGCATCGGCGGCGTCCGCAGCGGCCCGGGCGAGCGTGCCGAGGGGGCTCCCGGCGGCCGCGGCATCCGCGGCGGCATCCGCGGCGGGCCCGATCGCATCGAGCATCGTCCGGTCTCCCGGGCCGACCTGGCCACGCTCCGCGATCGAGCGGCGCGCGGCATCCAGGGCGGCGGCGACGCGCGCAGCGGGCGTGCCGGAGGGATCGTCCGCGGCTCCCGCGGCCATGAGGGCGAAGGCGACGAGCGTCCCACCGGACGAGGGTGCACCCGCGGCGATCGCCCGGCCGATCCGCCGGAGCGCGGGACCGGGCTCCATGGCGGCCGCCTCGGCTGCGACCCCCTCGATCGCCTCCGCGGCGCGCGTCACCGTGACGCCCAGGTCACCGTCCCCGGCGACCCCGTCGAGCCGGTTGAGGAGCTCCGCCTCCGCCGCCACATCGCGCACGGTCGCGGCGATGAGCGCGACGAGGGCCGCGGACGGCCCCCCGAGCGACGCGGCCTCGCTCACGGCTGGGCGAAGAAGGGCGAATCGGCCGGCGCATCCACGAGCCGGCGCAGATCGTCGTCCAGGCGCAGGAGGCTGATCGAGGCGCCCGCCATCTCGAGCGAGGTGGCGTACTCGCCGATCCACGTCCGGTGGACGCGGATCCCCTCCCCCGCGAGGATCTGCGCCGCGCGCCGGTAGAGGAGGTAGAGCTCCTCCTTCGGGGTGGCGCCGAGGCCGTTGACGAGGACGGCGACCTCGTCGCCGCGCCGGTAGGGCAGGTCCGCGAGGATCGCCGCGACGAGCTCGTCCGCGATCGCATCCGCGGTCCCGAGCGGACCGCGGCGGACGCCCGGCTCGCCGTGGATCCCCATCCCGATCTCCATCTCCCCGGCGGGAAGGTCGAAGGTGGGGACGCCGGCCTCCGGGAGGGTGCACGAGGAGAGGGCGACGCCCATCGTGCGCAGACCCGCGGCGGCGCGCTCCGTGACCTCCACGACCTCCGCGAGGCTCGCGCCTTCCGCGGCCCGGGCACCCGCGACCTTGTAGAGGAAGAAGATCCCTGCGATCCCGCGCCGGCGGGCCGCCTTCTCCGGCGGGGCGGAGGCGACATCGTCCGCGCCGAGGATCGTGCGCACGGAGATCCCCTCGTCCGCGGCGAGCTCGGCCGCGAGATCGAAGTTCATCCGGTCGCCGCCGTAGTTCCCGTACAGGTAGAGGACGCCGGCGCCACCGTGGATCGCCCGGGTCACCTCGAGCATCACCTCGCTGCTCGGCGACGAGAAGACGCCGCCCACGGCGCAGCCGTCGATGAGCCCCCGGCCCACGTAGCCAAGGAAGACGGGGAGGTGGCCGGATCCGCCGCCGGTCGCGATCGCGACCTTGCCGGGGACCGGGGCGTCGCCGAGGACGATCCCGCGCGGACCGGCGGCCCGCAGCTTCCCCGGATGGGCGGCGAGGATCCCCTCGAGCATCTCGTCGACGAAGGCGCTGGGCGCGTTGATGATCTTCTGCATCGCCGCAGGATGCCACCCGGACCGGGTCCCCGTCACCCCCTCTCGGGCAGCGGCGCCGGCGGCCGGCGCGCGAGGACGGAGACGAGCGGCGCATCCCAGGCGAAGGCGGACGCGGGGAGCCGCGCGAAGGCAGCGGCGGCGGCGGCGCGAAGCCGCTCCCGTTCCGCAGGGGAGAGCGTGGCGACGAGCGCCGCCTCCTCGTAGCCTTCCTTCTGGGCGAGATAGCCCGCGGCGTCCCAGGACCAGGTGAGCCGGTCCGGCCGCGCGGCGACCCGCCGGAAGCCCGCCCGTCGCAGCTCGCGTGCCGCCGCCGCCGGGGAGGCGAGATCCCCGGCGCGCGCATCGGGCGCCGCGCCGGCGACCGGCCGGTCGAGCCCGAGATCGACGACGAGATCGTCCCAGGCCGCCGAGGCCCGCGGGGGTACCCCGCCCGCCTCCCAGGTCACGAGCGCGAGGAGGCCGCCCGGCCGGAGGATCCGGAGCGTCTCGGCATGGACGGCGGCGCGGTCCGGGACGAGCTGGTGGACGAAGGCGCCGAGGACGAGATCCGCGGACGCGTCCGGCAGACCCGTGGCGGCCGCAGGGGCGCGGAGGAAGCGGAGGCGATCGGGGTCCGCGAGGCCGGCCGCCCCTGCCGCAGCCTCGGCCTCCGCGAGCATCCCCGCGGAGAGGTCGGTGGCCACGATCGTCGCCTGCGGCAGCGCCCGCCGGGCGGCGAGGGCGAGCGTCCCGGTCCCCGCTCCGAGCTCCACGATCCGCGCGTCCGCGGGGAGCCCCGCGGCGATCGCGCGGGCGAGGAGGCGCGCGCCGGGCGCGGCGAGGACGGGGGCCCAGCGGAGGGCGTAGGCGGGGGCCTCCCGGTCGTAGCGGGCCGCCGGTCCGCCCGGGCCGTGGTGGTGACCCCGGCCGCTCACCGCGCGGGGGCGGCCCCCGGCGAGGGGGTCTCGTCGTCCTCCACGTGGCTGAAGCCGAGCCGGTCCGCGAAGCGCGCGAGCGGTCCGGGTGCCCACCAGTTCCAGCGCCCGAGGAGGCGCATCGTGGCCGGGACGAGGAGGACGCGGATGACGGTGGCGTCCAGCGCGACGGCGATCGCCATGCCCACGCCGATGCTCTTGATCGTGAGCGTGTCCGCGAGCGCGAAGGCACCGAAGACGATGACCATGATGAGCGCGGCGCCGGTGATCACCCCGGCCGTCCGGGCGAGCCCCTCCGCGACGGAGCGCGTGTTGTCGCCGGTCCGGCGCCACGCCTCCTGGATCCGCGAGAGGAGGAGGACCTCGTAGTCCATGGAGAGCCCGAAGACGACCGCGAACATGATGATCGGGTTCCCCGCCACGGTGTAGCCGGGCGATTCGAAGCCGAGGGGCCCCGCGAGGTGGCCCTCCTGGAAGATCCAGACGAGCGCCCCGAAGCTCGCGGTGAGCGAGAGGAGCGTCATCAGGACCGCCTTGATCGGGAGGACGACCGACCCGAAGAGGAGGAAGAGGATGACGAGCATCGCGAGGATGACGGTGAGGAGCATCCACGGGGCCCGCGTCTCCATCGAGTGGAGGAAGTCGTAGCCGCCGGCCGCCTGGCCGCCGACCCGGGTGACGATCCCCTCGCCCGCCGGGATCGCGCGGACGACCGGGATGAGGTCGGCCGCCGCCGGCTGGGCGGGCGAGTAGGGGCTGATCGCGTCGAGGCGGACGGTGGAGCCGCGGATGTAGGTGTCGATGAGCGGCTGGAGCTGCGCCCGGAAGGCGGGCGTGCCGTAGGCGAGGATGAGCGTCTCCGTGTCCAGGACGGCGCCGGTGCGCGGATCGCGGACACCGGAGAAGGGGCTCTCCACGCGGTCGATCCCCTCGAGCGCCTCGAGCTCCGCCGCGTAGGCCGCCAGGGTCCGGATCGACTCTGGCGCGAGCGGGTCGCCGGGGAGGTCGGCGAGGATGATGATCGGGGTCGTCTCGCCGGCGGGGAAGTCCCGCTCGAGGGCGATCGACGCCTCCCGCGAGGGCGCGCCGGGCGGCAGGACCGCCGCGTCCGGGACCGCCTGGCGGAGCGAGAGGAAGGGGAGGCCGAGGACGAGGAGGAAGAGGACGACCGGGATCGCGACCCGCAGGGGCCGCGCCATCACCCATCCGGCGAGCCGCTCCCAGCGGTCGATCCGGGCATCGTCCGCGCCGTCCTCGATCGGGGCGCTGCGGCGGATGCGGAGGAGGATCCCGCGCACGGAGAGCGCGTTCACCCGGTGCCCGAGGATCCCGAGCAGCGCGGGGAGGAAGGTGAGCGCGTAGAGCGCGGAGGCCGCCACGACGATCGCGCCGCCGACGCCGATCGAGGTGAGCGCGGCCGGCTCGAAGAGGATGAGCCCGCCCAGGCCGATCGCCACCGCGACCGCGGAGAAGGCGACCGCCTTGCCGCTCGTGGCCACCGTCCGCTCCACCGCCTCGCCGGGCGTGCGACCCCGGGCGAGCTCCTCCCGGAAGCGGCTGACGATGAAGAGCGAGTAGTCGATCGCCAGCGCCAGGCCGAGCATCGTGGAGACGTTGAGGACGTAGATGCTCATCTCCGTCCGCGCCGCGAGGAGGGCGATGACGCCGAGCGAGCTGGGGATCGCAAGGCCGGCCACGAGGAGCGGCATCCCGGCAGCGACGATCGAGGTGAAGACGCCGACGAGGATGAGGAGGGCGAGCGGGAGCGAGATGACCTCCGCCCGCTGGAGGTCCTTCTCGGAGATCTCCGTGCTGTCCCGGGAGACGGGGGCGAAGCCGGTGGTGGCGACCGTGATCCCGCCCACCGGGACGATGAGCGCCTCGAGCTCCTCGAGGACGGGGACGATCGCCTCCTCGTCCAGGCTCAGCTCGGCGACGACGTAGGTCGCGGCGCCGTCGGTGGAGATGAAGCGGTCATCCGGGATCTGGGCGTATCCGATCAGCCGCGCTGTCCGCGGATCCGCCGCGAGCCCGGCCATCGTCTCGGTGACCTGCGCCTGGAAGGCGTCCGACCGTGCGTCCGTCCCCTCCGGCCCGCGGAGGAGGACGACGATCCGGCCGGCCCCGAGACCGTACTCGTCCGCGAGACGCTCACCGACCCTGGAGGATTCCGCGCCGGGGGCGATCCAGCCGCCCGTGCTCAGCGCGCCGGAGATCCCCGCGGCGGGGATGGCGAGGAGGATCGTGGCGACGATGGAGAGGAGGACGACGCTGCGGCGGTGGCGGTGGACGAAGCGACCCCAGGCAGCGAACAAGAGACCTCCGGAGACGGATGGCTCCGCGGATCGGGCGGAGCGGACTCCGATGATGCCATAGGGACCCGGCGGGGTCCGGGGCCGGCTAGAGCGCGTCGAGGAAGCTCGCCCCGATGCTGAGCGGGTCGAAGACGTGGAGGCCCAGCTCGTCCGCGAGATCCGCGCTCGCCCGCAGGCCGCGCACGCTGTTGCCGCGCTCGTTGAGCGGCGGGGACCAGACGGCGAAGCCGAGCCGACGGTTGACCACGCCCATGATGATCCCGGAGACGCCGCTCTTCGCCGGCACACCGACCCGGTGCGCCCAGAGCCCCGCACCGTCGTACATCCCGCACGTGAACATCACCGAGAGCACGTCCCGGACCGCGCCGGAGGGGAAGACCTCCGCGCCCGAGACCGGGTTCGTCCCGATGTTCGCGAGGGTCGCCGCCATCCGGGCGACATCCACCACGTTGACCTTCACCGAGCACTGGGCGAAGTAGAGGTCGAGCGCCGCGTCCACGGGGGCGGCGAGCGCGCCGGCGTTGAGGAGGAGGTAGGCGATCGCCCGGTTGCGGTGGCCGGTCGTGACCTCCGAGCGGAAGACGGCCTCGTCGATGGAGAGCTGCCGGCCCGCCGCGGCCGAGAGCGTGGCCACGAACGCGTCCCGGTCGGCGACCGGGTCGCCGGTGACGAGGAGGCTGGAGGTCGCGATCGCGCCCGCGTTCACCATCGGGTTGAAGGGGCGGTTCGTGAGCGGGTCGAGCGCGATCGCGTTGAAGGCATCGCCGGTCGGCTCGACCCCCACGATCCCCTGGACCCGCTCACCGCCGAACCGCCCGAGCGCCATCGCGTAGGAGAACGGCTTGGCCACCGACTGGATCGTGAACTCCCGATCGGTGTCGCCCGCCTGATAGACCGATCCATCCACCGTGGCGACCGCGATCCCGTACCAGCTCGGGTCGGCGCGGCCGAGCTCGGGGATATAGGTGGCGACCACGCCATCCTTCACGTCCCGGTGGCGCTCGTGGACGCGCGCCACGAGCCCGGCGATCGGGTGGGTCGGCGCGGAGACGGGGTCGGTCATCAGCGACGTATGGTCCGCGCAGCGGGCGGACGCGTACAGGGATGGAACGGTTACGCGTCGGTAACGACGGCCCGGGCCACGACCCCGCCGTTCAGCTCACGAGCGCGAAGGGGGCCTCCGGGTCGATCCCCAGCTCGGCGAAGCCCGCGAGGGCCCGCTCCACGGGGATGCGGCCGGTCCGGGCGAGCTCGGAGAGGACGGTGGCGGCGACATGCTCCGCGTCCACCTCGAAGAAGCGGCGCAGCGCGGCGCGGCTGTCGCTCCGTCCGAAGCCGTCCGTCCCGAGGGGGCGCCATGCATCGCCGGGGACCCAGCGCGTGACGAGGTCCGGCCAGGCGCGGATCCAGTCGCTCACCGCGACGATCGGGCCGGCGGCGCCGGGCTCGCGAAGGAGCTCCGTGACGAGCGGGACGCGCGGCGTCTCGCCGGGGTGGAGGAGGTTCCAGCGGTCCACCTCGAGCGCCTCGTTGCGCAGGAGCTGGTAGGAGGTGGCGCTCCAGACCTCCGCCGCGATCCCGAAGCGCTCGGCGAGGATCGCCTGGGCACGCAGCCCCTGCTGCATGATCGAGCCGCCCGAGAGGATCGCGGCGCGCGGGGCGTCCGCGCCGAGCGCCGGTGCCGGCGCGAAGCGGTAGAGGCCCCGGACGATCTCCTCGTCCGTGAGGCCGGCCGGCCGGGCGGGCATCGGGTGGTTCTCGTTGTAGAGCGCGAGGTAGTAGAAGAGGTCCTCCTGCTCCGGCCCGACCATCCGCTCGATGCCGTGCCGGATGATCGCCGCCACCTCGTAGGCGAAGGCCGGGTCGTAGGCACGCACGGAGGGGATGACCGAGGCGAGGATCAGGCTGTGGCCGTCCTCGTGCTGGAGCCCCTCGCCGTTGAGCGTGGTCCGGCCCGCCGTCCCGCCGAGGACGAAGCCGCGGCCGCGCGCGTCCGCGAACTGCCAGAGCTGGTCCCCGGTCCGCTGGAAGCCGAACATCGAGTAGAAGATGTACATCGGGATCATCGGCTCGCCGTGGGTGGCATACGCCGTCCCCGCGGCCTGGAGCGAGGCGACCGAGCCCGCCTCGTTGATCCCTTCCTCCAGGACCTGCCCGTCCGTGGCCTCCCGGTAGGAGAGCATGAGGTTGGAGTCGACGGGGTCGTAGCGCTGCCCGTGGGCCGCGTAGATCCCGACCTCCTTGAAGAGCGGGTCGAGGCCGAAGGTGCGTGCCTCGTCCGGGATGATCGGGACGACCCGCGAGCCGATCTCCTTGTCCCGGAGGATGTTCCGGAGGAGGCGGCCGAAGGCCATCGTCGTGGAGACCTCCTGCGTCCCGGAGCCCGCATCCAGGTCCCCGAAGACGGCTCCGCCGGGGACGCTGAAGCTGCGCGGGACGACGACCCGGCGCGGGAGGGGGCCGCCGAGCGCGGCACGCCGCTCGTGGAGGTAGCGGATCTCCGGGGCGTCCGGGCCGGGGTGGTAGTAGGGGGCGTCCTTCAGCTTCGCGTCCGGGATCGGGAGCTCCAGGCGGTCGCGGAACATCCGCAGCTCGTCGTCGTTGAGCTTCTTCGCCTGGTGGGTGATGTTCCGCGCCTCCACGCTCGAGCCGAGCGTCCAGCCCTTCACCGTCTGGACGAGGATCGCGGTGGGTCCCGCGGTGTGGTCCAGGGCGGCCCGGTAGGCGGCGTAGAGCTTGCGGTAGTCGTGGCCACCGCGGCGGAGCCCCTTCAGCTGGTCGTCCGTGAGGTGCGAGACGAGCTCCAGGAGGCGGGGGTCCACGCCGAAGAAGCGCTCGCGGATATAGGCCCCGGTCTCCACCGAGTACTTCTGCATCTCGCCGTCCAGGACCTCGCCCATCCGGTGGACGAGGACGCCGTCCACGTCCCGGGCGAGGAGGTCGTCCCACTCGCGGCCCCAGATCACCTTGATGACGTTCCAGCCGGCACCGCGGAAGGTGGCCTCCAGCTCCTGGATCACCTTCCCGTTGCCGCGCACCGGGCCGTCCAGCCGCTGGAGGTTGCAGTTGACGACGAAGGTGAGGTTGTCCAGCCCCTCGCGCGCCGCAAGACCGAGCCCGCCGAGCGATTCCGGCTCGTCCGTCTCGCCATCCCCGAGGAAGGCCCACACGTGGCTCCCGGAGGTGTCCTTGATCCCCCGGTTGTGGAGGTAGCGGTTGAAGCGCGCCTGGTAGACCGCGGAGAGGGGGCCGAGCCCCATGCTCACGGTGGGGAACTCCCAGAAGTCCGGCATGAGGCGCGGATGCGGGTAGCTCGACAGGCCGCGACCGGGCTGGACCTCGCGCCGGAAGTGGTCGAGGTGGTCCTCCGTCAGGCGGCCCTCGAGGAAGGCCCGCGCATAGGCGCCGGGCGCCGCGTGGCCCTGCATGAAGATCTGGTCGCCCATCCCCGGCGCGTCCTTGCCGCGGAAGAAGTGGTTGAAGCCCACCTCGTAGAGGCTCGCGGCGGAGGCGTAGGTGGCGAGGTGGCCGCCGATCCCCGGCGAGGCGGCGTTCGCGCGCAGGACCATCGCGACCGCGTTCCAGCGGACCATCCGGCGGATCCGGAGCTCCATCTCCTCGTCCCCCGGGAAGGCCGGCTCCTGCTCCGGGGAGATCGTGTTGATGTAGCGGGTCTGGGTGAGCGGGGGGAGCCCGATGTCGAGCTGGCGCGCCCGCTTCAGGAGGCGGTAGAGGATGAACTGCGCACGCTCCGACCCGGCATCACGGGCGATCGAATCGAGCGATGCGACCCAGTCCGCGGTCTCGCTGGGATCCCGGTCGGGAAGGTGACGCTTGAAGTCGCCGTAGGGATCGAACATGGCGTCCGTATCCTACCGGCCCCCCGCGGAAGGGGCCGCGGACGGGGCAGACCCGGGGTCCGCCCCGTCCCGGGTGCTCAGGCCTTGCGCCGCCCCGCTGCGAGCCAGCCGGCTGCGAAGCCGATCGCACCCATGATCGCGAGCACGATGAAGAGCGGGAGGTCGACGCGGAAGATCAGGAAGCTGATCTCGACCGACTGGAAGTTCAGCAACGCGAAGACGACGAGAACGACGACGAGGACGATCGCGACGATCGTGCGGTTGTCCGGTCGTCCGGACGCCTGGCTCATCCCTGGCTCCTCCCTCCGTGATCCCCCGGCGGGGGTCGTGGCGGGAACGATAGCGGGCCGATGCCGGGCCGGGGCCGTGCCGCCGCCGCGGGCGTCGGCGTATCCTCCGGGCCATGGCTCGCCGATCCGCCCCGTCCGCCCCCGTCGCCCTCATCGCCGCCCCGGACCCGAAGCCGGGGGGCACGCCGAAGCCGGCGGCGCCGCTCGGCGGGCTCGCCCTCGGGATCGACGTCGGCGGGACGGGGGTGAAGGCGGCGCTCGTCGACCTCGCCACCGCGGAGCTCGCCTCCGCCCGGGTGCGCGAGCGGACCCCCCAGCCCGCCACGCCGGAGGCGGTCACGGAGACGATCGCGCGCGTCGTGGGCCGGATCGCGATGGAGCATCCGCTGCCCGAGCATCTTCCCGTCGGCTGCGGCCTCCCCGGGGTCGTCAAGGGCGGCGCCCTGATGACCGCCGCGAACATCGATCCCTTCTGGGTCGGCTGGCCGGCGGAGGAGCGGATCGGGGCGGCGCTCGGCCGGCGCGTCCGGATCTTCAACGATGCGGATGCCGCGGGCCTCGCCGAGCTCGCCTACGGCGCGGCGGCGGGACAGGCCGGCACCACCGTGATGCTCACGATCGGGACGGGGATCGGGAGCGCGGTCTTCCTGGACGGCCGCCTTGTGCCGAACACCGAGTACGGCCACCTCGAGTTCCACGGCCGGGACGCGGAGACGCTCGTCTCCGGGGCGGCACGGGAGCGCCGGAAGCTCGGCTGGAAGCGCTGGACGCGGGAGTTCAACGAGTACGTCGCGCTCATCGAGAAGACGATGTGGCCGGACCTCCTCATCTACGGCGGTGGCGTGAGCAAGGAATGGGGGAAGTGGGGGAAGTGGGCGCGGAGCCGCGCCCCGATCGTCCTCGCCCGCTACCTGAACACCTCGGGGATCATCGGGGCTGCCTGGGCCGCCGCGGATGCGGAGCGGCGCGAGACGTCCGGCCGCACCGGTCCGGCCGCATCCGGCCGCTGAGCCGGCCCACGCCCACGATGCTCGTCCACCTCGTCGACGCCACCTGGGAGCTCTTCCGCGCGCACTTCGCGCGGCCGCCGCACGCCGCCGCGGACGGGACGCCGGTGGCGGGTGTCCTCGGCGTCCTGGACAGCCTCCTCGCCCTCCTCCGCGAGGACGGGGTGACGCACGTCGGCTGCGCGACGGACCATGTCGTCCGCTCCTGGCGCAACGACCGCTGGCCCGGCTACAAGACCGACGCCGGGATGGACCCGGCGATCCTCGCCCAGTTCCCGATCCTGGAGGAGGCGCTGCGCGCGCTCGGTCTCGTCGTCTGGCCGATGGTGGAGAACGAGGCGGATGACGGCCTCGCGAGCGCCGCTGCGCGCTGGGTGGACGACCCGCGCGTGGAGCGGATCGTCATCTGCTCGCCGGACAAGGACCTCGCCCAGTGCGTCCGCGAGGATGGGCGCGTCATCTGCTTCGACCGCCGCAAGGGGCTCCCGCTCGATGCGGACGGGGTGCGCGAGCGCTTCGGCGTCCCACCGGCCGCGATCCCGGACCTCCTGGCGCTCATGGGCGACAGCGCGGACGGCTATCCCGGGCTCCCGGGCTGGGGCGCCGTCTCCGCGGCGACCGTCCTCCGGCGCTACCCGCGGATCGAGGAGATCCCGGACCGCGCCGACCACTGGGACCTCGCCGTCCGCGGCGCGGCCCGGCTCGCCGCGAGCCTCCACGAGGGCCGGGAGCTCGCCCTCCTCTTCCGGGAGCTGGCCACCCTCCGGACGGACGCGCCGATCCCGCAGCGGGACGTGGAGGAGCTGCGCTGGCGCGGGGCGGACCGGTCAGCGATGGAAGCGCTCGCGGAGCGGCTCGCGGCGCCGCGGCTCGTGGGCCGGGTCCACCGCTGGGCGAGCTGATCGCCGGGAGCGCGATCTAGCGGAGGAGCCCCAGGATCCGCTCGTGGTGGGCGGGCGGAGCCGCCACGATCCCGATCGAGCGCGAGGCCATCGCGAGCGTGAACCAGGGCCCGCCGTCCACGTCCGTGACGCGGAGGCCGCCCTCCTCGGCGATGAGACCCGCGGCGGCCACGTCCCAGAGGGAGAGGCCGCGGTACTGGACGTAGGCGTCGAAGCGGCCGTCCGCGGAGTAGGCGAGCGCGAGGGCGGCGCTGCCGAGGACGCGCGTCACCCGGACCGCGCGGGCGAAGCCCCCCTCGCGGGCGGCGAAGCCACGCTTGGGGAGGGCGAGGTGGACGACCGCATCCTCCAGGCGCTCCTTCGCCGGGTTCGCCACGGGCTGCCCGTCACGGTGCACGCCACCACCCACGACCGCGTCGTAGAGCTCGCCCCGGACCGGGTCGAGGACGACGCCGACCGTGGGCCGGCCGCCCACGACGAGCGCGATCGAGACGCAGAAGAAGGGGATCCCGTTCGCGTAGTTCACCGTCCCGTCCAGGGGGTCGATGATCCAGATCCGGTGACCGGGGTCCACCGTGCCGCTCGCGGCCCGGCCCTCCGTGGGCGCGTCCGGGTGGGCCGCCTGGGAATGGCCCGATTCCTCCGCGAGGAAGTGGTCGCCCGGGAAGGCGGCGCGGATCGTGGCGAGGATCGTCTCCTCGGAGAGATGGTCCGCCTCCGTGACGACGTCCTTGGCGCTCTTGTAGACGATCCGCTCGAGGCGGCCGAGCCGCTCCACCTGGATCCGGCCGGCCGCACGGGCGGCCTCCGTGGCGACGGCGAGCTCGCGGGCCCAGGTGCTCCGGGCGGACGCGCTGCGTGCGCTCATGGGTGGTGCCGCGCGCTCACGAGCAGCGGACGGTCATGCGCTCGGGATCCCACGGCGCGGTCCCGGCGGGGACGGGCGGGACCGTCTCGCGCAGCTCCACGGTGGCACCCGGCTCGATCCGGTCGGTCCGGTAGGTGGGATCGTCCTGGCGCGGCGACCCGTCCCGGGTGACCCGGCAGTTCGCGATCCCCCAGCGCTCGCCGTCATTGCGGACGACCGCGACGACCGTGGGGGCACCGTCCGTGGCCACGCTCACCGCGACATCCGTCACCGGGTAGGGACCGCCGGGGCGCGAGACCGCGCCGAGGATGATGAAGAGGGAGATCGCACCGCCGAAGATGCCGGCGAGGATCGTCGCGTGGACCTGGGTCGAGCTCGGGCCCTTCACCTTGCCCGGGTTGTCCGTGGCGCACAGGGAGACGCCGGGTGGCGTCGGGGTGCCACAGCGGACGCAGCGGTCGTTCGGGACCTCGGGGTCGAAGCGGGGGGTGGGGTCGCTCATCGTCACGGGAATCCTATCGGGCGGGAGGCGGGACCGGATGCGGCGAGCCCGGCGCCGGTGACCGGGCGAGCCCGGCCCGCTCGCCGGCCGCGAGGACCGCCTCGAGCTCGGCGGGCCGGACCTCGCGCAGGACGATCGCATCCGCGCCGCGGGCCTGCCACGCGGCGGCACCTGCGGCGAGGTCGGCGAGGAGCGGGTCGGCGCGTCCGCCATCCGTCCGGTCCGTGGCCACGCCCACGATCACGGAGACCTCCGCGCGGCGGCGCCCCGCGGCGGCGAGCGCGGCAAGGAAGGTCGGATAGTCCCGGTCGAAGGCGTCGTCCATCCCCGTCCACGCGTCCCCGATCCGTGCCGCCAGGCGCGTGCCGGCAGGCGTCATCCCCGCCACCACGACCGGCACCGCGGGCTCCGGGACGGGGAAGGCGTGTGCCTCGGCGAGCGGATAGCGCGCGCTCTCCCGGGTGACCGGGCCACCGGAAAGGAGGAGACGGATCGTGGCGACCGCGTCCTCCAGGTGCGCCGCGCGCTCGGCGACGGGCGGGAAGGGGATGCCGTAGGCGAGATGCTCCGCCGGGTGGCCGCCGCTCCCGATCCCCAGCGCGAGCCGTCCGGGGGCGATCGCCGCCACGGTCGCCACCTCACGGGCGAGGACGGCGGGGTGGCGGTTCATCACGTTCACCACGAAGGAGCCGAGGCCGATCCGGTGCGTCGTGGCGGCGGCGGCGGCGAGGAGGGTCCAGCACTCGAGGACCGGGTCCGTCAGCCGCCCCCGGCTGACGAAGTGATCCCACGCCCAGACGCTCGCGAAGCCCGCCGCCTCGAGCCGCTGCGCGGAGCGGAGCCACCAGCCGGCATCGACCCCGATCGGGGAGAGCGCGACGCCGACGGGGATCGGGACGGTCGCCATCGGCGCGGTCAGCGCGTCCCCGCCTCGAGGGCGATCCCGATCATCCGGTCCGTGGCCGCCTCGAGATCCGTGAGCGCGAGGTAGGTCTCCTCCGAGCCCTCGTCCTCGGTGAGCGTGTCCGAGACGGTGAGGATGCAGGCCGCCCGGACATCCTCCCCTGCGCCACGCGCCCGCGCCGCGAGGTAGAAGAGGGCGGAGGCCTCCATCTCGAAGCCGAGGATCCCGCGGCCACGCCACTTCGTCACGTAGTCCGCATCCGGGTTGTAGAAGACGTCCACGGTGGCCACGGGACCGACCGCATGGCGCACGCCGGCCGCCTCGGTGGCTTCCACGAGCGCGCGGGTCAGGTGGAAGTCGGGGACGGGGGCGAAGGGGTCGCCGTGAAGGTAGGTGTGCGTCGTCCCGTCCACGGGCGTGGCGCCGGTGGCCACCACGAGGTCCCCGGTCCGGATGCCCCGCCCGATCCCGCCGGTCGTCCCGACCCGGATCAGCTTCCGGGCGCCGAGCCGGAGGAGCTCCTCCACGACGATCGAGAAGGAGGGGGTCCCCATCCCGGTCGTCTGGACGCTCACCGGGACGCCCTTCCAGGTCCCGGTGTAGCCGTAGAGCGCCCGGTGCTCGTTCACCGTGCGCACGTTCTCCATCCCGCCGTCGAAGAGGGAGGCGATCCGGCGCGCCCGGTTCGGGTCGCCGGGGAGGAGGACGAGCGGCGCGTAGTCGCCGGGCTCGGCGCGCAGGTGGATCTGGGGCATCGGGCTCTCCCTGGGGCGGACGGGTCGGAACGGAGTCTAGCCCGGCCGGGCCGCCGACCGTCTACCATCGGGCCGTCCGCTCCTTCCCTGGCGGACCCGGAGATCCGATGCCCGACCCTGCCTCCCCGCTCACCCTCGCCGCGCCGGTGCGTGCCTTCCTCGACGCCACCCCGCCGCGCCACGCGACGGTCACGACGACCGGCGCGGACGGTGCCCCGTGGGTCGCGATCCTCTGGTACCGCCTCCTGCCGGACGACGGGCTCCTCCTGAACTCTCGGATCGGGCGCGTCTGGCCCACGAACCTGCTGCGCGACCCGCGCTGCGTGCTCTCCGTGGAGGAGAACGGCCGCTGGGTCGCGCTTCGCGGCGCAGTGGAGACGATCGACGACCGCGCGCAGGGGCTGGCGGACATCCTCTCCCTCGCCGACCGCTATCACGCGGGAGATGCCGAGTCGCTCGAACGGGCGCGGAGGGTCTTCACGCCGCAGGACCGGATCTCCTTCATCCTCCGGCCCGTGGCCGCCTCGGTCCACCTCTAGATGGCCGCGGACCGGGGCGGGGTCGTCGTCCTCGCCGGTGGGTTCGGCGGGTCGCGGATGACCCATGGCCTCGCGCTCGCGCTGCCGGATCCCGGCGCGCTCACCGCGATCGTGAACACGGGGGATGACCTCGAGCTCCACGGCCTGACCGTCTGCCCGGACCTGGACACCGTGATGTACACGCTCTCCGGCTGGGCGAACGAAGCGAACGGCTGGGGCGTGCGGGAGGAGACCTGGTCCGCGGCGGAGATGCTCGGCCGCTACGGCGCCCCCACCTGGTTCTCGCTCGGGGATCGCGATCTCGCCACCCACATCCTGCGCACCGCGGCGCTCCGCGCGGGCGAGCGCCTGACCACGGTGACGGCCCGCCTCGCGGGCGCGCTCGGGATCGCCGCGCACCTCGTCCCGATGTCGGACGACCCGGTCCGGACGGAGCTGCGCACGGACGGCGAGTGGCTCGCCTTCCAGGACTACTTCGTGCGCCGCCACCACGCGGTGGAGGTGGACGCGGTCCGCCATGCCGGCGTGGAGGCCGCGCGTCCGGCCCCCGAGGCGCTGGCCGCGATCGCGGGCGCCCGGGCGATCGTCCTCGCCCCCTCGAACCCCTTCGTGAGCATCGGGACGATCCTCGCCGTGCCGGGGATCGCGGATGCGATCCGGCGCGCCGGCGTCCCCACGATCGCCGTCTCCCCGATCGTGGGTGGCGCGGCGGTGCGCGGGCCGGCGGACCGGATGTTCCGCAGCCTCGCGGGGAGCGAGCCCTCCGCGGCCGCGGTCGTGGCCCACTACCGGCGGACCTGGCCCGGGCTCATCGGCACCTTCGTCATCGATACGCTGGATGCCGCCGATGCCCCGGCGATCGCCGCGGACGGACCGGAGCGGATCGTCGTGACGGGGACCCTCCTCCACGGCGCCGAGGAGCGGCGACGCCTCGGCGCGGAGATCCTCGCCCTCGCCGGGGACGCCTGAGCCGCCTGCCCGGCCGCGGCGCCCTACCATGCCCCCCATGGCGATCGATCCCGATCCGCGGGCCG
The DNA here is from genome assembly GCA_017853275.1 of Chloroflexota bacterium. Lineage (GTDB taxonomy): Bacteria > Chloroflexota > Limnocylindria > Limnocylindrales > CSP1-4 > JAFMJV01. The sequence continues at coordinate 24,669 of JAFMJV010000031.1, forward strand.
CTCCGGCGCCCGGCGCGCCGGCACCGGCTGCGCTGGCGCCGCTCCACGTCCTCATCCCCCTCCGCTCGCTCGCGGGCGGGAAGGCACGCCTCGGGGGAGCGCTGGACGCGGAGGAGCGGGAGGAGCTGATCCTCGGGATGCTGCGGCGGACCCTGGAGCTCGTCGCCGCCTGGCCCGGCGCGGCCCGCGTCCACGTGGTCAGCCCGGACGAGGGCCTGCTCGCGCGCGTCGGGTCGCGAGCCGTGGGCACGATCGTCCAGCGGGGCGGCGGCCTGAACGAGGGGATCCGGGCCGGCCGGGAGGTCGCGGCGGGGGCCGGCGCCCGTGCGCTCCTCATCCTCCCCGGCGACCTGCCGGATCTCTCCGCGGCGGCGCTCGCACGCCTCCTGGACGCGGCGGACGCGGCTCTTGCGGCGGGGAACGGCGACGCCCTCGTGGTCATCGCGCCGGCGGATGCGCGCCAGGGGACGAACGCGCTCCTCCTCGCCCCGCCGGACGTCATCGACCCCGCCTTCGGCCCGGGGAGCTTCGAGGCGCACGTGGCGGCAGCGCGCACGGCGGGTGCCTCGCTCCAGGTGGTCACGGATCCGGAGCTCGGCTTCGACCTCGATACGCCGGAGGACGTGGAGCTCCTCGACCCCCACCGGATGGCGGCGCTCATGGCCCGCGGACGGGAGACGACATGAGCGGAACGAGACCGCGGCGCCTCATCGCGGTCCCCCTCCCCGCGCTCCCGGAGGTCCGGCCGGGAGACGATCTCGGCGGGATGATCGTGGGCGCCTGGCGCGCGCTTGCGGAGGCGGACCCGGAGCTCGCCCCGGCACCCGGCGATGTCCTCGTCGTCACCCAGAAGGTCGTCTCCAAGGCGGAGGGCGCGATCGTCGACCTGCGCACCGTGGAGCCCCGCCCGGAGGCGGTCGCCTTCGGGGAGCGCTGGAAGCGCGATCCGCGCCAGGTGGAGGTCGTCCTCCGCGAGGCGGTCGAGGTGATCCGCATGGAGAAGGGCGTGATCATCACCCGGACGCCGCAGGGCTACGTGTGCGCGAACGGCGGCGTGGATGCCTCGAACGTGGGCGAGGCGGAGACCGTCACGCTCCTGCCCGCCGACCCGGACCGCTCGGCGCGCGGGATCCGCGACCGGATCGCCCGGGAGATGGGGGTCGCCCCCGCGGTCATCGTGAGCGACTCCTTCGGCCGCCCGTGGCGCTGGGGGATCGTCGATATCGCGCTCGGCGTGGCCGGATTCCGGCCGCTCGATGACCAGCGCGGTCGCCCGGACACCGCCGGCCGCGTGATGCAGGCGACGGTCGTCGCGGTCGCGGACGAGATCGCCTCCGCCGCGGAGCTGGCGTCCGGGAAGACGAGCGGGCTGCCGCTCGTCCTCGTCCGGGGCGCGGTCCTGCCGGAAGGGGACGGGTCGATCACCGGCGAGGCGCTCATGCCGCCCTCGGCGGACCTCTTCCGCTGACCCGGTGAAGCTCGGCCTCTCGATCGGCAGCTTCACCTGGCCGGGCGGCCCGGAGGCGATCGCCCCCACGCTCGCGCGGATCGCCGTGGCAGCGGAGGCGGCGGGCTTCGATTCGCTGTGGGTGATGGACCACCTCCTCCAGATCCGCTTCCTCGGCGAGCCCGACGAGCCGATGCTGGAAGGGGTGACCACGCTCGGCTGGCTCGCCGCCCGGACGGAGCGCGTCACGCTCGGCCTCCTCGTGGGCGGCGTCCCGTACCGCCCGGCGGGGATCTGGCTGAAGGCCGCCACCACCCTGGACGTCCTCTCCGGCGGCCGCGCCTGGTTCGGCATCGGGGCGGCCTGGAACGAGGAGGAGGCGCACGCCCTCGGGATCCCCTTCCCTCCCCTCGCGGACCGCTTCGCCCTCCTCGAGGAGACCCTCCGCCTCGTGCGCGCCGGCTGGACGGGGCCGGCCGGGACGCGCGCCCCCCTCCACGGCCGGCACGTGCGGGCGGAGGAGATCCTCAACGCCCCCCAGGCGATCGCCCGCCCGCACCCCCCGATCCTCGTGGGCGGCGGCGGGGAGGAGCGGACGCTGCGGCTCGTCGCGCGCTACGCGGACGCCTGCAACGTCTTCGGGAGCCCGGAGCAGATCCGCCACAAGTTCGCCGTCCTCCGCCGGCGCTGCGAGGAAGAGGGCCGCGATCCGGCCACGATCGAGCGCACGAACCTCGTCCACCTCGGGGTCTCGGTGGACGGGACGCCCCGGACGCTCGGCCCCGCAGCGCTCCTCGACCGGCTCGCCGCCTATGCCGAGGCCGGCTCGCACCACGCGATCCTCGCCCTCCGGGACGCCCACGAGATCGCGACCCTGGAGCTGATCGGGCGGGAGGTCATCCCCCACCTGCGCGGGCTCGGCGAGCCGAGCCCGCTCGCCGCCCGGCCCTAGCGGCCGGACTCCCCCTCGTCGCCCGGGACACGGAGCGGTGGACCGGGGAGCCAGCCCTCCGGGTCCTCCGCGGGGAGCTCCTCGGGGTCCCACGCAGGCCACCACGCGGTCTCGTCGTCCGGACCGGCGAGGTCGCCGCGCGCCGAGACGAGGAAGAGCGCCCCGGCCGGGATGAGAAGGAGCGTCCAGCGGCCCATCAGCGCGAGCATCAGCTCCTCGGAGCGGCCGGTGAGGGGGAGGAGGAGGCCCGCCGCGGCGATGAGCAGCCCGAGGAGGAGGCTCCGCCGATGGCGCGTCCCCACGCCGCGGAGCCCGGCGGCGAGCGTCGCGAGGACGAGGCCGGCGCCGGTCCCCACGAGGACCGCAGGGAGGATGAGCGGCGCCTCCACTGCGCGCGCCACCACGATCCCTGCACCGGTCCCCCCGAGGACGCCCCCGAGGCCGAGGAGCGAGGGGGAGCCGAGGAGGAGCCCGCCGAGGAAGGCTGCACCACCGAGAAGGAGCGGGAGGACCGGGGCGAGACCGGGCGCCTCCGCCTCCGCGAGGAGGAAGAGGCCGGCGAGAAGGAGGACGGTCCCCGCGAGTCGCTCACGGCCGGCGCGCCACATCGTCCGAGTATGCACGGGGCGCCCCCCGGGCCGCGGGAGCCGCGCGACCCGGTGCTACGATGCCGTGCGATGAGCGACCTGAAGCTCGGCTTCCCGGGCATCTCCCTGATCGACGATGGCGCCGCAGCCGCCGCCCCGCTCGCCCGGCCGGCCGCCGCGCTCACCGAGGGCGGTCACCACCCGATCGCGATCGTGGGGAGCGGCCCGTCCGGCCTCACGGCGGCGATCTACGCCGCGCGTGCCGGCCTCCGGCCGCTCGTGGTGGCGGGCTACGCGCCGGGTGGGCAGCTGATGCTCACGAGCGAGGTGGAGAACTTCCCCGGCTTCCCGGACGGGATCCTCGGGCCGGAGCTGATGGGCCGGATGCGGGACCAGGCAGCGCGCTTCGGGACGGAGATCGTGGACGCGGACCTCGTGTCGGTGGATCTCTCCGCCCGCCCCTTCCGCCTGAGCACGAGCTCGACCGCGTGGACCGCGGACGCCCTGATCGTGGCCACCGGCGCCTCCGCGCTCTGGCTCGGCCTGGAGAGCGAGACCCGGCTGCGCGGCAAGGGCGTCTCCGCGTGCGCCACCTGCGACGGCTTCTTCTTCCGGGACCGCAAGGTGGCGGTCGTGGGCGGCGGGGACACCGCGCTGGAGGAGGCGAGCTACCTCACCCGGTTCGCGAGCGAGGTCGTCCTCATCCATCGCCGCGACAGCTTCCGCGCCAGCCGGATCATGGTGGACCGGGCGCAGGAGAACCCGAAGATCCGGATGATCCTGGAGACGGAGATCGCGGAGGTCCTCGGGGAGACCGCGGTGACCGGGCTCCGCCTCCGCAGCACGCGGACCGGGGAGGAGCAGGTGGAGCCCCTGGACGGGCTCTTCGTCGCGATCGGCTACCGCCCCAACACGGAGCTCTTCCGCGAGCGCCTGGAGGTGGACGAGAAGGGCTACCTCGTGGTCCGGGACGAGACGAGCTCCGCGGTGGAGGGGGTCTTCATCGCGGGCGATGTCCACGATCACCGCTACCGCCAGGCGATCACCGCGGCCGCGGATGGCTGCAAGGCGGCGATCGACGCCGAGCGCTGGCTCGAGGCGCGCGCCCACGGCGCGGATCCGCGGTGAGCCGCCGGGCCCGCCCGGAGCCGCTGCGGGCGCGGATCGCGCGCCGGCTCGGGCTCACGCCCACCACCCAGGAGATCGTCGAGGAGTGGCTGGATGAGGCGGTCCCCGCGGCCGGGGGCGCCGCCGCCCTGGATGCCGGCTGCGGCCGCCTGAGCCTGCTGAAGCCGCTGAAGCCGCGGCTCGCCCGCTTCACCGGGGTGGATATCCACCCGCCCGCGAAGCCCCTCCCGTGGCTGGACGAGTTCGCCGTGGCGGACCTGTGCCGGGACACGGATGCCTTCCCGCCCGGCACCTTCGACGTGGCGCTCTCGAACTTCACCGTGGAGCACTTCGCGGACCCGGTGGCGGCCTTCCGGACCGTGGGCGCGTGGCTGCGCCCCAACGGCTGGCTCGTGATCACCACGGTGAACCGGCGCCATCCCTTCGTGAACCTCTACCTCTCGATCCCCGCCGGGATCCGGGACCGGGTCCAGCCGCTCGTGAAGCGGAGCGCGGCGGACGCCCATCCGCTCGTGGGCGCCTGCAACACCCCCGCCCGGATCCGGGAGGGCCTTGCGGCCGCCGGCTACGGGGAGATCGAGGTCGTCACCACGAGCCACCTCTCCCGTGCCTGGGGCCGGACCTGGCCGACCTGGCTGCTCGGCCTCGCCGGCGACCTCGTCACCCACCCCTTCCCGGGACGCCGCTCGACGATCGTCGCGCGCGCCCGGCGGATGGAGGCCTGAGCACGGCCCAGCGGGCCTGCACCGGGAACGCACGGTGAGCGGGATGCGGGGCGCCCGGGTCGCGGCCGGGACGGGCGGGATGCGCAGCATGGGGACGGGGCGCGGCTTCACGGTGGGCAAGGACGGGGAGCCGATCCCGCCCCTCCCGCCGGAGCGCCGCGCGCAGACGATCCACCGGATCCTCGCCTTCTTCCGCCCCTATCGCGCGGCGATCGCGGTCGTCCTTGCCTCGATCCTCGTCACGAGCATCCTGGGCACGATCAACCCCTGGCTGCTGAAGCTGATCCTGGACGACGCGATCCCCCAGCAGGATCTCGGGCTCCTCAACCTCTACGTGGGCCTGATGATCGCCCTGCCGATCATCTCCGGGCTGATCTCCGTGGGCCAGACGTGGCTGAACAACGTCGTCGGCCAGCGGGTGATGCAGGACCTCCGGAACACCCTCTACGCGCACCTCCAGGGGATGCCGATCCGGTTCTTCACCGAGACGCGGACGGGGGAGATCCAGAGCCGCCTCGCGAACGACGTGGCAGGGCTCCAGTCGATCGTCACGGATGCGGCGAGCAGCATCGTCTCGAACGCGCTCGTGGCGATCACGACGGTCATCGCGATGCTCATCCTCGACTGGCGGCTCACCCTCCTCTCCGTCGCGATGCTCCCCCTCTTCCTCCTCCTCACCTGGCGGGTGGGATCGATCCGGCGGCGGATCGCGGCGGAGACGCAGCGCGGCCTCGCGGACGTGACCGCGATCACGGAGGAGACCCTGAGCGTGAGCGGGATCCTCCTCGCCAAGACCTTCGGGCGGCAGAAGGAGAGCGTGGAGCGCTATCGCCAGGCGAACGCACGTCTGGCGGCCCTCGCGATCCGCCAGAGCCTCGTGGGGCGCTGGTTCTTCATGCTCGTGGGGACCGTCTTCGCGATCATCCCCGCCCTCATCTACTGGCTCGCCGGCTGGCTCACGATCAACGGCGACCCGAACGCACCCACGGTGGGCGACATCGTCGCCTTCACGACGCTCCAGTCCCGCCTCTACATGCCGGTCGCGCAGCTCCTCACCGTCCAGGTCGAGTTCCACGCGGCGCTCGCCCTCTTCGACCGGATCTTCGAGTACCTCGACCTGGAGCCGGAGATCGTCGATGCGCCGGACGCGGTCGCGATCGCGCCGCGCGCCGTCCGCGGGGCGCTCCGCTTCCGCGACGTGCGCTTCGCCTACGCGGCAGCCCCGGAGCCGGAGCCGGTGGAGCAGGTGGCGGCCGAGCCGGCAGCCGAAGGCCCGATGACGCCGGTCCCGGTCCCCTTCGGCCTGGACGGGATCGACTTCGCCGTGGATCCCGGCCAGCTCGTCGCCCTCGTCGGGCCGTCCGGGTCGGGGAAGACGACCACGACCCTCCTCGTGCCGCGCCTCTACGACGTCACCGGCGGATCGGTGGAGATCGACGGCATCGACGTCCGGCGGATCGCGCTCGCCAGCCTCGGCGAGGCGATCGGGTTCGTCACCCAGGAGACCTACCTCTTCCACGCCACGGTGCGCGAGAACCTGCTCTACGCGCGGCCGGACGCCACGGAGACGGAGATCGTGGAGGCGGCCCGGATGGCCGCGATCCACGACCGGATCGTGGAGCTGCCGGACGGCTACGACACCCTCGTGGGCGAGCGCGGCTACAAGCTCTCCGGCGGGGAGAAGCAGCGGGTCGCGCTGGCCCGCGTCCTCCTCAAGGACCCCCGGATCCTCATCCTGGACGAGGCCACGAGCGCCCTGGACACGGTGAGCGAGCGGCTGATCCAGGAGGCGATCGAGCGCACGCTCCGGGGGCGCACGACGCTCGCGATCGCCCACCGCCTCTCCACGATCCTGCGCGCCGACCTCATCCTCGTCTA
>JAFMJV010000072.1 GCA_017853275.1 Chloroflexota bacterium
GCCACGAAGATGGGCCGGCGCGTCCCGCAGGAGACCGCCAACTACACGCCGGAGGCCTTCGCGGCGTGGACCGCGCGGAGCCGCGAGAACCTCGGCGTGGAGAGCCTCGACCTCGTCCAGCTCCACTGCCCGCCGAACGAGGTCTTCTACCGTCCGGAGCTCTTCGCAGCCTGCGATGCGCTCGTCGCCCAGGGCGTGATGCGCGCCTACGGCGTGTCGGTGGAGAAGGTGGAGCAGGGGCTGAAGGCGATCGAGGTTCCCAACCTCGCGAGCGTCCAGATCATCTTCAACCTGGCCCGGCAGCGGCCCGCGGAACGCTTCCTCGCGGAGGCGAAGGCGCGCGATGTCGCGGTCATCGCCCGGGTCCCGCTCGCGTCCGGCCTCCTCACGGGGAAGCTGAGCCGCGAGACGGCCTTCGCGGAGGACGACCACCGCCTCTTCAACCGCCAGGGGGAGCGCTTCGATCGCGGGGAGACCTTCTCGGGGATCGACTACGAGACCGGCCTCGCCTTCGTGGAGGAGCTGCGGGCGCTCGTGCCGGAAGGCGCCACCATGTCCCAGCTCGCGCTCCGCTGGATCCTCATGCACGACGGCGTGAGCGTGGCGATCCCGGGGGCGAAGACGCCGGAGCAGGCGCGCGCGAACGCCGCGGCCTCCGCCCTCGCCCCCCTCGCACCGGAGACGATGGAGCGCATCCGCGCCCTCTACGACGCGCGGATCCGGCCGCTCGTCCACGCCCGCTGGTAGGAGGGGCGGCCGCGATCGTGGCGGGCGGGAAGGTGCGCGTGAGCGCCGGGATCCTCCTCTACCGGCGCGTCGCGGGCGGGTCGATCGAGCTTCTCCTCGCGCACCCCGGCGGACCGTGGGATGCACACCGGGAGATGGGCGTCTGGAGCATCCCCAAGGGCGAGGCGGAGACGGGCGAGGAGCTCGCGGCGGTCGCCCGGCGGGAGTTCGCGGAGGAGACCGGGCATCCCGCCCCGGAGACGCTCATCCCGCTCGGCGAGATCGTCCAGCGGGGCGGCAAGGTCGTGCTCGGGTGGGCCGCGGAGGGCGACCTGGACCCGGCCGCCGCCACGAGCAACCTGTGCGAGATCGAGTGGCCGCCGGGGACCGGGAAGCGGATCCTCATCCCGGAGATCGACCGCGTCGCCTGGTTCGCCCCGGCCGAGGCCAGGCTCCGCCTGAAGGACCGCCAGGTCCCCTTCATCGACCGTCTCGAGCTCCACCTCGCGACGGAGCACGCACGCCCGGAGGGCTGAATGGAGATCCCCGTGTCCGGCTTCCTCGCCGCGCTCCCCAGGCAGGAGAGCTTCGCGGACGGGGTCCCCTTCGGCCTACGTCTTCCCACGCGACCCACGGGGAGCCTCCCCGTCCCCTTCGACGCCCTGAACGGGGGTGCGCTGGCCGGCCCGGAGGGGAGCCATCCCCTGGCGCTCGTCCGCCTCGCCGACCTGGTCCGGCCGGCCACGCCCGGGCTGGAAGGGACGATCGAGCTCGCGGGCCCGGCCCGCATCGGCGAGGCGATCTCGGGCACGCTCCGCGTCCGCGCCCGGAAGCGGATCGAGGCGCGCGGCGCGGCGCTCCGGCTCGTGGGCGTGCGGATCGCCGAGCAGGCGGGGAGCGGGGAGGCCCGCGATGACGGGGCGATCGGCGTGGGCGGCTTCGGCACGGTGACCCCGGGCCGTCCGGTCCGGGTCGCCGGGGCTGCGGAGCCGGACCGGCCCCGCGAGACCGTCCGCTGGGTGGAGGTCCACGGGCGGGAGATCGAGGCGCTCGCCTTCCCGGACGTGCCGCTCCCCGCCACCCTGGAGGCAGGTCAGAGCGTGGAGGTCCCCTTCACGATCCCCGCCCCGCGGCTCGGTCCGCCCACCGCGCATGCGGGCGTGGCCGCGATCGCCTGGGCGGTGGAGGCGCGCTGGGAGGTCGCGATGGGCGCGGATGAGCGCGTCGCCGTCCCCGTGGAGATCCGCCAGCATCCGGACCTCCTCCGGGCGGGCGTCGTCCGCCTCCCCGCCGGGGCGCTCTTCGACGGCGTGGACGCGGAGGGAGCGACGCTCGCGATCCGGCCGGTCCCGCCGCTCGCCCCCGGGGCGCCCTTCACCTTCGCGGTCACCTGGCCCGGGGCGCCGGACGGGCGCTCGGCGCGGGTGGAGCTCCTCGTGGACGTGCGTGGGGCTGCCAACGAGACGCTGACGCTCGCCACGCTGGAGATCGATCGCGCCGCGCTCGCGGGGACGGAGATCGCGCTCACGCTCCCGGCGGACGCCCCGCCGACGATGGAGACGGATGGCCTCTCCGTGGGCTGGCGGCTCCGCGCGATCGTGGACCGCAAGCTCCGCTCGGACGAGCACCGCGAGCGGGCGTTCGTCGTCGCCTAGGCGGGTCAGCCGCCTCCGGACGACCGCCCGGTGAGGATCCGGCGCATCGTTCGGCCCTGTCGGCGCGCCGCCGCCCCGGTCCCGCTCCCGATGAGGAAGTAGAGCACGACCCCGATCGCGCAGACCGCGGAGCACCACAGGAGCGCGTCATCCACGGCGAGGATCCCTGCGCCGAGGAGGAGGCTCATCGCGATCGGGGCGGAGATCCCCCAGATCCCGGTGGTCAGGTTCCAGCCCGCGAGCGCGCTCCCCCGGTCCTGGACCGGGGTCTCCTCCGAGAGGACCCCGAGGATCGCCGCGTCCGTGCACGCCCCCGCCGCCCCCACGAGCGCGGCGGCCGGGAGGAGGACGATGAACTCCCCGGCGAGGGCGTAGAGGAGGATCCCGGAGAGGCCGCACACGACGCCGATCCGGAGCGCCACGATCGATCCGATCCGGTCCACGATCACGCCCCAGAGCGGGTAGCTGAGCGTGGTCCCGAGCGACCCGACGACGCCGATCACCCCGACCTGGCCGAGCGTGAGGCCGAGGCGGTCGATGTGGACGAGCGCGAAGAGCGGGATCGCGGCAGTGATCCCGGCGCCGTAGAAGAAGTGGGCGCTCACCACGCGCCGCAGGCGGGGCCGCTCGGCAAGGATCCCCAGCGAGGTCCGCGCGGTGTAGCGCGGTGGCTCCGGGGTGATCGGGGAGCGGAGACCGAGATAGGCGAAGGCGCACAGGACGGCGAGCATCCCCACGAGGGCGATCGCGGAGAAGTCCCCGATGCGGTCCGCGAGGATCCCGCCGAGGAGCGCCGCGATCGCGACGGACGAGGAGCGGAAGACACCGAAGAGGCTGAAGATCCGCCCCCGCGCGGACGACGGGTAGATCCGCCCCCAGAGCTGGATGTGGAAGGGTCCGCCGAAGGAGAGGCTGCACCAGAGGAGGAGCGCGACGAAGACGAAGACCGGCGAGACCGGCGCCACGAGGACGAGGATCACCCCGCCCGCGCCGATGATCCGATACAGGCTCAGCTGGCGGATCGACTTGGCGGCGACCCCGCTCCAGAGCCCGGAGACGAGGTTCGCGATGAAGGGCGTGGCGGCGAGGAGGGAGAGCCCGAGCGGCTCCATCCCGTCCTTCCGGGCGGCGCTGGGGAGGAGCGTCCAGATCATCGCGATCGAGATCCCCACCCCGATCGAGGCGACGATGTCGAAGGCGAGGTTGCGCCGGATCCCGGGCGACGGCGTCGACGGCAGGGCCGACGTGACGACCGTCATCGCTCGACGCGCTCCTTCACTGGCCGCTCATGGGGGACGCGGACCGTGCGACCCCCCGGGGAAACGATTCTACCAGCGCCCGGTGGGGCGACCCGGGGTCAGCCGGGGATGATCGGCAGGCGGAGGCGCGACGGATGCGCTGCGTCGTGGTGGATCGTCTGGCGCGCCGCGCGGAGCTCGGCGGCACCGGCGATCGCACCGCCGGTCTGGGGGTTGCGGTCGAAGCGCGGCCAGTTCGCGGCGGCCACCTCGAGCCGGATCCGGTGCCCTTCGCGGAAGACGTTCGCGGTCCCCAGGAGATCGACGACGATCTCCACCGGCTCGCCGACCGGGACGAGCTCCGCGCGGTCCGTCCCGTTCCGGTAGCGGGCGCGGGTGATCCCCTCGCACAGGTTCCGCGCGATCCCGTCGTCCGGGAAGGCATCGATCAGCTTCGCGGTGACGTCGAAGTCCGGCGCGGTGGACGAGACCCAGACGCTGAGGGTCACCGGTCCGGTCACCTCGACATCCTCGTCCATCGGCTCCGTCTCGTAGACGAGGACGTCGTCCCGCTCCTCCACCTCGGACTGGTCGAAGGCGCCGGGGTCCTGGACGAGCTGGAGGCAGCACAGGTTGCCGCCGCGGGTGGGGACCGGATCGGACGGGTCGCTCACGAAGGTATCCGCGAGCTCACCGGCCACGGGCGGGTCCTCGCTCAGGACCCCATCCCCCCAGAGCGTGTTCGCGCGGCCACCGGAGCGGAGGAAGAGCTCGGTGGGGATCGCGCGGGCGAGCGGCCAGGCCTCCTCGTCGCGCCAGACGTTCGTGCCCATGACGAAGAGCTTCACCGGGGCCTCCGGGGCCACGGTCTCGATCCCCTTCACCCAGCGGTCGAAGAAGCGCAGGATCATCGCGCTCAGGTCGATCCCCACCGCGCTCGAGGCGATCCCGAAGGCGGCATCCCCCGCGGGATCCGCGAGGAGCGGGTAGGCGTGGCGCCAGGGCCCCACCACGAGGCGCGTCCCGGACCGCGCCGCCGCGCTCCCGCCGCCGGCCGTCATCCCCGCGTGGTTCGCGAGCGTGCCCCCGATGAAACAGTCGTACCAGCCGCCGATCGAGAGGCTGGGGACCTCGATCGCCGCGTGCGACTCGCGGACGGAGAGGCCGCGCCACCAGGCATCGCGCTCGGGGTGCTCCACCCAGGTCCGGTAGAGGTCGCCGATGCCCACCATCTCGAAGACCGCGGGCGTCATCCCCGGCACGGGCGGGAGGTGGTCGCCGAGCGTATCCATCGCCTTGACGAGCGCCTCCACACGCCACGTCTCGCCGGGGAAGCGCTTCGTCACCGCATCCAGGCCGAGCGAGGCGAGCCACGAGACGTTGAACCAGAGCGACGGGGCGCCGCCCTCGTAGATCCAGAAGTCGTGGAGGTCCGAGGTGGCGACCACCGGTGCGATCGCGCGCAGGTGCGGGGGGCGCTGCGCGGCTGCCGTCCACTGGGTGTAGCCCACGTAGGAGCCGCCGATCATCCCCACATCGCCGTCGCACCAGGCCTGGCCCGCGACCCACTCGACGGTGTCGTAGCCGTCCGCCGCCTCGTGGACGAACGGGACGAAGTCGCCGTCCGACCCCCACCGGCCACGCACGTCCTGGACGACGAGCGCGTAGCCCGCCGCGGTCGCGCGGAGCGCATCCGGGCCGATCCCCAGGTTCATCGGCTGGGTCCGGTCGTAGGGGGTCCGGGTGAGGATCGCCGGGACGGGGCCGGGCACGGCCGGCCGGTAGATCTCCGCGCGGAGGATCGTCCCGTCCCGCATCGGGATCTCGACCGCCCGCTCCATCACGATCCCGACGCCGCTCATCCCATCCTCCTTGCGTTCCAGCCGACCTTCAGCCGACGGTAGCAGACCGGGGGCACACGACCGACCGGTATCCTGAACCTGACAGGGAGGACCGATGGCGTCGATCGAGGACCGTGAACCGCCGGTGGACGAGGAGCGCGTGCGCGTCCTCGTCATCGGTGCGGGTCCCGCGGGGCTCACCGCCGCAGACCTCCTCGCCGGCGAAGGGGCCGCCCCACGCGTCCTGGAGGCGCACCCCGAGCGGGTCGGGGGATCTGCCGCACGGAGGGGCGGGGTCCGTACGGCTTCGAGATCGGTGGCCATCGCTTCGTGTCCCGTTTCCAGGCGGCCGGTGATCGACCCCAGGACGGTGAACGAGGAGGCGGAGTACCTGGAGGAGGGGCGGAGCGACGGCGGGCTGCGTGCCGTGCCGTCCCGGGCAGCGTGATCGCCACGCTGGACCGGATGATCGACCGCTTCGTGGCGGACCGGCCGGATCGGCGGGCTCCCCGGCTCCTGCTCGCGGCGGCCGTCCTCACCATGGGCCAGGCGATCGCCGCCTGGTCCGCGTTCGACGGCCGGCCCTTCCTTCCCTGGCTGGCGGCCTCGCTCCTCCTCCTCTGCGCCGCCACGGTCGGTGACCGCCTGGACCCGCTCCTCTCCGGGGACAGCTCGGATCGCAGCCTGCGTCTCCTGCTCGCGGCGGGGATCGTGGTGGGTGCCATCACGATCCTCACCTCCCCGAACGCCCTCCCGACCCCCGCCGTGGACGGTGCCGTGATCCGCTGGGGTGACGCGCGGACGCTCGTCCTGCTCGCGATGGTCGTCGGCCTGAGCGGCCTGATGGATCGTCCGCCGCTGGGACGGCTCCACCTCCCCGTCCTTCTTGGGATCGTCCTCGTCCTCGGGCTCTGGGCCGTGGCGACGAACCCGTGGCCCGCGGTGGACGTCTTCTTCTTCGCGCGCGACGCCGGCATCCACCTGGGGCGGCTCGTGGAGCCGTACGGCCAGACGATCACGAACATCTACGGCTCGACCGTCTACTACGGCGAGGGCTTTGCGACCGCAGAGCGCGTGCTGATCGGCAACCCGTACCCCCCGGTCCCGGTGCTCGTCACGAGCGCCGGCCAGATCCTGCTCAACGAGCCACGCGTGGGGCTCGTGCTCGCGTTCGTGGCCGCCGGCGGCGTCATCGCGTCGATCCGCCGGGACGCGCTGGGACGTGGCGCGGCGGCGCTCTTCCTGCTCACCCCCGCCTTCCCGTTCCTGCTCCGCGAGGCCTTCGTGGATCCCGTGGCGATCCTCCTCCTCGCGGCGACGGTGGCCGCCGCGCGCCGTTCCCCACGGGCGACCGCCCTCTTCCTTGGCCTCTTCCTCTTCGCCAAGCAGACCTGCCTCATCGCGCTGCCGCTCATCCCGTTCCTCGTGGCGGGGGCCCGGCCACGCCGGGAGGTCCTCCGGATCACCGTCCTCGCGCTCGCGACGATGGGGATCGTCCTCCTCCCCTTCCTCCTCTGGGACGCGACGGCCCTCCTGCGGGCGACGGTCCTCTTCCACCTCGCCAGCCCGTTCCGCCCCGACACCCTGGGCTTCGGGCCGGCGATCGCACAGACGCTGGGCTCGCTGCCCACGTGGCTGACTGCGCTCCCCGTCCTCGCGATGCTCCTCGTCATCCTCGTCCGCGGCGCCTGGACGCCGGCCGGCTTCGCAGCGGGGACCGGGACCCTCCTCTTCGTCCTCGCCGCCTTCGCGAAGCAGGGCTTCCCGAACTACTACTTCCTCGTCATCGGTGCGCTGTGCACGGCGATCGCAGCCGCGCGCCCGGAGCCGGTGAGCGCGCGGGAAGCGGCCTCCCCTACGATGACCGGCGGAGGGAGGACCCCGTGAAGATCCGCGACATCAAGGTCTACATCCCCATGGTGGGGCTCCGCGCGCAGTGTCTCGTCAAGATCGAGACGGATGCGGGGATCCACGGCTGGGGCGAATCGGGCCTCACCGCCCGCGAGGAGGCGGTGGAGAAGGCGATCGGCCACTTCCGCCCCTTCCTCATCGGGGAGGATCCGCTCCGGCGGGGCGCGATCTGGCAGCGCCTCTACCGGAGCCAGTACTTCGAGGGCGGGCGCGTCCTCCTCGCTGCGCAGAGCGCGATCGACATCGCCCTCCACGACATCGCCGGCAAGGCGCTCGGCGTCCCGGTCTACCAGCTCCTGGGCGGCCGCCAGCGCGAGTTCGTGCCGCTCTTCGGCACGACCGGGGCGGCGCCCGGGCCCCGGCTCGTGGAGGACGCGCAGCGCCTGGTCGCCGAGGGCTGGACCTCCATCCGCTTCTCACCCGGCGGCCCCGAGCATCCCGGCGACCCGGACCGCTTCGACCCGCGCGACGCGGTCCCGCTCACCGCGGAATGGGCGGTGAAGGTCCGCGAGGCGATCGGGAGCGGGCCCACGCTGGGCATCGACTGGCACCACCGGCTCTCGATCCCCGAGACCGTCTCGTTCGTGAACCGGATGCCGCGCGGCACGCTCGACTACATCGAGGAGCCGATCCGCGCCGAGTCACCCGCCGCCTACACCCAGCTGCGCTCGCTCATCGACGTGCCGCTCGCGATCGGCGAGGAGTTCAGCTCCAAGTGGGCGTTCGCGCCGTTCATCGAGCAGGGGCTCGCCGACCTCGTCCGCGTGGACGTCTGCAACGTGGGTGGCCTGACGGAGGCGATGAAGGTCGCCGCCATGGCGGAATCGCGCTACCTGGACCTCATGCCCCACCACCCGCTCGGGCCGATCTGCGGGGCCGCGACCGCCCACCTCTGCCTCGCCGCGCCCAACGTGTCGGCGATGGAGATCCGCCGCTCGCCCACGGAGGAGCTCGGCTTCTACGACGCCCGCCTCTTCCCCGTCCAGCCGCGGCAGGAGGGGCCGCGCCTCTACGTGGACGATCTCCCCGGGCTCGGCGTGGAGGTGGACGAGGCGGCGGTCGCGGAGCGCGCGGCAGCCTGGCAGGTGCCGCAGCTCCACCGCGAGGATGGGAGCGTCCAGAACTGGTGAGGGGGGCCGCGCCGCCGACCTCGGCGGCGTGACGAGCGCTCCCGTCCGGGATCGACCGGATCGTGGCGAGTCAGGGCGAACGCGTCCCGGACGCCGACCGCGGTCATCCCGCCCACGCGGGGAGACGTGGCGGGC